>CAYVKH010000086.1:0-12261 GCA_964451965.1 uncultured Opitutaceae bacterium
TCTCGGACGTGACGTTCCATCGTTGGAAGAGGCAGTTTGGCCACATGGACCTCAACGAGGCCAAGAGGCTCAAAGAACTGGAACGGGAAAACACGGGGCTGAAGAAAATGCTGGCCGACGCCATGCTGGCCAAGAAGGTCCTGGAGTACGCCCTCGAAAAAAATTGTGAGTCCGGCGCACAAGAAGGAGGTCGTGCAAGCGGCCGTCAAAGATGGGGTGTGCTCCGGGCGGGCAGGATGCCGGATCCTCGGGCTGTCGAGGTCGGGCTACTGGTATAGGGCGGGACGACGATCGAGCCGGCTTCAGGAGCTGGTGAAGCGCATCCATGCGCTTACTGACGAGAACCCTCGGTACGGGTACCGCCGGATCGCCGCCCTGCTCAGGCAGGAAGGCTGGAACGTGGGCAAGCGCCAGGTGCGGCGCCTGCGCCGCCTGGAGGGCCTCAGGGTGGCGCCAACGAAGAGGAAAGTCCCTCGGCGGGGTCGCTCCACCGGGCTGCCCACCAAGGCGACGCATAAGAACCACGTCTGGACATGGGACTTTATCGCCGACGCCACGATGCGAGGTGGCTCCATCCGGATGCTCACGGTCCTCGACGAGCACACCCGGGAATGCCATGTCCTGAGGGCCAACCGGGCCCTCAAGTCCGCGGACGTGATCGAGCTCGTGAAAGCCGCCGTCGCCCAGCACGGAGCGCCCGAGTACATCCGTTCCGACAACGGCTCGGAGTTTATCGCCAAGGAGCTCCAGCGCTGGCTGGCCGACAACAAGATCAAGACCATCTACATCGAGCCCGGCAGCCCCTGGCAGAACGGCTTCGTATGAGTCCTTCCATGGGCGCTTCCGCGACGAGTGCCTCAACCGTGAGCAGCTATGGACCCTGACCGAGGCCAGGGTCGTCATCGAAGACTACCGCAACAAATACAACCAGAAGAGGCCGCACAGCAGGCTCGGGTACCAAAGCCCGGCGCGCTACGCCGCCAATCTATATCCATCCCTGGCTCCAGTCAGGCCCGCCGAGCCGGGCCTTCCCTCCGCCAGGGATGGACAACCAGCGTCAGCTGTATCAACATCAACATATCCATCTCCACTTCCAGAAGAGTCGCCATCTTCGATTAGGGTGGGCCTAGCGTGTCGAATGCAATGGGGGAGACGAGGGGGGAGCTTTAACCGCCGGTTAGGGCCGCTGCGTCAATAGAAACAGTCCTGTCGCGGATTTGACGCCCATCCTTCGAGGCTGGGAGGGATTGTCAGTAATAGAGGCCGAAAATAAGTGAAAGAAAAGGGCAAGAATTGCCTAAAATAGCCCAATATTGCCCCGCATTGACCGGAACGCCTAGCAGGGCCTTAAAATACAAAAGCCCCTGACATTCAGGGGCTTTTGTTGTTGAAATTGGGTGCAGGGGCTGGATTTGAACCAGCGACCTTCAGGTTATGAGCCTGACCCGATTTCCCTCTGAAACGGCCTCAAAGAACCTCGTTCTTTGGGGGACTTTTTGGGGGGCGACCGGCAAGCGCCGTTCGGTACCGTTGGCAGCCTCTTGAACGCGGATTGTGGGTGTCTGTGAATTGACGGAAGAGTGATCCAGACAACAGGCACGTGGACCGTCATTCTCCTGCGCATTCCTGAGGGCAAAGGGTTCAGTTTCGTCCGGCTGAGGCCAACATCGCCCGCACGTCAGCCAACCGCCGGCTCGAGCTAGCGCCCATGCTCGGCATTCAAGATTGAGGCCGCGATGCCGACCCCGGCGGATACTTCCCTTGGAGGACTCTGTTGTAATCCCAGTGTTCCTGTTCCATCTGTCAGGTATAGCAGAAAAACACCGATCATTGTCCAACCACTATCGGCAAGCGAGAAGCGCAGGCAAATGAGCGACACGGAACGACGACCCATGGCCAATTCTCGCGGGAACCACGGAAGCATTGTGCAGGGAGTTGGTAGACTCCCTATAATCCGTAAGTCGATCTGGATGCTGCACAGAGCATTCAAGACCGATAATTTCTACAAGGACTGGCCAACGTTTAATATTCCGTCCACAACACCGGCCCGAGCAGATGGCGGCATGATCTACGTCCAGTGGATCGCAAAGAAAGTCGCTCAGCATTATCGGTTGAATGACATCACCTTCGTTGTCTCTCGTAATCCACTTTTGGCCAGCGCCGCACAAGTGTGGGTACACAGCGGGAACGTGATATATGTTGAATTCCGTGAGTTGGACTTGTCGTTCCAAACACAGATTTGGGCCATCATGGCGCACGAGATAGCCCACATCTTCTTAGACCGCCTGAATCTTCGATTCGCCAATAAACTCGAGAACGAAATCCTCACCGACACTACCTCGATCTATCTCGGATTTGGCTCGTTCTTTTTGAATGCTTCTTGGGACGAGATTACGGCTGTTTCGTCCAACCAAACAAAGACCACAAAGCACCGCATCGGATACATTTCTGAGGTGGAAGCCGGTTATATTTTGTCCCGAAGGGATAAGCTCTTGGGCGAAAACTCATCGAAGGATGTCATCTCCAGCGCCGGACGAGATGCCTACGAGCACGGAGCGCGTATTTTCCTGAACGAGCAGAATAGCCGTCCGTTCATTAAGCGGTCTTTCATCGACCGCCTCATCCACCGCTTCGACAAGAAGGCTTCTGAGGTACCAGAGTTGATCCTCCTAGATTGTATCGTATGCAGCCAACCGATTCGGATTCCCGCCCTTTACAAGACCCTATTGGTTAAATGCCCTAATTGCTGCACGAGAGTTCGGTGCTTCTCGTAGCACCTGACCTACGGCCTGTTCTTCTTCTCGATCGGCTACGGCGCCATGAGGAGGCTCTAGTGCCCGTGGCAGGCGCCTACGCCGCGGTGGTACGACATGCGGGCATTCCCACCGCCAATTCCGGCCCGAAGACGGGGCCCCATCTTGGGGTCATGAACATTGTGGATCTTAGCGGTTGGAAACCCATGGCCGAGCCGGTTCCGGGAGACGCGGCTTGTTGCCGCCGTGCGGGGAGGAGGAGGTCGTGAAGATTCCGTTCGCCTCTTTTGAACCCGTTGGCGGCGCCCCGCCCATTCCTGCCAAGTTGATTGGCGCTGCGATCCACAACGTCCGCGCCGCATCCGGCAAGCTCGGCACCGCGAGCGCTGTCGTCTGCTATTTTGGGAGCCATTTTACCGCCATGGTATGCGCCTTCTGCTCCACCTCAGCGTTCTTTCAGGGGTGGGGGTGGCGCTTCATCGCAGGGTGCGCATCGGCGCTGGAGAATCACCTGTCGGCTTATGCCTGGTGCATCTACGGGCTATGCGTCGCGCCATCAATAGTTTCCCTGATCGTGCGCCTTCTTGGCGGCGGCGAGGCAACGGCCGGCCAGGAATTGGCCGGTCCTGGTATCGTCAAGTCGCCGAGCCCATTCACCCACCGCATTGTGGCGTTCGTCCTGCTCATTCCGTGTGTGCAGGTTCTCGTTGGCGCCTTGGCGGGACTCACTACGGTTGCCCTGATTCTCGCTTTCTTGACGGTCCATGCGTCGGCGATTTGTAGGCGTTACACCGAGATCCTTCACATCTGGATGCGGGCGGCCGCAAAGCTGGGGTGGCGCAATTCCTTGGGCAGCCGCTCACAATGACATGACCACTACAATCTCACATCCGTCGGCCCTAGTGGTCGGCGACATTCATACGCGGTTCGATGCTGCGGACAAGACGATCGCTAGGTACACGACCCGGTGCCAGCGCATCGTTTTCCTCGGGGACTACTTCGACGCGTTCGGAGACGGACCACAGGAGATGCGTGCAACGTGCCAATGGCTTCGGCGCTCGCTAATGGCTCCCACGCGAACGCATCTCCTGGGCAACCACGACCTCGCCTACCTCCTGCCCCTTCATGAGCAGGCTTGGTGCCCGGGATGGACCCCGAAGAAACAGCAGGTCTTCGACGAGGAGATGGCCGGGTTTGGCATTAGCTCCTTCCGCATAGCCTGTCAGGTGGGGCCTTGGCTTCTTTCGCACGCCGGCATCCATGGCGAGAGGCTGGACGCAATGGGTTCGCTGGGGCTGCTGGGGCAGCTTGAACGCGAGCTTGCCAGGGCATGCACGGGAGAGCGGAGCTGGCTGTTTGATAAGGGTCCTGATCGGGGAGGAACTGACGCAGGAGGCGGAATACTCTGGCAGGATTGGAACGGTGAATTCGCCCCAACCGCTGGCTTCAATCAGATCGTGGGGCACACGGCGGCTAATGGGGTGGCGCGCGCCAAGTGCCTCACGGCGTCCGGAACACACCGCGCCTTTGAATTGGTGAGCCCAGCGACGAGCTTCCCGAATCGCCCGCTACCGCAACCGGGTCCCGAATGGCTCTCCGTCAATTGGTGTCTCGATACGCTTCACAAGTACGCGGGCATCATCGAGGGAGACCGCCTCGAGCTTGTCGTCGCTTGATCGGGTAGGGCGGGCGTCCGTAGGGGGCCCCCATCTTGGTGGGAAACCAAAGCCGCACAATCCCCCCGATTCACTCTCTCTATGCTCTTCACCAAAAGCCAGCAGGCCGCGCGCAACACCCTCCTCCAGATGGGGAAACTGTTCTACTCGGGCGTGCAGATCATGCCCGACCTCAAGCTCCGCCTCTACCCGCTCTTGATAGGGCCAACGGGGGTGGGGAAGAGCCAGATTGTGAAGACTGCGGCCAACCGGTTGGGAGCCTATTACCTGAGGATTTGCCGCGGGGATTGGAACGTTGTGGGCAGCCGCGCCGGCAGGCCGACAACCTACCAGGTGCTCGACTATGTGGCCACGCACCCGAGGGTACTCCTGCATATTGACGAACTTGATAAGTTCACGGATTTGCAGAGCGGAGACTGGTCCGCGTCCATCGCGGGCAACCTGTGGTCGATGCTCGACGGCGTTCACCCCGTGGCGGAATACCTGCGTGACGTCAACTTCGGCGACCAGCCGGCGCCGACAGGGCAGGAGTTGGAGGCCAGGATCAACAATCTCTGGATCGTCGGGTCAGGTACCTGGCAGAGTGTCTACCAGAGCAGCAGGGCCGGCAGTTCGATCGGCTTCGGGCGGGACCCGAACGATGGAAAGGTGGGCATGGAGGCGATCATGGGCTCGAATCTCATCAGCAGGGAGCTTCTCAACCGGTTCAACAATGACGCCATCTTCCTGGAATATCCCTCGCTCGAGGAGACCCAGTGCCTGCTGAACGCCTCGGGGATCACGAGGCTGGCGAAGCAGCTTGGCGTCAGGGTCGAGCCCGGGTCGATCGACTGGACGCACGGGGGGATGCGCTCCCTGGAGACGGTCGCCACGCGCCTTGCGCTGGCCTACCACCGGCAGAATCCCGCGTCCCTGACCAAGCAGCCGGCCTCCCAGGCGGGCCCGGAGGCGGGCCAGCTCCCGTAAACGACGCACCGAATTTGGCGCAACGGTGCGCGGGAACGATAGAGCTGCTTGGCAAAAACGGGTACGCACCCGTAACAATATGGACCCTTTGGTGGACGCCTTGGGCTGCTCAAGAAATTCCTGTCCGGTCACGAATTGGTCGGCTCCAAGCATCACACCGGTCGCCTTGCATTTTGGGCAAGGCAGTAGGATGCTCGCCATTGGAATCCTTCGGGACGGTTGCGAACCCACAATCCAACTAAGGAATCTGTAGCCATGGCAAAGCTGAAGACCAGAAACGGAACGAAGGAGCACAGAGTTGTATCGTCAAAGGAATGGCTCGCTGCCCGCAAGAGGCTGCTTATCGAGGAGAAGAGGCTCACGCGTCAGCACGACAAGGTCAGGCAGAGGCGCCGGGAGCTGCCTTGGATTAAGGTAGAGAAGGACTATGCCTTTGATGGCCCGGATGGAAGGGAGTCCCTTGCGCAGCTTTTCGGCGGCAGGAGCCAGCTTGTCGTCTATCATTTCATGTTCAGCCCGGAAGATGACGAGGGATGCCCGCACTGCTCCTTCTGGGCTGACCATTTCGAGGGAGCGCGCCTGCACCTGCCGCATAGGGACACGACGCTCGTCGTGATCTCGCGGGCGCCGCTCGGGAAGCTGGAGCGCTTCAAGCGGAGGATGGGCTGGAATTTCAAATGGGTCTCGTCGGGGCGAAACGAGTTCAACTTTGACTTTGGAGCGTCGTTCAAACCGGAGGACGTCCGAGACGGAAACATTAACTACAACTACGCGAAGTCCGATATACCCAGCGAGGACCGGGAGGGCATCAGCACCTTCTACAAGGACGCCACCGGCGCGGTATTTCACACCTATTCGACCTATGCGCGGGGAATCGACCTTGTGAACACGACTTACAACCTTCTCGACCTGACCGCCAAAGGGCGCGACGAGGATCCGGAGATGGCTCAAGACTGGGTGCGGTACCACGACAAGTACCCAAAGCAGAGGCGATCGAAGTAGGGTGTCTTTGCAAAGACGTCTGTCATGCCGCGATCCCAATGGCGGCTAGCTGCGCCCGAGTCCGCGCATGCATTCACGAAATCGACCGCGCATTCGATCGAGTACCAAATGGTCGAAAAAGGGACCGTTTATTGGACACCGCGCAGGTGACCGCGCGAGCGCCCGCCGGCGAATCCATTCGCTGCGCACCGACTTCGGTGTTAGGGTGCATCCTAGCGCCCAAAATGACGCGAAACGCGGCACCCGCGAAGGCGGATGAGTTTGATCCTTCAACCTTCAAGCTCCAAGGGAAACGCATGTCCCAAGATGGGTGTCTTTCGAGGTACCCACGTCGGATTTGCTTTCGGCCGGGTCCGGGAGTTGTGTGGCCTATGAAAACGACGAAGGCTTTGCTTCCTAGCGATATTACAGTCGTCGCGCTCAATGCCCGTTTGCGCGACGGGGAATCCGTTCAAATTGTGGACGTGCGCTGCGAGGGCGAGTTTGCAGGTGGCCGGATTTCCGGTGCGAAGCTTATGCCTTTAGCCGAACTCGCGAAACGGCGTCACGAACTTGATTGCGGGACCCCTATCGTGCTCGTCTGCCAGGGTGGGCAGCGCAGCACTCGTGCCCGTGACCAGCTGGCACAGCTCGGCTTGACGAATGTCGCAAGCATGACCGGTGGGATGCACGCTTGGTCCGGCGCGGGATTGCCATTGGAAAGAGATGCCCGTGCGCCATGGGCATTGGAGCGCCAAGTGCGGATAACGGCGGGCGGGCTCGTGCTCTTGGGGGTGGGCTTGGGATGGTTTGTCCATCCTCTTTACCTTGGTCTGAGCGCCTTCGTCGGCGCCGGCCTCGTCTTCGCGGGCGTGACCGATTGGTGCGGTATGGGCTTGCTTCTGGCGCGCGCCCCTTGGAATCGACGCGCATCCTAGTTTGGAGGCCGTTACCCCGTCTAACAAAAGAAAAGGGCCCCTTTTCACAACGGGTGGATTCTCGGACAGCCGTCGCCCGGGTGCCCCAAATAGGGCGTAAAGGGACACCGGAGAACCTTCGCCCGGCTGAGTATGGCAATAGGTGCATAACGGTATACTGGGGCGGGGGAGGGCGGGCCCCATCTTGAGGCATGGCTGGACGACGCGCACTAACCCCTCTTGAGGAACGGATGCTTCTCTCGGTTGTCCGGGAACTCCAGACCCGGGACCGCTCCCTCATCACGGCCCAGTGGTTCACGGGCTTCCGCATACCCAATGCCTCAAAAGACGCGAAAGGGGGCACCGGGCCTGCCCGCGCGGGCCACGATAACGCGAGCCCAACCGTGAGAGAGCCGGTTGGGTTCTCCCACTAGACTGGGGGACCGCCTGGACTTGAGACGGGATGGAGCCGGCCAGGCCTATCCGGCTGCGGGCCTTGCGCTCGGAAGGTAGACGCGAAACGTGCTGCCCTTCCCGGGTGCGCTCTCCACGTCTATCCATCCGCCATGCTGCTTCACGATGCCGTGGGCGGCGGCCAGTCCCAGCCCGAGGCCTCCCCCGACACCCTTTGTCGTGAAGAACGGCTCGAACAGCCGCTGTCTCACTAAACTGTCAAATCCGCATCCCGTGTCCTGGACGCTGAGCCGGGCAAATGCACCTGTATGCTCACCTCCGGCCTGCGCCAGGCTGGATTCGTCGACATTGGTGATCTCGATAATGAGGGAACCACCCCCATCCATCGCGTCCCGCGCGTTGGAGCACAGGCTCAGGATCACCAAGTCAATCAGCGCGGCGTCCGCCTCCACGCTCACCGGCGACGGCCGACCCGTAATGTAGAGCTGGATATTCTTGCCCAGGAGCCGAACGATCTCGGGTTGCAGCCTGGCAACGGCCTCCCTGAGGTCTAGCGGACCCTTCGACAAGAACTGCTGCTGCCCGAACTGAACAAGCTTCTTTGTGAGGTCGGCCGTCCGCTTAGCATCCTTGTCCAGGGACTGAAGCTCCTCGGCCACGTCCGCGGGCAGATCCCGGGTTTCCCTCAGGAGACTGAGCCGCATCATTGTTGAGGTCAGGATGTTGTTGAAGTTGTGCGCAATTCCGCCGACTAGCTGGCCGAGAGCCTCGAGCTTCCGGGCCTGCAGGAGTTTCCCTTCGAGGGCGATGCGATCGGTCACATCGCGCAAATTTATCACGAGCCCCTCTACGGCGGGTTCATTCATGGCATTTCGTCCCACGGTCTCGAAATGCCTGTAGGTTCCGTCGGAGTGGCGCAGGCGCCATTGCAGGGTATGCATCGCCTTGGGGGTCTTGAGAATGTGGTCGAGGAACTCTGCGCCTCTTGCCGCATCATCGAAAAGGGCGAGGTCGAGAAGCGAGCGCCCCAGGATGGCATCCGCGGACACCCCGAGCGCGGCCGCCACTGCGGGACTGGCAAACTGGATAAAGCCCTGTGCGTCGACCACCATGATGATGTCGGAGGAATTCCTCACGAGGGCCTCAAAACGCGCGCGACTCTCCCTCTGGACCTCCGCCGAGAGCCAGCGCGCCCCGTCCCGAAAGACAAAGACCTCACGGACCGCGAGCAGCACAAACAGAAGCGTGAGGATCCAGAAGATGCGCGACAACGAGGCGGGATCGGGGTGGCCTCTTACGATGAACATCAGAAGCCATGCGCTCAGAACGACAATCGTCATCAGTGGCAGCGGACTCGATGGCGCAGCCTGAACCGTCCGCGTCCCCGCCATCTTGTCGGTCGCTATGCGTCCCGCGGCCCACAAGGACAGCCCGAGTGAGACGGTGTTGAAGACGTTGGGCCAGTTGATCGGGCCCCTTGCGATGAATCCACGGACGCTGTCCAGGAGGTACAGCAGATCCGCCAGCCAGGAGACGCTTATGGCCGTCACGAGAAGTATGAACGCGAAACGGGACGGCAGCGGAATCCGGGTCAGCAGAACGATGTTTAGCAGTGTGATCCCCGACAGGGTCACCAACGGATAAATCACGGTCAGCGCTGCGCCATATCCGGATGCAGCTGACAGGCCGGGCCCAACGGCGAAGAACCAAAGTGGCAGGCCCACGCCCGCGACAAACACTGTGCTGTCCACGATCAGCCGCCCGAGGCCAATGGAAGCGCGCTCCGCGCCTGGCATGCACATGAGTCCGGCGAGAATGACCGGATATGTTGATAGAAAGAGCAGGTCCCCCAGATTGAACGCCGCGTTGCTGCCAGGATCCGCAACGGCGGCCAGGAAGACGTAAGCTCCTCCCATGGCATTCAATGCCAGGCCCACCGCAATCCACCGCAGCCCCCGGCGGAACGGCGAAGGCAGGTCCGGACGCCTCGCAGACTGCTGGAATGCCAATGCCGCGACCAGATAGAGCAGAGTAAGGAGCCAAACACTCAGACGTCGGTTGAATAGGGTATGCTCTGGCGCGCTCAGGAACCAAGCCGCCAAGAGTCCACTCAATGCCACCCATGTCCGGTATCCCTTAAATATGCCGACACCCTTTGCAAGGAGGGGGCCAGGTTTCCCGAGTGACATGGCTTTGTCGCATGCTACCCCCGTTTAAGCGGCTCAGGAAGCACGATGTTAGGCAGGGAATCGATCGACCCGGAGGGCTTTCTGCAGGACCAATGAGCCAAGTGTGCCGTCCTGGGGTGGTTGGCAGCTCGGTCGCCGCCGCTCAATGCCTCACGCGAAGGAGTCCGGACCCAACTGCCTAGTGCCTGGGCCCACTGCTCCTTTGTACACGATAGGGCCCACCGAGAGGCCGTTGGGGACCTTGCGCCATGGGAGGGACGGCCGTCGCTTGCCCCATCGACCCGACAATCGCTCGGGTGTCCCAAATGGGGCATAACGGGGCATCCGGACGACGCACCGAAATTGGCGAAACGGCGCGTCCGACCAAGCGGTGCGTCCGGAAACGGCTTTAGTGAGCATTCTAAGGTGGCGCATCCGATCGAGCTGCTCGCCATCAGGGTGGCCCCGATAATGCGGAAGGAGCTGCGTCGACCAGCCCACAAGAAGCGCGCCTCCGATTCGGAGCACTCCGCCGCCAAGAATGGGCATCTAACAACTCGGCATCAGGTCTGGAATACTGCCGCGTTCAGCGCCGATGGCAGCTCGGTGATGCTGTCATCCTCGTTGAAATGTCCCTTTCCGTGCTCAATGATGATTTCGGCGGCGAATGTTCCTTGAAAGCTGGCTTTTGCTTCGTCGATCGGAACGTAGGGATCATTGTCGGAAAGGATCACGGTGCATTTTCCGGCCGCGATTCCCACGCTCTTGGGATCCACCCTAGCGGACAGCCAGGGTTTCAATATCTCGTCTCCTTCGATTTTCTTCCCGGCTTCCTCGGGTAACATCCCGGTCGGAAATCTGCTCGCCACCAGCACAGTCTTCCCCACCGACTGGGTGTTTTCACCAAGCGTTTCGAGATAGTGAAGAACGGCCTGGCAGCCGAGGCTGTGCGCGATCATCACGGTTCTTGCATCCGGCTTGCCGACCAATTCCCTGATGAAGTCAATCCACTCAGGAATAGTCGGTTGGTCCGGATGCGGCATGGCGGGCAGCCAGACTTGGTAGCCGCGATTCTCCAGCATGACTTTGAGCCATGGGAGCCACGCCTCCGCTGGATAACCGAGATAACCATGGATGATGAAGGCGCGTTCCCGCATCATTCGGCAGCAACCGTCGGCCCGGCCTGAAACCCGATTGCCGCATGCTGGCCATCGCAGAAAGGCTTGTTCTGTGACGCACCGCAACGGCATAGGGTCACGCGGCTGCGCACTTCGTAGTTGAAGCCATCCGCGCTGATCACTTGGACGCTACCGCGCAACCAAATCGGCCCGGAGCATTTCTTGGCCGGGTCCTCGATCAGGGCGATCGAGGGTTCATGTTTTGGCTCCACCGGTTTACCGGTCGCGTTGTCCCACGCCACGAGTCGTCCCGAGGGACAGTCGCAGGCCTCTTGCACGAAGACTTTGCGCGCCGCCGGGTCGTCCGTTTGGTTTACAAGATTCCACACCCGCCCCTTGGGATCGCAGAAGCGCGCAAAGGCGCACAAGCCCTCCGCATCAGTCAACGACATCGTCGGACCCTCGATGAGCTTGGCCTGATCGCGATAGGGTTCGCGGGATGCGGTTTCGGCGCCGTCGAACTTAACCTTCGCATGCGTGCCGTCGCAAAAAGGTTTATTCGCGCTTTGCCCACAGCGGCATAACGCGTAGCTCGCCTTGGGCGGAAATTTTCCCCCTGGCTTCCACTTCACCGAGTCGCCTTCGCGGTTAGTGCCGATGGTTTCCGTATGAAGTGGCAGGCCCCCGGAGACGAGGTAAGGGCCGTCTTTCGCAACCTGTACTTTGGCTGCAGCAGCACTGGGTTTATTCATGGGAGGATGCTCTGATTGTCGGGCCTATCGAGGCATCGCGTCGAGGACATTACATCCTTTAACCCCATCTATGAATCAGACGATGAAACTGGCTGTGCCGGAGCGACAGTTCTGATGAGAGCTTCTAACCGCTGTGTCTATAAGATATTCCCCGCATTTCGACTCTGCATCATCAGATCTTCCACCGGCCTCCCGACCAGAGGATACAGTTCTCAGCGTCCCCACCAGAATCCCTTCCCCGTGACGTTGAATTCTGGTGAGAGCCACGAGCCTGCTTCCGTCGAACTGTCGGTTAATAGCGGCTAATATACTGAATCAAGAGCACCCGGATTGGTGGCAAGTCTGTCCAAAGAAAATCAGCTCAGGGGACACCTATACGGCGGCCTTGCTCGCGCCCGCCCGCTCCGCGGCGCGCCGAATTCGGAGGAACGGCGCGCTGCCAACGCAAACGCAAGATCGCGCAACTAATACAGACGCTTCGCTCGACAGCGTTCGAGTCCCTCGGCGTCCATGATT
>CAYVKH010000087.1:0-11830 GCA_964451965.1 uncultured Opitutaceae bacterium
GCATATCATCGGGAATCTCATGGTCGGCGCCTTGGGTAACGAAGCACCGGCGCCCGGGACGAGCGAGGGTTTTTGTTCGCAACTGGCGCCAAGAGGCGGATCGACCCAAGGGGGGGACGGGCGGCTGGTCAGACCGCCTATAAGAGGGACTGCTTCGAAAAGGGGTCCCTTTTGCAACAGCTGGTCCTCAACGCAAACTGCGGCGCAGGTTGGAAGCATTATGAAAGATGCCCTCTATTGAGCCTGGAAGGCGACTGTCGGAGCAACCTTGGTTGGGTGATCCCTCGCTGCATCAGAATGGTCCCCGCAATGCTGAAGTTCGAGCGTCGGAGCCAATGTTGACTCCAAACCGGCGGCGCACGGTGAAATCATAATGAGCCGATGCAAAGACTACCTGGCCGGCGCCGACGAATCGCTGGGCACAACCGGCGCGAAACCCGACGGGCTGCCTCGGAGCGATCCGGCGACGATCCATGCCGACGACGCCAGCAGGAAGGTAACAAGGGTCTCCGACCATTGAATCTGCGTTGGGGACGCCCATTCAGGCACGGGCTGCGCGAAGAAACTCGGTAACCAGACCAGGACACCAAAAAGGCTCAGCATTATGGCTTCCAGTGTCGCCGCCATGCGGGGAAGAACCCCAACGAGAAGGCCGAAGCCCGCGGCTGCGTGAAAGGCCCCGGTGAGATACGCGAGCTCTGTCCTGGCGGGAAACCATGCCGGCACCATTTTCGCCGTATACGTTGCGTAGGCGAAATGCGCGGCGCCGTATCCCAGGCAGGCCGCGCCGAATAGAGCCCGGGCCACGCGGAGCGCGCGGTCGCCGATCATCACAGTCGCCGCGGGCGCGCCATATTTGCGGCGCAGCACAGCGTAGAGAATCCACGCGCCAAGAAGGGGTCCCAGGGCTTCGCAAAAACCGTACCAGGAGCCGACGAGCATGGGCTTCAGCAAGACGGGGCGCGCGCGGTCCACGGCCCAGACGGTTTCGAACAACCCGATGGTCACCGCGCTTGCCGGAGCGGTGCGCGCGAAGAACAAGCCGGCGCCCGCAGCCAGCAGGATCACCCCCGATCCATATGCCCAAACCTCCGACCATGGAAGCAAGGCAGGAGACGGCTCCAATAGTGGCGCGAAGTTGCCGTACGCCAAACTAAGCATGGCGAGGCCCGCCACCGAGATGCCAAACAGAGCATGGCCGAATCCGGATATCCGCATGTTGAGATCCCCTACTTCCAAGGACAGCCCGCGGCAGCGGGTAGGCAGGCATTCAGGCATGCAATGGCGTCCCTGCGACTGGGCACAGCCGGCTTGAACATATCTGGCCTGTCGGGTCTCTCGGATGCCGGCAATGTCGCCGATACGGGCTGGGTCACCCAACGGAACCTGGCGTCCATTCCGGCGAGGCAAGCCAAGGTTCTCATTGGATATCCGTTTCGAGGTGGCTCTCGGAGCCGTCCACGGCGACTCCGGTGGCGCCTGCGGTCCAGCGGAAGCCTCCGGACTCATAGGCTCCCAAGTCAGGCGATGGCTCCTTGGCGCCATTGGTGTGCCCAGGGGTCGCAGCGCCGGCTTCCGACCGCCGCGAGTTGGCGGATGGGCGGAAGTCACGGTTGGTCGGATCCGCAAGCTGCGACGATGCGTTGGCGGCCAGGTAAAGGTTATTTGAAGAGGCGAACGCGTAGATATAGGTGGTCCAGAACACGGGATCCGGCTTGTTGTTGGGCCAGCAGCTGTACATGTGGGTTCCGATGTCGTCACAATTGAAAAGCGTATTGTTGGAAACGCGGTCGCCGACAGCCGGTGCATTGATGCGGATTCCCGCGTCGCCCACACAGTTCCAGACGACATTGTGGTCCACCTGGATGTCCCGGGTGTAATTGTCCAGGTAGATTCCGGGGCCGACGCCGCCCTTTGCGAGCGGGTTGTCGTGAACCCAATTGTAGGCGATACGTGAACCCTGGCCCTGGCCCGGGGCGTAGACCACCCCTAGGTCCTTGCAGAGAAGCCCTGGGTGCGAAAGGTCGTTGTACCGGATATCGTTGTCCTTGCCGGTCAGGTAGACGATGTCCCTGCCGGCGTCGTAGATCGAGTTGAACCACACCCGGTTCTTGCCGCCTGAAAGGACAATGGGCTCGCCATAGGTGCCGGAGTAATCGACGTCATGGATGGTGCTCCGAAGGACAAGGTTCCCTTCACCCGAAAGGACGATCGCGCTTCCTGCCGTATAGGAGATCGTGCATCCCTTGATCGTGTTCCTGTTGCCCGAGGAAATGATTCCCTGATGACCGTCCGCGGCACCTCCGCATCCGTCAAAGGGACTCCAGGGAAAGATCGTAAAGTGGCTCAGGTACGTCGCCGTGCATTTCCGGAGCGCGCAGTGATTTCCGCTCATCCTAACCGCGCCAGCGACCAGGTGCAGCCCATCGACGACGACATAGTCCTCTCCATTGAAGTCGATGGTCCATGCCCGGTGCTTGGCCTCGACAAGATGCTTTTCCGGCTGGTCGCCGGATGGGGTCCATAGGTATAGGGCGCCCCTTTCGAAATCCCACTCCCCCGGGGCGCTTAATGCCGCCAGTTTTCCACACAGGTAGGCCTCTCCATCGCCCTGAAACCACGCGATGTCGCCGAAGTCCGGAATCTTGACGGGCGCAGAGCCCTGCTCGGTCTTGAGCGTCCCGTCGGACGACGAGCTGATGATCCGCCCCCATTGCCACGACCAGCTGACGTTGACGGCGCCGACGACGTATCCCCCGCTCCAGAAGCCGTCGGGCTGGCTGAGGTCTTTCGAGGTCACGCTTTCCCTCCCCACCTTAACCCGGGTCAGGGCTGGCCTCATGGGAGTGTCGCCCGCGAACATCTTGGGGAAGCGCGCCTGCGGCATCATCTGGCCGTCGACAAAGACCTGGTTGAAGCCCATGCCGAGGTCCCATGCTATCGGTGCGCGGCAGATCTTACCGGTATGCCGGACCCAGCCCCCGATGATGTCGGCGCCGCTGATCGTGACCCCTTCCGACATATAGGGGGCAAAGACAATGGGCGCCTCGCGGGTGCCCGACGCCTTCGGCCTTAGGGTCTCACGATAGACGCCGGCCCGGATGCAGCATCTGTCGCCCGCGACCATCCTCTCGGCGGCTCTCTGGATCGTTCGAAACGGTGATGAGAGGCTAGCGCCGTCATTGCCGTCGCTGCCATCTGGCGCCACGAAATAGGTCGCCCCGCTCGCGCCCGCGCATGCCAGGAGCGAGGCTGCCCATGGGGCCGCCAATCTCCAGCTCCTCGCGGGAAGCTGCCGCAGGGTTTCCATGGCTGTCTCCGTGGAATTCACGGCCTAGGCTTTCCCCTCCCTGTCTCCGGCTTCCGATGCCTCCTCCCGCCTCGGCAGCAAGCGCTCCCAGCCCGACCCACGGGCGGGCCGCGGCGCCGGCTTCACGTCGATCAGGAGGAGCTTCTCAGCCTTCTCTCCGTAGGGCCCTGTCAGCACGGGCCTGCCGTCGGGGTCGACCACCAACGAGCAGCCGATGCACGAATGCCCGTCCCACGGGCCGCCTTCGAGCCGGCCCACACTGCTGCAGCCCGCGATCCACATGCGAAAGTCCCGCGCGGCCGCCCCGTAGCAGTCGCGCCACAGCCCGCCATAGTTTTCCCTGGCATTGTCATGCCCGGGCGGGACCGCCCATGCGCATGGCGAAAGGACCACATCGGCGCCCATGAGGCCGAGCGTGCGGGTCACGACCTGGCCCCTGGCGGAGCCGTCCGCACAGATCATGAGGCCGAGTGTCCCAAGCGGCGTGTGCGCCACGCCGAGCCGGTCGCCTTGGGCATAGATGTCGTGGCCGATCTCCAATTCGTTGAGCTTGCGATGATGCAGCAACACCTCGCCCTGAGGGGAGATCAGCACTGCCGCGTTGTAGACGGCGGTCCCGGCCCTTTCGGTGAGCCCCGCGCAGACGTACACCCCAAGCTCCCGCGCCGCATCCCGGTACGTCTTGCACGCCCGGCCGTCCGGGACGCCCTCGGCAATCGCCGGGCTGGACGGATTCGTCCAGCCGGCGTCCAGCGCCTCGGGTAGCAGTACTACCCGCGCGCCCTTCCCAGCCGCCAGCGCGATCATCTTGGTGGCGCGCGCCAGGTTGGCTCTGACGTCTCCCCAGGTGACACACATCTGCGCCAGCGCGAGTTTGAAGTTTCCTCTCTCGCCGGGATTCATGGACGGAAACGAGGCTCGGCAGGCGAAGGCGCCGGCGGCCGGCCACGCCCCTGGCGATGAAGGGATGAGCGTTCCGTCACGGCTTTGCGGGCCTCTCAAAGCGCACGTCCTCCACCCGGCGCCCGCTGGCGTCCACGAGCCGGAAGTAACAGCCGTAATTGGCCTCGAAAAACGTCGAGCCGGCCCCCTCCGAAGGCGCATACAGGATGCGCACATCGTTGGCTCCCTTCCTGAGCGCCAGCGCGTCGCCCTCGAGCCTCCGGCCGTTCAGCGACAGGCTCTTCATGCTCTCCCGGCGGAATACCGCCCTGACGACCTGTTCCTTCGGGGACACGATCTGGCCGTAGAGAAGGTAGTGGGCGTTCTTGCGGGGGGAATAGACGGATGCGTCGAACGGGTAGTTGTCGGGCGTGTTCGGCCTTCCGCTCGTGGGGATGATGTCGGGGTCGAGGATGATCGCCCTGTCCGGCTGCAGGATCTTCCACGCAATGTTTCCAACCCACGGCACCGCGTAGCCTGATTCGGGCTGCTTCCCGTCCATGAACGGGAGCGCGAACGCAGCCGGGTCAAAGTTGGCCTTGTCCCCGGGCAGGGGACCCAGGATCCAGAAGCCGCCGTGGGCAAAAAACGGCGCCGGTTCCACCGCTCCCGACTCGCACACGACGTACAACCTCGAGCGGTGCGTCCCCACAAAGTCCAGCTGGGCCACGTCGAACTCGGAACCGCTGCCAACCTCGGCGGAATCCGCCCGCTCCGTCAGGGGCACGTCGACATTGATGGATGCGCCGCTCTCCAGTGTCCTGAGCTCCCTCCGGACGACCCCCTCTCTCCAGCGCAGCGGAAGCCGGAACACGACCCGGACGTCGTGGAGAGCCTGCTTCCCGGCGTTATGCAGGAGGAGCGTCACCCCATCCTCCCTCCTCACCATGATCGCCTGGAGTCCATCGGCGCCCGCTGTCTGCTGAGGCTGGCCTTCGGCCGTCGTGGCGGCCGACGCCGCGAAGGACTCGATGGGACCTATGTCTCGGTCGTGGAAAAGGTCGAAGGCGTGGGTTCCACTGAGAAGGACCTCCTTTGTTTCGGCCCCGGCGCAACTTATGGAGACGGCATCGTCCCCACCAATTCCGTCCACCCGGAACGTGAGCGGAGTCCAGTCGTTGAGGTCCAGCGGGCTGGGCCGCCGAAGCAAGGCCCTGAGCGTCTTGCCTTCGACAAAGGTTGCCAAACGTGAATGAAGCGCCTGGTAGCGGTACGCCGCGTACTGGTTCTGGTTGCAATACCACAAATCGCCCCGGTCGGACCACCTGCTGTAGATCGCTGCCAGCTTTGGAAACCCAGGAGCGCCCCAGACCCTGACCCAGGCGTGCATGGTCACGAGAAGCAGGGGCCGGTCATCCTCTGCGCGGGCATCCGCCAGGACCGACTCCGAATAGCGGCCACCCCCGTTGTCGTCGTCGAGGGTGATGAAGATCCCGTCCTGGAGCCCGCTGTCCCAGTTCGTGTTGTACCTGTGCTCGGCCAGCTGGAAGTAGCCGGAACGGCGCAGGATCTCCTCCAGGTCCGCCCGGTCGGTGCCGTCGCGCAGGTCGGACTCAATATCCACGAACGGATACACGAATGAGTTCACGGGAGTCCCAACCCTGGATTCCAGGGTGACACGAACCCCCATGATCTCGCGAAAGGCGGCGTTCTTGGACAATGCCGGCAGCATCTCATGGCTGAGGGTGTGCCCTCCGATCGAGCTTCCATTGGCCAGCAGGCGCATCGGGATCACGGATGCCGGGTTGCTCGGCATCACGATCCCCGTATCCGGGCTGTCCTGGTACCACTTTGAGGGATCGTTCAGGTAAAAGGTCCCCTTCTGGCCGAATCTAGCCATCACCTCCGCCGCGACCAGGTCGTTCACGGTGCTGTCGTCCATTCGGGTGGAAAACGCGGCCCTGAAATCATGGTAAAGCGGCACAATCTTAAGGCGCGCCCTTTGGGCCAACGCCTCGGACTTGAAAGTCACCACAAACGTTTGGGTGTAGGAGTCCATCGAGACCGGGCCCAGGGGGGCGCCGGCTTCGCTGATGGGACCTGATGCGAAGGCCACACTCAACGCGGCGAATGCCGATGCCGGCAGTTTCATGTGGGGTGGGTACCTTTCATCTCCGGAGATCCGGGTAATCCCCCAGAGAAGGGACTCACCAGGACTCGCGCCTACCGAGCCAGAATACACCTGGACTGTCAAAAACATCCCCGGTGGAAAACCTGGGCGCGCTCCTGCGTGACGCCAGATTCAAGCCTGCGAACTGCCAGATTTGCTGTTTCAAACGGGGCCAGTTTCGAAACAGGCCCGCCTCCCAAGAAATGCGCAGCTTTTGGCAACGGGTGCCCTGCTGCCACCCTTCGGGCTTGCTATGCTTGGGTCCAAGAGAATGAGCGCGTCCCGGAATTCCACCTCGGTTCCGCCGGCTCCCGCATTTGGGCGCCAGGGCCGGGCCATTCCGGTCTAGAGCGTCTTCCACAGGCACCCATGGCAACCCAGCCGAGCGACCCGCCTCCCGATCCCGGTGCCCAGGCTGACAACATGAGGCGTCTGGAGGCGCGCGTCGCGCGGATCGAGGCTTACCTTCGCCTGGGCGAACCGGCGAAGGCGGCCGCCGCGGCGCCGCCGGCCGCCGATAAGCCGGACGAGGACCTGGAATTCAGGATCGGCCAGGAATGGTTCGCAAAGGTGGGCATCGCCGCCCTCGGGGTCGGCGTCGCCTTCACGCTCTGCCTTCCCTACCCCGGCCTGCCGCCCGCGGCCCCTTCGCTGTTCGGGTATGCGCTGGCGGCCGGTCTCTTCGCGTTGGCGCGCTTCTGCCCCCGCCCGTTCGAGCCGGTCTCGGCCCCCCTGCGCGCCACGGCGATGGCGCTCCTCTACCTCGCGAGCCTGCGGCTCTGCTACTTCGGGGAGCGCCACGCCCTGGGCGCCGACTCGCCCGCCGGCTGGCTTCTGCTCACCCTGACGGCGGGCGCCAACCTCGCGATCGCCCTTCGGAGGAAGTCCACCTGGCTGATCGGCCTCGCGCTCTTCACCGGGTATGCCACGGCCGTCGCCGTCGGCTCCCCGGAGGCAGGCATGGGCCTGATCGCGCTCTTCTCCATCGCGGCCGTTGCGGCAGCCGTGTTCCTCGGCCGGCCGGCCCCGATCATGATCGCGATGCCCCTCGCCTACGCGACGTACGCCATCTGGGCCCTGAACAACCCTTTCCTCGGCCGGCCCGTGCAGGCTATCGCCGTCACCCCGTGGGCCCCCGGGGTCCTCCTGGTCTGCCTGGTGGCCTTCTCGATCGGACTCCGCCGCTCCACCCGCGGCGACCGGGAGAACGTCCTGGCGAACGCCGGCGTCTTCCTGAACGCCCTGGCGGGCTACGCGGTCTACCTGCTGCACACGTTCGCCTGCCATGACACACGGCTGGTCGCCTTCCAGCTGGCCGCATCGGCCGCCCTCCTGGGGCTCGCCATACTCCATTCCAACGAGAAGGACGGCATCGGGTCGTTCATCTGCGCCATGACCGGCTTCGCGGCCCTCAGCTTCGCCATAATCAAGGCCACGCATCCGCCGGATGTCTTCGTCTGGCTCTCGGTGCAGAGCGTCATCGTGGTCGCGACGGCGATCTGGCTCCGCTCCCGCTTCATTGTCGTCGCGAACTTCGTGATCTTTCTCGCGATCCTCGCCTGCTACGTGGCGGTCGCCGAGCGCGAGCGCGGGATCAGCCTCGGCTTCGGCGTGGTCGCGCTCGTGACGGCCCGGCTCCTCGGCTGGAAGCAGCAGCGCCTTGAGCTGAAGACCGAGGTCATGCGCAACGCCTACCTCGTCGTGGCGTTCCTCGTCTTCCCCTACGCCCTCTTCCACCTCGTCCCCGGGGCATGGGTCGGCCTGGCGTGGGTCGGCGCGGCGCTCCTCTACTACCTTCTCTCGGCGATCCTCCACAACCCCAAGTACCGCTGGATGGCCCACGCCACGCTCGTCCTGACGGCCCTTTACCTCGTCATCGTCGGGATCAGCAGGCTTGAGCCGCTCTTCCGCAACCTGTCCTTCCTGGTCCTTGGGGCCGCCTTCCTCATCGTGTCGCTCGTCTTCACCCGGCTCCGCTCCCGCCGCTGAAGGCGGCGGGCTCAGCCCGGCCTGCGCATCCCGTCCGGCACCAGCGGCATCGAGCGCAGGCGGACGCCGGTGGCGTCGCAGATCGCGTTGCCGAGCGCGGGAGCGATCCCGACGAGGCCCGTCTCGCCGGCTCCCGCCGACGGCAGGTCCCTCCGGTCGACGAGCACGATCTCAACCTGCGGCGCGTCGCTGAATCGCGGCACCCGGTAGGCCGACAGGTGGGGATTCACGATCTGCCCGTTCCCGAAATGGATCGCCTCGAAGAGGGCCCCGCCAAGCCCCTGCACGACGGCCCCCTCAAGCTGAAGCTTCAGGTGGTCGGGGTTGACCACCGCGCCGCAGTCGAAGGCCTGGACGACCCGCACGGCGCCCACCCGCCCGCTCTCCGCATCCACCGCGACCTCGGCGAACGTGGCCACGTGCCCGCCCTTGTCGACGCCGACCGCCATCCCGCGGCCGCGCCCGGCCGTCCTCGGCCCGCCCCATCCGAATGCGCGGGCGCCCGCCTCCGCCACGTCCCGAAGCCGGGGGTTCTCAATGTTCCGCAGGCGGAACTCGAGCGGGTCCAGCTTCAACTCGCCGGCAAGCTCGTCGACGTGGCTCTCGCGCGCGAAGTGGTTGGCCGCAGCAGCAAGGGAACGGTACGACCCCTGCGGCAGGGGGGAGTCCGAGCGGTGGAACTGCGTCTTCGGGCCGGGTATCGCATACGGGGGCTCGATCCCGGCGTTGCCCGAGTTGTAGTTGTGGAAATCCCATGAGGCTATCCTGCCGTCGGCCCCGGCGCGGCTGGCGACATCGATGACGCCCGCGGGCCTCAGGTACGCCCAGGTGAATTCCTCCTCCCGGCTCCAGACCATCTTGACCGGCCTGTCCACGGCGCGCGAGAGGCGGGCCGCCTCGATCGCGGCCAGCCCCGTGTGCTTGCCCCCGTACCCGGAGCCCGTGTCCGGCACGATCACCCGGAAGCGCTCGGGGGCGAGGCCGAAGGCCGCGGTCATCTCCTCGTCGCGGATCCCGAACGGGCGCTGCGACCCGGTCCAGACCGTCAGCTTCCCGTCCTTCCACGCGGCGACCGCCGCGCGCGGCTCAAGCGGCACGTGGGCGATGTACGCCATCGTGTACGTCCGCCTGAGCGTGATCCCGCCGTCCGCCTCCCGAACGAGGCCGTCGGGGGGGCCGTCCCCTCCCCGCAGGGCCCTGAAAAGCTCACTCTCCGACATCTGCGCGTGCGTCTTCCACGTCGCGCCAATCGCGGCCACGGCCCTCGACGCCTCGTGGGAGCTGGGGGCGACGACCCCGACAAAATCCCCGTCCCGGACGACCCTGACACCGGGCATCGCCCCCGCCCGCGCCGTGTCGAGGGAATCCAGGGTGGCGCCGTAGGACGGCGGGCGAAGGACCCGCCCGAAGAGCATCCCGGGGAGCGCCATGTCGGACGCATAGCGGTGCCCGCCCGTGACGAATTCCCGGGCGTCGACCTTGGGAACCGAGGTGCCCGCAATCCTCCACTGCGTCGCCGGCCTGAGGACGGTCTCGGCCGAGATCGTTCGGACCAGCTGCCGCCCCGCGGCCAGCTCCCCGAAGCCCACCGAGCGCCCGCTTGCGGAATGCACCACCTTGCCATCGGCCGCCGAAAGCGAGGCCCGGTCGACGGACCAGTGCGCCGCCGCCAGGTCGAGCAGCGCCTCCCGGGCGGTCGCCGCAACGCGCCGCAGCTGCAGTCCCATGTCGGGCGTCGAGCGGCTGCCGAAGGTTCCCATGTCGTAGGGGGTCAGGTCGGTGTCGGCCATGACCGCACGGATCGACCCTATCGGCGCCGGCAGCTCCTCGGCCACCGCCTGGGTGAGCGACGTGCGGATGTTCTGACCCACCTCGGCCTTGCCGGTGAAGAACGTGACCGTGCCGTCGGGCTCGACCTTGAGCCACGCGTCCAGGTTCGTGGGCCGGCCCTGCCCCCCGCGGCGCCTGCCTCCCCCGCCGGATTCCGCCTGGGCGCCCGCCCGGGGGGACACGCAGAGGACGACGAGGCCGGTCCCGAGGAGCTTCAGGAATTCGCGGCGCCTGAAGCGGACCGGCCTTCCCGCCGGAAGCCTGAACAATTCATACTGCTCGGGATACAACTCTTGAACCGAGGATGAAGTCACTTTGGTCACGTGCGGGCGCCCCCCATCGCCTTCGCCGCCCGCTTGATCGCCCCCAGTATCCGAGGGTACACGCCGCAGCGGCAGATATTCCCGTCCATGAAGCGCACGATCTCCTCGTCCGTTGGATCCGGGTTCTTTGCGAGCAGGACGACGCCCGACATGATCATGCCCGAGGTGCAGTAGGCGCACTGCATGGCCCCCTCGTCCAGGAACGCCTGCTGCAGGGGATGGAGACGGCCGTCCTTCTCGAGGCCCTCTATCGTGGTGATCCGCTGCGGCCCGATGGCCCCAACCGGAGTCAGGCAAGATCGGATGGGGACGCCCTCAACATGGACCGTACAGGCCCCGCACTGCCCTTCCCCGCAGCCAAACTTGGTTCCCGTGATGCCGAGGTCATCGCGCAGCACGCTGAGGAGCGGCCGGTCCCCGTCCGCATGCAAGGGATGCCGGACTCCATTGACGTTAAGTTCAGAGACGACAGGCATGAATGGGGAGGACGCCGCCTGAATATTGGCGGCGACTGAGAATTAGGCAAGGCGCCGCGGCACTAACCTCCATTGCTCGCCAGACCACGCGCCAGCGAATCGAATCCACCACAACCTGTGCGACAACGGTCCCGATTCTCCTGACTACGGCTTTGCGCCCTCCTGCGGGCTCTCGAGCGAAAGCCGAAGGCCCCAGTCCCCCTCGCCCGGGAAATCCGGCAGGGAAATGATGCCTATCTTGCTGGCGCGGACGCGGCCGTCCCCGACGTCGGTCCACGTCCCGTCGCGGGGGTTGAACCACTGCGCGCGGTAGTCCGTGTTGAGCCGGGCGCCCCGCACCTGGGCCTTTGGGCAGCCCTTCTCAAAGTACGCCAGGAAGATCGCCTTGTCCGGCGTGCGGGCGCAGTAGGCCCAGCCCTCATAGCTCAGGGTGTCCTGGGACTTGTTGGGCGAGACCAGGTCCGCCAGGGGGACGAGTTCCTGGTAGCGCTTCCCTATTGAGAACGCGAAGGTCCGCAGGAACTGCATCTGGGCGCCGGAGCCCCACTGGAACGCGTCCCACATCTTTGTAGGCGCCGTTGGCTCGATGTCGGCGCCCCAGATTCCCTCGGCGCCGTAGACATGCCCCGCAAACCCGCCGGAAAGGAAGCTGCCGTAGAGCCCGGACCGGCAGAACTCGTTGTCGCGCTCGGTGCCTCCCACGGCGCCGCGCGTGTAATTGGCGGAGCCGGGTCCCCGCGCGTCCTTATAGCCAGCGTAGTACGGCTCGCCGTTCAGCGCGGGGCGAGGGGGGTTCAGGGCGTAGATCTCGGTCAGGTACCAGTAGTTGTTGTGCTCACGCATGTTGCCA
>CAYVKH010000088.1:0-11431 GCA_964451965.1 uncultured Opitutaceae bacterium
GTGATGTGCGTCACGCTCTGGTACATGCCGAGGTGGACGAGGTACATCATCACCCACCTGGGGGCGACGCGGGTCAGCGAGCCCGAGGTGAAGTTCATCTTCTTCATCCTGTTCTTCCTCGGCGGACTGGCGTCCTCGGCGAAGAGCGAGGCCGTCCTGCCGGCGTACCTCGTGGGCCTGGTCGTCGCCGGGGTGTTCCTGCGCGACAAGACGCTCGTGCACAGGATGCGGACGATCGCCTTCACGATCTTCACGCCGTTCTACTTCATAAAGGCCGGGCTCTTCGTCTCGATCCCCGCGCTATGGGCGGCGCTGGGCGTCATCGTGGTCCTTCTGCTGATGAAGCTTGTGACGAAGTTCATAGGCGTCTGGCCGCTCACGAGGCGATTCTACATGCGAACCCGGGAGGCGAACTACACGACGCTGCTCATGTCCACGGGGCTGACGTTTGGCACGATCTCCGCGCTGTTCGGCCTGCAGAACAGGATCATCGACGAGAGGCAGTATACCATCCTCGTAACCGTCGTGATCCTCAGCGCGTTCGTGCCGACCTTCATCGCGCAGCGCTTCTATCAGCCCACGCTTGAGGCGATGCACGAGTGGGGACGCATTTACGCCGAAAGAATCAACTCCAAACCCCCGCGCCAACAGGCGCCGCCAAGAAAATGAGCACCCCAATGTACGCAAATATCCTCGTAGGCTATGATGGCTCGAAGGGCGGCAGGGCCGCGCTGGCCGCCGCCGCCACGCTTGCCAAGAACCTGGGCGGCGCTGTGACCGCGCTCTGGGTGCGCGAGCCGCTCCCGCGCCACTCGGACCTGCCCGGCGAGATCGAGGAGGAGTCGGAGGCAGCGGACGAGTATTTCGCGGCGCGGCAGAGGGAGGTCGCCGAGGCCGCCGCACAGTCGGGCCTGCCGGTCCGCTGCGAGGTCGCCCGCGGCCATGCCGCCAAGGCCATCA
Organism: uncultured Opitutaceae bacterium; assembly: GCA_964451965.1. Taxonomy (GTDB): domain Bacteria; phylum Verrucomicrobiota; class Verrucomicrobiia; order Opitutales; family Opitutaceae; genus Palsa-1447. The sequence continues at coordinate 961 of CAYVKH010000088.1, forward strand.
TCAAGTTCGCCACCGAGGGCGGCTACGACCTCATCGTCGTCGGCCACAGCGATCACTCCGCCCTTTGGGGACGGCTGCTTGGCGACACGGCCGACCGCATAGCCGATCACGCGCAGTGCAGCGTGCTGGTCGTCAAGACCGGCCTTTCAGCCAGGAACCAGACGGAGATGCCGCCGGCCTGACCGGAGCCGATCGGGGGGGGGCATCGAGGCGGTTGAACCCGCGATCGCGCCGACGTGGCCGCGATTGCGCCGTTGGGCGCCCGAAACCCGCCCGTTTCCGGACGACAACGCAAGGGATTGCGGCATATATTTATAGGAATGAAGGCATCCATGGCGGAGCCCGCGATGGAATGACCGCGGTGCATCCGGTCTGTCCCCGAGGGAAGGGGAGCCCGTCGTGCGCGGAAGATCCGGCCACGGGAATGCCGCCGCATTTCTTGGCGCGAGCTTTGCTCGTTGACGGAGCAGCATAGCAATATTTGCATAGTCCCGCCGGCTTGAAGCCGCAAGGTCGGCGCGCCCATGACGATCCTGGACCAATCTCTCAGCCCGGCCCGGATCTCCCCGATCTGCGGCAACCGCGGCCATCCGGTATAGGCGCCGGCTGACATTCCCGATGAAACGGCGCCCCAGAAACTCCAAGCCGCGTGTCGAGATCCAAATCGTCACGCCCAAGGAGGTCATTCAAAAGGGGGAGCGGGTGAAGGCGCGCATCGTCATCACGGGGCTGCCGCGGCTGACCGGGCCCGCCATCCTCCGGATCGAGAACCGTTCGCCCAGGGTGATCGCGCTCACCGGCGGAAATGTCAGGAGGCTCCGTATCGCTCCGTCGCACGTCGGCCCGAAGGGCACGGTGGTGCGCGAAATCGAGATCGTCGGCCTGAAGCGGGGGCCGTTCGCGATCGCGTCCTGGTTCGGGCACATGCTCCTCGCGCACGTGGAGGCGTTCAGCGCGAAATGGGGCGACCACAAGGTCGCCGAGACAATCGAATGGATGGGTTCCAAGCACCGGATGGATGATACGCAATACTGGCGCAGGGAGGGGCATAGCTTCGAGGTCTCGAAGCAGTGGGCGCCACACCACTCGGTCAACGAAACTCTCCACGGATGGGCGAAGCACGGTTTCGACGCGACACGCGTATGGAAGGGCTACGGGCACGAGTACCGCGTCACGGCCCTGGAGGAAGAGAAGGTTCACAAGTTCGAGGATAGCAGGAAGGAGAACTGGTACGGCCACGATTACCGGCGCTCAATGAGCTGGGATGGGAAGAGCCACGATTATGGAGAATCCCGGAAGTGGTCCGGCGACGGGCACTATGTCGACAAGACGATCGAGGAGACCCCCCCCAAGGGGGGTTCCTTCACCCATGAGTACGAGGCGACCCGCGTGTGGCACGGGGACCAGCACGACTACAAGCTGAGCAAGAAATGGGACGAGTCCGGGCCGAGGCACAAGTATGAGGTCTCAAAGGCGGAGGAGGGGGAGAGGAGCGACCGCTGGGGCGGCGACGGCCACGACGAATGGCTTTCCGAGGAGTGGCCGGGCAGGGGCCACGAGTACGAGTCCTCGATAGAGCACAACGGGGAGTGGCAGAAGGACGGACACAAAGAATGGGAGTCCGACGGATGGCGGGTGGAGAAGCACGAGTACGCGATCACGCGGAAATTCGAGAAGCGCTGGGACAAGGACAAGCACGGCACCAAGACCTCCAACAAGTGGATGAGGGACGACCACGACTACGACGTGTCCGACAAGGAGTGGAAGGAGCAGCACCCGAAGAAATGAAGCGCGGCCTCCCGGTGCCGCCCCGTTCGCCAACACCCATGAATGACCCCCGAGAAAGCCCAGGCGGAAATGTCGAGGTCCGCTTCTCCAGCGCGAGGAAGACCTTTCGGAAGGGGGAAAGGGTGAAGGTTCGCGTCGAGATAACCGGGCTTCCCAGGCTGGCCAAGCCCCTGGCCCTAAGGATACAGAACCGCTCGCCAAGGATCGTCAGCCTGCGGGGGGGCAACCTGAAGAAGATCACCATTCTCCCCGGGCACGTGGGCCGCGACGGCCGCGTGGTCAGGCAGATCGAGTTCGTGGCTAGGGCGGCGGGCCCGTTCGCGATCGCGTCCTGGATCGGACGGATGTTCCTGGCCCATTTCGAGACCATCTCCAAGGAATGGGGGGCGCATTCCGAATCCGAGACGACCTCATGGTACGGCGACGGCCATCGCCTCCGGGACTCGAGCGACTGGGCAAAGGACACCCACGCCTACGCGGAGTCCAAGAAATGGCACGGCCACGGGCACCGGGTGGACCTTACAAAGGCGGACAGCGACAAGCATCACAGCTTTGAGGACAGCCGCAAATGGCGCCGTCATTCCCACAAGACTGCGGATACCCAGAAGCAGGAAAAGGACGGGCACGGCTTTGATAAGAGCGAGGAGAAGGAATGGTTTCCCCACAATGTCGCGCTCTCAAAGTACTGGAAGGGCAAGGATCACGACGAGAAGGAGTCGCGCAAGTGGTGGGGCGACGGTCACGGGTATTCCTGGAGCATCAAGGAGGATTTTGACGAGCATAAGAAATATAACCACAATTACGACGTCACGCGCGACTGGGAGGGCGACAACCACCTGTACATGCACACCAGGCGCTGGAAGGAGACCGATCCGGAGCACAAGTACGACAATTCGAAGGCCGATTCGGGCTCAGAGCGCGAGAGGTGGGAGAGGGACTATCACGATGAATCGACCTCCGACGTCTGGTGGGACTTCGACCATTACTTCGATAGCAGCGTGAAGCAGCACGACGAGTGGAGGCACAAGGGCCACAGCGTGTACACGAGCGAGGAATGGAGGCGCGACGGGCACGCCCTTGACGCATCCAGGAAAAGGGACGAGGAGAAGAAGGGAAGGTAGCCCAGCGACGTGATCGGCGGCTATTTCACAGGCGTGGTCACGGAGGGGCGCGGCAGGGTGGCGCTGGGACGCGGTCCGGGACCCGGGGCGCGGCTGACGACAAACCAGGAGTTCATCGAGTCGCTGCGCTCCACGTTCGATCCAAACAACGTGAAGGCCGTGTTCGGGTGGGTCTTCTCCAAGCTTCCCCGGTCGGTGAAGGTCTATCCGACTGAGAACTACTTCTATTTCTCCTTCTTCGCCGGCGGCCGCTGCTACTGGGGAAACTTCCGCCTCGGCGTGGAGGACAGGGACCGCGGCATCCTCCATTTCGTCTACTGGCCGTACAGCGACGATCCCCGAAGGCCCGACGATTCGGCCTCGTGGGTGCGGGCCTTCTCGGCCAGGGACGGGCTGTCGCTCCGCAGGCTGGGCCCCCTGCGCTATGCGGCCACCTATCGCGGCAAGAGGGTCGTCTTCCGCCTCAACAACCTCTCGCAGCGCAGGCCGCGGTCGCTGCGGCTTGCGCGGGACGAGAAGTACCTCGGGCGGACCTGCGACGAGTCCGGGATCCATTTCTTCCTCGTGTACGCCGCCGGCCACAGGCACTTCATGTGGATCCTGGACGAGCGCCTGCAGGCGCCGCGGCTGGAGAAGGTGCACCGGGAGCTGTCGGTCGACCCGGTCAGCGGGTTCGCGTTCGTGAACGACCGAGGGAGGCGCAGGAAGATCCTTGTCGGCGTCTCCGCCCGGAACGTCCGCCGCAACAACTATTGGGACGGGCCCTTCGACCAGCTGCCCGACAACTTTGTGAGGCCGGAGCTGGCCCGGTGCATGGAGGAGGCCTACCCGTACACAAAGGGCCGGATCGACCGCTTTGGGAAGTTCCTCGACCAGCCCGGATTCCGCGTGGCCCTCACGCCGTACCTCGAGTACCGCTCCCTGGAGGAGATGAAGAAGTGGGTCGGCGACTGCCGCAGGCAGCCCCGCGGCGAATTCTGCGCCTGCATCACCTACGATTCGAAGAAGGCAAGACGGTAGGATTCACGGCCCTGGGTCATGGGGTTCCCCGGGAAAGCACCCGGAGCCATCGCGTGGGAAAGGGGGGTGAGAACACGGAAAGGCGCAGTGCAATAGAATGAATGCGAACAAGTTGCGTGTCTTCCTGTGAATTTCGCCTTCAGGAGTGGCACGGATGCTCGCCGCTCCCTCCTCCGGTGTTTGCTTCCAGACGGACAGTGAATATTACGTAGGGGTTACAATTGCATCATCCGGCGGCCCAGGGGCGTTAGTCGCTTGCGGCCACCGGCTTAAAGTACTTCGTTTCCTGCCCGCGCCGACTCCCTTCCCATGCCTTCAGACTACACCAACGACCTATCGAACAAGGAGAGCCAGCTGATGAGGCGGGTCCACCGGGAGCTGATCGACGACTACGACGAGGAGCTCGAGATGGAGCGCGACGACTGGGAGAAGCTCGCCCCCGACTCCCCCCTGCGCCCGCTGGCCCATGACTCGGACCAGGAACAGAGGAACCACTATTTCAAGGAGCTCTTCCGGCTCCAGGGGGAGCTGGTCAAGATGCATGACTGGATCGTCGAGACGGGCCACCGCATGGTGATCGTGTGCGAGGGCCGCGACGCGGCCGGCAAGGGGGGCGTGATCAAGCGCATCACCCAGCGGCTGAACCCGCGCGTGGCCCGGGTGGCGGCGCTGCCCGCGCCGTCGAGCCGCGAGAAGACCCAGTGGTATTTCCAGCGGTACGTCGCGCACCTTCCCGCCGCGGGCGAGATGGTGCTCTTCGACCGCAGCTGGTACAACCGCGCCGGAGTGGAGCGGGTGATGGGCTTCTGCACCGACGCCGAATACGAGGAATTCTTCAGGTCGGTGCCGGATTTCGAGAAGATGCTCATCCATTCCGGCATACAGCTGGTGAAGTACTGGTTCTCGATCCCCGACGAGGAGCAGGAGTTCCGGTTCCGCTGCAGGATCAACGATCCCCTGAAGCAGTGGAAACTGAGCCCGATGGACCTCGAGTCGCGCAAGCGCTGGGAGCTCTACACGAAGGCCAAGGAGGTGATGTTCGAGCGCACGCACCTTCCCGAGTCGCCGTGGTGGGTCGTGCAGGGAGCGGACAAGAAGAAAGCGCGGCTCAACTGCATCCACCACCTGCTGTCCCTGGTGAAATACACCGAGGTGAAGCACGGGCAGGTCACGCTGCCGTCCCGCGTCCATCATCCGGACTACCGGCGCGAGCCGGTGCGGCCGGAGATGATCGTGCCCGAGATTTACTGAGCGGCCGGCGACGCCGGGGCCCCGGGGTTGGACCGCACCCGATCCGGGTGCCGGCGTCCGGGAAGGGTGGATTTGACACTCGTTCCTGCGCGGACACGTTCGTCTGGAACCCCCAAGAAACCCCTCCGGCCATGCCCATCAGCCCCGCCCCCAGAGCCAGCCTCCATCCGGTGATGCGTAGTCGCCTCGCCCTCATCCTGCTCGCGGGGGGAATCGGGCTCGCCCCGGGATCCCTGCGCGCCGAGGCGGCGCCGCCGGGGGCTCGGTGGCAGAACATAAGAACCGCGCTCTTCTTTACCAGCGACGACGTGCAGGCGCTGCTTGCCAAGCCGGCGGACCGGGAGGCGGCCCTCGCGTATTTCGCGCCGCTTCGCCTCACGAAGGTCTACCTCGAGAACGCGAGCGGAGAGCCGGCCGCGATCGCGCCGCTTCGCGAGATCGCCGCTGACCTCCGGGCCCGCGGGCTCGAGGTCTCGGGCGCCGTCGTCCCGGCGAACCGCGGCCCCCTCTGCTACAACAATCCCGAGGACATGGCGCTCCTCGAGGGCCGGGTGCGCGTCCTGGCCCAGGCGGTGGACGAGATCATCGTGGACGACTGGCTCTTCACGACCTGCACCTGCGAGAAGTGCGTTGCGGAGCGCGGCGCCGAGTCCTGGGCCGACTACCGCAGCAGGCTCGTCGCGGAGCAGTCGAAGAAGCACCTGATCGACGTCGCCAAGCAGGCGAACCCGAGGGCCACGGTCATCATCAAGTACCCGAACTGGTACGAGGGGCACCGCCAGCACGGCTACGACGTCGCGCTCCAGACGCCGCAGTTCGACGGCGTGAGCGTCGGCATCGAGACGCGCCAGCGGGCGAGCGACGAGCAGCACATCCCGATCTACTCGGGCTACGTCTTCCAGCAGTGGATCGGCGGCGACGCGGGGCCGAAGTGGCGCAGCGCCTGGCTCGACAACTACGGCATGGAGGGCGACTCCAACGACTACCTGGCCGAGGTCTGGCAGGCGGTCCTTGCGCGGGCCCCGGAGATCATCTTCTGGTGCGCGGGCCAGCTGCATCCCCCCATCCCCGCCTCGGACGTCTACCCGGCGCTCTGCGGGCGCATGGGCGACTTCGACAGGCTGGCGGGCATGCTGAGCGGCCCCGCGCGGGGGATCCCCATCCACCTTCCGCTGGGCTCCGTCGGCGAGTACAACATCTTCGGCTACCTGGGCATGATCGGGCTGCCGATGTCCCCGCGCGCGGCGTTTCCCGCCGACTCCAAGGCCGCCATCTTCACGCAGCACTCGCTGCGCGACCCGCAGCTCGCCGCGGAGCTGCTGGCGCGGATCCGCGCGGGCAGGGAGGTCTTCCTGAGCTGGCCGCTCCTGCGGGACCTCAAGGGCAGCGAGCTCGGGCGGGTGCTCAACGTGATCGGCGACGGCGGCACCGTGTCGTCGTCGAACTTCCGCGTCCGCGACATGCTGTGGTTCTCGAAGCCCGTCTCCGCGGACCGCCCCTTCGCCTTCCCGAAGATCCTGCTCTCGACCTGGCCTTACGTGCGGAACGTGGCCCTCGTGCGCGAGGACGGGGACTTCGGGGTCCTCCTGTCCACACCCTACATGGAGGGCAAGGTCGACGTGCTCAACATTCCCGACAACAGCTACGACCTCCTGCGGCTGCCGGAGCCCGTGCTGAACGCCATCCGCCGAGCCTTCTTCGACGAGCTGGGCGTGCGCCTGGTCGGCATGGGGGGCGTCGCGCTCTATCCCTTCGGCGACAGGCAGTATGTCCTCTACAACATGAACGACGCCGCCGCGAAGGTTGCCCTGCACCTGCCGGCGGAGGCCCCCGTCCAGGGGTGGAGGGAGCGGATGCGCGGCGAGGGCCTGGTCGCGGCCAAGGTCGAGGAGGGCAGGGGCCCATGGGCCCAGGGCGGCGTCGAGGTGGCCCTCACGCTGCAGCCGTTCGAAATCGCGCTCGTCGAGCGCCCGTAGCCCCCGGCCCCTCCCGGGCGCAAGCCGCGGCTGGAGAGTGGATTGCGGCGGCGAATCCCGCGCAAATCGCAGGCAAAGGAAACCAATGCTCGCAGCTTGCCGAGGCACCGGTTGGCCAGTAGCCTGTCAGTTCGCTTTCGTCGGAGTCGAATATCCCCACCCACCCAGAACGGAAAAAGGCCATGAACAAAGCTACATCCTCATTGCTGGCGGCTGCCGCCGCGGTGCTCCTCGCGGGGCCCGCCAACGCGCAGAGCAGCTACCCGGCGCCCTATAATTTCTCGACCCTCGCGGGAGTCCCGGGGGTCGTCTTCAGCGTGGACGGGACGGGGGCCGCGGCGCGGTTCCATTTCCCCTCCAACGTCGCTGTGGACGCGAGCGGCAACGTGTACGTGGCGGACACCGTCAACAACACGGTGCGCAAGGTCACCCCGGCCGGCGTCGTGACGACGCTGGCGGGCACTGCCGGGCTTGCCGGCCGCCTGGACGGGACGGGGACGGCCGCGCGGTTCAGCGGGCCGACCGGCGTCGCGGTGGATGCGAGCGGAAACGTGTATGTCGCGGACACCGTCAACAGCACGATCCGCAAGATCACGGCGGCCGGCGTCGTGACGACGCTCGCGGGCACCGCGGGCGCCGCCGGCACCACGGACGCGTCGGGGCCCGCCGCGCAGTTCCACGGGCCGTCCGGCGTTGCGGTGGACTCGGGCGGGAACATCTATGTCGCGGACACGACCAACCAGCTGATCCGCAAGGTCACGCCGGCCGGCGACGTGACGACGATCGCGGGCACCGCGAACTCCGCGGGCCACGCGGACGGGACGGGAGCCGCCGCGAAGTTCGGCTATCCGTACGGGATCGCGGTGGACTCGGGCGGCAACCTGTACGTCACGGACCTGGCAACGGACACGATCCGCAAGGTCGCGGCCGGCGGCGTCGTGACGACGCTTGCGGGCACCGCGGGCGTGACGGGCAGCGCGGACGGGACGGGAGCGGCGGCCCAGTTCTACGGACCGAGGGGCGTGGGCGTCGACTCCAGCGGCAACGTGTATGTCGCCGACAACGGCAACAGCACGATCCGCAAGATCACGGCAGGCGGGTCCGTGACCACCCTGGCGGGCTCCGTGGGGGTGGCCGGCAGCGCGGACGGGACCGGGAGCGGCGCGACGTTCAACGGCCCGGTCGGCGTCGCGGTGGACTCGAGCGGAAACCTCATTGTTTCGGACCAGGGCAACAACACGATCCGCAAGGTGACGGCCGGCGGCACCGTGACCACGCTCGCGGGCGCCCCGTACGTCACCGCGGGTGCGGACGGAGCGGGGATCGCGGCGCGGTTCCTGGCCCCGGACGGCGTGGCCGTGGACGGAAGCGGAAACGTGTACGTCGCGGACACCACCAACCACACGATCCGCAAGATCACGCCGGGCGGCGTCGTGACGACCCTGGCGGGGACGGCGGGCATACCCGGCTCCGCGGACGGCAGTGGGGCCGCCGCGCGGTTCAACCTGCCTGCCGGCCTCACGGTCGACGGGAGCGGCAACGTCTACGTCGCGGACACGGGCAACGACACGATCCGCAAGGTCACGCCGGCCGGCGTTGTGACCACCTATGTGGGCACCGCGGGGCTGCCCGGCAGCGCCGACGGGACGGGAGCCGCGGCGCAGTTCAACGGCCCGATCGGCATCGCGATCGACGGAAGCGGAACCCTGTTCGTCGTCGACCAGGTCAACTGCTCGATCCGCAAGATCGCCCCGGGGGGCGTCGTGACGACGATCGCGGGCACCGTCGGGGTCCCCGGCAGCCTGGACGGGACGGGAGCCGCGGCGAGGTTCCGCTATCCGTCGGGCATGGCGATCGACAGCGGCGGCACGCTGTACGTTGCGGACTCCGCCGACTACACGATCCGCAAGGTGACGTCGGGCGGCGCGGTGACCACCCTGGCGGGCACGCCGCAGGCCAGGGGCACGACGGACGGGACGGGGGCAGCAGCGCGGTTCTATATCCCGTTCGGCGTCGCGGTGGACAGCGGCGGGAACGTCTATGTGACGGACACCGGGAACGACACGATCCGCAAGGTGACGTCGGGCGGCGCGGTGACCACGATTGCCGGCGTCGTGAACACCTTGGGCAGCGTGAACGGGACGGGATCCGGCGCGCAATTCTCCAACCCGACGGGCATCACCGTGGACTCGGGCGGCAATCTGTACGTGGCTGACACCGGCAACAACACGATCCGCAAGATCACGCCGTCCGCTGTCGTGACGACGCTGGCGGGCACGGCCGGGGGCGGCAGCGCGGACGGCACGGGCAGCGCCGCGCAGTTCAACGGCCCGTCCGGCGTGGCGATCGACGCCGGCGGCAACCTCTACGTCGCCGACCAGCTCAACCAGACGATCCGCAAGGTCACGCCGTCCGGCGCCGTGACCACGCTCGCGGGCACCGCGGGGAGCATCGGCACCGCGGACGGGACCGGAGGCTCCGCGCAGTTCAACACCCCGTTTGGCATCGCGGTCGACCAGGGCGGCACGATCTACGTCGCCGACTCCGGAAACCACACGGTCCGCAAGATCACGTCGGGCGGCCAGGTGACCACGCTCGCGGGCAACGCGGGGCACCCCGGGTCCGCCAACGGGACGGGAACCGGCGCGTCCTTCAACATCCCGGTCGGGATCGCGGTCGACGGGAACGGGAACGTGTACGTCTCGGAGCAGGGCAATTACGACATCCGCAAGATAACCTCGGGCGGCCAGGTGACGACCCTGGCGGGCACCGCGGGGTCGATCGGCAGCTCGGACGGCACGGGAGGCGCCGCGCAGTTCAACCTGCCGGCGGGGCTTGCGGTGGACGGGAACGGCAACGTGTATGTCGCGGACTTCGCGAACGACACCATCCGGAAGATCACGGCCGCCGGCGTCGTGACGACCGTGGCGGGCGCCGCGGGCTACACCGGCAGCGCGGACGCGACCGGGGCCAACGCGCGGTTCTACACGCCGACGGGCGTCGCGGTCGACGCAAGCGGCAACCTGTTCGTGGCCGACCGGGCGAACGAGGAGGTCCGCATGATCACGCCGGGCGGCGTCGTGACCACGCTCGCCGGACTGGCCGGCGTTACCGGCAGCACCGACGGGACGGGCTCGGCCGCGCGGTTCTTCACGCCCGACGGCATAGCCGTGGACGCAAGCGGCAACCTCTATGTTGCGGACTTCGGCAACAACATGATCCGCGAGGGCAACCTCAACGGCGCCCCGAACGTCCAGGGCCAGCCGACCGACCAGTACGTCTCCGTGGGGGGGAGCGCGACCTTCACGGTCACGG
>CAYVKH010000089.1:0-11313 GCA_964451965.1 uncultured Opitutaceae bacterium
AGCACCTTGTGCCAGAACCGCGCGTAGAGGAGGTGCAGGACGGCGTGCTCGGCGCCCCCGACATAGAGGTCGGGCCCTCCCCACCGCGCGAGCGCCTCGGCGGACGCCAGGGCGCCGTCGTTGCGGGGGTCGGTGTAGCGGAGGTAGTACCAGCAGGATCCCGCCCACTGCGGCATGGTGTTGGTCTCGCGCCTTGCGCGCACCCAGGTTTCCCCCTCGGGCCTCGGCCCCGAGGCGGGCACGCCCCGGCCGGTCGCCCAGTCGTACCAGATGTCGACCCAGCCGGCGACGTTGGCGAGGGCGCTCTCCCCGGTGCCGCTCGGCAGGTAGGACTCGACCGGCGGAAGCTCGAGGGGAAGGGCCGAGGCGGGAATCGGGAGCGCGACCCGCACGGCGCCGTCCTGCTCATAGGACACGCGGTCCGCCGGAAGGGCGCCGGCCGAGGCGGCCGCCGCGCGCCGGTAGTCGTCCTCGCTCACCCAGACAATGGGGATCGGCTCTCCCCAGTACCTCTGCCGCGAGAACAGCCAGTCGCGCAGCTTGTAGTTCACGGAGGGGCGCGCGGCGCCCTTCGCGGCGAGGTCGTCCGTGATCCTGCGCTTGGCCTCGCGCCACGCGAGGCCGGTGTAGCCGCCCGAGCGGACCAGGTTGCCGTCGCCCGTGTAGGGGAGCTTCGCCGGGCCGTCGCCCGGCTCGATCACGGCCACGATCGGCAGGTCGTAGCGCGTCGCGAACTCGTGGTCGCGCTCGTCGTGGGCGGGCACGGCCATGATGGCGCCGGTCCCGTACCCGGTGAGGACGTAGTCGGCCACCCAGACCGGTATCCGGGCCCCGTTCGCCGGGTTCACGGCGAAGGCCCCCGTGAAGACCCCGGTCTTCTCCTTGGCCAGGTCGGTGCGCTCGAGGTCGCTCTTCGTGGCGGCCCTCCTGCGGTAGTCGTCCACCGCCGCCCGGCGCTCCGGCGCCGTCAGGGAGCCGACCAGGGCATGCTCCGGGGCCAGGACCATGTACGTGCAGCCGAAGAGCGTGTCCGGCCTGGTCGTGAACACCCTGAGCCCGCCGAGCGACGGGTTCTCGAGGCCGAAGACGATCTCCGCGCCCTCGCTGCGGCCGATCCACGCCGCCTGCATCCGCTTGGTCGAATCCGGCCAGTCGACGCCGTCGAGGCCCGAGAGCAGCCGGTCGGCATAGGCGGTTATCCTCAGGACCCACTGGCGCAGGTTCCTGCGCTCCACGGGGAAGCCGCCCACCTCGCTCCTTCCGTCCACGATCTCCTCGTTGGCCAGGACGGTGCGCATCTCCGGGCACCACCACACGGGGCGCTCGTCCACATACGCCAGCCCCTTCCTGAAGAGCTGCAGGAAGATCCACTGCGTCCACCTGAAGTACCTGGGGTCGGTCGTGTCGATCTCCCGGTCCCAGTCATAGGAGAACCCGAGGGCCTTTATCTGCCGCCTGAAGTTGGCTATGTTGTTCTGGGTGTTGGCGGCGGGATGGGTCCCGGTCTTGACCGCGTGCTGCTCGGCCGGCAGGCCGAACGCGTCCCAGCCCATCGGATGAAGCACGTCGAAGCCCCTGGCCCGCCTGTAGCGGGCGATGATGTCGGTCGCCGTGTAGCCCTCGGGATGGCCTATGTGGAGCCCCGCCCCCGAGGGGTAGGGGAACATGTCGAGCATGTAGTACTTCGGGCGGGTGGGGTGGAGCCCCGCCCGGAAAGGGCGTTCCTTTTCCCAGAAAGATTGCCAGCGGCGCTCAATTTCCTGAAAGTCGTAGTCTTTGCTCCCGGTAACCATCGTGTGAAACCCGCCATAGTGAACCAATCGCTCCTCCGGTCAATCTTGGCCGCCGTGCCCCTCCTCATCGCCCCGTTCGCCACGCGAGCGGCGGCCTCGATGAGCGGGGGCTTTGACCGCCTTCTCGACTCGGTTGTCCGGATCGACGTGCGCGAGATGAACTTCGAGGACGGCGCCCGCCGGATAGACGCGGGCATCGGCTCGGGCGTCATCCTGTCCCAGGACGGGCTGATCCTCACGAACGCCCACGTGGCCGGCCCGAAGGCGGTCGAGATCAACGTGACGCTCGCCAGCCTCGAGCGCGTCAGCGCGAGGCTCATCGGTTGGGACCACTGGACGGACCTGGCGCTCCTGCGGCTGAACATGGACGAGGCGAAGCGGCGCGGGCTCTCGTTCCGGCACGCGGAGTTCGGCGACAGCGACAAGCTCTACGTCGGCCAGCCCGTCTTCGCCGTCGGCACGCCCCACGGGCTCACGCGCACCGTGACCCGCGGCATCATCTCGAACAACAACCGCTACTTCGAGGACACGGAGGGCGTGGACGGGTACGAGACCGGCAATTTCAACACCTGGCTCCAGACCGACGCGGCGATCAACCCCGGCAACTCCGGCGGCCCCCTCGTCACGGACGACGGCAGGATCGTGGGGATCACCTCCCGCGCCTACCTGGGCGCCAACAACCTCGGGTTCGCCATCCCCTCGGCGACGGCCAAGCGGATCGTCGCCGGCCTGGTGCGCGACGGCTCGATCACGCGCAGCTACATAGGGATCATTCCCAAGGCCCTGCAGGACCTCGAGGGGTTCTACGACGTGGCCACGAACACGGGCGTCCTCGTGGACAGCGTGGAATCGGGCTCGCCCGCGGCGGGGGCGGGCCTGCAGGCCGGCGACATCATCCTGGCCATCGACGGCAGGAAGGTCGACGGGCGCTTCCCGGAGCAGCTGCCGCCGATCCAGAACGCGATCGCGGGCCAGCCGGTGGGCTCGCAGCTCGCCATCACGTACAAGCGCGGGTCGAAGGAGGCGTCCGCGGCCCTGGTCACCGCGAGGCTCGAGAGCCGTATGGGGGAGGAGTGGGTGTCCGACACGTGGGGCATGGGCATCCGCAAGGTCTCCCGGGCGTTCGCCAGGGAGAACCAGCTCTCGGACGACACCGGCGTCCTCGTGATCGGGGTCCAGAGGGGCTTCCCCGCAGAGGTGGCCGGCCTAGCGAGGGGCGACATCATCACCAAGATCAACCAGAGCCCCGTGGGCTCGATCGACGTCGTCAAGGCGGTCGACTCGGCCTATACGGCGAGGCCCGCGCCGACGCTCTTCGAGGTTCAGCGGGAACGCCGCGTCTCCCTGGTGGTCCTTAAGCCGTGAAGGTTCAACCCCTCCTCCTGGCCGCCGCATGCTGCGCGGCCGGCGCCAGCGCCTCGGACCTGCCCACCCTGTGGGCGGAGCGGGTCAAGTGCACCGTCGCCGTGGAGTACTCCACCCAGACCGAGCTGGAGCGCCATCCCACGATCGCGTACGGCACCGTTGTCGACGCCGATGGGACCATCATCCTTCCGTCCGCCGCCATAGACCTGCGGGCCTCGCCCAAGCAGCTGAAGGACTTCAAGGTGTACGTGCCCGGCGATCCCGAGGGGTCGCCCGCCGAGTACCTCGGCCGCGACGCCTTCACCGGGTGGCACTTTGTCCGTGCGGGCGCCTCCGTCCGCGGCCGGCTCGTGCCGGTGACGGCGTTCGCCGGCTCGGGCGCGACCCGCGAGGCGGCGCTCGCCGAGGAGGTTTGGGGGATCGGGATCCGCAACAAGGACGAGGACTTCATGCCGTACCTCCTCCAGAGCCGGGTGGCGCTCTCCCAGTCGCTCCCCCAGCGCACGGCGATCACGCAGCAGGAGGTGGCGGGACCCGGCCTTCCCGTGTTCGACAAGGACGGCCGCTTCGTGGGGATCGGATCGAGCTCGTTCGGGCAGACCTTCCTCGAGTTCTCGGGCACGGAGCGGGGCGGCAACCCCATCATGCTGGTCAACGTCGAGGAGAGCAGCGCGTTCCTCGTCGCCGGCGAGGTCCTGCCCTACGTCGGAAGGGTCCCGAAGAACCCGTTCGGCCGCCCTCTGGCGTGGCTCGGCGCCTACGGGCTCGAGCCCATGGACCGCGAGGTGGCCGCGTTCCTCAAGCTGGAGTCCCAGTCGGGCGCCGTCGTGAGCGAGGTCCTGGAGGGCAGCCCGGCCGAGAAGGCCGGCCTCAAGGCGCACGACATCATCCTCGGCGTGGACGGGACGCCGCTGCCGCGGTTCCGGCCCGACCGGGTCGTCGTGGACTACGTCGAGCGGCTGATCGCGGTGCGCTCCCCGGGCGAGACGATGGACCTGTCCGTCCTGCGGGGGGCGAGCCGGATCGAGGTCAAGGCGCTGCTCGAGGAGGAGCCGCGCCTCGTCCGCGAGGCCGACCGGACCTACTTCGAGAAGATCGGGTTCACCGCGCGCGAATTCGTGTACGGCGACGCCATTGCGCGCCACGCGCGCACGGGCGCGCTCAGGGGCGTCGTCGCGCACCTGGTGAAGCCGAACAGCCCCGCCGACATAGCGGGCCTGAGGCCGGACGACTGGATCAAGGAGATCGACGGCGCCGAGATCGCGGACTTCGCGTCGGCCGTGAAGAGGCTTTCGGAGATTGACAACGACCTCCTGCGAACGGAGACCGTGTTCCTGGTCAGCCGCGGGAGCGACACCTCCGTCCTGAGGATCAAGCTGCGATAGAAGGAATCCCATGTTCACAGGCATCGTCGAGGAGACAGGCGAGGTGGAGTCGTTCGCCAGGGCCGCGGACTCGTGGAGGCTGCGGGTCTCGGCCCGGACCACGCTCGAGGGGATGAGCCCGGGAGAGAGCGTCGCCGTCAACGGGTGCTGCCTCACCGCGGTGGCCCACGACCGCGCCACCCTCTCCTTCGACGTGCTCGAGGAGACAAGGCGGCTCACGAACCTCCATTCGATCGTGCCGGGAGCGCCGGTCAACCTGGAGCGGAGCATGAGGGCCGACGGGCGGATGGGGGGTCACTTTGTCACCGGCCACATCGACGGGCGGGGCACGATCGAGGTGTTCGAGGCCCGCGGCCAGGACCACTACCTGCGGGTCCGCGGCCCCGACGGGTGCGGCCGGCTTGTCGTGATGAAGGGGAGCATCGCGGTCGACGGCATATCGCTCACCGTGGCGGAGGCGGAGGGCGACTCCTTCGCCGTGTGGATCATCCCCCACACGCTCGCCGTCACGAACCTCCGGGTCCGGGGCGCCGGCGACCTGGTCAACCTGGAGTTCGACATGCTGGGCAAGTACGTGGAGAAGATACTCCAGTACCAGAGGGGCGCGGGCCTCTGACCATGCGCCTCGCGCTACATGCCATCACGGACGAGCTTCGACGCCTGAAGGCGAGCGGGGTGGCGAGCGTCCCCGTTTCGGACGAGGGCATCGCCGCCCTGAGGAGCCTTGTCGGGAGCCGGGCGGCGGCGGCGGCGGCCCCCCCGGTGCCCGCGGCGCCGAAGGCGCAGGCGGAGGCAAGGGCGGCCGCGCCGGCGCCTGCGGCTCCGGTCGTCGTTCTGCCGAGCGGGGACAAGGCCGCGCGGTGGGCGGCCCTGCGCCAGCTGGTCCTCGAGGATCCGGTCTGCAGGGCGAAGGTGAGGCCGGGCAAGAAGATCGTCCTTGGCGTCGGCAGCCTGGACGCGGCGATCATGTTCGTGGGCGAGGCTCCCGGCGCGGAGGAGGAGGTGCAGGGCGAGCCCTTTGTCGGGCCCGCGGGGCAGCTCCTCAACAGGATGATCGCCGGCATGGCGCTCTCGAGGGCCGACGTCTACATCGGGAACATCATGAACTGGCGCCCGGACCTGCCCCTCGGGCCGGACGGGGTCCAGACGGGCAACCGCCCCCCGACAGAGAGCGAGATGGCCCACTGCCTCCCGTACCTCCAGGCGCAGATCGAGATCGTCAACCCGGGGCTCCTGGTCGCGCTCGGCGCCACGGCCGCGAAGGGCCTGCTCGGCAGCAGGGCGTTCGGGGCCCTGGGAGAGGTGCGCGGGCGCTGGCACGAATTCGGCGGAAGGCCCCTGATGGTCACCTACCACCCGAGCTACATCCTGCGAAACCCGACCAACCGCACGAAGCGCCTCATCTGGGAGGATCTGCTGAAGGTCATGGAGCGTGCCAGCCTCCCGGTGTCCGAGAAGCAGCGCGGGTTCTTCCTTTGACAATGAAATCACACCTGAACCTCCTCTTCCTGGGCGCCTGCCTCGGGGCGGCCTGCGCGCAGGGCCGCGCCGACGACGTTTTCGACTTCGAGGTGCTGCGCTTCAACGCCAAGATGCTGGCCGCGAAGCCCTTTGAGCAGGTGCCGGTCAGCGTCCCGGAGCCGCTGCTGAAGCTCAACTACGACCAGTACCGCGACATCCGGTTCAGGCCGAGCGAGTCGCTCTGGCGCCGGGACCGGCTCCCTTTCGAGCTGCAGTTCTTCCACCCCGGCTTCACCTTCGACCGGCCCGTTCACATCTACACCGTGCTGGGCAAGTCCGTCGAGCCGGTCGCGTTCTCCTCGGCCCTGTTCGACTACGGCATGAACCGGGTTCCCTCGGTCCCGTCCACGACCGGCTTCGCCGGCTTCCGGCTCCTGTACGCCCTCAACAAGCCGGGCGACGAGCTCGGCTCGTTCCTCGGCGCCAGCTATTTCCGGTTCCTCTGCCAGCACGCGATCTACGGCCTCTCGGCCAGGGGCCTGGCGATCAACACCGGGGAGCAGGGCGGCGAGGAGTTCCCCGTCTTCCGGGAATTCTGGGTGGAGCGGCCCTCGCCGGACTCGAGGAGCCTGAACGTGTACGCGCTGCTCGACGGGCCCTCGGTGGCCGGGGCGTTCCGCTTCCAGATCACGCCGGGGGCCGACACGGTCGCCCAGGTCCACGAGGTGCTCTACTGCCGGCACAACCCCGGGGTCCTCGGGATCGCGCCCCTCACGAGCATGTTCTGGCACGGCAAGAACACCAACCAGAGCTTCGACGACTTCCGGCCCGAGGTCCACGACTCCGACGGC
The DNA here is from genome assembly GCA_964451965.1 of uncultured Opitutaceae bacterium. Taxonomy (GTDB): domain Bacteria; phylum Verrucomicrobiota; class Verrucomicrobiia; order Opitutales; family Opitutaceae; genus Palsa-1447. The sequence continues at coordinate 6,856 of CAYVKH010000089.1, forward strand.
ATGATGGTCTTCACCGGGGCCGAGGAATGGATATGGAGGCCGCTCTCGAACCCCGGAGCGACCCGCGTGGCGTCGTTCTCGGACCAGAATCCGAAGGGATTCGGCCTGATCCAGCGCGAGCGCCGCTTCGAGAACTACCAGGACCTCGAGGCCGACTACCACATGCGCCCGAGCGCATGGGTGGAGCCGGTCGGGCTCTGGGGCAGGGGATCCGTGAGGCTGGTCGAGCTCCACGCCCCGGACGAGAGCTACGACAACATCACGGCGTTCTGGGTGCCCGAGGCGCTCCCGCCGGCGGGGGAGCCGATCGAGCTGACCTACAAGCTGCACTGGTTCATCGACCAGATCCATCCGCCGGCCGGCTATGTCGTCGCCACCCGCCACGGGCGCACGGCGACCCAGGAGTCCGAGCTCGAGCGGTTCTTCATCGACTTTGACGGCGCCTACCTCGGCAAGCAGGGCTCCGATCCGCAGATCGAGCCCATGGTGACCGTGGGACCGGGCGCCACCCTGGCCAACTCGACGATCCAGAAGAACCCGTTCAACGGCACGTGGAGGGTCGCCTTCGCGATCAGGCCCGACGGCAGCGGCAAGCCCGTGGAGCTGCGCTGCTACCTGAGGAAGCCGCCCCACGCGCTCACCGAGACGTGGAGTTACCTGTGGCAGCCCTGACAGAGGATTCCGGGGAAGGGGCGCCCGCGATCGGGCTGCCGGAGGCCTTCCGCCCCAAGACGGGCACGATGGAGTCCTGGAACGCGGCCTACGTGCGCGTCGAGGACTACCTGCGCGCGCACAGGATCCACAACAGGCTCCACCAGAGCCGCCTGATCCAGAGGATCCTGGAGAGGGCCGCGAGGCGCCATGCGGAGAATCCGGCGCTCGACCCGACGACCGTCGCGGCCGAGGAGACCGAGGCGCTCATGGACGCGTGGTTCGCCGAGGTCCTCGACCAGAAGGGGCTGCCGCACGACAGGCTTGCGATCGACGGCCGCGTGGCGCTGCTGCTGTCCGACGGGCCGGAGCGCTGGCCCTACGCCTTCCTGGACGAGCGGCACATCCCGGGCGACTTCGCCGAGGCGATGCGGAGCCGCAACCTGGAGGCCGGCCCCGACCTCGCGGTGTCGAGCATGGTGCCCCGCCCGATCGACCTGGGGCGGATTACCGAGGCCGCCGGCGAGACGCTCGAGCGGTTCGAGGAGTGGCCCGTCCTCCGGGCCCTGCTGCTCTGGGTCGTCTTCGCCTCGGCCCTCGCGGGGATCTTCTACATGACGCGCTAGGACATGAGGATCTTCGTCACAGAGCACATGGACGCGGCGCGGCTCAACCGCCGGCGGTTCGTCTTCTTCTCCTCGATCTTCATCCTCACGAGCCTGGCGACCTGGTTCGTGGCGGACCTCTACTGGCGCGACAGGGAGGGGCTCTCGGGCCTCGAGATCGTCCTGCTGCTCCTGTTCGTCCTGCTCTTTGCGCACATAGCCGTGGGCTTCTGCACGGCCCTCGCCGGGTTCTACGTGATCAACCGCGGGGGGGACGGCAGCAGGATCTCCGTGTCGGCGCCCGCGGGCGGGCCGTACCGCCTGGCGTCGACCGCCATCGTGATGCCCGTGTTCAACGAGGACGTGAGCCGCGTGTTCGAGGGCCTGCGCGTGGTCTTCAAGTCGGTCCAGGAGATCCCGGGCGCGGAGAACTTCGACTTCTTCGTGCTGAGCGACTCGAACCGGCCCAACCAGTGGATCCGCGAGGAGGTCGCGTGGGCCGAGCTCTGCAAGCAGGTCGGCGGCTTCGGGAAGATATTCTACCGCAAGCGCAGGCAGGCCATTAACAAGAAGGCCGGCAACGTCGCCGACTTCCTCAGGCGCTGGGGGAGGAACTACCGCTACATGGTCGTCCTCGACGCGGACTCGGTCATGACGGGCGAGGCGCTGGCGCGCCTGGTGACCATGATGGAGGCCAACCCCTCCGCCGGGATCATCCAGACCGCGCCGAGGACCGTCCGGGGCGAGTCGCTCTACTCCCGGCTGCAGGCGTTCGCCAACCGGATGTACAGCCCCCTCTACCTCGCGGGCCTGAACTACTGGCAGCAGCACGAGGGGAACTACTGGGGCCACAACGCCATCCTGCGCGTCCAGCCCTTCATGGACCACTGCTCGCTGCCCGAGCTGCCCGGCAACGAGCCCTTCGGGGGCCGGATCCTCTCCCACGATTTCGTCGAGGCCGCCCTGATGCGCAAGGCCGGCTGGGCGGTCTGGCTGGCGCACGACATCGAGGGCAGCTACGAGGAGGGGCCGCCCACGCTCATCGAGAGCGCGAAGAGGGACCGCCGCTGGTGCCAGGGCAACCTGCAGCACACGTGGCTCCTCACCGCCCGCGGCTTCCGGCCGGCCAACCGATTCCACCTGCTCCTGGGGGTCATGGCCTACGTGTCCTCCCCGCTGTGGCTCCTGTTCCTCATCCTGAGCACGATCGAGATGGTGAACCAGGCCTCGGTCGCGCGCCCGGACTCGCTTTACCTGCCCGTGGACACGACCTCCCTGTTCGGCTACCCGCTCGCCGTGCCCGAGGCGCTCACGCTCTTCTCCCTCACGATGCTCCTCCTGTTCCTGCCGAAGTTTGCGAGCGTCGTCGTCGTCCTCGGCAGGCGCGACGAGGCGGCCAGGTTCGGCGGCCGCTGGAGGGTGGCCACAAGCGCCCTCCTGGAGGCGGCGGGATCCACGCTGCTCGCGCCCGTCAACATGATCTTCAACACGAAATTCGTGATCTTCACGCTCCTTGGGCAGGGCGTCGGATGGGTCGCCCAGAAGCGTGCCGCGGACGAGGACGGCACGGACTGGCGCGAGGCCATCATCACGCACGGGCCGCCGACCGTGTTCGGCGCGGTCTGGGGCGTCTCATCCCTCATCCTGATCCCCGCCTACTTCGCCTGGCTGAGCCCCGTCCTGGCCGGGCTCGTCTGCTCCATACCGCTCTCGATCTTCCTGAGCAAGGCGAGCTTCGGCCGCAGGGCCCGGGAGCTCGGAATCTTCCTGACCCCGGAGGAGACGGCCCCGAACCACGAGCTGCGCATGCTGGAGCTCAACCTTGCGGAGTGCTACCGCCACCTGCCCCCCTTCGAGCCCCTGCGGGCCGACTACGGCCTCATGCAGGCTGTCCTCGACCCCTACATCAACGCCATGCACGTCGCGCTGCTGAGGCAGCGCCGCCCGAGCGCGGGCGCCCGGGAGTGGTTCGCGAAGCTCCAGATCCGGCTCCTGAGGGAGGGGCCGGGGCGCTTCACGACCAAGGAGAAGATGGCGCTCCTGCTCGATCCCCAGTCGATGATCCGCCTGCACCGGGAGCTCTGGAGCCTGCCCTCTGAGGCGCTCGCCGAGTGGTGGCGCCTTGCGATGAGGCAGTACAACGTCCTCGCCGCGGTCCCGACGACCGCTCTCTACCGCTGATCTGGCCTAGGCCGTGAGCTTGCGCAGCTCGGCCGCGGCGCGCCCGAACTGCGCCTCGCATTCGGCCACCAGGGCGGCCAGCCCGCCGAGGCCCTCCTTGCGGGACGCGTACTCCAGGCGCTCGGCGACGGCCCTGAGCGCCTGCGCCCCGACGTTTGCGGAGCTGCCCTTAATCGTGTGGGCGGCGCGCGTGAACGTTGCGACGTCCCCGGAGGCGAGGCAGGCCTTCATTTCCGCGATCCGCTTCGGCGTGTCCTCGATGTAGATGCCCACGATCTCCCTCAGGAACTCCCCGTTGTCGCCGGGGTTGAGGTCCCTCAGGCTGGCAATCGCATCGAGATCGACTATCGGATGGTCGGGCATGGTGGGATAGGGTTCGGGCGGCTTGCGGTCCTCTAGGTCGCCCACTCGAAAGAGGTGTTCTGCTCGATCTCGGTGATCGTCGTCATGCCAAGGAGCACCTTCTTGAGCCCGTCGTACCTGAGGGGCCTGTAGCCCACCTTGGCCGCGGCCTTCGTGATCTCCTGGACGCTTCTCTCCTCGGAGATGAGGGCGCGGATCTCCTCCGTGATGAGCACCAGCTCGTGGATCGCGACGCGGCCCTTGTAGCCGGTCCCGCGGCACTTGGGGCACCCCCGTCCGCGGTAGAACGTGACGTCGGTCAGCCCCTCGTCCTTGAAGTACTTCGCGAGCACCTCGCGCGTGGGCGTGTAGGCCTCCTTGCAGTTCTCGCAGATCCGCGCGGCAAGCCTCTGGGCCAGGACGCCGATGACCGACGGGGCCACCATGTAGGGCTCGACCCCGATCTCGATGAGGCGGGTGATCGCCTGGGGCGCGGAGTTGGTGTGCAGGGTCGCGAAGACGATGTGCCCGGTGAGCGCGGCCTCGGTCGCGATCTTCGCCGTCTCCAGGTCGCGGATCTCCCCGATCAGGATCGCGTCGGGATCCTGCCGCATGAGCGCCCGGAGCAGGTTGGCGAACTTCAGGTCGATCGTCGCGTTCACCTGGCTCTGCGTGACGC
>CAYVKH010000090.1:0-11179 GCA_964451965.1 uncultured Opitutaceae bacterium
TCAGCCGGGTCCTCGACGTTCTGCGCAACGAGGTCGTCACCTACAAGCCGGGCGGAAACGGCCTCTACAAGGAGGAGACGGCCGACGGCGACCTCGCCGAGCGCGTGCACGAGCTCCACCGGCTGCTGATGGAGTACGTCGCCGAGTCCGACGACGCCCTGATGGAGAAGTTCTTCGCGGAGGGCGTCCTCGGGGAGGAGGACATGCGGGCCGGGCTCCACAAGGCGGTCCAGAACCAGGTGTTCATCCCCCTCTTTGCGGTCTCTGCGGAGCGCAACGTGGGTGTCGCGCGCCTGATGGACTTCATCGCCAAATACGGATCGTCGCCGGAAGACAGGGCCGATGTGCCCGCCCGCGACTCAAGCGGGCTTCCCTGCACGGTGTCGCTCACCCAGCCAGAGCCCGTCGTCTACATCTTCAAGACGATGAACGAGCCCGGCGTGGGGGAGATGTCCCTCTTCAGGATCTACTCCGGGAGCATCCGGACCGGGGAGGAGCTCTTCAACCGGACCCGGCAGGTGACCGAGCGCCTCGGGCAGCTCTATGTCCTCAACGGGCGCGAGCGAGTGCCTATGACCTCGCTCAAGGCGGGCGACCTGGGCGCCGTCGTCAAGCTGCGCGACACCCGCACGGGCGACACCCTGTGCAGCCAGCGCTTCATCGCGGAGCTGCCGAAGGTGGAGTACCCCCATCCCAACATCCACATCGCCCTGCGGCTGCGCTCCAAGGGGGACGAGGACAAGCTGGCGGTCGGCCTTGCGACGCTCCAGCAGGAGGACCCCACGTTCCGCTCCCGGGTCGACGACGAGGTTCACCAGACCATCATGTCGGGCCAGGGCGAGATTCACCTGCAGGTGATCGTCGAGCGGCTGGCCCGCAGGTTCGGGGTCAGCGTCGAGCTCGAGGAGCCCCGGGTGCCGTACCGCGAGACGATCCGCGGGCGTGCCGAGTCGCGCTACCGCCACAAGAAGCAGACCGGCGGGGCCGGGCAGTTCGCGGAGGTGTGGATGCGGATCTCCCCCGGGGCGCGCGACAGCGGCGTCGTCTTCACCGAGTCGCTCGTCGGCAACGACGTCGACCGCGTGTTCGTCCCCTCGGTCGAGAAGGGCGTCCGCAGCGTCGCCAACGAGGGCGTCCTCGCCGGCTACCGGATCGTCGACGTCGTGGTCGACTTCTACGGCGGCAAGATGCACCCGGTGGACTCGAAGGACATCGCCTTCCAGGTCGCAGGCTACCACGCGTTCAAGGAATCCTTCACGAACGCCGCCCCCTGCCTCCTCGAGCCGATCTTCATCGTCGCCATCACGACCCCCGAGGACTACGTCGGCACCGTCCTGGGCGACCTCTCGTCGCGCCGCGGGCGCATCCTGGGGATCGAATCGGACGGGCATTTCCAGGTGATCCGCGCCACGGTCCCGTACAAGCAGCTGTCCCACTACACAACGACGGTCCGGTCGCTCACGAGCGGCCGGGGCCGCTATGCGGAGAACTTCAGCCACTACGAGGAGGTGCCCGGCGAGCAGGTCCAGGCGATCCTCGCCGATGCCAAGGCGAGGCGCGAGGCCCTGGCCGAGAAGTGAGCCTCTAAGGCGGCGGCAGTCGCCCTGCCGGTCTAATTTCATACGCCAGGCAGGGTGCGCCCGGCGACGTGCGGATCATGGGCCTGTCACTGCAGTTAATGTGCCAGACCGTCCGGCACGGCCTGCTCCCCCTCCCTCCTCAGGGCCGTAGCAGGTCGACCAGGTAGGGTTTCCACACCGCGGCGTGGGTGTGGGTCCCATGGCCATACGTGGCATCGCCCGCCGGGATGACGACCGCCCGGCCGTGCGCCACCTTGGTGATTTCCCGCTCAAGGATTCCCAGCTCCGGGGGATTGATGAGGTCGTCGGCCGAGTTCACGGCAAGCAGCCGCGCCTGGATCCTACCAAGGTCCGGCCCGGGATTGTAGTCCCGCGAGGCGGACACGGCATAGAGGAGATCATTGGCGTCCCCTGTCCTCACGACTTCCGCGATGTTGCGGTCCAGGACCGCGTCGGCCTCGGCGAGGTTCGGCATCTCGGCCTGCCTCCGGACAGGGTTGCTGCCCATGAAGAACAGGATCTCCTCCGCGGCCCGAAGCCCTGGCGGCTGCGCCGCGTATTCCCCTTTGTTCCATGACGGGTCGTTGCGGATCGAGTCGATCACCGCCCGGCGCCAGACCCGGTTGCGACCCGATATCTGGGTCGGCAGGCTCGCCAGCGGCATCAAGGCGTCCATGAACGCGGGGTATCGCTCGCCCCAGACCCACGTGTGCATGCCCCCCATCGAGGTTCCCAGCACCAGGCGGAGATGGTCTACGCCCAGCCCCTCGGTCAGGAGCCGGTACTGCGCGTCCACCATGTCCGAGTAGCCGTAGGCGGGGAACCGGGCGTGCAGGCCGTCGCTCGGCTTGGACGATCCGCCGTGACCGATGCCGTCCGGGATGACGATGTAATGAGTCGCTGCGTCGAGCGGCTGGCCGGGACCGAACAGCTCGCCGGCAAAGATGGCGTTTATGAAGTTCGCGCCGGAGCCCCCGGTGCCGTGGAGGATGAGCACCGCGTTGGCCGCGGCCCCGCCGGGCCCGCGCTCGAGGCGGCCGAGGAACCGGTAGTGGATGCGCAGGGCCGGAAGGCTCCCGCCGGACGCAAACTTGAAATCCCTGATGACATAGTCGGCCTCGGACGGCGCCGGATAGCCGGCGGCCTGGGCCACGAATCCGAGAAAAGAGGCAAGCGCAAGCGCCGCCGACAGCCTAGTCTTCTTCATGCCGACACTACGCCCTCTCGGGCCCCTACCCCGCAACGCTAAAGCTCAAAGGCGCCTTCCGGCGCGCACTTGCATCATGCACTCGACCCAAGCGGGCTGCGGCTGGACACACGACCGCATCCGGCTTGCGGGGCGCCGTCGAAGCCACCAGCCTGCAACGCCGTGACCTCCACAAGATCAATGCTCTATTGGGTCGTTGCGATCGTGTGGGTTCTGGCGCTGCTGCTGATCGCGCAGCAATGTTCGCGTGCCACCTTGGCTTCCGGCTCCAACCTGCTGTTGAACGGCGGCGCCGAGGCGGGCCCGGGTTCTCCGGACGGGACCAAGGTGATGAGGGCCCCCGGCTGGAATGCCACCGGCCTTTTCAACGTGGTCCGGTACGGCGCCGGTGAATTCCCCGGGCCAGACGTCCCGGGGCCTGCGAACCGCGGACGGAACTTCTTCGCTGGTGGGCCGGACGGCAATGTCTCCACCGTCACCCAGGTCGTCGATGTATCCAATCGCGCCCGGGCGATCGATGCCAAGGACGCGGAGTGCCAATTGAGCGGCTATCTGGGCGGCTATGGCGAGCAGAACGACAATGCCGTCCTGACCGCGGAGTTTCAGGGCGCGGCATCCCAGAAGCTGGGCGCCGTGGCTATCGGCCCCGTGCTGGCGGCGGACCGCAATCGGGCGACCGGCCTTGTGCTTCGCTCCGCCAGCGCTCCCGTCCCCCCAGGCACCCGCCGGATCGCGGTGACGCTGACCATGACCCGCACGGAAGGCACGTCGAACGACGGCTACGCCGACAACCTTTCGCTGACCCTCACGAACAGCGCGCCGAAGTGACGGGAGTCCCTGCCCCAGAGCCGACGTCATATGGAATCCGGATCATCCAGGGCGGTCTTCCTCAGCTACGCGCGCGAGGACACGGATGTCGCGCGCCGCATCGCCGATGCGCTGCGCAGCCATGGCGTCGAAGTGTGGTTCGACCAGAACGAGCTGCGAGGCGGCGACGCATGGGACCAGAAGATCCGCCGGCAGATCGGAGACTGCACGCTTTTCATCCCGATCATCTCCAGGAACACGCAGGAGAGGGGCAAGGGGTATTTCCGGCTCGAGTGGAAGCTCGCCGTCGAGCAGACGCACCTGATGGCCGAGGGCATGGCGTTCCTGGCGCCGGTCGCCGTCGACGACACGCCTGAGAGCGGCGCGGTCGTCCCGCCGGAATTCATGCGGGTGCAGTGGATCCGGCTGCCCGGCGCGCTGCCGACGCCGCAGTTTGTCGAGCAGGTGAAGAGGCTGCTGGACGCGCCTCACAAGGCCGCGGGGCCGGAGCACGGCAAGGATGCCGGCTCAGGCGGCGGCATTGCGCCACAGGCCGGGCATCCGGGGCCGGGCGGTCCCGCGCCGCAAAGGAAACCCGGCATCCCCGCCTGGACGTGGGTCGCGCTGACAGCCGCTGTCGTCGCGGTCGCGGCCGGCCTCATGACCCTTCGCAGGCCGGAGGCGCCCGCCGCGCCGCCCAAGGCGGCGGCGGAGGCCAAGCCCGCCGCCCCCGAGACGCCCGGCGCCCCGGCGAAGTCCATCGCCGTCCTGCCGTTCGCGAACTTCAGCCCCGACAAGGACAACGAATTCTTCGCGGACGGCCTGCACGACGAGGTCATAACCGCGCTGGCCAAGATCCATGACCTGAAGGTGATCTCGCGCACGTCGGTCATGGCCTACAAGAACCAGGACGGGCGCAACCTGAGGAAGATTGCGAACGACCTGGGCGTCGCCAACGTGCTCGAGGGCAGCGTGCAGCGGGTCGGAAGCAAGGTGCACCTCAACGTGCAGCTGATCGACGCGCGGACCGACGAGCACCTCTGGGCCGATTCCTACACCAAGGACCTGACCGACGTCTTCACCGTGCAGTCGGAACTGGCCGCGGCCGTCACTTCCGCGCTCAAGGCCACGCTCTCGCCCGAGGAAAGGTCGCTCATCGTGCGCCGCCCGACCGAGAACCAGGAGGCCTACGACCTCTACCTGCGGGCGCGGATCCGGGACCAGACCCTCGGCCCGGCGGCGTCCCGGGCGGAATACGAGCGGACGATAGGCCTCTACGAGCAGGCTGCCGCGAAGGATCCCGCATTCGCCCTGCCGCACGTGCAGGCGTCGATCCTTCACGGCACGATGTACTGGTTTGCCGCGCTCGACGCCTCGCCCGAGCGCCGCGCAAGGGCGCAGGCCGAGCTGGACGCGGCGAGACTCCTGGCGCCCGGGGCGCCCGAGACCCTGCTCGCTCAGGGCTCGTTCGACTACGCCTGCCTCAACGACTGGGCAAAGGCCCTCGCGGAATACCGCTCCGCGGAGGCCCTCCTGCCCAATGACGCGCAGGTGCAATACCGGATCGCGATGGCCCACCGCCGCCTCGGACAGTGGCCGGAGGCGCTGGAGCGGCTTGAGCGCGCCGCGGCGCTCAATCCCAACGACTACACCGCTATATCGCAGCTGCTTGGGACCGTCTTCTCCATGCGGCGCTACCCGCAGCTGCTCGAGCTGATAGACCGCTATCGTCCCGTTCTTCCCGACGACCGCGCGATGAAGGCAATGGCCATCCGCGCGCGCTATGAGATCGACGGCGATCGGGCCGCATACGTGCAGGCGACAGCGGACCTGCCGCGGACGGCGGTTGATGCGAACGGCCTGCAGGCCGCCTACCTTGTTTCGCTTGTCAGGGGCGACCTGGAGGCTGCCGACCGCGCGCTCGCCGATCCCCGGATGAAGTCGGTCCTGAACAGCGACGGGACCATAAGCGACCCGGTGGCCCTGCACAGGGCGTATGTGGACTATCTGCGCGGCAGGCCGGATGAGGCGCACGGGTTTGCGCAAGCCGCGCTCGACGCCTACCAGAGCCAGAAGTGGGCGCCGCGGCAGGAGCCGTGGGCGAAGCTCGGCATCGCCCGCGCGGAGGCTTACGCGGGGCGCCTCGACGAGGCGACTCGCGACGGTAGGGCGGCTCTCGACGAGGAGATCGCCCGCGACGGCTATTCGTCGCTGGCGATGCGCGTCGACTACGGGGAGATCCTCGTAGTTGCGAACCGCCGCGAGGAGGCCTTTGCCATACTGCGCGAGATCATGGCGCAGCCGCTGATCAATCTGGCAACCAATGGCATCCGATTCAGCCCAGTCTGGTCGCGGCTGAAGGATGATCCCCGGTTCGAGGAAATCCTGAAGTCGGCGAAGCCTTTATAGTCGGGCCGCAATGGCGACCCACTCCAACTGCCGGAGCGTCAGGACGGGAGACCCTTTTCCCTGGCGCCTTCGGGCTCCGTGATCGGGAGCCTTAGGGGTTTCGCCACGCGCTCCCAGTCGGCCGCGGACATGAAGATCGAGTCCGTGGCGCTGCCCGCGTTGAAGGCAAGGGTTGGGTAGACCTGGCCGATCGAAATGTCCGCCGTCAGCTCGAAGGGCAGTATGGGCTGCCCAAAGGGGGGCACGGCGCCCGGGACCAGGCCCGTCTGGGCCAGCAGCTCCTCCTTTGAGGCGAAGCGAAGCCGTTCCACGGCCAGCTGCCGCTTCACGGACGCCGAGTCCAGCCGCCGGTCCCCGGGCAGCACGAAGAGCCGGTACTTGTCATCGGCCTTGAGCAGCAGGGCCTTTGCGCCGCAGCCGATCGGCTCGCCGCGGACGCGCGCCGCGTCCGCGGACGTCGGCGTCGGCTCGTGGTGAAGCTCGCGAAAGCTGACCCCGGCCTCCGTCAGGAAGCGCACCAGGCGATCGTGGACCGAAAGTTCGCCGCTCACGGAAGGCATGCTGTGCCCGCGGATCCGGCGTTGCGACGCATTTCGCGGGCACGGCCCATGGCGCCGGGTCAGGATTGATTCGGGCCCGCCCGCGCGCGTAGGGTGCAAGGATGCAGGCCCAGAGCCCGACCCCGACTCCCCGCGCCAGCCTCTGGTGGACCGCGGCGCTGATCCTCGGGCTCGTGCTCGCGTGCTACTGGCCCGCCCTGCACGGAGACCTTGTATGGGACGACGACGCCCATGTCACGAGGCCCGGGCTCCGGTCGCTTTGGGGACTGCTGCAGATCTGGACCAACCTCCACGCCACCCAGCAGTACTATCCCCTGCTTCACAGCGCCTTCTGGGTGGAGCACGGGCTGTGGGGCGACACGACGCTCGGCTATCACCTGACAAACGTCCTCCTGCACGCCATGGCCTCCGTGCTTCTCGTTCTCGTCCTTCGGCGGCTCGTGATCCCCGGGGCATTGCTTGCGGGGCTCCTCTTTGCCGTCCATCCGGTCTGCGTCGAGTCCGTCGCCTGGATCTCCGAGCAGAAGAACACCCTGTCGCTGGTCTTCTACCTCCTGGCGGCACTGGCTTACCTCAGGTTTGACCGGGTCCGGGGACAGCCGGAGGCCAGGAGGGCCTACGCGCTGGCTTCCATGCTGTTCGCCTTCGCCCTGCTGACCAAGACGGTGACCGCGACGCTGCCGGCCGCGCTCCTCGTCGTCTTCTGGTGGAGGAACGGCCGCCTGTCCTGGCGCCGCGACGCGGCGCCCCTCATTCCCTGGTTTGCATTCGCGGCCGCGAGCGGACTCTTCACCTCCTGGGTCGAGCGCACGATAGGCGGGGCGGAGGGCGGGGAGTTTGACCTCACGCTCGTCCAGCGCTGCCTGCTGGCCGGCCGCGTGGTCTGGTTCTACCTCGCCAAGCTTCTCTGGCCTTCCCAGCTCGCCTTCATCTACCCGCGCTGGGACGCCAGGTCCGCAGCCGCCGGCTGGGCGGGATACCTTGTGGCAGCGGTGCTGGTGACCGCGGCCCTGTGGCTTCTGCGCCGTCGCACGCGCGGCCCCCTCGCCGCGTGGCTCTTCTACGTCGGGTCGCTCTTTCCCGCCCTGGGCTTCTTCAACGTCTACCCCTTCCTCTTCTCCTATGTGGCCGACCATTTCCAGTACCTGGCCAGCATGGGGATCTTCGCCGCATTCTCGGCGGGAGCCGTCCCCCTCTTTGACCGGGCCTCCGCCAACGCCCGGGCCGCCGGCCTGGGGCTCGTTGCGGCGCTCATCGCGGCGCTCGTCATCCTCAGCAACGCCCAGAGCCAGACCTATGAGGACGCGCGCACGCTCTACACGGCAACCCTCGAGAGGAACCCGGAATGCTGGATGGCCCGCAACAACCTCGGCACCTGGTACAGGGACCACGGGGACACGGAAAAGGCCGTCGCCCAATACAAGGAGGCCCTCCGCCTGAGGAAGGACTACGCCCAGGCGCACAACAACCTCGGCCTGTGGTGCGAGGACAAGGGGGACCTCGACGGGGCGATCGCGCACTTCAGGGAGGCCATCCGGCTGAAGGCCAACTTCCCAGCGGCGCACAACAACCTGGGCGGACTGCTGGGGAAGATGCCCGGCCGGCTGGACGAGGCGGTCGCCGAGTTCCGGGAGGCCCTGCGCCTGCAGCCCGAATTCGCGGAGGCGCACGTCAATCTGGGAACCGCGCTCCTGAGGACCCCCGGCCGGCTGAACGAGGCGATCGCCCAGTACGAGGAGGCGGCAGGCATCGACCCAAGCTTCGCCGCCGCGCACGCCAGCCTCGGGGACGCGTTGTCGAACATCCCCGACCGGCTTGACGAGGCGGTCGCCCAGTACGAGGAGGCGCTGCGCCTGGAGCCGGGCAACGCCGAGGTCCACAACAACCTGGGGCTAGCCCTCAATGCGCAGGGCCGGGCGGCGGAGGCCATTGACCAGTACGAGGAGGCACTTCGACTGAGGCCCGCATTCGCGGAGATCCGCCTCAACATCGCCATCGCGCTGCTGGGCATGCCCGGGCGGAGGATGGAGGCCGCGCAGCAGCTCGAGGCGTACCTTCAGGTCAGGCCCGCAAATGACACGACCCGCCAGATTCTGGCCCAGATCCAGGCGGTCCCGCCCTGATTGAATCGCCTGCCGCTCCATATGCTCCGGATCGGAGCGATGTGAATCACAGGTTGGCGTCGAAGGGCCTCAGGGAAGGCAGCCTGGCTGCGGCACGACGGCGGACTTGAGGGGCTCGAGGCCGTCCCAACGTGAGCAAACAGGCCCATGTTGATTGCGTCGGATACAGGCACGGCTGGAATCACCTACCCGGACTGGCATTGTGGACCGCGTATCCGTCAACGGCGCCTGCCTCCCTTGAAGAGGCGAAACAGGAAGACCAGAGATGGAAACAGAATGAGAGCGCCGGCCGCCAGCGCCAGGGCCAAGAGGCGCAACGTCGCCTCCGGTGCCTGGGTGTTCACGACCGTTACGTCCGGCGTGATGAGGTTTGGATATTGCGCCAGGCTCCACCCGACGAGGATGAGCGTCACCTGGCCCGCTGCCATCGCCCGCGCCATTGCGAACCGGCGCCGCAACAGAGCGATAAGCGCGCTGACGGCGGCGAGGCATGTGGCACCGAGCAGGGGAAACGCCCACCAACTCGACATTCCGTGAAAAAGCGCCGGCGCGCCATGGCGGGCGGCGAGAAGAACAACCCCGGCTATCGGCCAGAGGGCGAGCGCGGACCAGATTGCCCGCAACCGGAAATCATCCTGCAGGTCGGGCTGGTCCTTCGCGTCGAGCGTCAGGTAAGTGGCCGCCAAGAACGCAAAGAGGCCGAGCGCGAACACACCGCAGGCGATCGCAAACAGGGTCAGCCAGCCCGCAAAAAACCCTGTCGTCACCTGGTCGTTCGCGACGCGCACCTCTCCGGTGGCCAGCGCACCTAGAATCACGCCCTGCGAAAACGGCGTGAACACGCTGGCGATGCCGAATGCCATGCTCCAATGCCGCCGAACATCGGCCGACTGCGACTTGTAGCTGCCGAAGATGAAGGCCGAACCGCGCAACACGATCCCGATCAGCATCAGCGTGATGGGAATGTTCAGCGCGGTCATCATCGCGGCGAAACCCGTCGGGAACCCGGTGAACAGCACCACCACGATGAGGATGAGCCAGACGTGGTTGGCCTCCCAGATGGGCGCGATGGCGGCCGCGATCGCCCCCCGTTGCCGATCGGCGCGCGGCCCGACCGCCAGCAAATCCCACATCCCGCCGCCAAAATCGGCGCCGCCCGTAAGCGCATACAGGATGAGCGAAATCAATAGCGAGGCGGTTACCGCGAGTTCGAGCATGACATCAAGCGTGCGGCAGTTTGGGAAGCTCCCCGTCCGTCTCCATGAACTGGCGGCGCAGGAGGGAGACAACGACGAAGGCGAGGAACAGATATAGGACCGTGAAGGCGAGGAAGGGGGCTGCAATCCCGGGCATCGGCGTGACGGCGTCCCTTGTCCGCATGACGTTGTAGATGATCCAAGGCTGGCGACCGACCTCGGTCACCACCCAGCCAGCCTCGATCGCAACAAAGCCCAGCGGCCCGGCAACGACCAGGGCGCGCAACAGCAGCGGGTGGTCCGCCAGCCGCCGTCGCCGCCACACGAGCCAGCCTGACCACGCCGCCACGACCAGCATCGCGAAACCCGAGAGGACCATCAGGTCAAACGACCAATGAACGATCCGCACGTTCGGCCAGTCATCGCGCGGGAATTCCTCCAGGCCGGCGACCTTGGCGCCTGGGTCGTCGGCAATCAGCAGACTCAGGCCATGTGGGATCGTGAGTGCGTAGCCAACCGTGCGCGTCGCATCGTCGGGAATCCCGCCGATGAGAACCGGCGCTCCCGCTTGAGTCCGGTAGAGGGCCTCCATCGCCGCGAGCTTGGCCGGCTGCAGCCGGCCCGCCGCGCGGGCGCTTAGGTCGCCGCTGGCGATCTGCAGCGGGATGCTGATGCCCGCGGCCGCCAGCGCCAGGCCCAGCGCGCTGCGATGAAACAGGCTGCCCGGATTCCGGAGAAGGAGAAAGGCGTGCACCGAGGCGACGGCGAAGCCAGTCGCGACAAAGGCCGCCAGGGTCATGTGGAGGACTTCGTGAAAGCTCGCCCGGTTCAACATGGCCGCGATCGGGTCGATCTCGGTGAACCGGCCGCGGACCAGTTTGAAGCCAGCCGGCGCATTCATCCATGCATTGGCCGTCACGACAAAGATGCCCGAAAGGATGCCGCTGATGGCGACGACAACACCGACCAGCCAGTGCAGCAGCGGAGACAGGCGGCTCCGGCCGTAGAGATAAACACCGATGAAGATCGCCTCGGTGAAGAAGGCGAAGCCTTCGAGGGAGAAGGGCATGCCGATGATGGCCCCTGCCTTGGCCATGAAGCCCGGCCAGAGAAGACCGAGCTCGAATGACAGGACCGTGCCGGAGACAGCGCCGACCGCGAAGAGAATCGCGGTGCCCTTCGCCCACCGTTTGCTTAGCTCCAGGTATACCGGCTGCCGAGTGCGGAGGTGGGCTCCCTCCGCCACAACCATGAGCATCGGCATCCCGATGCCCAGGGCGGCGAACACGATGTGGAA
>CAYVKH010000091.1:0-11144 GCA_964451965.1 uncultured Opitutaceae bacterium
CAGCCATTCGACCTGCGCTGGACTGGGTTTGGGTAGCTCGGACTGTGCGGACGCAACGGTTGCGCAATTGGCGATGATTGATAGCAGGGCAGCGAGGAGGAGTGGTGTGGCTTTGATCACGGGTGTGTTTCCGGCTTTGGGGTCGGTAGGTTAGTGTGAAGTGCCTATCTTATTCGCCGGAAAAACTCGTATGGAAGCATTCCCTGTCTTCTGGGGGGGCCGCTCCGTAGTAGGATTCCACAATGCGGGCACACCTCGCCGGGGATACCGAGGACGTCGTGTTTGGGACAGGTGGCAAGCGCCACACACCCGTGGAGGAAACGAATATCCGGAAGGGGTGCAACCGTCCGATTCCGACGGTGGGCCATCATGAGCAGCGGATCCCAATTGAAGGATGCGACAATGTCCTGGGGGCGAAGCCCGAGAACAAGGTGATCGTATACGGTTGGCGTCGGCGGCAGTTCGAGCGTGGAGAAATATGCAACGATTCTTTCCTCGATCGTCATCAGTTCAGCGACAAAATGCCCACTTGATTTGCACCACGAGTATTGCTCCTCGAAGGTTCCCGGTGGTGGGTTGGCGAGCTTGAGAAGTCGGGACCATTCCTCGTCCAACCCGACGGCTCCCACAAGGTCGTTGAGGAGCGGAAGCACTCTCCTGCGAGCATCACCTTGCGGAAACGCCGCAAGACTCGCACCCGCCCCTAGGATCACGACGTGGGGCCGAGGGTTCGGGACGCTGCCATCCGGCACCGGCGCCCTGTATGTCTACGGTCTGCTGCCCTAGTCCGACCGGTCCCCCGGAGCCGCTATTTGAACAATGCTTCGTATTCAGCCGGCAGGGCGTCGAGGCGGCAGATCTTGATATCGCTGAAGTAGACCTCGGATCCCTCGCTCTGCAGCTGGATCCGCCCCTTCGTCAAGGGCGTAGCCACCCCGTCCTTCATCAGACGGGAATTCCGCAGAACCATCACGACATGGCCGTTTACGATATGCAGGCTTTGCCCTTCGAAGCAGATCAGTTCCAGTTCGGTCCAGTCGCCCGGCTTGCTCTCGTGATCTTCACTGCGGAGGCAGAAGCCGCTCAGGCTCGGCTTCGCGCCAAAGGGCAGGAAGGGCTGGGTCTCGTTGGCGACCGCGTTCATCGTGCCCTCGGGCAAATAGGCGCGGATATCGACCGCGGAACCGGCGATGTTCCAGTAATCGCCCATGTGGCCCTCCATGATCTGGAATTCCTGCGAAAGCATCCACGCCCGCCAGTAATCCACGCCGGCGGGCCCGACGGAATGGTACAGGATGCCGCTGTCCCGCAACTTGCCCTCCCGCATCGGCCATTTGCGCACGCCCCATTTCACCTTCAACTTCAGCCGGTAATTGCCGAACTCCTGCCGAGTGAACAGGCAGCCGTAGATTTCCCCGCTCACCCGCAGGACCGGCTCCCCTTTTTCCTCGCTGACGGTGAAGACGTCCGCCGCGTTCTTGCCGTAGCCCACGGGCTCGATTGCGATTCCGTTCTGATCAACGGGGACGCGGCCCGTGTAACCGGGCACATGGCGGAAACCAAGATAGGTGTCCCATTGGGACAGGTTCTTGTCCAGCAGGCTGGTCCACTCGGTGGCCGCCACGATCGACGTCGCCGTGAGAAAGACAATCGTACCACGGATAAGGGGATTCATTTTGAGCCTTGGAGATATTTATTTGGTGGTGATCAGACGATCATTTTTCGGGGCCACCTCGATGAAGATGTCCTTGTAGCGGACGTCATGGTTGCCGGCGTGGGCCTGCAGGCCGATCGGGCCGCGCTTGAACCGCTCCGGATGGCGGTCGGTATACGAGAGCACCTCGATGCCGTTCACCGCCAGGCGAATCGTCCCCTTGCTGCGGTTCACCAGGATCTCCGCCTGGGTCCACTCGGATCGCTTGAGGCCGAGTTCCTTCTCCAGGTCGCGGCTGACACTCAAATCCCCCGGGGCGCGGCGGTTGATGGCATAGTCCCAGGTCCAGTTCATCGGCGGCATGATATCGATGCAGCCGCCATAGCCGTATTTTCCGGGCGGCATCGGCTCGCCCCAGAAACCGATGCCCTGGTGGTTGGTGGGCGAGTCGACCTGGATGGTCGAGACGATCAACCGGAAATCATCATAGTCGCCCGCGGTCATCAGGTTCTGGCCGCCCTTCACCCCGACGATCGCCCCGTCGACCGCCTTCCAGCCATCGGGATCACCCACCCAGCCGGCCAGCGTGCGGCCGTCGAACAAGGGCGTCAGCCCGGCCGCCGCCGCATCAAACGGCGGGTGGTAGGCCGGCACTTTTCCGGCCGGAACCACGATGGCATTCGCGTCCGCCGCGGAGGCGGCGGTCCCGGGCGCGGCCGCCAGCAGACCGGGCCCGGCGGGCAACCCGGCGCAAACCAGCGCGAAGGCCAGGCGGGACAGGCGGGCGGCGGCCGGGTTCATCGCAGGGTGAAGCGCGCTCAGCGCTGCAGGTCGCCCGGGTTTTCCGGCACGCCGGGCTCGTCGAGGATTTGCACCGCCGTGGCGGGGCCGAGGTTTTTCCAGTCCTTCAGCGCCCAGACAAGTTTCTTGTCGGGCGTGATCTCGACCAGCTGGCACCCCTTGCCGCCGTCGCCGCGCGAGCAGAGGATGGTGTTGCCGTTCGCCAGGCGCACGCAGCTTTGCGAACCCGGAAAGACGATCTCCGGCGGCAGCTCGGCCAGGTTGAACTGCCACACCGTCGCGCCCTGCGGGTTCACCTCCAGGGTCAGGTTGTCGTGCTCGTCGGTGATGAGGGTGTTGCCATTGTGGAGCCGCACCGCCGCCCAGGGCGAACGGACAGGGTACGACCAGAGCTCGTGCAGGTTTTGGTCGTACTCGACCACCTTGTTCATGGTGAGGTAGGGGACGAGGAAGGTGCCCTGGGCGGTCACGCGGCTCCGCCGGAATTGTCCGTGCACCGTCTTCGGGTCGGTCAGGCTGGTATCCGGGAGGACATGATCGGCCTCGACCGCACCGGTCCGCTTGTCGATGATCATGAGATGGGCCGGCAGGCCGTTCCGGACCAGCATGACTTTGTGCAGGCCGAGCGGCTGCAAAGTATGGATCTCCGTACCCTTGGGGGCGTCGAGGTGCCAGACGACTTTTTTGTCGGGCGTGATTTCTTCTGCGTAACTCATGCGCGAGAAGAGGATGTTGCCATTGGTCAGCATCCAGATGTCATCAAACTCCCAGCCGGTGCCGGTGGAGTACGTCCAGATGACCTTGCCGTCCCGGACCACGAACATCTTGTTGCACCCTTCTCCGATGTAGAGCATGGGGTGCTGCTTGAGCCCGGCGCCGGGCATGTGCGCATCAGCAGCCGTGGGGGCGTCGATCCAATTCGGTGGATCGATCGCGACCTCGGAGGGTCCCCAGGCCGGCACGTCCGCAGCCATGAATTTGGAAAGAACCGGGAGCAGGTTAGCCGGTGCGGCGCAGGCAGCGAGCGTAGCGGACAGCGCGAGGGCACAGAACAGAATACGGGGTGGGTACATGATGATCGGGGCGTAAGGGGAACCGCGGGGTGAGATGGCGGCGTTTGCAACACCAAGGGGTGCACAAACGATGGATGAAATCGCCGAGCTTTGGAACCAGCGATTTTCGTTATCAGTAACAGGCGGAGTGAAAGTTCACCGCGCGGCCGGCTCGTGCGGTCCTTTTCCCATCCCGCTCCTTGTTCCGACCGCTTCACCCATTTGCGCACCGTCTTCGGACAGAGCCCGAGGGACCTGGCCAGGTCCCTCGGGCTCTGTCCGCTCCTTACTCGTTGCACCATCTCGACTCGACCTAAAGGCGTTAGCCGTGCATTCCCATGCTGTTGTCCCATGCGGCTGGTGGGTTGAAGGTTGTTGTTATCACACCTCCATCCTCCGATCCCCAGCCGCGGGGACAACCTATTGAAACTTCACACCGAGGCCAGGGTCGTCATCGAAGACTACCGCACCAAATACAACCAGAGGAGGCCGCATAGTAAGCTTGGGTACCAAAGCCCTGCTCGCTACGCCGCCAAACTATATCCATCCCTGGCTCCGGTTCCGTCGACTCATTTTTCAGATCTTGGCTCGTCAAAGATTTGCCACGGATTTGCCAGCAAACGTGTTTTTGACTTGTTCTCGCTGCACCTCGATGCACCTTTCCTCTTGTTCTAACTCATTCGAAAACAACTTAAAGAACGCTTAACGAAGCTTTTCTGTTGTTCGGGAATATGCGGTTCGAATCCCCGTGGGGACGCCAGCTCGGAAACACCCGCTTCCCGAACGAGTTGCGGGTTTCTCATTTTTTCGACTGGCAACAGGACTGGCAACAGCCCCGGAATCAAAAAACGCTAGCGGCCAAATAAGGTAGCCTCTCCTTGACATGTGACCTTTTTGGTCACTTCTTCATCTATCGGTATGCGAATCATAACCCGCAAATTCCTCGATGAAGCAAAAAAGACATATCCCAAAGCCCGGGCACCACTCGACCACTGGTACCGAATAACGCGAGCCTCGACGTGGCAAAACCTTGCCCAAGCCCGCGCGACTTTCGGCCATGCAGATCAGGTAACTGTTAGAAGCAATCGGACTGTAACTGTTTTCAATATCACCAACGATTTCCGTCTCATCACAGCGATCCACTACAATCGACAGGAGATTTTCACCATGCGGTTCCTCACCCACGCCGAGTACAGCAAGAATAAATGGATTTCGTCCTTATGAAAACGACAACTGCAACCTTGGTATTTTCCACCATGCCCAAGACCTACACTGGCTTGGTGTCCCTTCTCGTTCCCCGGCCCATCCACGACCTGGCCGCCTACGACAACGCCGTTGAGGTGGTCCACGCGCTTGCCGGATTCAAGCTTAACCGCGACCAGGAGGATTATCTCGAGCTGATGGCAAAAATTATCGAGGACTACGAACGCGAGACCAGCCCGGAGCCCGCGCCGGTGAAAGGCATTGAGTCGCTGAAATTCCTTTTGAAGGACAATGGGCTATCGGCTGACGATCTGGGTTCCATTATCGGCGTAGACCGCTCCATCGCCTATCGTATTTTGAAAGGCGCGCGCAACCTCACGGCCGAACATATTAAGAAGCTCTCAAGCAGGTTCGCCGTAAGCGCCGACTTGTTTCTCGCATAGTCGGGGGCGCGACTGGCAACAATACTGGCAACAGGTTGAGTGTTTGTAGAAGCAACTGCTGTCTGCTCTCAGAGCGAAAACAGGTAAGCGGTTGATCTACAATAGCGGGCTGCGTCAACCGGGGTTCGAATCCCCGTGGGGATGCCACTTTACGAGCCTAATCCGGGCGGGTTAAAATTGGCCGCCACGTCATCGAGCACAAGGACCCAATCCGGTCCATAAGAAGGCGTACGAAACATGCGGTGCGTGCCGCCGGGAAATTCGCCAATCAACAGTCCAACGCCTGATCGGGGATCGAACCACCATGCGCGGACCCTTGGTGCTTTGACGTTTGCCAGGTCTACGGTCAAATTGGAGTCGCTCTGGGGACAATAGACAAACGCGAAGGTCCCTTCGGAATCGCGAGTCGCCTGCATGTGAAAACCAGCACTGCCATGGTCGCCAACAATCAGTGATTGATCCGGTATTCGCGAAAAGAACGGACGAGATTCAACAAGCGCTCTGAGAAACTGGACCTGTCGACCGGCTGGGCGCCAGAGAGCGTCCGTCCAATCTCGATCCGCATGATTGATCACCTCCCTGCGCGAACAGGCAAATTGCCAAATGGAATGATGCCCATAGGTCACCCCGCAGCCGCCAGCAAAGACGGAGCGATAGGCTTGTTTGCGGACGTCGTAGTCCCTGAAATACCCCGAAGCGGGATCCCACTGTGGCCACGGATTAAAAGGGTGATCCTCGTAATTCGGCTCAAGATCCAGAGTCGGCTTTGCGGGTACCATGGCGTAGTCCCTGCCAATCCAATCCCACACGGGAACATCGTGACCTCCGCCATGGCCGCTCTGCATGCCATTGACACTAAGCCAAGGTTCCCTGTGTAAGAAGACCGAGGATGACTCGGGGCCGCCTTGGGGATGGAACAGTACCAGTGGATGCCGGCCCAGGCCCTCTTGAAGCCCAAGGGCCATTGACCGCCAAATCGGCGTCCAATCCTGGTCGGGCGCAAACCCAGCCTCGGCAGCAGCCTTGGACACATAATCACTCTGCATCCCAACGAGGGAAGCAGGCCGATCGCCCCCAAGTAACCATCCGACATTTGGGCGGTCTTTTAGAAGGTCTCCGAGATAACGGGCGAACCCGGCCGCTTCCGGAAGGTTGTGTAGTGTAAAAATCCGTGGACCAACACCCCAGGGCGCGGTCAACTTGTCGCCCCAAACGGGAACAAGTCCGACATAAAGTCCCTCCGCAGCGGCCTCATCGACAATCTCCACGACGCGCTTGAAGTAGGCGGGATTTGGGCGCATTGGATCGTTGTTGAAGAGCGGCCTCTCGCCAAAATCAGCTGGGCGGTTCAAGCCATCGAATTCGCTCAGAATGACAGTTTGGATTATTGTAAAACCCTGCCGCGCACGAGTATGAATGTAGTACGAACACTCTTCGCGCGTAGTGTAATGAATGAGCTGCCAAGCAGTGTCACCAAGCCAAAAAAAGGGTCTGCCGTCGGCTGTCTGCAAGGAATGCCCTGAAGGATGGACTTCAATCCTGCCAAGTGAACGGGCCTTTTGTCGCGTGCCACTCGCATCCTCAGTTGCGTGGGCGCCGAGCATCGCCAAAGGTGGCACCGTCGCGACACCTATGAGGGTTTTGAGCGCTTCACGTCTGTTCATATTCAAATGTGTTCCCGTCGGTGAGACGAGGCAGGCTTAGCAGGTCAACCGGCAACAATACTAGGTAATAGAGGAGTGACAGGCAAGGGGCGGCGAAGGCGCAATTAGGCTAGCCCCGTCGGAACAATCCCTGCTAGAATAAACTGCGACGAGCCACGAGGTCGATTGGCAGCTTCCGCGGCTTGATCATCAACCAATAGGAGAATAACCATGAGCATCCGTTGTTGGTGTTGGAGGATTGGCCTGTTCATCGGAAGCTTCCCGTTTGCATGCCCGCCCGCAGTGGCCGCGGCGGCGCACGTCGTTAATTCACCCGACGGGAAGATCGCCGTGACCATTTACACCGACGCCCCCCTGGGCTACAGCATCGCGGTCGATGGCCAGCCGGTATTGCTGCGGTCGCCCCTTGGGCTGGAACTGGACGGAAATGTGAAACTCGGCGAAAAGCCAACCGTTCAGAGCGAAGAGCGGAGATCGGCCGACAATCGATGGGAAAACAACTTCGGCAAGAACCGCATCGTTAGGGATCATTTCAACGAATTGGACCTGACGCTGACGGAAGGTGAGCGCACCTTTGGCGTGGTCGCCCGGGCTTACGACGACGGCGTGGGCCTTCGACTGGTTCTCCCGAAACAGCCGGGAATGGACTCCTTTGTTGTCATGCGCGACGCGACGGAGTTCACGTTTGCAGGCGACGATCGAGTCTGGGCGGGCTGGAACAACCCGGAGGGCCCAAGCCGTCCCGAGGGCGGTTTCATCGGCTCGCAGGAGTGGCGGTATCTGCCCGCAAGGTTTTCCACGCTTAACCCGAGTTTTAAGTATGGGCTGCCGTTCCTGGTCCAGACCCCTGCGGCATATGTGGCGATCACCGAATCTGATCTGCTCGACTGGTCCGGAATGTGGCTCGTTCCCAAGGCCGGCGCCAAGAACACGCTTGGGGTGCAGCTTGCTCCGCCGCTTCCCGCGCAGCCATGGCCGTCACGCAGGCCCTCGGAGATAAACAGTGTTGAGGCCCAATCCGCTCCGCCGGTGGGCGAGGTTCAAAAGGGTCCGGTGGTGGCAAGAACCCCCCACAATTCCCCGTGGCGGACATTCATCATCGGCCGCCGGCCCAGCGAACTTATTCAGAGCGACCTGGTATTGAACCTAGCCACTCCGAGCAGGATCGCCGACGCCTCCTGGGTCAGGGCGGGCATGTCGTCTTGGGGCACCTGGTGGTCCGCCACGGGTCAAAACGATCTTCCCACGCTTGAGCAATACATCCAGCTCGCCGCCGACATGGGCTGGCCGTACCAGTTGTCGGAAATTCAAGATAAGTCGATTGTGCCCGCCTTGGTTGCCTTTGCCAGGGAACGGGGCGTGCGAGTGTGGCTATGGTTTCATTTCAACGACTTCATCGATAGCGCAGTCTACAAGAGAGACTTCCCCAAGTACGCGAAATGGGGCCTGGCGGGACTGAAGATCGACTTTATCGATCGCGACGACCAGTGGGCGGTCAACTGGTACGAAGACATCTGCAGGACGGCGGCGGAAAACCACTTGATGATCGACTTCCATGGCGCGTTCAAACCAACGGGCCTGAATCGGACCTGGCCGAACCAGATCACCCGCGAGGGCATCCAGGGCAATGAATACAACAAGTGGAGCACCAAGGAGACGCCCGAGCACCGTGCCACCCTGCCCTTTACACGCGTCCTGGCCGGCCCGTCCGACTACACACCAGGCGGCTTCCACAACCGCCAGCCGTCGCAGTTCGAGAATGTGAAAGTCGACACGCAGGTGCAGGCCACGCGCGCCGGCGAGCTGGCGATGTTCATTCTTATCGAGAGCCCGTTCACCGTTGCCTGCGATTCGTACAAGAATTACAAGGACCAGAATGGCAAGTACCTGCCCGGCATGGATTTTCTCAAGGGCCTACCCACCGTCTGGGACGAGACCCGAGGCTTGGATGGCGAAGTGGGGAGGTTCGTGGTCGAGGCGCGCCGCAACGGCAAGAATTGGTATCTGGCAGCGATCACCGACAGCAGTGCCCGCGAGTTGCACGTGCCTCTGAAGTTCCTGGGCGCGGGCGACTGGAATGCGACGCTTTGGGAGGACGCGCCCGACAGCGGCCAGAACGCCGAGCACTTGGTCAAAACCGAGAAAGCCGTGAGACCGGTGGACATACTGCGGCTAAAGCTGGCGCCCGCGGGCGGAACCGTGGCGATCCTATCGCCGGGCAAGTAATGCGGCGCCGGGCGCCCGTTTGCGTCGCCGATGGCCGGCTGACCTGCTCCCCGCAGGCTGGAGGGCTACCATGAGATTCTCAGGTTCAGATCCATCCGGAAATATCCTCCGAAAGCCGCCCAATCTATGTGAGAATGAACGTGAGAATAGCGCAGATAATCGGGGATGACGCAGACATACATATCTCGCTCGTCATCAATGTAAGTCGTTGTCAGCCATCAACGAGATTCGAGACCGGGGTTCGAATCTCCGTGGGGACGCCAGCGAAGCCCGCCACACAAACGGTTAGCATCCAAGCCGATACATCGCGCAGCGAGACCCTAGGCGCTCCGGAACGGCTGAGCAGAGTATACCTGAACTATGCTCCGGAAGGGAAAGATGGTCTGCACCCATTTGGCCAACTCCCTCTCGCGCCTCACAGAAGACATTTCGCGTGATCCCGCGTTTCAGGCTCCTAATTCTTATCCGCCGTTTCCCGTCTCGGCTCTCGAAAATGGGAATCCACCCCCGGCCTCAGCTGCGGTCGCTCCTTGCATGCTGGGCGATGATCTCCTGCCGCACGCCCACCGCCGTGACCTTGGGTTTTAAATTCAGATGGTGCTCCTGTCGGTAGGCGCGGGTGAATTCCACCCCGAAGAATAGTATGGCGCACGAATAATATACCCAGATCAGCACCGCAACGAGAGAGCCCGCGGTTCCGTAGACGGAGGCGACCGTCGAATGGGCGAGGTACAGCGCGATGAGGTAATGCCCGAGGGTGAAAAGGACTGCCGTCACGACCGCCCCGAGCCCCGCGTCGCGCCAGCGCATCTCGACGTCAGGCATGACCTTGAACAACAGCGTAAAAAGTCCGATGATCACCACTAGGCTGACCCCGCCATCGGCTATCTTCAAGAGGGTCGACCCAACCAGCCCTTGGCCGAAGTGCCCGAGTGCGCTGCTCAGAAGGGTGGTAAGCAATAGCGAGACCAGCAGCAGGAACCCGATCGTCAGCACCATGGCAAAGGATATCAATCGATGCCCCACCAGCACGGCCCAGCCGCTCTTGCTGGGCCTTGTGCGCACTCCCCAAATGTCGTTAAGGGACCCTTGAAGCTGGCCGAACACCGTGGTCGCGCCCACGAGCACCAGCACGATTCCGACGACCGTGGCGAAAACGCTGTCGTGTTCCGCCTGGCTGGCTTTCGCCACCGCCGTGATCATTTCGGCGCTGGCCGGCCCCATCAGGGCGGTGATCTGTTTCTCAAGCTGGTGTCCCGCGGCCTCCTTGCCCAGGAGAACACCGGCCAGTGCGACCGCGATGATCGTGATGGGCGCGAGGGAGAAAAGGGCGCAAAAACTGACCGCCGCGGAATGCTTGAAGACGTTGTCGTTGTTCCAGGCCCTCGCCGCATGCAGGAGGATTTTCGCCCATTTACGCACGGCCATTAGACGGGCGCCTCCCGCCAACGGTTCCATAGGCTAATCTGCATTTCTGCCCCCTTTGGGCAAACAGCCAACGCCGCTAGTCCGGCGGGTGAATCGGCGAAACCATAGCCAAGGGTCTGGGGACACGAGCGGTGCATATGGCCGTACCCGGCTTCAGACGGTCCCAGTCTGACATGGTTGCTTGGTAACGACGTTCCTCGGTAGTCACAGCCACAAAATGTCGCAGATAACGCAGTTCCATCGCTCGGACTATGATGCCAATTGAACATGACCCCGCAAGAAAAGGAACGCTTGTCGGCCATTCTGGGCAATGCCCAAACCGAGCGACTGGTAACAGGACTGGCAACAGCTTGAGTGTATAAGGAAGGAACTACTGTCCGCTCTCAGAGAGAATACAGTTAAGCGGTTGATCTACAATAGCGGGCTGCGTCAACCTGGGTTCGAATCCCCGTGAGGACGCCAGATTTCCAAAGACCCTATCAACCATATGATAGGGGGTTTCATTTCTGTGGTTTGAAATAAGGGACAATTAATCGCCAACCAACACCGAGGTCTATAAATGACGCGGAAGCATTAGAGCGTTCGGCTCGATCGACACCGATCCACCCGACGGGATTCATTGACATCCTCCCGGTCTAAGCGGCTGAAGCCGCTTTGGCCGGGATTCCCGTCG
>CAYVKH010000092.1:0-10928 GCA_964451965.1 uncultured Opitutaceae bacterium
GCAGGCGGCCGACGCGTTGGCCATCCCCGTGGCGGTCGTCGACAACCAGGTGATCGCGGACAGCGGCGTGTTTTCGGACACGCTGGACATCCTGCGCAAGGTCGCGCCGAACATCAGCGGCATCGGCCAGGAAAACGCCCAGATCGCCACCGGATCGAATTTCGGCGGCGCCTCGGTAACCCTCAAGGGTCTGCCGACGCTCGTGCTGATCAACGGCCGGCGCGTCGCGAACGACCCGGCTGAGAGCACGGGCGGCTACCAGTTCGTCGACCTGAACGTCATTCCCCCGGCCGCGGTGGAACGCATCGAGGTCCTGCAGGACGGAGCCTCGGCGATCTACGGCTCGGACGCCATCGGCGGTGTGATCAACATCATCCTCAAGAAGGACTATAACGGCTGGGAAGTCGGTGCCCACTTCGGCATGTCGACCGCCACGGGCCACTATGAGGAACGGTCGGGGTACCTCGTCGGGGGCGTCAGCAATGACAAGACCTCGATCACGGTCTCGTTCGATTACAACGAACACAACGCGCTCTTCCTGTCGTCCCGGCCATACACGAACCCGATCTACGGGACGTACACGGCCCCGGGAACCCTGGAGAACTTCGACCTTTTGACCGGGAATGATGACTTCTACAAGATGACCGCGCCCGGTGGCGCCCCTCCGGGAGGCGGCACGTACACCCTGCAGCAGTTGGTCGCCATGGGCGTCTACACTCCGGAGACCACGACGCAGGCCTTCCACGCGCTCAACCTGGCCGCAGGTGAGACGCTGACTGGCTACCTCAAGCGCTACAGCGCCATGATCAACATGGAGCACAAGATATTCGGCGACAACCTGGTGGCCTTCGGCAACGTGATCGCGGCGAACACGAAGACGTGGTCGCAGCTGAACGCCCAGCCGCTCGTTCCATTCGTGTCGGATCCCTATACGGACCTGAATGTCAACGTTGGCGAAACCCCGCCCCCTCCGGGCGTGTCGTACATCCCCTTCACCGCCTCGACCAATCCCTTCTCGCAGGCCTACCTCGACCAGACGGGCGACGGCACCACGGGTGAGGGGGTCTATGTGCGCAACCGCTACCTTGCTTATCCGCGCGTGTACCAGAACGACTCGACGCTCTACCGCGTTGTCGGCGGTCTCAGGGGTGACATCAACCCCGACCTGCACTGGGAGGCGGCGGCGAACATCAACCGCTACTCGCTGAGCTACACGAACCCCGGTCTGTGGGACACCAACTCCCTGCAGCAGGCCTGGGCCGACGGGCAGTTGAACCAGTTCGCAACCAACAATCCCTCGAGCGCCTTCGTCGGCGTCGTCGGGACTGCGTTTGTCAACATGCTGAGCACGCTCAATTCATTCGACTTCAAGGTCGACGGCACGCCCTTTGACCTGCCCGGCGGAAAACTCGGTTTTGCGGTCGGCGCGAGCTACGTGCGTGAGGGCCTCTCAGCCGTCCCGGACATCAACAGCCTGCCGAACTCGACGGGCACGACCCAGGGTTGGTCGAACGCCACGACGTTCCAGCAGTTCAACGCCGTGCGCACGTTCACGTCGTACTTTGCCGAAGTGAGCGCACCGCTCACGAACGCCAAAATGAACATCCCTGGCGCCCATGCCATCAACGTCGACGCCGCGGTTCGTTACGACGAGTACAGCGGCAAGGTCGGTTCGACCACGGATCCCCAGATAAACGTGAGCTGGGCGCCGATTGACGACCAGTTCAAGCTCCGGGCTTCGGCGGGGAAGTCGTTCATCGCTCCCCAGCTTTACAGCCTCTATGGTCCGGTTGGAGCGGGTTCTACGGCCTCGATCACCTACAACACGGTTGGCGGCGGGACAAAGTCGGCCCAGTTCAACGAGACGACCGGAGCCAATCCCAACCTAAAGCCCACCACGGCCAACTCTTGGACGGTCGGCTTCGTTGCCACGCCTAAGTTCCTCGACGGCCTCACGGTCACGTTGGATTACTCGAACATCTACATGAAGCAGATCGTTGGAACCGTCCCGGCGAACACGATCATTCAGAGTGTCGAGACATCGGGTACGGCGTCCCCGTATGTCGGCCTGGTCCATTACAACACGATCAATGGTCCCGAGGTGTCCGGCCCGGGCGGCATCAGCAACCATTCGCCCCAGCAGATCAACGTCCTTGAGACGTCCGTCAATCTGGCCGGCCAAAAGGTCGGCAGCACCGACATCACGTTCGACTACATCAAGAAGGTGCCGAACGTCGGCAGGTTCGAGCTCGTTTCGACTTGGACCTGGTACAACAGCTACAAGCTGCAGATCGTTCCGACCGAACCGTACTACGAATATACCGGAACGGCATCAACAAACCTGGGCACCGTCCCGAAGTGGCGCACGAACACAACCCTCGACTGGTCTGACCAGGGCGTGGACGTGTTCGTCGGCTTCACCTATGTCGACAGCGTCACCGACGTCGGCGTGGGTGGCGACGACCAGTTCGGCATGGAGGCTGTCCCCTCGTTCGTTTCCTACGACCTAGGTATCTCCTACGACTTCAAGACCCTGCACGTGAGCAAGTTCCTTGACGGCCTGAAGGTGACGGTCGGCGTGAACAATGCCTTCGACAAGATGCCGCCGCTGGCTCCCAATGCGTTCCCGAACACCAACGCGGATATCGGAACCTACGATGGCGCGGTCGGACGCATGTTCTACATCGACGCCAAGTACAGCTTCTGAGCCATACTCGGAACAATTGACTAGCATGGCCCGGCCTAACGGCCGGGCCATTTTTTTTCGCGCGTGGCCGGGCTCCGACATCCCATGGGAGACGGGGGAGGGCAGCCCCCTTTGTCCTCAGCGGCCGCCCGTGAAGTCCAGGGCCACGGAATCCGCGTTGCGCTCCCAGTCGAGCGCGGGGAATCCCTCCCGCAAGGCGCGGGCGCCCAGGGACACCCGCCTTGCGGCGTTCCATCCCTTCGCCCTGAGCGCGGTCACGCCGTCCGTCAGCTCGATGTTGGCTATGCTGACGCGCCCGACGCCGCGGACCGCGATCCGGAGCGCCGAGTCCGGGCCCGACACGGGAACGCTGAACTCGCGGCGGATGTCCGTCCTCGGCCGGGCCCCCTCGGCGCGGAACTCGATCGCGGTGCGCCCGTGGAGGGTGCACCAGGAGCCGTCGGGGCCGCGGCACTCGACGACCACCTTCTGGAGCGCGGGCTCGGCCAGGAGGACGTCGAAGCGGAGCTGCCACGCGCCGCACACGGGCGACGCGGACGCGAGGCGGGCCGGGTCTGCTGCGCAGCGGGCGATCCAGCGCCGCAGGGCGCGCAGCCGCGTTGCGTCCAGCCCGGCGATCCTCTCGTTCGGCCCGCGGACGCGCCGGTCGCGGGTGAGGCGCCATAGGTCGCGCGCGAAGCCGGTGCCCTCGCGGACTGTCGCGGCAAACTGGTCGGCGTGGGCGAGGAGCGCCGCCACCCCGCGGACGACCCTCGGGTCGGCGGGGCCGGCGCGGGCCAGCCGCCGCCGAAGCGCGAATATCATGGCGGCCGTCGCGCGGACGTAGACGTCGCGCTCGGCGAGGTAGCGCCGGAACTCCGCGCTCGCGCGAAACGGCCTCGGCAGCACGGGCCGACGGCGGCAGAGGCGGGTGAAGAACGCGCGCTCCTCCTCGTACCGCGAGACGCCCCGCCGGGCCGCGCACACGTCCCACCGGTCGTTCATCTCCCACCGGGCGTAGCCGACGAACGCCCGTGCGTCGCAGGCGAGGGCGCTCCGGGCGAGCTCCCGCCCCCGAGCCCCCGGGAACACCCGCTCAAAGCCCCTCGCGAGCATCCCCGGTGCGTCGCCGACCTCCGGATCGAGCCACAGGCAGGCCGAGGCAGCGTCCACGACCGTCGTCATCTCGATCGCCAGCCTGTCCGGCTCCCAGGAGGTCACGAGGAATCCTCCGGCGCCCACGGCGGAGCACCGGCGCCACCAGTCGCGGATGTTCGCGAGGCGCTCGCCGAAGACCGGCATGGGCTCGTGGCGGAACGACCCGTTCATCGGGCATCCCCAGTATTCGATGCCGCGCGCCCTGAGGGCGGGCGCGAGGTCGTACTCCTGGAAATTGCGGACCTCGATCCGCGGCCGCGCGCCGAAGG
Organism: uncultured Opitutaceae bacterium; assembly: GCA_964451965.1. Classification (GTDB taxonomy): domain Bacteria; phylum Verrucomicrobiota; class Verrucomicrobiia; order Opitutales; family Opitutaceae; genus Palsa-1447. The sequence goes on from CAYVKH010000092.1 coordinate 4,114, forward strand.
GGTAGTAGTACCAGTCGTAGGCGGTGATCCCGGCGGGAAGGTGCCCTATGGCCTCGGGGAGGAGCGCCAGCATGTCGGCCCAGAGCCCGAGGCTGAGCCGGTGGGCGCCGGCCACCCCGCAGAGCCGCTGCACGTAGCGCCCGAAATGCGCCGCGATGCCGATCTCGGCGATCTCGGCGGCGCAGAGGGGATGGCGGCCGAGGCCGAACGACTCGTCGAGGCCGACGTGGACCTTCCCGGCCGTGCAGAAGGGCGCGACGTCGCGCAGGAGCGCGTCGGCCACCTCGAGCATCCTGGGATGCAGGGGGCAGACCTGGCCGCGCTCGAGCGGGGAGCCGTCCGGGGCGCGGAACTCGTTCAGGTCGCGCAGACCCGGCACCTTGATCAGGTACTGGGTGTGCCCGAGGAGGTTCACGATCGGCACGACGCCGATCCCCACCCGCGAGGCCTCGCCGACCAGCCTTGCGAACTGCCTCCGGTTGTAGGCGTCCCTGCGGGCGACGCCCGGCAGGCTCGGGAATTCGACCGCGTCCTCGAGGTGGAGGTAGAGCTCGCGGTATCCCCAGTCCGCATAGCGCGGCAGCTGCGCGAGGAGCCAGTCCAGGCGCTCCACCTGGCGGGCGAGGTCCCATTGGAAGGCCGCGATCATCTGCTGTGCTCCCTGAGCCAGGCGAGGCCCCCGGCCTCGTCCCCGAAGGCGCCGTCGAGCTGGGCCTCGAACGCCGCGTCCAGGATCGGCTTGAAGGCCGGCCCGGGGCGCCGGCCCATGGCCACCAGGTGGCGGCCCTGGATGATGGGCCTGGGCGCGGCCTCCTCCACGGCAAGCGCGAAGGCGCGCGCGCGCAGGCGCCCGACGAGGTCCAGGATCTCGGTGGCCGGCAGCGGCGGCCGGCCCATGGAGTCGGCCGACATGACGAGGGCGAGATCCTCGATCGTCGCCGGCGCCAGCTTTCGCGCGAGCCTGCGGACCTGCGTGTCGGAATAGTCGCCGCCCTGCCCGTGGTGGTGGGCCAGGTGGTGGACGACCAGCGCCCTCACGGGGGCGTCGAGCTCAAGGGGAGCGCCGATGCGGCGCAGGAACGAGTCGGAGACGGGGCCGCCCGCGGCCTCGTGGCCCGGGCTCACCCAGCGCAGCGCCCCGCGCCGCTCCGCGCGCTGGGTCGTGGAGGGCTTCCCGAAGTCGTGGGCCAGGACCGCGAACGAGAGCAGCCTGCGCCGGGCGGGCTGCGCCGACATCCATCCGTCGAGGGAAACAAGGGCGTCGAGGCAATGGCCCGTGTGCGTGAGGACGTCGCCCTCCGGGTGCCAATCGGGCTCCTGCTGGGTGCCGCGCAGGGCCGCAACCTCCGGGAAATGCCGTATCCACCCTGTCTCCTCGAGGACCTCGAGCCCCCTGGAGGGCCGGACCGACTTGACGGCCCACTTGTCCCACTCGCCCCAGACGCGCTCGACGGGCAGCTCGGCGAACGACGGGGCCATCTCGCGGCACAGCGCCGCGGTCTCCGGCGCGACGCCGAAGTCGAAGCGCGCGGCCAGCTGGAACGCGCGCAGGACCCTCAAGGGATCCTCCGAGAACGCCGGGCCCGTGTGGCGCAGGATGCGGGCGCTGAGGTCCGCCCTTCCGCCAAAGGGGTCGGCCACGGCCCCGGTGAAGGGATCGACCGAGATCGCGTTCACGGTGAAGTCGCGGCGGGCCGCAGCCTCGGCGTCGCTGAGCTTTGGGTCGGGCTCGACCGCGAACCCGCGGTGTCCCGCCCCGGTCTTCGACTCCCGCCGCGGAAGGCTGAAGTCGTACTCGGATCCCAAGGCGCCGCGGACCTTTATCACCCCGAAGCTGCGCCCGACGACGTCGGTGGCGCCGAACGGGGAGAGCGCGCGCCCGAGCCCCTCGAAGTCGACGCCCGCGACCTCGATGTCGAAATCCTTGGACGGGAGCCCGAGGAGCCAGTCGCGGACGCCCCCGCCGACGAGCCTCGGCCTGCCCACGCGGCGCAGGGCCTCGAGCATCGCGCGCAGCTCGTCGGGGAGGGGGGGGGCGCCATCGGTCGCCGTCATCGTCGGAGGGGCTCCTAGCCCGCGAGGGCGGCTCCGGCGGCCAGGGCCCAGCCCGCGATCAGCGCCGCGCCGCCGAGCGGCGTCACGGGGCCGAGCCAGCGCGGCGCACCGAGGGCCAGGGCGTAGAGCGAGCCCGAGAAGAGGAGCGTGCCGGCGACCCAGAGGCGGACGGCCCAGGCCGCGCACCTGCCACCGTCCCCCTGGGCCGACCGTACCCAGCCCGCAAATCCAAGCAGGGACGCGGCATGCAGAAGTTGATACCGGGACGCCGTCTCCCAGGCGTCGCGGGTTCCCGCCGCGTCCAGCGCCCCCCTCAGCGCGTGCGCGCCGAAGGCCCCCAGGACGACGCCTGAGGCCCCGAGGACACCCGCCCACGCCACTGCGGTGCGATGATGCATGGGGCCGATCGTTGCAAATTCCAGCCCGGAACCAAGGCTCAAAACAGGGGTTGACACCCCTGTTTGGAACCCATGGTCTAGACCTCTTTTCCCATGAAAACGTATCTCGCGAAGAAGGAGACAGTGCAGCCCAAGTGGTATCTGGTGGATGCCGACGGGCAGGTGCTGGGCCGTCTCGCCGTCAAGCTGGCCAACATCATCCGCGGCCGGAACAAGGCCACGTACACGGCGCATGTCGATACGGGCGACTATGTTGTGGTCCTGAACGCCGAGAAGGTCGTGCTGACCGGCAAGAAGGACGAACAGACCCAGTACATGGCGTTCTCCGGGTTCGTGGGCGGCGAGCGCTACCGCAGCCTGAAGCAGTACCGCGAGAAGCGCCCCGAGTTCGTGATCATGCACGCCGTCAAGGGAATGCTTCCCAAGAACCGCCTGGCCGCCAAGATGCTCACGAAGCTGCGCGTGTTTGCCGGGACCAAGCACCCGCACGAGGCCAACAATCCCGTCAAGATATCAGTCTGAACATGAGCACACCCGCCAACATCTTCACCGGTACCGGACGCCGCAAGACATCGACCGCGCGCGTGCGCATCACCGACGGCAGCGGCAAGCTGGTCGTCAACGGCCGCGAGTTCGACAGGTACTTCTCGCACGACAACTTCGCCAAGCAGGCCTACGCCCCCCTCCTCACGGTGGACCTCCGCGCGAAGATCGACGTGACCGCCAACGTCTCCGGCGGCGGGGTCGCCGGCCAGGCCGGCGCGGTGGCGCACGGGATCGCCCGCGCGCTCCAGAAGATGAACGCCGAGCTCAGGCCCGCCCTGAAGAAGGCCGGCCACATCCGACGCGACCCCCGCGAGAAGGAACGCAAGAAGGCCGGCCAGCCGGGCGCGCGCAAGCGCTTCCAGTTCTCGAAGCGCTGAGGCGCATTCGGGTTCGATCTCAGGGCCGCCTCCTTGCAACGGACGGCGGCCTTTTTATTTTAGCTGGATTTTCAGGGCGTCGGAACGGATTGTTCGCTTCATATGAAAGTTGGAATAGTTGGCGCATCGGGTTACGCGGGCGAGACGCTCGTGAAGCTGCTGCTTGGCCATCCCAGGGTTGAGCTGGCCGCCGTGACCTCGCGCTCCCATGCCGGGAAGGCGCTCTCGCAGGTGATCCCCGCGGTCCGGGGCGCCGACCGCGGGATCAGGTTCGTGGCCTCCGACGCGACCGCGCTGGCGGCGGGGGACATCCCGCTGTTCTTCCTTGCGCTTCCCCACGGCGCGGCGGCCGAGTTCGCCCGGGCGCTGGTGGGCTCGGGCAAGCGGGTGATCGACCTGAGCGCGGACTTCCGGGTCTCGGACCTGGCGACCTACGAGAGGTACTACGGCAAGCACGCCGCGCCCGAGCTCCTGCCGTATGCGCGCTACGTCCTTCCGGAGCTGACCGCGCCCGGCTGGAGGGACGGGGCGAAGATCGTCGCGTCCCCGGGCTGCTACCCCACGAGCATATTGATCCCTCTCGTCCCGCTCCTTCGGGACAAGGTGGTCTCGCGCGAGCACATCGTCGCCAACAGCTTCAGCGGGGTGAGCGGCGCCGGCCGGAAGGCCGAGGAGACCTACCTCTTCGTGGAGCGCAGCGAGAGCGCGAAGGCCTACGGGCTCGTAAGGCACCGGCACCTTTCCGAGATCGAGGAGCAGCTTGCGCTCCTCACCGGCGCGCCGACGGTGATCCAGTTCAACCCCCACCTTGCGCCGATGCGCTACGGGATAGCCACGACGATCACGGTGCCCGCGGCGCCGGGCGCAACGACGGAGTCGCTTTACGCCTCCTGGGGAAAGGCCTACGGCGCCGCGCCCTTCGTGCAGATCCTTGCGAGCGGGGAGACTCCGGACACCGCGCACGTGGTCGGGACGAACCGGATCGACATGTCCGCGGTCCACGACCCGCGGACGGGAAACTTCGTCATCACCTCGGCGGAGGACAACCTGGTCAAGGGGACCGCGGGCCAGGCGATCCAGACGATGAACCTGTGGTACGGGTTCGAGGAGACGGCCGGGCTCTTCTGAGCCGGCCGGACCGCCTTCAGCTCCGGTAGTCGGCGTTCTCGCTCACGTACTCGTGGGTGAGGTCGGCCCCGAGGACGACCGACGAGGCGCCGCCCTGCCCGACGTCGATCCCTATCTCCACGCAGCGCTCGTGGGCGGGGAAGTCCACGGGCGGCGTGAAGACGCCGCCCTTCGGCGGAGCGCTCGAATAGAGCTCGGCGCCCCGCAGGTGAGCCACGAGCGCGGACTCCTTGGCCGGGTCCAGCCTGAACGAGCCGGACGAGAAGATCTCGATGCCGCCGAGGCTGATGCGCATTCGCGAGAGGTCCGCCCCCGGGTCCCGCGAGCCCACGTGCTTGCCGATGGCCTGGACCAGCCTGCCCACGTTGGGGTCGTTGCCGGCCACCGCGCACTTGAGGAGGGGCGCGTTGACGACGGCCTTTCCGAGCGCGCGCGCCCCCTCGAAGTCCGGCGCGTTCACGACCGACACGCGGACCACGTGACGCACGCCCTCGCCGTTGCGCACGACGTCCTCCGCGAGGTCGCGGCACACGCCGAGGAGCGCGCGCCCGAATTCCCGAACGTCGGCGCAGGGCGCCCTGCCCGACGAGACGAGCGCGACCGTGTCCGACGTGCTCGTGTCGCTGTCGACGCTGATGGAGTTGAACGTCGGCTCCACGGCGGAGGAGAGGAGCCGGCGCAGCTCGGACCGGGGGACCGACAGGTCGGTCAGGAGGTACACGAGCATCGTGGCCATGTTGGGCTCGATCATCCCTGCGCCCTTCGCGATCCCGACGATCGATCCGGCCCCGACGTCGGCGCGGCGCACCTTGGGGTAGAGGTCGGTCGTGACGATCCCCTCGGCCGCCGGCAGGACGGAGCCGCCCGCGAGGGCGGCGACCGCTGCGGGAAGCGACCCGATGATCGCGTCGACGGGCAGCCCCCAGCCGATGACGCCGGTCGAGCACGGGAGCACCTCTTCCTGCGAGAAGCCGAGGAGCCGCGCCGTCTCCGCGCAGACCCGCTCCGCCGCCCCGATCCCCCCGGGCGCGCACACGTTCGAGATCTTGTTGTTGATGATGATCGCGGCCAGCTGGGGCTCCCCGAGCCTGGCGCGCCCGACGATGACGGGCGCCCCGGGGAAGGCGTTCTTCGTGAAGACGGCCGCGAAGTCCGGGGTGGGCCTGTCGAGCGCGATCAGGGTGAGCGTCATCTTCGCGGGCTTGGGCGCCTCGGCGGGGGCGAAGTCGAGCCGGGAGACGCCGACGCGGAACCCGGCGGGCATCCGGGACTGCGCGGCGAGCCATGCGCGGTGCGAGGCGCGGTCGGCGAATGTCATCTGCGTGCTGGACATGGATCGATGTCTGTGGCCGCGGGGGCCCGGTGTGAAGCCGAATTTTTTCGGCGCCCGTCTCACATTGTTGTGGAAAAGGAAGGCATCGCTGTTGTAAGCATGGTGTGACCGCCCAAAAGAAACCCGTGCACTCAAACCGAACATCCTTCAGCCACCCGCGCCGCGCGCGGGTCCCGTGAGCACGGAGATGAACGTTGCCGAGGTCACCGCGAAGGCGAGGGTCCTTCTCGAGGCGCTGCCGTACATCCAGGACTTCCGGGGCTCGATCTTCGTGGTCAAGTACGGCGGCAGCTTCATGGACGACCCCGAACCCGCGGTCCGGACGAGCGTCAGCAACGACATCGCCTTCCTGTCCGCCGTGGGGATCAACGTCGTGGTCGTTCACGGCGGCGGCAAGGCGATCACGAGGGCCATGGAGGCGTCGGGCCTGAAGGCGTCGTTCGTCAAGGGGCTGCGCGTAACCGACGAGGCGGCCATCGCGATCGTGAAGAAGACGCTCGACGAGGTCGTGAACCGGGACGTCTGCGAGGCTCTGTCGGCGGCCAAGGCCAAGCCGAAGGGCCTGCCCGGCGACACGGTGCTCGTCTGCCAGAAGATGGAGAAGGACGAGGAGGGCAATGCGATCGACCTCGGGTTCGTGGGCGAGGTGACGGAGGTCAAGGTGAAGCTCATCAAGAAGGAGATCGCCGACGGCTTCATCCCGGTCATATCGCCGGTCGCCGAGGGCTACGACGGGAAGCCCTACAACGTGAACGCCGACCTTGTCGCCGGGCGCGTGGCGAGCGCCCTCAGGGCCCGCCGGCTCTTCTACATGAGCGACGTCCCCGGGCTCCTCTCGTCGCCGCCCGATGCGGGCTCGCTCATCTCGACCCTCAAGATCAGCCAGGTCGACGACCTGAGGAAGTCGGGGGTGATCGACAAGGGCATGCGCCCGAAGGTGGCCAGCGCCGTCCGGGCCCTCGAGGAGGGCGTCCAGCG
>CAYVKH010000093.1:0-10350 GCA_964451965.1 uncultured Opitutaceae bacterium
CCGGGCAGAAGCGCAGCAAGCTGAAGGTGGTGCTCGAGAATTTCCAGTTCATCGGTGGCCGAGGCGACGGAGCCCCGGGCGCCGGTGCCGGTGCGCCCGCCGAGGCGGCCGAGCCCGTGGCGGGAGACGCCCCAGTCAGGGGTCCCTCAAAGGGTCCCGCGACTCCCAAGGACACGGTGGACGAGGACGTGCCGTTCTAGCGAAGCGTATCCGGCACGTGAGGACTATTTCTTCTCCGGCTGCTTGTCGGACCTGATGGCAAGCAGCGAATAGCAGGCACCCTCGGGCTGTTCTTCCAGGGAACGTCCGTCAAAAAGCCTAAAGCCCTTTTCGGCGAGGAAGCTGGGGACGTCCGGGTCCTTGAACCCGTCAACATAGCAGGCGTAGATTCGCCCGGCATCAAAGAGGCCGGATGCGCCGCGCAACACCTGCAGTTCATGTCCCTCCACGTCGATCTTCACGATGATGCGGTTGCCCTTGATCGGCAGTGAATCCAGGCGCCTGCAAGGCACCTTCACCGGGGCGGCGCGCAGCGTATAGCCCGACTGGCTGTCGGCCGTGGTGAAGATGTGCGAGACCGTGCCGGAGACAAAATCGAGCACCCCCTCATGATCGGACAGGGCGCAGTTGAATGTTTCCGCGCCGAGCGGGGCGGCGGTTTCAACCAGCCGCCGATAGGTATCGGGGTTGGGCTCAAAGGCATACAAGGGGATCGGCTGCATCCGCCGGAATTTGCCAAGCACCGCGCAGTACACGCCAACGTTGCTGCCGGCGTCCACGAAGGAGTCCGCGCGATTCAGGAGATAGATGATGCCCGACAGCACGGGTATCTCATCACCCAGGAATGAATTGGAGGTCATGGACCGGGCAGCACGCAGGTAGCCGTGTTCCTTGATTGTATTGATGCGAACCGGCTCCCCCAGAATCCGCACGGTCAGGTCGCGGTCTCCTTCCAGGAGGTTCGTGACGAATCGCCTGAGTCTGGGCTGCTTAATAAAGTACCTATCGAGCAGGCCCCTCAGTGCGTCTGTCATGCCGCGAGGCTAGCGTTGGCGGACAATGTTAGTCAATGACGCGGGGATCCGAATGGCGAATCCGTGTGAGCCCGCGGCGAAGCCCGCATCTCCGGCGCGATCCATCACAAGGGCCGGCTCCCCGCGCGCCCCGTCATGCGACAAACGGCAGCGTGGCCTTCATGCCGACGGGGCGGGCTGCTGCGCGATTCGCCGGGGCGCGTGCCGGATTCCGATGACGCCGCAGACGAAGTCGATCACGTCCTCGCGGTAGCCGATGAACTCGAGCACGCGCGACAAGAACCGCCGCTTCGTCGCGGTGTCGATGTTCATGATCGCCCAATAGTGCGTATTGGGAATCTGCCGGGCCTGGTTGTGGCGGCACTGCTCGACGATCACCTCCCGCGACAAACCCAGGTAACGGCGGCCGCTCGGGGATGCGGACAGGGAAAGGATGTATTCGTTGAACTCCGAACCGTGGTTGGCCGCAGTCCAGCCGAGGATCGCCAGGTACTTGTCGGCGTCGGTGAACTTTGTGCGGAATTCGGCGCCCAGGAGCAGTCCCACCAGCGGCTCGTCGGATGCATTCGGCAGGCCGCCGACATTGAGGAGGGCGGCGAGGACGTCGTTCGGGCTTTGGTGAAAGTCGGTCGTCAGCCTCTTCAGCGTTTCATAGACATCATCACTTACCTCGATCCTTTTCACGTAAACAGGTTAAACCGGTTTAAAATGTTTGAAAAGCCCAAAATTGACCTGGCCTACGGCGCTCGAAAGGCGGACGGAGGCCGCGGGACTCACTTGAGATTCTTGAGCGCCTCGGACGCCTTCGTGAATCTCGGATCGATCTTCAACGCGGCCTCATAGGCGGCGCGCGCGCCTTTCGTATCACCTTTCTTTTCCAAGATGTTACCTATGCGCCACTGAGCGGCGGAGTGGGGCGGCGCGCCCTCCGGCGCCGCGAGGCCGAGACACTTTCGGAGGGATGCCAGGCCCTGGTCAAAACGCTGACCGCTCAGGGCCGCGTTTCGGCCCACCTGGTAGAGCGCTGCGTAGTCTTCGGGCGCTACCTTAAGGACCTCGTCCAGCTCGGCCTGCGCGAGGTCGTACTTCCCGTCGGTTGCGTACAGAGTGGCATGGGCCTGGTGGCCGCGCAGGGGGTCGAGCCTCGCGATGACGGCCGCCTCGGCGGTCGCCTTTTCGGCGCCGCCCCCGACGATGGAGGGCGCGCCTGCGTAGTATCCAAACAGGCTCTCGTGATAATCGGCGTTGCCAGGGTCGAGGGCGACCGCGCGCTCGTATTCGGCGAGGCTCCTGCGGGCCAGGCTGAACTGGCTGAACATCCCGGCCTTCTGGGCCGAGCGGCCGTAGGCGTCGCCGAGGGCGTTGTGCCCGCGCGCGTTGTCCGGGGAAAGCGCCGTGGCTCGCTCCAGCTCACGGACCGCCGCGTCGGCGTCATCGCGCTCTATGGCTATCTGACCGAGATAGTAGTGAATGTCTGCGTTGCCGGGGTCGCCCGCCTCCAGTTTCTCAAACGCGAGCTGCGCTTCGGGAAATCTCTTTGCGTCGAAAAGGGCACGGGCCGCGGCGAGGGCGGCGGACTCGGCGGAGAAAGCCGGTGAGGAGACGAGGCAGAATGCCAGACTCAGGAGCATCAGTTTCATGTGCAGGATCCAGTTCAAGGCCTTCCGCGAGTGACTCATCTCGCGCGGTCCCGGTCAACATTGCCCTTGGAGCGCCTAGCCTCCGGCAATGGGCCGGCGCGCTAGTTCCTCAGCACCGACTTCCTGGGTATCCCGTCCGGGTGGCAGTCCGCGCAGGCCACGGTGTGGACGTTGTGCCTGCTCTCGGGGGAAAGGAAGCTGGTGTCCATCTTCTGGACCTCGATCCCGCAGTGCGAATCCGCCGGATGGCACGCGCTGCACGAGGCCTTGGCCGAATTGGAATGGGACCAGTGGCAGTCGCGGCAGCTCAGGCCCTCGTGGACCCCCGCGGGGGTGCGGTCGTCCGACGACGCGAGCTGGTGGGTCGCAGACGGCGCGTGGCACTCCATGCAGACCCGCTGGCGCGGGTCCCGCGAGACCCTGACCGGGCGCCCGCCCTGGAGGACCGAGGCGACGGGCAGCAGGCTTGCGGAGAAGTGCGCCTGCTCGCGGTGGTCAAAGAAGCTCGCGGTCTGGGTTGCGTCCGCGGGCGCGTGGACCTGGTGGCACGCGAGGCAAGGGATGGCGGGCTGCGTCGCCCTCGCCGGATTCCGGAGCGACCAGGCGCCCGGCGTCCCGGTCGGCGAGACGAGGTCCACGATGTCGCCCTGGAAGAACATGCCGTGGCAGCGCAGGCAGTCGTCCGTGGGCGGCGCCGTGCGGTTGTGGGCGGGGTCGAGGAAGATCCGGGCGTACGTCGTCGAATGCCGGCTCGCCTGCCAGTCGGCGTACGCCTGGGGGTGGCACTTGCGGCACGAGTCGACCAGGCCGAGGACGTGCTTTTCCAGGAGGTGGACGGGCCTGTTCGGGTCCCCCGTGAAATGCCTTACAATTCGGTCCAGGTGGGACTGGAGGGCGTGGACGTCGAGGGTGAGCGCTCCGCCGTGGCACTCGCGGCACTGCACGGTGCGGTGGGCGGAGACCGCCCAGTCCGAATGGACGCCCGTCATCTCGTGGCAGGAGGCGCACGTGTTCTGCGGGTTCGCGAAGTGGAAATAGGCCATGCCGCCGACGGCGGCGGTGACCGCGAACACGCCGCAGTAGAGCGCGAGGCCCAGCATCAGGCGGCCCCATCGCGGCGCGCTCATGTCAGCCTGCCCCCCTTCCAGCGGGAGCCGATGTGCCCGCCCACCCAGTAGCCGAGCGCCATGATCGTCAGCACCGGGTTGAAGCCGCCGTTCGTCACGTGCAGGCTGGCGTCGGAGAGGAACAGGTTGTCGATGTCGTGCACCTGGCCGAACCTGTTCGCGACCGAGGTCTTCGGATCCGAGCCCATGCGGCAGGTGCCGGCCTGGTGCTGGCCGCCGCTCAGGCCGAGGCCCGGCACGTTGGGCCACGTCGCGACCGCCCCGGCCTCCTTGAGCCACGCCTCCGCCCGCGCCGCGATGACCCGACCTATCTCGATGTCATGCGGGTGCCGGCTTCCCGAGAGGCGGGCGACCGGGATTCCCCAGTGGTCCCTGACGGCCGGGTCGACCCGGACGCGCGCGTCAAAAACCGGCATCTCCTGGACGGGCCCGCGGATGGAGACGCTGCGCTTGTAGAACCGGCGCTGGAAATCCTTGTGCTCCTTGCCCCAGGAAGGGGCCCCGGGCGGGCGCATGCCGGTGAAGCCGTAGGGCGGGCGGATGAACTCGTTGCACAGCGCGGCGCCGCCCCTGATGCCGGCGTTGCCGTGGTTGAAGTCGCTGATCGCGATCGTCGCGCCCGGGCCCACGTCGTCGAAGGTCTCCTCCTCGAACAGCCCGTCCGCGCCCGAGTAGGCGTGCCCCTGGAGGTTGCGCCCCACCCAGTCGAAGCGGTTGCCCGCGCCGTTTGGGAAGAGCCCCGACTTCGAGTTGAGGAGAAGCCGCGCGGTCTCGATCGCGCCGCCGGAAAGGACGACCAGGTCGGCGGTCTGGTACTGCGCGCGGTCGTCGGCGTCGAAGTACCTCACCCCGCGGGCCAGGCCGCGGTCGTCCACGACGACCTCGCTGGCGATCGACCGGGTGCGCAGCTCGCAGTTGCCCGACGCCAGCGCCCTCGGGATCACCGTGTTGTGCGTGCCGTTCTTCGCGTTGTTCGGGCATGCGAAGCCGCAGCAGTAGCGGTTGTGGACGCACTCGTTGCGCCCGCCGTAGGGCACGGAGTTGCGCAGCATCGGGATGGGGAAGGGGTGCAGGCCGAGCCGCCTCGCGGCGGCCTCGAGGATCCGGCCCTCCCTGTTGTAGGGGAATGCCGGCATGGGATACGGCTTGCGGCGCGGCGCCGCGAACGGGTTCGCGCTCATGTCGCCGGACACGCCGACCTCCTGCTCGGCCTTCTCGTAGCAGGGCTCAAGGTCGTCGTAGCTGACCGGCCAGTCCTCGAGGGTCGAGCCCTCCGGGGCGCCGTAGGTCGAGCGCATCCTGAAATCCTTCTCCATGTAGCGCCAAGCCATCGCCCCGTAGCTTACCGTGCCGGAGCCGACGCACGCGGCGTTGTTGCTATAGCCGCCCTCGTGCGGCATCACGACCTCCCACGTCCCGGCGGCCGCCTCGACGACGCGGGGACTGCGGTCGTCGGGCCCGTAGGCGTTGCCCAGCACCGTGGTGCGCTGGTTGATGAGCTCGTCCTGGCCGAACTTCTCAAAGCTCACCCAGTCACCCCTCTCGAGGATGACGACCGAAAGGCCGGCCTCTGTGAGCTCCTTGGCCACGACGCCGCCGCCGGCGCCGGCCCCGACCACGACCGCATTGACGTGCTTCAGGGCCATGATCACGCCTTCCGGTAGCGGTTCTGGCCTACGACCTGCGGGTAGTCGAGGCCCAGCATCCGGTAGCTGGCATAGTCGCGGTTGCCGCCGTGCCGCGGGCTCCCGTAGAAGCTCTGCATCGTGTGCGAGAGGACGGCGCCAAAGAAAGCCTTCGCGGAGGGATCGTCCCAGAGGTCCTTGGGCGCCTCGCCGCTCTCGATCAAGCGCAGGGCCCCGATCTTCGCGGAGGGCGCCAGTTCCTGGAATGGGGCCCTGTGGATCCTCAGGCAGGTCTGCCTGAACGACTCGAGCCCTCGCCGGTAGGTGCGCCGGTCGCGCGCGAGGGGGCCGCAGAGCTGCAGGTCGATGTAGGCGATGGCGCCGGTGTCGGTGGCTCCGGGGACGTCATCGCGCGGGATCAGCTGCTCGCAGATGTCGATCAGCAGGTCGGCCTCGGGGTCGGTGAAGAAGCGGTACCGGGGCCGCATGGATCGCCCCAGGCGCGCGATCGCCGCCGTCGACCCTGCGCCCACCGCGGCGCCAATCATGCCGACCAGCCCGAGCTTCAGCACCGTGCGCCGCGAGAGGGACCCTCCCTCTCCCTTGGCGGGATCGGCGCCTTTCATGCAGGATCCCCAGCGGGTTCTTGTTGGAGTGCCATGGGTCGAATTCCGGATGCTCGGTTTCTGATTCGGGGAGGGGGCCGGGGCGCCGGATACCGGCGACACGGGCGAAACTCCCTCCCTGGGGCGCGAGTATATTCCTTCGGCCCCCGGCCAACTCTTCACATATTGGCCAGCATGGCGCATTATTTGCCACATCGGGCGGGCGCGCATAGCCCGTGTCCTGTGACATCAAGCAACATGTTTACTGACAAATATATGCGACGCCATCGCGGCCGTGATGATCCATCGGCCGGATGGGCTTTTCCAGACGTGATCGGATGCCGCAGGTGGCGGAATCCGCGCCGCCCTTTGGCGCGACATGCCGACTGCGGATGAGGCCCTGGCGCCGTCGCCGGGAGGGTCATCTGGCGGCCGTGCGCAGGGCCCGGCTGGGGCGCGAAAGCGGCTCGTGACCTGGCTCCCCATGCCCGGGTCCGCGCCCCGATGGGGCTCCCCGCCGGGAGCAAGGTTTGCAGAAACGCGGGCGCCGACACGCCCCGGGGTGGCGGGGGCCGCTGCGCCCCGGGGAAATACTCAGTTGACACCCCCTCTCCGCTGCGGGATTCATTTGGGTTTCCACCCACGAAACACTCCCGTAATTTCCTACCATGGCCCACAGCGAAGTACTCCTAGTAAAGCCCGTCGAGGGCCTCGGCGGCGAAGGCGACCAGGTGAAGGTCCGGGCCGGCTACGCCCGCAATTTCCTGCTTCCTCGCAAGGACGCGGTTCCGGTCACGACGGCGAACCGCAAGCAGGTCGAGGCGCTCAAGAAGCGCCGCGCCGAGCGCGAGGCGACCGAGCTCAACGGTGCCCAGGACCTCGCCAAGAAGCTTGAGAAGGCCAGCCTGGCCTTTGCCGTAACGACCGGCGAGGGCGGCAAGATGTTCGGCTCGGTGACGGCGGCCGACCTCCACGACAAGCTCGTCGCCGCGGGCTTCACGATCGACCGCAAGCGCATCCAGCTCCACACCCCGGTGAAGACCCTCGGCAAGCACGCCGTCAAGCTGAAGCTCCACCCCGACGTGACCGTCGAGCTTTCGTTTGACGTCGTTTCCGAGAACCCGATAGAGCCCTCGGCCGAGGAGAAGGCCGCCGAGGAAAAGAAGAACAGGAAGGCGGAGCCCAGGAGGTAGCCTCCTGGCCTTCCCCTCCAAGGATCGCCAAGGGCTGCCCTGATCCGGGGTCCCCAGCCCGACCCTCCGAATGGCCGACGAGAAGAGCACCACCCCGCAGCGGCCCGGCGCCCCGGCGGCGGGCCGCGGGATGCCGCACAGCGTCGAGGCGGAGGAGTACCTGCTCTCTTGCTGCCTCATAGACGGCGCCGAGGTCGTCGCGCGCTGCCTTGAGGCGCGGATAACGCCCGAGTCGTTCTACGTCCCCGCACACGGGGTCGTTTTCGAAAAGCTCCTGGACCTGTACGCCCGCCAGGTCCCGATCGACGTGGCGGTCCTTGGCGAGGAGCTCAAGACCTCCAAGCAGCTGGACAGTGTCGGCGGCTACGCGTTCCTGACGCGGGTCAGCGGGAGCATCCCGACGACGGCGCAGGCGGGCTATTTCATCGACCGGGTCCGCGAGCAGCACTTGCTTCGCGAGATCATCCGGTCGGCGACCGGGGCCGTGGAGGACTGCCTCAACTTCACGGGCGGGATCGACGAGTTCGTGGACCATGTGGAGGCCCGGATATTCGCGGTCACCCAGAGCCGGGTGACGGAGGGCGCCAAGCCCATGCGCGAGCCGACCAAGGAGGCGATGAACGTCGTCCACAAGATGATGATGAAGAAGGGCGAGATGACCGGCGCGCCCTCGGGCTTCCACGACCTGGACCGGCTGACGTTCGGCTTCCAGCGCGCGGAGATGATCGTCCTCGCGGCCCGGCCGTCGATGGGGAAGACGTCGTTCGCCCTCAACGTCGCCGAGGCCGTCGTGCTTCCGAAGCGCGGGGAGCCCTTCCCGACCCTCGTGTTCTCGCTCGAGATGAGCGGGGCCCAGCTGGCTCTCCGGATGCTCTGCTCGCGCGCCAGGGTCAAGATGCAGGCGCTTCGCGACGGCGTCCTGTCAAAGAACGGGGACGAGCAGCAGAGGCTGGTGGCCGCCGCGGACGAGTTCTCGAAGGCGCCGCTGTTCATCGACGACTCCAGCAACCTGTCGATCATGCAGTTGCGAGCGAAGGCGCGGCGGGTTCACGCCCGCAACAAGCTGGGTCTGATCATTGTAGACTATCTTCAGCTCCTGAGCCCGATCGACTCCAAGGTGCCCAGGGAGCAGCAGGTGGCGGAGGCTTCCCGCGGATTAAAGGCACTTGCGAAGGAACTTGATGTCCCGGTCGTTGTATTAAGTCAGCTGAACCGCTCTTCCGAGAAGGAGAACCGCGCCCCAAGGCTAGCCGACCTGCGCGAATCCGGATCGATAGAACAGGATGCAGACGTGGTGCTTATGCTTGCCCGACCCAAGGACGCAGACGAAAAATTCCAGGTTGCCGCCGATTCCGCCGAGTTAATCGTTGCCAAGCAGCGAAACGGGCCGGTAGGAGAATTGCGGCTGACTTTCCTCCGCGACATAACACGATTTGAAAACTTTACCCAGTAACCCTGTGATAGACAGGGTCCTACGCACTGCCTTTGTCATTGTCGCGCTCGCGGGGGCAGGCATTGGCCGGATGGCTGCGCAGAATGCGCCCGCGGAGGCCGAGGCGGCGCCGACCTACAGGGTGGGAACGCTCACGGTGAAGTTCGTCGGGACCGCCAACGTCAACGAGCAGGTCGTGCGCGCCAACATCCAGGTCCGCGAGGGCGGCGACCTTGACGAGACAATGCTCGATCGGGACATCCGCGCGCTCTACAAGACGGGCCTCTTCGAGTTCATCGAGATAAAGCGCGAGGCCGTGGACGCCCGCACCTTCAACCTCGTCATAGAGGTGACGCCCAAGTACCGCGTGCTCGCCGTCAAGTACGAGGGGAACAGGCAGGTGAAGACGCGCCGCCTCGAGAAGGAGGTCAAGACCGCCCCGAACACCTCGCTCGACGAGCGCCAGGTCAAGGAGGACTCGGAGAAGCTGAAGGAGTACTACCAGAAGGAGGGGTACAACCAGGTCACGGTCAGCTACACGATCGCGAGGGACCGCTCGACCGGGCTCGGGACCATAACCTTCAAGGTCAGGGAGGGAAAGAAGGTCAAGATACGGGAGGTCAGGTTTGTCGGGAACGCCCACATAAAGGCGAAGGCGCTGCGCAAGGTGATGGATACCAAGAAGTGGTGGTTATTCTCGTGGCTCACCGACGCCGGGCGGTTCAAGGACGACACCTTCCAGGACGACCTGGACAAGCTGCGGGACTACTACCGCGAGCACGGCTACCTGGACATCGAGATCCCCGAGGAGAAGATCATCTTCAGCTACCCGAAGAACGATTCGCTCATCATAACGATAGCGGTCAGCGAGGGACGGCAGTACAAGATCGGCGAGATCTCGATCACCGGCAACAAGCTCCACTCGACCGCCCTCCTGAAGCGCGTCGCGGCCCTCTATGCCAAGCCCGGCGCCGTGTTCGCCCCGTCGAAGATCGACAAGGCGGCCGAGCGCCTGGAGGACTACTACGGCAAGGACGGCTACCTCGAATCGCGGGTCCACGTCACCCGCCGGCCGAACCTGAAGACCAACGACATCGACCTGGAGTTCAAGATCGACGAGAGCGAGAAGTTCAACGTCGAGTCGATCGTGGTCGAGGGCAACACGAAGACCAAGAGCGTCGTCGTCATTCGCGAGCTGATCCTGGGCCCCGGCGACACGTTCGACATGGTGCGCATGAAGATCAGCAAGAACAGGCTCGAGAACACGCGCTTCTTTGACGAGGTGGACATCAATCCGCAGGAGACCAACATTCCGGGCCGCAAGGACATGCGGGTCACGGTGAAGGAGGGGCGGACCGGGACCTTCACCTTCGGGGCGGGCTACAGCTCGCTCGAGCGGGCCTCGATCTTCGCCACGATCCAGCAGACCAATTTCGACCTGTTCAACAGGCGCTCCTTCTTCCAGGGCGACGGCGAGAAGTTCAGCATCAAGGTATCGATCGGGCAGCTGTCGAACGAGGCGGTCATAAGCTTCGAGGAGCCCTATCTCTTCGAGAGGCAGCTTGCGCTTGGGTTCAGCCTGTTCAGGGAGCAGTCCCAGTACGTGAGCACCTACTACCAGGAGCTCTCGGAGGGAGGAAACGTGAGCCTGCGCAAGAGCCTGTTCGGCCTCTTCCAGGGCATCCTGCAGTACC
>CAYVKH010000094.1:0-10143 GCA_964451965.1 uncultured Opitutaceae bacterium
GCAAGAGGCTCGAGGGCGTGTCGCAGCTCGACGGCGAGGAGGTCCGCAAGCAGCTTCGCGAGGAGGTGCTCCTCGAGTGCCAGGACGAGATCCGCGCGCTGCGCCGCGACACGCTCGAGAAATCCGAGCAGGAGCTGCTGACCCAGTCGCGCCGCATCCTGATCGCGTCGATGCAGCGGCTGGCGAGCAAGCCCAACACCGACCTTACGGCCTCCCTGGTCCACCTGCCGAGCGAGGACATGAAGGGAAGGCTCATCGGGAGGGAGGGCCGCAACATCAAGTCCTTCGAGGCCGCGACCGGCGTCACGCTCCTCATCGACGAGTCGCCCCAGCTCGTCCTCCTCTCCTCGTTCGACCCCGTGCGCCGCGAGATCGCGCGCAACGCGCTGGAGGCGCTGGTCAAGGACGGGCGCATACACCCGGCGAGCATAGAGGAGTGCGTGAAGCGGGCGCAGGACGAGATCGACCTCTCGACGACCCAGGCCGGAGAGGACGCCGTCACCAAGCTGAACATCAACGGCCTGCACCCGGAGATCATAAAGCTGCTCGGGAAGCTCAGGTACCGCTTCTCCTACAACCAGAACGTCCTCGACCACTCGGTCGAGACCGCGTTCCTGGCCTCGCTGATCGCGAGCGAGGTGGGGCTTGATCCCAACCTGGCCAAGCGCGCCGGCCTGCTCCACGACATCGGCAAGGCGGTCTCCGGCGAGATGGAGGGAAGCCACGCGGGCATAGGAGCCGACTTCATCAAGCGCTACGGCGAGACACCGATCGTCGTGAACGCGGTCGCCGCGCACCACGAGGAGGTGAAGCCCGAGACCATCTACGCGGGGCTCGTGATACTGGCGGACACGATCTCAGCGACGCGCCCCGGCGCGCGCGCCGAGTCCATGGAGAACTACATCCAGCGGCTCAAGCGCCTCGAGGACCTCGCGATGTCGATCGAGGGCGTGCAGCAGGCCTTCGCCATCCAGGCGGGCAGGGAGATCCGCGTCGTCGTCTCGCCCCAGGAGGTCACGGACGACCGGGCCCGGGACATCGCGAAGGAGCTCAGGCGGCGGATCGAGGGCGAGCTCCAGTATCCGAGCACGATCAAGATCACGGTGATTCGCGAGGCGAGGTACACGGAGACCGCAACCTGACCGCCGACAGATGGAAGCCCACCTGATCGAGATCCTCGGCATGCTGCTGCGCTGGCTGCACGTCGTCGCCGGCATAGCCTGGGTGGGCTCGTCTTTCTATTTCGTCTGGCTCGACGACAGCCTCGACCCCCCGGCGCCCGGCTCGGACGCCGCCAGGAAGGGCGTGTCGGGGGAGCTCTGGGCGGTCCACGGCGGCGGGTTCTACAACCCCCAGAAGTACGCCGTCGCCCCGGCGAGCCTCCCGGAGAAGCTGCACTGGTTCAAGTGGGAGGCCTACACGACGTGGCTCTCGGGCACGGCGCTCCTCGTGATCGTCTACTGGCTGAGGGCCCAGGCGATGATGGTCGACCCCTCGGTCGCGGCCCTCACGTCGGCGCAGGCCGTGGGCATCGGGATCGCGAGCATGGCCGGCTCGTGGGTCGTGTACGACCTGCTGTGCCGCTCCCCCCTCGGACGGCACGACGGCGCCCTCGCCGCCGTCGTGTTCGGGCTGCTGACGCTCCTCGCGTGGGAGCTGTCGCGCACCCTCGGGGGCCGGGCCGCGTACCTCCACGTGGGCACGTCCATCGGCACGATAATGGCGGCGAACGTGCTCTTCCTGATCATCCCGGGCCAAAAGCGGATGGTCGCAGCGATGAAGGCGGGCCTTAAGCCCAACCCGCTGGACGGCGCCAGGGCCAAGCAGCGCAGCGTCCACAACAACTATTTCACGCTGCCGGTCGTGTTCATCATGATCAGCAACCACTACGCGGCTACCTACAGCCATCCCCAGGCTTGGGCGGTGCTGGGCCTGATCGCGGCCGCCGGCGTCCTGATCCGCCATTTCTTCAACAGGAGGCACAAGGGGGCGTTCGCGTGGCAGTACCTCGCCGCCTCGGCCGTCCTCCTGGGCGTCGTCGCGGTCTGGACCGCGCCGCACATCCAGCCCCTTCCCGAGGTGAGGGGCCCTGTCACGCTCGACAGGGTCAGGACGATCGTCGGCCAGCGCTGCGTCGCGTGCCACGCCCAGGCCCCGACGTTTCCCGGCGTCACGCAGCCGCCGGCCGGGGTGGTGCTGCAGGGCGCGGACGCAATCGTGCAGAACGCCCAGCGGATCTACCAGCAGGTTGTCGTGACCCGCATCATGCCGCTTGGGAACGCCACCAAGATCACGGACGAGGAGCGCGCGGTGATCGCCGCCTGGGTGACCGCCGGGGCGCCGGCCAGGTAGCCGCGGGTGGGTCAGCGGACCAGCGCGTCGATGACCAGCCTGTGGAGGCCTGGGCCCGCGGCGGCCACGGTCGACGTCGCGGGGTAGGGGGGCCCGCCCCTTGCATCCGTGATGACGCCTCCGGCGCCGCGGATCACCGGAACGAGGGCCGCAATGTCCCAGAGGTTCATCAGGGGGTCGTACATGACGTCCGCCCAGCCCGTCGCGACCAGCATGTAGCCGTAGCAGTCGCCCCAGGTGCGCGTGACCCTGGACTTCTCCATCAGCGACCGGAACCCGCGGCATTCGGGGCGGGTGGCGATCACGACCGGGTCGCTCGTCAGCAGCAGGGCGTCCTCGAGCGGCCTCGGGGAGCGGGTCCTGGCGGGCGCCCCGTTGAGCGACGCGGTCCGGTTGTCGCCCACAAGGAGCTGCCTCAGGATCGGCTGGTGGATGCAGCCCAGGACGGGCTCGCCCCCGTGCAGGAGCCCGATGAGGGTGCCGAAAAGCGGGACGGCCGACGTGAAGGACTTTGTGCCGTCGATCGGGTCAAGGACCCAGACAAACTCCGCGTCCGGGCGCTCGGCGCCGGACTCCTCGCCGACGATCCCGTGGTCGGGGAACCTCTTGCGGATGAGCCCTCTCATCAGGTCCTCGGCTCCGCGGTCGGCCACCGTGACAGGGGAAAGGTCGGCCTTCAGCTCCACCTTCAAGTCGGCCCGGCCGAAGAAGGGGCGGATGAAGTCGCCGCTGCGCTCGGCGAGCTCGATCATGAAGGCGCGGTGGGGATCGAGATTCACTCCACCGTTCAATCCATGAATCGCGCGAAAGACACGAAAAATTGAGCTCGGAGCCGGCGGAAAATCCGGGAAGATCGCCCGATGCCATGGACGGAGCAGCCGCTTTTCTTCATAGATTTTGAGGGCAGCATCGTCTCGGGTGTCCTCGAATACGGCGTCGCGACGCTCGTCGGGGGCCGCGTGACGGAGACCCGCACCCGCCTCTGCGCGCCGACGGGCCGGATCCGCGCCGAGGACACGAGGATCCACGGGCTGCGCAGGGAGGCGCTGTCCCGCTGCGAGCCGTTCGCCTCGGACTGGGAGGTCTTTGCCGGCCTGCGCGAGCGGGGGCCCCTGGCCGCGCACTACGCGGGCGCCGAGAGCTCTCTCCTCAGGGCGGCGTGGCCCTATCCGCGGAATTCGCCCGACTTCACGAGGCCGGGCGGCCGGGTGATCGACTGGGGGCCCTGGATCGACTCGGCGCGGATCTACGCCCAGCTCTACCCGAGCCTTCAGTCGGGCCGTCTCGAATCGCTGGTCGCGGCGTGCGGGCTCCAGTCCGATCTCGACGCCCTGGCCTCGACCCATTGCCCCGCGGGGAGGCGGCGCTACCACGCCGCCCTCTACGACGCCCTGGCGGGCGCGCTCCTCCTCAGTTCGCTGGCGCGCCAGCCGAAGCTCGCGTCGCTCACGGTGATGCAGCTCCTGGCTCTCAGCACGCTGGACCCCAGGAAGAGGGGCTCGATCGTGCAGCGCGAACTCTTCTAGGGGAGGGGATAGCGCCGGATCCCCAGCTTCTGGGCCGCCACGCGCAGGAGGAACAGCGAGTTCGTGACCAGGTACCTCGGGCCGAGGCGCCGGGGCTCCGTGCAGAGCCTGAACGCCCATTCGAGGCCGCCGCGCTGGATCCAGCGCGGCGCCTGCGCCACCCGGCCCGAGTGGAAGTCGAACGCCGCGCCGACGCCGACGAGGAGCGCGGCGTCGAGCGACCGCCCGGGGCCCGCCATGAACCGCTCCTGCTTCGGGGTCCCGAGGCCGACCCAGATGATGTCCGGCTTCGCCCGCGCGACCTCGGACCTGAGCCCATCCATCTCCGCCGGGTTGAGCTCCCGGAAGGGCGGGGTGAACGCCCCGGCGACGAGGAGCCCGGGAAACCTGGCCGCGAGCCTTGTGGCAAGCTCCTGCGCGACCCCGGGCTTCCCGCCGTAGAAGAAGTGGCGCAGGCCCCTGGCCCGGCCCGCATCGCACACCGCGAGCAGCAGGTCGGGCCCGTAGACGCGCTCGACGCCGGCGGGCCCCATCCACACGAGCGGCATCCCGTCCGGGGTCGTGAGCCACGACTCGTTGAAGATCCTCCTGAATTCCGGGTCGCGCCGGGCCTCGGCGAGGCCGTTCACCGTGCAGAGGCAGACGTAGCCGGCGCCCCGGGAGCCCCGGGCCCCCACGATCAGGTCGCGCGCCTGCCCAAGGGTGAGCGCGGAAACGCCCACGCCGAGCACGTTGTAGCGCGGCACGGGGGGCGGTGTCATGCCCCGAAGCGTGCCACGAGCTCCGCCAGCCGGCAATCCGCGAGCGAGGGGGCCACGGCGTCCACGTGCCCGAAGTCGTGGTGGCCGGTCGAGACATTCGGGACGGCGACGACCCAGAGGCCGGCGCGCTTTGCGGCGAGCGTCCCGGTGTGGGAGTCCTCGAAGGCGATCGCCTCGGGGCCGCGTAGGCCGAACTGGTTGAGGACGAGCCGGTAGAGGTCGGGCTCCGGCTTCGGGGACGCGACGTCCTCCCTGCAGGCGACAAAGTCGAACCGCCCGAGGAGGCCGAGCCTCGACAGGTGGCCCTTCACGTGCTCGCGGCCGGAATTCGAGGCGAGCCCGATCCGGAGCCCCGCGGCGCGGGCCTGGTCGATGAGGGCCACCACGCCGGGAAGGATCGGCTGCGCATGGTTGCGCGCCCTGTTGAACACCCGCCTCTCGGCCTCCAGCCCGTCGCGGTCGGCCCC
The DNA here is from genome assembly GCA_964451965.1 of uncultured Opitutaceae bacterium. Classification (GTDB taxonomy): domain Bacteria; phylum Verrucomicrobiota; class Verrucomicrobiia; order Opitutales; family Opitutaceae; genus Palsa-1447. The sequence goes on from CAYVKH010000094.1 coordinate 5,107, forward strand.
GGGGCCGAACGCCTTCCAGGGGTCGAACGCATAGTCCGCATCACCCACGCTCCGGGTGAAGAGCGGGCGGTCAAAAGGGAAGCCGTGCGCCTTGTAGACGTCGCCGTAGGCGTCGATGAGCGCCGTCTCGGTGTCCAGGATGAGTCCGTCGAAGTCGAATATGAGGGCGCGTATCATCGGTCGGTGGCGCCCGCGACTTTTTCGTTGCGCCGGGGGCGATGCAAGCGTTGACCGTCCCTGGCCCAATGATGATCCACCGCCTCACACTCGCCCTTGCGCTGGCCTGCGGCGCCGCGGCGCGCGCGGACGATTCGTTCAGCAAGGGCCTCTCCCCGGGGGACTTCGAGGCGGCGGGCCTTGCCAAGCTGACGCCGGCCGAGCTCGCGCGGCTCGACGCCCTCGTGCGCGGCCAGCAGACGGGCGCCGTCCGGAAGGCCACCGAGGAGACCGCGAAAGTCGTCTCGGCCTCCGTGCGGGAGCAGGTGCAGGCCGAGGACCGCAGGTCCGCGCAGAAGCAGGCGTCGCCCGGGGTCATCGAGCGGATGAAGGTGCTCCTCAAGCCGGGCACCGAGATCGAGTACACGACCCTCGACTCGATGCTTGTCCTGCCGTTCGACGGCTGGAGGAAGGGGACGCTCCTCACGCTGGCCAACGGACAGCGCTGGGTCGTGACGGACAGCGACCACTACTGGGTCATCGGGGAGGAGAGGAAGCCGCGGCACGTGCGCATCGTGCCGGGCGCCCTCGGCGGCTTCTTCATGGACATCGAGGGCTGCGGCCGCCCGAGGGTCAGGTTCGCGGGGAACTCCCCCATCCCCCAGCCGCCGACGAACTAGCCCTGCGGGGCCGGCGGTGCCGGCTCCATGGGTGGGGTCGAGTTCTCCTCCTCGGTCTCGACGATGCGGGCGATGCTCAGGAGCTTGTCCCCGTCCGCGAGCGTCAGGAGCTTCACCCCCTTCGCGCCGCGCCCGGTCTCCCGGATCTCGCTCACGCGGGTCCGGATGCTCTGGCCCTTGGCCGTCAGGAGCATGACCTCCCCGCCGTCGCGGACGCTGAGGGCGCCCGCCACGTTGACCGACCCGTCCTCGGGCAGCTCGATCGCTATCACGCCGGTCCCGCCGCGGCTGATCAGGCGGTAGTCCTCGAACGGGGTCCGCTTGCCGATCCCGTCCTCGCGCGCGATGAGCAGGCGGTCCAGCGGGTCGCAGACCTCGACGGCCTTCACGTGGTCCCCGTCGATCTTGAAGCGCATCCCGGTGACCCCGACCGTGTCCCGGCCCTGGTCGCGGAGGTCCTCCTCGCTGAAGCGGACGGCCTGGCCCTTGTAGCTCACGAGCACGATCTCGTTCTCGCCGGTCGTCAGGACGCACCCGACGAGCGTGTCGCCCTCCTCGAGCTTGATCCCGCGCAGGCCGCCCTCGCGCGTGGCGTTCGTGTAGTCGGAGAGGTTCGTCTTCTTCGTCACCCCGGCCTTCGTCGCCATGACGAGGTGGTAGGCGCCCGTGAAGTCCTTCACGCAGATCATCGCCGTTATCTTCTCGCCCTCGGCCAGGCGCAGGAAGCTCGAGACCGACTTCCCCTTGGAGGCGCGCGTCCCCTCGGGCACGTCGTAGACCTTCTTGGCGTGGCACTGCCCGGTGTTCGTCAGGAACAGGATGAAGTCGTGCGTGCTCGCCGTGAACAGGTGCTCGACGAAGTCCTCCTCGTAGGTCTCGGTCCCGATGATGCCCTTGCCGCCCCTCTTCTGCGAACGGTAGTCGGAGACCCTCGTGCGCTTGATGAACCCGAGGTGCGAGACCGTGATGACGCACCCCTCGTTCGGGATGACGTCCTCCATCCGGAACTCGCCCGTGGGGGCGATGATCTCGGTCTTGCGCGGCGACGCGTACTTGGCCCTCATCTCGAGGAGCTCGCTTTTGATGAGGGCGAGGAGCTTGGGCTCCGACTCGAGGATGCCCCGCAGCTCCTCGATGAGCTTCATCAGGCCCACGTACTCCGCCTCGATCTTGCCGCGCTCGAGGCCGGTCAGCTGGTAGAGCCGCAGCTCGAGGATGGCGTCCGTCTGGCGCTCCGAGAGGGGGTACTTCGCCATCAGCTTCACCTTGGCCTCGTCGCGGTTGGCGGAACCGCGGATGATCTTCACGAAGTCGTCCAGGTTATCGAGGGCGATGATGTAGCCCTCGAGGATGTGGGCGCGGTCCTCGGCCTCGCGCAGCCGGAACCTCGTTCGGCGCGTCACGACGTCCCTGCGGTGCTCGATGTAGCACTCGATCAGCTCCTTGATGTTCATCTGCTTCGGGCGCTTCCGGTCGAGCGCGAGCAGGGTGACGCCGAACGAGGACTCGAGGGCCGTCTTCTGGAAGAGCTGGTTGATCACGATCTTCGCCTGCTCGCCGCGCTTCAGCTCGACGACGATGCGGGTGTTCTCGTCCGACTCGTCGCGGAGGTCCCGGATGCCGTCGAGCTCCTTCTCCGACACGAGCTCGGCGATGCGCGTGACGAGGTTGGCCCGGTTCACGTTGTAGGGTATCTCCGTGATCACGATCTGCTCCATGCCGCCCTTCATCTCCTCGGAGTGCGCCTTGCCGCGCAGCCGGACGATGCCCTTGCCGGTCTTCAGGTAGGAGAGGATCGTCTCGCGCCCCGAGATCACGCCGCCCGTCGGGAAGTCCGGCCCCCGCACGATCTCGCAGAGCTCGTCCACGGAGACCGAGGGCCTGTCGAGGATGGCGCAGGCCGCGTCGATGATCTCGTTCAGGTTGTGGGGCGGGATGTTGGTCGCCATGCCGACCGCGATCCCGGTCGAGCCGTTCATCAGGAGGTTGGGGAGCGCCGCCGGAAGGACCGTGGGCTCGGTGGTCGACTCCTTGTAGTTGGGCGCGAAGTCGACCGTCTCCTCCTCGATGTCCTTCAGGAGCTCCTCGGCGGCCTCGTTGAGGCGGCACTCGGTGTAGCGGTAGGCCGCCGGCGGGTCGCCGTCGACCGAGCCGAAGTTCCCCTGGGGGTCGATGAGCGGGTAGCGCATGACCCACGTCTGGGCCAGGCGCACGAGCGTGTCGTACACGGACGCGTCCCCGTGGGGGTGGTAGTTCTTCAGGACCTCGCCCACCACGCCGGCGCACTTGTCGAAGGGCCGGTTGTGGACCAGCCCCTCGCGCAGCATCGCATAAAGGATCCGCCTCTGCACGGGCTTGAGGCCGTCGCGGGCGTCGGGCAGGGCGCGCGCGATGATGACCGACATCGAGTAGTCGATGTAGGCCGTCTGCATGATGTCGGTTATGTTGGCCGACAGGAGTTTTTCGGAGCCTGTGTACACGGGACTGGAGGGAGGGTGAGGGGCTTGGCCCGTGCGTCAGACGTCGAGGTACTGCACGTTCAGGGCGTTGTCCTCGATGAACTGGCGCCGCGGCGGGACCTCGTCGCCCATCAGGAGCGTGAAGAGGGCGTCCGCCTTCGCGGCGTCGTTGACGGCGACCTTGAGCAGGCGCCGCTTCTCGGGGTCCATGGTCGTCTCGAAGAGCTGCTTCGGGTTCATCTCGCCGAGCCCCTTGTAGCGCTGGATGGTGAGGCCCTTGCGGCCGTTGGCGCGGATCTGGGCGACGATCTCCAGCGGCCCCTTGAGCTCGGTCGTGACCTCGCTCTTCTGGCCCGGGTTCTCGGTGATCGTGTAGCGCGGCTCCTCGGTCGGGCTGAAGCGGTTGATCTCGAGGCCGGTCGCGGCGATCAGCTTGAGGATCTTCGTCATCTCCGCGCTCTCGAAGATCTCGTGGAGCGTCACGCGCTTCGGGGCCGCGGCGGGCCTGGCGTCCGCCTTCGGCGCAGCGCCCTCGGTCGGGTCGAACAGGTCGGCGTCCAGCCCCTGGTCCTGGATGAACTTGGAGCGGGCCGCCTCGTCCTGGAGGAACTCGTGGGACTCCCTGTTGCCCTCGCGGATCCTCGCGATGTAGCGGGGCAGGGCGTACGTCTTCTTGTCGTGCCGGTCGAGGTACTCGCTCAGCGCCGCGCCGTAGCGGGACACGCCCGCGCCGAGCTCCTCGAGGGCCGCCAGGGCCTCGACGATCCGGTCGACCTGCTGCGACGTGAACACGTGCTTCTGGGCCAGCCGCGTCAGGACCACGTCCTCGGAGCCGAGCTCGAGCAGGATCCGGTTGAGCTGCTCGTCGTTGTCGATGTACTGCTCGCGCTTCTTGCGCTTGATCCGGTAGAGCGGCGGCTGCGCGATGTAGACGTAGCCCCGGTCGAGGAGCCCCCGCATCTGGCGGTAGAGGAACGTGAGGAGGAGCGTGCGGATGTGGGAGCCGTCGACGTCGGCGTCCGTCATGATGATGATCTTGTGGTAGCGGGCCTTCTCGACGTTGAAGGCGCCCTCGCCCTCGGCGTCGCCGATGCCGGTGCCGATGGCGGTGATGAGCGTGCGGATCTCCTCGTTGGAGAGCACCTTGTCCAGCCGCGCCTTCTCGGTGTTGATCAGCTTCCCGCGCAGGGGGAGGATCGCCTGGTAGCGGCGGTCGCGGCCCTGCTTCGCCGAGCCGCCGGCCGAGTCGCCCTCGACGATGTAGAGCTCGCCGAGCGCCGGGTCGCGCTCGGAGCAGTCGGCGAGCTTGCCGGGGAGCCCGCCGCCCGAGAGGGCGCCCTTGCGCACGGTCTCGCGGGCCTTCCTGGCCGCCTCCCTCGCGCGCGCCGCGTTGAGGGTCTTGTCGATGATCCGCTTGGAAATGGCGGTGTTCGACTCGAGGTAGAACTTGAGCTTCTCGCCCACGACCTTCTGAACGATCCCGTCCACCTCCGAGTTGGAGAGCTTCGTCTTCGTCTGCCCCTCGAACCGGGGCTCGGAGACCTTGACAGAGACCACGGCGACCAGGCCCTCTCGGACGTCGTCGCCAAGGATCGCAGGGTCCTTCTCCTTGATCAGGTTGTTGGACCTCGCGAAGTTGTTGATCACCCGCGTGAGGGCCGTCTTGAAGCCGGAGAGGTGCGTGCCCCCCTCCAGGTTGTAGATCGAGTTCGCGTAGGCGAAGACCTGGTCGTTGTAGCTGT
>CAYVKH010000095.1:0-9995 GCA_964451965.1 uncultured Opitutaceae bacterium
TGCGCAACCTCGACGCGATGGCCGTCGTGAAGCTCAACGTCCTGCACCTGCACCTCACGGACGACCAAGGCTTCCGGATCGAGAGCCTCACCCACCCGGAGCTCCCCGCAAAGGGCTCCGACGGCAGGTTCTTCACCCAGGTGCAGATGCGCACGATCATCGCCTACGCCGCCGGGCGCGGGATCCGGGTCGTTCCGGAGTTCGACGTCCCGGGCCACGCCACGAGCTGGGTCGTGTCACACCCTGAGCTCGCGAGCCTGCCGGGCCCGTACGGGATCGAGCGCCAGTGGGGAGTGTTCAATCCGGTGCTGGACCCCACCAACGAGGCGACCTATGCGCTTCTCGGCGACTTCCTCGGCGAGATGGCCGCCCTGTTCCCGGACCGGTTCATCCACATCGGCGGCGACGAGAACAACGGCGTGCAGTGGAACGCCAGTCCCAGGGTCCAGGCCTTCATCCGCGAACGCGGCCTGAAGGACAACGAAGGGCTGCACGCGCTCTTCAACAAGCGGATCGACTCGATGCTCGCAAGGAGCGGCAAACGGCTTGTCGGCTGGGACGAGATCGAGAGTCCCGAGCTTCCGCGCGACTGCGTGATCGACTCGTGGCGCGGCCCCGAGGCCCTTGCGGACTCGGCCGCGCTCGGATTCGACGGCATCCTCTCGAACGGTTTCTACATCGACCTCTGCCTTCCCGCCTCGGATCACTACATTGTGGACCCGATCCCGGAATCGTCCGCGCTGACGCAGCAGCAAAGGGCGCATGTCCTCGGCGGGGAGGCGACCATGTGGGCGGAGTGGGTCACGCCGGAGACGATCGACTCGCGCATCTGGCCGCGCACGGCCGCCATCGCCGAGCGCCTCTGGTCGCCCGCCTCGGTCCGGGACGTCGCGGAGATGTACCGCAGGCTCGCGATCGTGAGCGCCCGCCTCGACGAGGCGGGCTCCCTTCACGAGCGCAACCGCGACGTCATGCTGCGCCACCTGGTGGGAGAGAACCTGGGCGCCCCGGGCGTGGATTCCCTGAGGACGCTCATCAGCCTCCTGGAGCCCGTCAAGCGCTACCAGCGCGGGGACCTCCAGGTCTGGAGCAACCAGTCCGTGCCGCTCATCGGCCTGGCGGACGCGGCGCAGCCGGACAGCGCTCCCTGCCGGGAATTCGCGGGCGCCGTGGACCGCATGCTCTTCTCGCCAGGCGGGATCGACAGGTCCCAGGCCGACGCCGTCAACGGCCGCCTGAGGGCGTGGGGCGCGGCGGGGAAGCAGGTCGCCGACATGCTCGCGGGAACCTACCCGGCGGTCAGGCAGGCGATTCCGGCGGGCCGAGCGCTCGTGGACGCAAGCGCCGTAGGCGGGGAGGCCCTTGGCTCGCTCGCCTCGGGCGTTCCGCTGGCGGACGCCAGGCTCGCCGCGGGCCTCGCGACGCTCGACCGCGCCGGCGAACCCAACGAATCGGCCACGGAGCTTCCGATCCTCGCATCCGTCCGGCTGCTCGTGGCCGCGGCCGCCAGGCAGGGCGGACGGACGGGGCTCTCAGACGACCAGTGGCGCATGCTCGTCATCTCGGCCGCGGCCCCGAAGACGGCCGGGGATTCTTCCGGTCCCGCCAAATAGCCCGGCCCAGAGAAATCAGGCGATGCCCATTTCAGCCGTCCCCACAGGCGACAAGACCGGGTACAACCGTTTCCTGCTCCTGGTCGCCGGCCTGGGGGGACTTCTCTACGGAGTCGATGTGGGGATCATCGCGGGCGCCCTCCCCTACCTCGAGGCGACCTCCGGGCTCAGCGCGGGCCAGCTCTCGTTCATCGTCGCCGCGGTGCTCCTCGGAAGCGTCGTTTCCACTCTCTTCGCGGGCATGCTTGCCGACTGGATGGGCCGCCGGTTGCTCATGGCCGCGAGCGGAGTCCTCTTCGTCGCGAGCATCCCGGTCATCGCGCTGTCGCACGGATACGGCTTCCTCGTGTTTGGCCGCCTTCTCCAGGGCGTGAGCGCCGGGCTGATCGGCGTCGTCGTCCCCCTCTACCTTGCCGAATGCCTCGGCGCCTCGAGCCGCGGCAAGGGCACCGGGATATTCCAGTGGCTCCTGACGCTGGGGATAGTCGTGGCGGCGGTGATCGGGATGTACTTCAGCTTCCGGGTCGGGGAAGTGGCCCGGCTCGGGGACGCGGCAAGGCTCCTGTCATTCAAGGACACCGCGTGGCGAAGCATATTCTGGGTGTCGCTGCCTCCGGGCGTCTTCTTTGTCATAGGCAGCCTCATCGTTGCCGAATCGCCAAGGTGGCTGCACCGCAAGGGAAGGATCGACGACGCCCGCGCCGCGCTGCTTCGGTCGCGTTCCGAGGCCGCGGCGGAGCTCGAGCTCGAGGAGATGAACCAGGTCGCCGCCGCCGAAAGGGCGAAGGGGGCGGGGCCGGGCGCACGAGCGCGGGAATCCCTCCTCAGCCGGAGGTACGTGATCCCGTTCGTGCTCGCATGCGTCATCCTCGCGTGCAACCAGGCGACCGGCGTCAACTCGATCATAGGCTACAACACGAACATTCTGCTCCAGGCGGGACTCTCCGACGTGCAGGCGCACTGGGGCTACGTCGTCCTGACACTCGTCAACTTCCTGCTGACGATCGTCGGCGTCCTCCTGGTCGACCGCCGCGGCAGGAAGTTCCTCCTGTCGGTCGGAAGCGCCGGGATCATCTTCTCGCTGGTCGCCGTCGGGCTCATCTTCCGGTCGACGGAGAGGCTGCGGGTCGACTGTGGCGACGCCGTCCAGATGTCCGTCCTGTCCGACCAGAAGCTCGACCTTGCATTCGACCGCGCCGCGGCGACCCGCATGCTCGACTCCGCCGGGGAGGCCGGCAGGGCGATATCGGGCGGCCCGGTCTCGCTCATCGTGATCTATTCCTACGGGGATTTCAGGGCTGCGACAAATGTCCTGCGGTCCGACGACCCCGCCGCGGCGCCGGTCCGGATCTCCCGGGACACCTGCGTGCCCGCCAACCGGGTCGTGGCCTTCTTCTCGAACCCGTTCGCGGACCTGGAGCGGGCGCGCAAGGCGCCCCTTCGCATCGAGAACGCCCTGGTGACGCCCGTGCCGGGCGAGCACAGCGGCTGGCTCGCGGCTGCGTTCCTGTTCTGCTTCATGGCCTTCTTTGCCGCGGGCCCGGGCGTCTGCGTCTGGCTCGCCCTCTCGGAGCTGATGCCCACCCGGATACGCTCGAACGGGATGAGCATCGCGCTCCTCGTGAACCAGGCGGTCTCCACGACCATCGCCGCGACGTTCCTGCCAACCGTCGGCAGGTACGGCTATTCCACGATGTTCTTCCTCTTTGCGGGCTGCACCGTGATCTATTTCGTCACCGCGGCCTTCTTCCTCCCCGAGACCAAGGGCAAGACGCTCGAGGAGATCGAGCAGCTCTTCGAGCGCCACTAGGGATCGCGGCCGGCCGTTTTTGATCGATCGGCCGGCCAATACGGCCAATGATGGGTCCCGTGCCCCCCTACAAGACCCTGCGCCGGGCCACACTCATCCTCTGGGCCGCCTTCGCGGCACTCCTTACCCCTATTCCCATGGCAGCTAGCATATCCAAATCCCCATTCGGAACGATGCCGGATGGCACAAGAGTCGATCTCTACGCGCTGACCAACGCCGACGGCCTGGTCTGCAAGGTCATCACCTACGGGGCGGTGATCACCGAGCTCCATGTCCCGGACAGGACGGGGCGGTTGGGCGATGTCGTCCTCGGGTTCGACAACCTGGAGCAGTACATCCGCGAGAGCCCCTGCTTCGGGGCGGTGGTCGGGCGCGTCGCGAACAGGATCGCCAGGGGCAGGTTCGCGATCGATGGAAAGACCTACACCCTCGCGATCAACAACCCGCCCAACACGCTGCACGGCGGGATCAAGGGGTTTGACAAGGTCGTGTGGAATGCGGAGGCGGTGGACGGCCCGAACGGCCCGTCGGTCGTTCTCAGCCACGTGAGCCCGGACGGCGACGAGGGCTTCCCGGGCACCCTCGCGGTGAAGGTGACCTACACGCTCACGAATGGAAACGAGGTGCGGATCGACTACGAGGCCACGACCGACAAGACGACGGCCGTAAACCTGACCAACCACAGCTATTTCAACCTGGCCTGCAAGGGGGACGTCCTGGGGCAGGTCCTCCAGCTCAAGGCCGGCAGGTACACGCCGGCCGACGCCGGCCTGATCCCGACCGGGGTGATCGCGGACGTGGCGGGCGGGCCGCTCGACTTCACCCAGCCAAAGCCGATCGGCCGGGACATGAAGAAGATCCCCGACAAGACGAACGGCTACGACCACAACTTCGTGATCGACGGGGGCGGACGCAGCGTCGTCCTGGCAGCGCGCGTGCAGGACCCGGTGACGGGCCGCGCGCTGGAGGTGTCCACGGACCAGCCCGGCGTCCAGCTCTACACGAGCAACGGCCTGGACGGGAGGATCGTCGGCAAGTATGGAATGGCCTACCCCCGCTACGCGGGATTCTGCCTGGAGACCCAGCACTATCCGGATTCGGTGAACCAGCCGGGATTCCCCTCCACGCTCTTGCGCCCGGGGGAGACCCTCAAGAGCACGACGATCTACCGCTTCTCCGTGAAGTGACCGCGCCTCAGGCTCCCGCGAGCCAGAGCCCGCATCCGAGGGCGGGCACCTCGAGGCCCGGCTCCACCCTCCTGGTGGCGGCCCGGCTTGACGAGGGGATGAACCGATCCTGGTCGGCAATCTGGCGCCAGTTCCCCATTCCGGCGACCTCGCCGATCGCAATCGTCACGTCGCTTGTCGTCGGGTTCACCGCGTAGAGCAGGCGCTCCGATCCCTTCGACTGGTCCGCGTTCAGGAGGACCGCTAGGGGTGCGCCCCCACCGTTGAAGAACCGGAAGAAGCCCTCGGACGGGCGGCTGAAGTGCCTTAGGAGCCTGCCGCGGGCGCCCCGGCGGAACGCTATCCAGTCCGAGAAATAGGCGTGGGTCGACAGGTTGCGGTACATCCGCCTGTAGTCCAGGGCGTTCACGTCGCCGCGCTGGTACGTGTTGCCCAGGCCCCTCTTCGACCGCAGGAAGTCCTGGCCCGCTGCGACCATGGGGATCCCGACCGACATGAAGAGGAGGGAAGCCATCAGGTGCGTCCGCCGAACGTCGTTCGGTGTCGGGTTGCTCCCGTCAAAGCCCGGGTTCTCGGTGATCGAGTCGAGCCATGTCCTGTCGTCGTGGGACTCGGTGTAGTTGACCGTCTGGGCCGGCCACTTTGCGAAATACCAGGGCGAGCCCCGCATGAAGTACTCGAGGCGCTCCGCGGGCGCGCCCCCGCGGACATATTCCTTCACATGGTTGCGGAACCCGTCGTTCCACGACGCCCAGCCGGTTTCACGCAGCGTGCCGGCGATGTGCCCGCGGAAGCTCCAGGGCTCCGCGATCAGGATCACGCCGGGCTTCACCCGCTTCAGCGCGGCCTCGATCTGCTTCAGCACCTCGACCCCGATCAGCTCGGCGAGGTCGAAGCGGAAGCCGTCCACCCCATAGGCCTCGATGAAATGCACGCAGCTGTCGATGATGAGCCTCTTCGCCATCGCCGCGCTCGCCCGCACATCGTTGCCGCAGCCGCTCCAGTTGGCGAGGTTCCCGGCGGAGTCCTGCTCGAAGTAGTAGAGCCTGTCGATCGCCATGAGGTGGGGCGGCTCCCCGACGTGGTTGTAGACGACGTCGAGGACGACCGCCATCCCGCGCCCGTGGAAGGCCCTGACAAGCTGCTGGAGCTCGTGGACGCCCGAGGCCTCGGCCGGCGAGCGCGAATAGCCGCTCTCGGGCGCGAAGTACGCGTTCGGCATGTACCCCCAGTGGTATTCCTCGGGCGTCTTGCTGTCGAATTCCTGCACCGGCTGCAGCTCCACGCAGTTGACCCCGAGGTGATGAAGGTAGAAATCCGGGTCCTCGACCCATTTGGTCAGCCCGGCGAACCCCCGCCGCTCTCCCGAGGTCGCGTTCGTCGGCGCCCTCGCGGCCAGGTCCCGGATGTGCGCCTCGGCGATGACAAGGTCCTGCCATGCCGGCGTGCGGAAATCACCGTCGCCCCTTCCGACCCAGCCCCGGTCGAGCACGATCCCGGGCCCCGAGTTCCCGACCGACGCAAGCGCGTAGGGGTCGAGTATGTCGGTCCTCGTGAGGACCTTCCCCGTCCCGCGGGCCACGCTGTCCATCGAATACCAGTAGAACCAGCCGTGCAGGTTCCGGTCCAGCTCCACCTCCCAGACTCCCGCGGCACCGTGCGCATCGCCCCTGCGCGCAAGGGGGAAGACGTCGGCCGCCTTCCTCCCGGCAAGGTCGTGGCAGGCGTGGAGCGTCACGGACTCCGCCCGGGGCGCGAAGATCCTGAATGTGGTCGCCCTTGCGGAGACGATCGCGCCGAGGGGAAGGTCCGTTCCGAGGTCGAAGAAGAAGTCCCCCGGCTCCAGCGCGAGCGCGCCCGCCGCGATGTCCGCGCCCGCGGCCACCGTCCAGAGGCCGGCGAGGTCGAGCGGGGACGAGAGCTCGAAGCGCCACAGGTGCGCCCCGGTCCTGTCCGGGTCGACGAACCGGTTCACGACCCCCATTTCGTCCCGCACGCAGTTCGGCGCCTCGTCCCGCGGGTGCAGCCACTGGTTCTCCCCCGTGACGAACTTGAACATCATGTCCCCTCCCTTGAGGACCTTCTCGGCGGGACCCGTCCAGAGCAGCATCCGCTCGCCGTCCAGTTCCCCGAGATTCAGGCGCCATTCCTCGTCGCCCACGGCCTTCCAGCCGTTGAACTGGCCCGCGATGTACACGCGGTCGCTCAGCGGGTCGACGCCCGGCCCCCGCCTGAGGGGAAGCGCGAAGGTCAACGTGGAGGGCGGCGTGAGGAAATAGCGGTACGCCTTGGCCGCGGCGATGTCGGGGGCCCTCTTGAAGCCGACCACCTCGACGGCCCCCGAGAGAGCGATGGCGGGGGGGGCGGGCGACGGCCAGTCCCGGTCGAATTCGACAATCCCCGAGGAGAGCGAGTCGAGCCACGCGCGTGCGAGTCGTGGGGCGGCAGTGGGCATGGTATAAGGCGCTAAGCATCAATCGTACCCGCGCACCGGCCGGCGGGGCAAGCGCGCACAGGAATTGCTCCGGAAGAATGCGGACGACACGGGGGCCGGCCTTTGGTAGGGTGTGGGCGTCCCACCGAAAGCCCATGCGAATGACCCATGCACAGATGTACTCCCGGTTCCTCGGGGGAGACCCTGCGTGGAACGGCCGCTTCTTCACGGGCGTCCTGACGACGGGGATCTATTGCCTGCCCTCGTGCAAGGCCAGGAAGCCGAAGCCGGAGAACGTCCGGTTCTTCCCCTCGTGCGACGCCGCCAGGGCCGCGGGGCTGCGCCCCTGCCTGAAGTGCCATCCCGACGATTTCGCAAGGGGCGCCGATCCCGTGCTCGAGTCGATCGAGACCCTGGTGGCCGAGGTGCGGGCGGCCCCCGGTCGGTTTGCCGACGCCCGGTCGGTCGTGCGGCGCTCCGGCTTCGGCACCACCCGTTGCTTCGAGCTGTTCCGGCTGCACTTCCACTCGACCCCGGGAGACCTGCTCCTCAGGGCCAAGATCGACGACGCCCGGCGCCTGCTCATCGACCGGGATACCCCCCTCACCGACATCGCCGCCGAAGCCGGCTTCGAGTCGATTTCAGCCTTTCACGAGCATTTCCGCGCGCTCAACGGCATGACCCCTTCGGGCTACCGGGACCTGGGTTCGCCCGGCCCGTTCAGGGTCGCCCTTCCCGCGAGCTATCCCCTCGCCCACTTCCTCCGGAGCCTCGGCCGCGACCCGGTGAGCGTGACGGAGCGCCTCGTCGGGGCGTCCTACGAGACCGCGGCGGATCTGGACGGCGTCCCCGCGGTGATGAGGGTCCAGTTCTCGCAGGACGACGCGACGGTGTCCCTCGGCCCGGCCTCCGGGGCCGGCGCGGCCCAGCGGGTCGCAGCCCACCGCCTGGTCGTTGAAATGCTCGGGCTCGACCAGGACGCCGCGGGGTTCGTCCGCCTCGCCCGCCGCCTCGGCCTCGCGCGGCTCGTGGCGGGGCGCCCCGGGCTCAGGCTCGTCCGGACTCCAAGCGTTTTGGACGGGCTCCTCTGGTCGATCATCGGCCAGCAGATCAACCTGCCCTTCGCGTGCCTCCTGAAGCGCAGGCTGATCGAGAACACGGGAACGGCGCTGCCGGGGGGCCTGTTCGCGCTGCCCACGGCCGAGGCAATCGCCCGCCTCGCCCCCTCCGACATGCGCCCGTGGCAGTACTCGAGGCAGAAGGCCGAGTACCTGATCGGGGCGGCCCAGCTCGTCGCGGCCGGCACGCTCGACCTGGCCGCCCTGCCGGCCATGTCCGCGACGCGGGCGGAGCGGACGCTCCTCTCGGTGCGGGGACTGGGGCCCTGGTCCGTCAACTACCTCATGATGCGCTCCCTCGGGTTCGCGGACTGCGTGCCCGTCGGCGACACCGGCGTGACGAGCGGCCTGCAGGCCCTCTTCAGGCTCGAGGAGCGGCCCGACGCGGACGCCACAAGGCGCCTGATGTCGATATTCTCGCCCCATAGAAGCCTGGCAACCGCCCATCTCTGGCAGATCAACCGGCCACCACCATGAACACATCAAACCTATTCCACTATTCCTCATTCACGACGCCGGAGGGAAAGTTCTCCGTCGCGGTCGACGCCTCCGGCTCGGTCGTCGCGACCGCGTTTGGCGGGCGGACCGCCCTGCAGAGCCGGCTGAAGGGGGGCACGCTCAAGGCCGACGCGCCGAGGACCGCCGCGGCGCGCAGGCAGATAGAGGCTTGGCTCCATGGGAGGCGCCGCGACTTCTCGGTGGGCCTTTCGCCCGCGGGGACCCCGTTCCAGCGCCGGGTGTGGTCCGCCTTGAGGAGAATCCCCTATGGGCAGACGCGCTCCTACGGGGAGGTGGCCCGCACGGTCCGGAGCTCGCCCCGCGCGGTGGGCAGAGCCAACGCCACCAACCCCATCTGCCTCATCGTCCCGTGCCACCGCGTGATAGGGGCCGACGGCTCCCTGACGGGCTACGCCTTCGGCGAGGCCCGGAAGCGCCGGCTCCTCGAGCTCGAGGGGACCTAGGCCCGCCTGCCCGCGGCCTTGTGGACCGCGGCGACGAAGGCCTTCAGCCGGGAGTGATCCTTGACGCCCGGGGCGGACTCGACGCCGCTGTTGACGTCGACAAACCGCGCGCCGGTTCCCGCAAGGGCATCGCCCACGTTCTCGGGGCTCAGGCCGCCCGAGAGGATCCAGGTCTTCCCGGGATGGCGCTCGCTGTGCCGCCTGAATTTCGGCCAGTCGCCCGTCCGGCCCGTCCCACCGAAGAGGGTCGGGTCGAACGTGTCCATGAGGACGCACCGCGCCAGTCCAAGCCATGCGTCGGGCACGTCGACGCCCGGGGGAAGCTTGGGAGCGAGCCAGAGGTTCCCGGCTCCGACCGCCCTCGACCACGCCTCGATCGAGCTGGCGGGCAGATCGTGCCGGAAATGCACCTGGAAGCGGTCGAACCCCGCGTCCCTCATCGCGAGGAGCGCATCGGAGCCCGGCTCGACGTCGACAGCCACCTTGTGGCGTTCCGGAAGGCGTCCGGCCATCGACCGGAACTGGGCCAGCGAGACGTGCCTCGGGGACTTGGCGTGGAGGACAAACCCGAGATGGTCGGCCCCGCAGGCGTCCGCAAAGTCAGCATCGACCAGGGAGGTCAGGCCGCAGACCTTGATCTGTATTCCGTCAATCATCGTTCCCCCTAGGCGAAGGCGTTCACGGCCTCGACGACGCAGCTCACCTGGTCATCCGTGAGCTCGGGAAAGATCGGCAGGCTGATGCACGTCTCGGCGACCCTCTCCGCGACCGGGAATGAGCCCCTTGGCTTCGAGAGGTCCTCGAAGCACTCCTGGAGGTGCAGGGGCATGGGATAGATGAGGTCCGTCCCGACTCCGCGCGCCGCCAGGTG
>CAYVKH010000096.1:0-9444 GCA_964451965.1 uncultured Opitutaceae bacterium
GCCTTCGCGCAGGGCAATCGCCTGCAATAGCGGTGGAGCCGGCCTACTCGCGGATTAACGCATAAGCGTCGGCCGCAATGAGAGCATTTACGAAACGTCTTTTTTTTGGTTTTTCGATTGCATCGCCAGCTAAGTGCTTGGCCGAAGGCGCGGTTCTATCCTAGATCAAAAAGCTGTGACACTATTGTGACACTTATTGAATTAAATCTAATTACTAATTAATCATGAACAGGTTATGATTTGAGGCGCGGGTCGGAATCGGCCATAAATCACCGCGATTGCAGCCAAAAAATGGCCGAATCACAGAGGGAACCAAGCCAAATCAGGCACTTCACCGGTACTACCAATTCTAACTCATTTGGTGTCCGCTTTGGTGTCCGCTCAGATGTTAGGAATCCCGAAGCGGATTTCTTTGGGCCGAGTCACTAAGCGCTTCCCATAACCATCCCTTGACACGGTGAACCGTTTTGAGCACTTTTGAGCATGCCCGAAACTACCGTACTTTTTCGAGCTCGTGTGCCACAAAAGCGTCTCAGGAACGCTGAAAAAGTGCTCTCGAGGCTTGGACTCAAACCAAGCGACGCATTCAACATGCTTCTCGCGCAGATCGAACTGAAAGAATCTGTCCCGTTCACGCTTACAACGCGGAGCGAACCGTTGCTGACAGCGCAGGAGCAAGCGGGGGAATGGACAAAGGCTCTAGGTAAATATTGAGCCTACTCCCGGTGAAGTCTGATTTGCGGAGCTAGGGATGGTTGAGAAGAGCCGTCCTGTGCTCGTTCTCGCGTATCCACGCGATTCCGATGCACGGGCACTTGCGGTAGTTGTGCCTCTAACCTCGCAAATCAGAGGCGGTCGTGGCGAAGTTGACTTGGGAAAGCTTCGGTGGTTGCCGAAGCCATCGGCGGTGAACGTGCAAGGGCTGGCTAGCTTCGATCATCATCTGCTTACACGGAAGCTTGGTACGTTAAGTCAGGAGCATTACGACGCCGTGAAAGCGGCGGTCCGAGATTTACTCGGCCTTTGACCGGGAGTTCACCGAATAGACAGTGCGGGGCCTCTCCAGGCGGCCGCCGGATGCGCCGCGCAGCGGCGCGCCGGCGCCGTCCGGGCGCCCCGCCTTTCCTTGTTAAATCTCGGTGTAATTGACAGGGCGCTGAGATGAGCGATGACCAACACCGGTTTCTGGCGCTGCTGGGACAACCTCCTGCTCGGCTCACGGCAGAGCAGGCTGCTTGGGTGCTCAATTGCCAGGCGTACGATGTGGCAATTCTTGTTATGGCCCGGCTACTAAAGCCATTGGGCAGTCCGGCACCTAACAGCGTCAAATTCTTCGCCACAGCAGATATCCTCGAGCTTGCAAAGGACCGGACCTGGCTAGCCAAGCTGACAAATACGGTCGCACAACACTGGCGGGAAAAGAATTTGCGGAAGAAAGAGCATCTCATTTCCGATGCTTGAAACCGAATACCTGATTTTACGGTATCAATTAACTGCCAATCCTTAGCGTGATTGAATACATTGGACTGAATATTTGAGAGGACCTTTTCTTCGGATCCGATACCGGCATGAATCGAGATTATTTAGATCAGTTGAAGTAAGCGCAGCGGGATGACTCGCGCGTGGTGTGAAGTGACCGCAATGGCAAAGCGACCAATTCTTCTCTTCATGGTCTTTGTTGTGGGCTACGTGCTGCTCATTAGCAGGTATGTCGATGCAAGTGCAGGGGGAGCAGACAGCAGCGGGTACCTGTCGTTTGGCAGGCTTCTTGCGTCGGGACGGATATTCGCAGCCGAAAGGACGGTTCCAGGGTATTCCCTTCCCAATGAGCAGGCGTTTTTCTATTGCCCGTTAGGTTTTAGACCTGCACCCCCGGGGAAGGGATTGGTCTCCAATTACCCGCCAGGCTTGCCTCTCATGTTTGCGATTGCGTCAAAGCTCGTGGGCTGGGAGCGGGGCGCTCTCTTGGTGATGCTGGGGAACAGCGCCCTCGCAATAGCACTGATGGTTGCGTTCGGAAGGTTGATGGGCCTTTCTGCAATCGGCACGGCTTGTGCCACCGCGGTGCTGGCAGCCAGTCCTATAACTCTGGCATTTTCAGTGCAGCCCTTGAGCGATGTTCCGTCCATGACTTGGGTACTCCTTGCTGTGGTCCTAGCGTTTCGACCGAAGGGGCATTCATTATTCAATGCCCTTGCCGGGGCAGCCTTTGGCATAGCATTTCTCATAAGGCCAACGTGTGTACTGATTCTGCCCACTCTCATTGCCCTGTATCTACTTCCGACTCTCCTCGAGAAATCGAACAATTCCGCGTCGCGCCTGTCAGTGCTGATCGCGCCTGCTGTAAGAATCGCCTGGTTTGCACTGGGCGCAGCACCTATCCTCTTAGCGAATTGCGTGTTCGCCAGCCGCGCTTACGGCCATCCATTTTCTACGTCATACGGCGATTCAGGTTTTCTCTTTTCGTGGCGCTATATAATTCCCTCGCTCCTCAACTTGTTGAGGAATATTCCGCTCCAGTTCTCGCCATTGGCTCTGATTGCCCCGGCATGTGTGTTTCTTAGGCGGCTTGACCTCAGGCAAAAGGTGGCCGTGGTGGGACCGGTTCTTTTCTACTTTGGTTTCTACGCAAGCTACTCTGGCACTTCGGAACATTGGTGGTCCCTACGATTCATTCTTCCTGTGGCGCCAATGCTGATAGCTGGTGGAACGCTGGCTTTTGAAAATCTTGTCGCGCCTCTGTTCCGGCGGCTGATGGTTTACATCCTCCCCAGAGAGCAGCCGAATACTCTAACCAACAGATTCGCCTTGGGAGGGGCCGTGGTCTTCCTGGCGGCATTTGCGATGTACGTTGCAGAGCTAAACCATTCTTCGAGGTTTATGAGCTGGGGCCGGGCGGATGGCGAGTACAGGGTCGCCGCTGAGAAGATTCAGGCCCTTATCCCGGCCAACTCAATATGCCTGTGCATGCAAACCTCCGGATCCCTTTACTATTATACGAACCTAATATTGATCCGCTCAGACGAGTTCGACAGTGAACGGGCTACGAGTTTTTTTGGCTGGGCCCGAAAGTCCGGTTCCCCCGTTTATGCCGCATTGTTCGGATGGGAGGAAGGTCAGGTTTGGTCACTTCCTATTTCAGGCGCTTGGAGATTGGTCACGCGGAGCGGACCGGTCGCGATCTGGAAATGGGACCCATGATATAGTTCCGACCGGCTCTCACCTTTGTGGTTCTGTCCGATACTCGACTCGGATGCCAAGCGATGCTGTCGCTGCGGGTGAGCTAAGGGTCTAAACAGCGGCAATTGAGGGTGCGGCGAGAGCAGGGCATGTCGTTCGAATTCGTTCATATTCTTCTAATGCCGGAAGAATTACCCGAGCATTCTTTGCATATGCCCGGTGAACGGCCTTGCTGTTGTGGCCCAAAGCCTCTTGGGCAAATCTTTCAGGATAGCCGCAAGTTTTGGCCCGTTCCGCCCATGCATACCGATAGCTATGGAGAGTGATGCCGGAAAATCCTAATCGTTGGCAGCAACGAGCGAATTCACAAGAACGGTGGGTTTCCCGCTTCTGTCGGTGGTTTGGGAACAGAGGCCCGAAATGGGGGAGCGAGCGCAATACCGCTTCGAGTTCACTGCCAAAGCGGATGATGGATGGCGTGCCGGTCTTTTGCCGATGAAAGCTCACGATCTTATTCTGCCAGTCAATGTCCTTGGCGGTGAGGTTGGCGATGTCGGTCTGAGCGCCACCTAGGTGCCAGCAGCATTCGTAGTAGGCCCGGCGCTCGGGATTGGACTCATGAGCTACGATGGCCTGGTGTTCAGCCAATGTGACTGCGCGTTTCGCTTTGAAGCGAATCTTCGGCCATCGCTTCTTCGGTAGTACCGCCCAGGGAAGCCAGGCCATGTCTAGGGCAAAATTATTGATGCGACGGAGGTAGACGCTGGTTGAGACTGTGCCCTTTTCCAGCACCATTAGGAAGTCATTGGGCTGGGTCTCCAGGATCGGCTTGTGCCGGATCAGGTCAAATGCGTGATCCAGCATGGCCCGCTGGTGGCGGATGAGGGTCGGCCCGGTTTTGGACTTGGCCATCTCGTCCATTGCGGCTTGCCAAGTGCGGCGGCCAATTTCGGGGTCTGTTGCGGAAAGGTACGTCCGGGCCATTTGGAGGTTGAGCATGGGCTGGCGGAAAGCCTCGTTTTTGGAATGCACGAGCTGGTTTGCCTCTCCCTCGTTCTTGGTGCGAAGGCTTGTGCGTTTGCCGGTCTGGGTGTCCACGCAGTAGAACTTATCCCCCCGGCAACCCCTGCGGCTTAATCGATATCGGGTCCTCATGGTTGTGTGCGCAACCGCGAGGATAGATGAAAACGATCCCGGGGAGTTAGAGGGTAGTCGGCGGGTTAGAGCCGGTTACCCAAAGTACTCACGGAGTAGCCTGGCTGGTGTCCGTTTTGGTGTCCGTTGTGGACCCCGAACCCCCAAGATCCTTGCTGCAGAGACAGTTAAGATTGGAGGCGCGGGTCGGAATCGAACCGACGCATAGAGGTTTTGCAGACCTCGGCCTTACCACTTGGCTACCGCGCCGAACTACCAATCATTAAGCGAGTTACGTACTGATACTGCTGTTTCGATTTCGGAGTTGTAACCCGAAGTTGTCACCCTAAGCTCCGAAGCATGGAAACTCAAGCCTTGGAAGGGGCTAAGGTGCCTCGGAAAGTGACGTTTCATCGGGTTGCGGAAAACCTCTATCGATTGGAGCAGAGTGGGGGATACTACGGATTGGTGAAAAGGGGCGGCAAGCAATTTAGAAAGTCGCTGAAGACCAAGGACCGGAAGCTTGCCGAACGCCGCCTTTCCGACCTCCAGGACCAGGTAGGCAGGCTTAAGACGACCGAGGATGCCCGGTTGAGCTTCGAGCAGGTCGCAGAACGGTGGATGCAGGCGACCGGCCATACCGTCAAAGAAAGCACCATGGTCCGCAGGCGGACGTGCATTGCCAATTTTAAACCCTTCTTCGCTGGTGTTCCTATCCGCAACATCACGTCTCGCCATTGCGAGCGCTGGTTGACCGAAAGGGCCTCAAAGATCGCCCCGCAGACAATGGCCAATGAATTGAACGTCCTCCGACCTATCTTCGCCTATGCGGTACGTAGCGGTCTGATGCTGGCCAATCCCGCAGCGGACATTAAACGCCGTAAGGCAGTCGCCAAAACGATCACTGTGCCAACTCGGGACCAGTTTCGCCGCCTCATTGAGACAATCCGCAAGTCGGATGACCGACCTGACAGCCAACGAAAAGCTCAGGCTGGCGCCGACCTAGTGGAGTTACTCGCATATTCTGGATGCCGAATCGCTGAGGCCGCAGCCTTAACTTGGCGCCACGTGGACTTCGAAAACCACACATTGACTATAACAGGAGGTGAACACGGCACGAAGAATAGTGAACAGCGGACCATTCCAATGAATGATGCTCTTCATCAATTATTGCTCCGATTGCGCCACGCGACCTCTCCACACACAACTCACCGCATAAGTCCCACAGGCAAGGCTAGAACATGCCTTGCAACGGCCACCCGCCGCCTCGGCTACCCACTATTCACTCACCACGATTTTCGGCATTTCTTCGCTACCACTTGTATCGAATCAGGGGTCGATATTCCCACTGTCAGCCGTTGGTTAGGACACAAAGATGGTGGCGCACTTGCAATGCGCGTTTATGGCCACCTCCGACAAGACCATAGTCTCTCCGCAGCAAAAAAAGTTATATTCTAGATCAGGTCTTTGGTGGTTCGATCGCCCGTATTTCACCTCGCCTTAACTCCAATATCTCACTCTTCCATTCCTCCCTCAATTCGCGCCGAAGATGTCCGATTTGCTTCTCCAATAGGCGCACGATCTTATCTGCCCAAATTCGATCCCCTTTCTCCGTAACCCGAAGGTTCATTATCACAAAGCAACTTAGGTTAATTCCTAACAACAAACGTTGGTCCACGGGTGAGAAATCCGACGCCTCTTTAAATGCGTCTTCCATGAATCCCGATTCCAATAACGCGATGATGAGCCAAAATCTTTTGGCATCACTAAGCTCGCGAGAATCTCCGGACTCCAATATCTTCCCTTTCAGTTCATCGAATTTTTCCTTCACAAACGATCCGGCTACAGAATCACGGCTCGCGAAGAAGTAATCTAGGAATCTATTCAATGGATATTTCTTTTGGGCGTCAGTCGCATCCAAAAATGGCTTTTTCGCACCTGCTATTCGCTCAATGACCCATGGATAAATCTTTACCTTGTCAGTAAGTTGCAGCAGATAACACGCCTGAAGCGACAGCCCTACTGCGATTGCTGCATGGAACAATGGGGCACCGGTGACAGGCTCCAGTGACTTCTGTATTTGGAAAAACGCCTCACTGTTTCCTGGATTTTCACCAAAATAAAACACCAGCGCGGTGGTCCACCAATTGTTAATCACCAGGTATTGAATTTGCTCGCGTGAGCTAATGCCTCGTCCGGCAAAAAACTCCTGCAGCATAAAGTGTCTAAACTCAATTGAGTCGCCGACGACCCTCAAGAGCCCAGAGCGAACTATAATCTCGTCAGTGAGCTGATCCGTTTCTGCGCTATGCCCACGATTAGTTAGTTCCTCTTCGATTCGACTCTTAAAAAGCTTTAGCGGCAATGAACTCTTCTTCGATCGATGCATTTCGAAAGCGATCTTGCAGAGCAAAAAGTCTTTTAAAGGAGCATGATACTGTTGCCCAATTGACTTATTAGCGTTCCACCGACCGAGCATCATCTCCGTGTATTTTTTGAACAACTCGGTGATATTCGCCGGAATATCACGCCGAGAGTAGTCCGACGTTGCTGCAAAAACAGTAACCAACAGCGGATTCAACGCCATCCCATGAACGTCCTCTAGGCGACGCAGTATTTCCTTTGATTTCTCAGCGGTCAATGATCGAGACTTCTCAAAACGCTTCAATATTCTCTCAGCCTGCTTCGAAGTAATTGGGCTTACGGTGAAGGTCGGAAGGTGTTCGATGGCCTCAATCTTTCGTATCTCTAACGACTCACGACTAGTAATGATAATCTGATTTTTTGGATAGCTCTTATGGAAGTTGAGAATCGTTGCGATGATAGCTCTCTTCCCAGCATCTTCACCGACCTCATCTAGCCCATCAATCAACAACACGATATTTCCGTTTTCTAGGTCGTCATTCGAGAAACACGGACGGTCCATTTTTGTCACCCTGTTCGCCGCATTAAGCATTAAAACAATAAACGCAGCGGGTGTATCTACAGTGATCTCACTTGCACGAATCTGAATCGGGATCAAAAAATCCCGGTCTGTGGAAAGACCCTTCTTCGCCAAGATATATGCAATCCGCCGCAATGCTGTCGTCTTCCCTGACCCAGCGTCGCCATATATAAAGATCACGCGATCATCTCTCTCTATGACCGCGGTAACCGGGAATTCTTCGATATCTGGCTCGGGCGTCGCCTTCCCATTTACCATCTTAAATTTGATCACGGTCCTATTCAATGTTAGCGGCACAAACGTGTTATCAGCGGCTGAATCCGAGAGCGTAGCGGTAGGTTCAATGTCGGCTATCAACTCCTCGTGGTGATTCGACTCGATCGCCTGACACACATTATGTAGATACGGCACTAGATCAGTGTCGATTCCTAGCCACACTTCTGGAAAAAACTCGTCAATCCGGCACACGAGATCATCCGCGTCCATAAACATTATTCGTGGGTCCTTAACCTCGTTGACTATGTGTTCCCGAGCATTCCGATTAATCTTTCCGCTGCAGCAAAGGATCACCTTTGAAGGGAAAATCTTTTCCTTAGGGTCTAATAAGGGTACTGCCGTCTCCGCGGCCGTCTTGAGCTGTGTGATGGCCGTAATAACGTTCTCATTATGTTTTCGCGATAAGTTCAGCGATCCCTTCTTTGTTTGAATTGCGTAAAAGTTTTTGAATCCAAGGCTGTCGACATCATAAAACAGTGCATCCTTCCCTTCTTCTGTTGGACCACAAAAATCCCGACCATCTTTTAATCCTTGCCGGAGAAACAGCGTGCGAACCACTTTGTCACGAAAATCGTCTTCAGAAAGGCTATGAAGATAACGAACCTTCTTGAATAGAGAAATAGATTTGGGGTCGATCGAGGTCATATGAGGGAATTTAAGAGGATTGGTGCGTGAAGCTGATCGAATTGAGCGAAATGGGTTGGAGCACGATTTGCGCTGAATCAGCCTATGGGGCCCGACGGAATTAAATAACATGCCAGATGCCGTTTAAGTATCAATCCAATACCCCGGTCAGTTACACCAAGCTTTAATAAGGAAGGGATCAGAACGGATTCGGCTCATAGTAGTCCACCATTCGAAATCGTCCAAAATCCTCCGGAATCAATTCCGTCCAATCAATCTTGAATGTCTCGCTTCTCCGCTTTGCCACTTCACGCCGTACACGACTCACGGTCTTCCTGTTTTTTCCCCGAGACCAGTAATCGAAAACCGAAAGACCCATAACCGTCGTACCCTCCTTTCCCGCGACCGAAAGGAGATCGTAGAGATTTGAGTCACACGGCAACGCGGTCGGCGTAAAACGCACACAGAGATTCCGATATGCCTGGTAGCAGCCTTCGATGGTCAAATCCTCCATTGAAACATGTTCCAACCCGAACGCGCTGGATAGTGCCTTACCCCGAAGCTGCCACTCGACTCGGGTTACGTGTCCCGGCACTTTGGACATTTCCTTCACCTTATCGTAAATGCGACAATGCCTTTCCTTGCCGACGAAATGCAACGATTCCCCTTCGTAATGTGACTTCCGTCCTCTGATTAGTGGATGCGAAGTCTCCCGGTGCGCTGCCATCATATCTGCGGGCTCGACAAGAAATTGGCCGACTAAATCGAGGCGAGTTACCCTCGTCTTGAAACTCGTCCGTTGGAATTCCGTAACTGTCGCAGCGATCTCATTTAAACGGGAGATGGCCTGCTCAAGCTGTCCTTGGTTTCTAATCACGTAGCCGTTGGTTTCGAAAAGCAGGCGAGGCAATGACACTTCTAGCCAACGAGAACTCTCCTCCCGGCCACCGACCCGTAAGCCCGTTTCAGGGTCGGATAGTAGCCTTCCTTGCTTGGGTACATCACCCAATGTGCTCGTGAACGACGTGGAATACCGCGAATCCTTCCAACCGGGTGTGATCTCGGATCGCCATTGTCCGAAGTGTTCAATTCGGATGGTATCGAGCATGGCCTATCGTTATTTGGTACACTTTTGTTCCCTTAAGTGGGGTGCTACTTACACCCCACCGGCGGCGCGGGCCGCCGGCGCCTCGCGGCGGACGGCGGCCACCCGCTCGCCGGCTGGCCCCCAAGTTTCCACCGCGTGTATTTCCATGAACGCCTCGCCGTTTTCGTCCCGTTCAATG
>CAYVKH010000097.1:0-9415 GCA_964451965.1 uncultured Opitutaceae bacterium
TTCGTTTACGAGTTCTTCGACAAGAATTACCAGCATTTCTTCATCTTCATGCTGGCGGTCTCGATCCCGCCGATCGTCATCGCCTGGTTCGCCCCCTTCCCCTTTTCAGAAGAGGAGAAGGTCGGTGATTAGGTCCTGGAATCCAGGAGTTGGAATGGCTTCACCGGCGGCTACGCCGTTAAATACCAAACTTGCGGCCAGCGACCGTATTTCGCTATGCGTCCAGGTATCGGACCACGGACCATTACCTGGTCGAGGTCGAATAGTCCTGCATTCTATATCCGTTCTCGTGCCTCGGGCTGTTGTAGGTCGCTCTTGTTTAATACTATAGACTCCTGTGTAACGAAATGCCCGCAACGATGCACCCGGGCCGGTTGGAATCCGCGGGCCGCGGCGCGGGGGCCGGAGGACCCGCCTTCGAGGCCATGCAGTCCAAGACGGCTCCCCTTTCCTTCCCTCACAGGGGGCCGTGGTCCGGCTGCGGAGGTTGCGCCTGTGCGGCCCACCCGCGACGTTTTGGGGGATCCTCACGGGCGACCTTGCCCTCCCCTCATCGCCCCGGGAGTCAGGGGGCGGGGCACCCGGGATCCGCACCCCCGGGCCTTGAGTCAGCCCTTCGCGTGGTAGGTTGGAAAATCCACGTCGAACCGGAACGACGCCTCGAGCGGAGGGAGCTCCACCAGCTTTTTGTGGTGCCAGATCACAAGGCTGTAGGGCTCGGTCGTGTCGAGGCCCCGCACTGGCCCAGACCGACACTTCAAGTGGCCCGAATCGGCGGGATCACGTCACTGACCAGGGTGATGCTCATGTCGTGCGGAACACTCGTCGTGGTCCAGGCGGAATCGTCCAATGCCACAGCCTCCCCGCCGATGATGTTTCCGGTCTGGACTTTCCAGCCCTCGTCGATTCGAAGTTTCACGCGGCTCTTGAGATACCTTCCCTCCAGACGTTCAGTCGGTGTTACCTGGACGTTGCCGGCCGCGAAGAAGAACAACAACAACGCAAGCATCGAGCGTGCCCCGATCGTGTGATTTCGCATGATGTTTTCCGAGCGAGATTATCCGTTCAGTTCGTTGCGGAAAGCGAAGATTCTCATACTCGTCCTTGAGACGGAATAGGCCCAGCGAGCCAGTCTTCGTCCGCCGAGATGCCGGTCAGAGACAGGCGCCACTCCCGGTTGCGACGTCAGCCGCGCCATACGATCATCTGTCCATTTCACCCCGGCGGCCTCCGATTCTGTTGGAGGACGAGGCTCTCGCCGAGCCGCCATCGCACGGCTTGCCGGGAGGCTCGCCCTCCGGCTTTGGTTGTGGCGTCATTCGTCCCATAAAACATTCGGGTTAATAAGTCGCAATCGTGACGCGCAACACTTCAGGCTCGTCGCCGAAGACAAGTCCGAAGTCCGTGGCATCCCCGTTCTGGGTGCGAAGGAACTTGAAGACCCCGTTCTCATACACTCCCTGTTCGACGCGCAGGAACTGCCGGTGTACCCATTTGCCGTCAATCAGGGCCGAGGGCGTCTGTCCGGTTCCGAACACGATGTTCTGGGTTTTCCGTTGCTGCTCCGTGCCGGCCGGGTTGAAGTCGACGCGGCAAAAGTACCCGGCTACCAGAAACTGGTTGTCCGCCAGCCGGGCCACCAGGGCGCGTCCCTTCGGCAGCGGATTCGCCGCGGCAGAACCCCAGCGGAACGTTCCGTAGGACACCAGGGCATTCCAGGATCCGAACGGCAGTGTTTGCACAAGCTTGCCCTGGTCGCCATTCGAGAAGCGCTGCGGCTCGGCCACGGCCTGGAGTTTCCCTTCGAAATTGAGGCGGGCGATGTCCCGCTGCATCGGTCCGAACAACCGATAATTCATCGCCAGCCAAGGCTCCGGAGCATTGTCGGACTCCGACACTCCGATGGCCTGGAGACCCAGGGCCGTGAAGAAGAAGCGGCTATTGGCCTCTGCGCTAGCCGCATCCCCCCCGGGAAGACCGCTCTCTGGCAGGAAAAGGGCATTGTCGTCGCGGTGATAAAGCTCGAGCACCTTCAAATAGGCGGCGGGGTCGGCGCGGTAATCGTCGGGCCCCAGGATATCGATCGCGGGCGCAGCCACTTTCCAAATGGGGATCACATTGTCAGTGGCGGCGCCGCTCTCGTAGTTGCCGGAAGCTCCCGGCTGGCCGGCCGGGCCCGGGTTGAACGGGTCGCGCACCGCCACGTTGGCATCCATGGGCAGGGGATAGACGGCCTTGCCCGCGGCCGCTACCTGCCCCACGTATCGTGCCACCGCCCAGGCGTGGAAGTACTCGTCCGCATTAGGACCAAAGGCCTCCAGCCAGTTCGGGGAGGGAGCCGCAGTCTTTACGTGCATCGCGTTGAGCACCTCAGGCGGCACGGGAGCCTCGAAGACCTTCTGCGCAGGAGGGGAGAAATCGCGGACGCTTTCCCAACTGCCGGACTCATTTTCCACCTGAACCATGATCA
Organism: uncultured Opitutaceae bacterium; assembly: GCA_964451965.1. Classification (GTDB taxonomy): domain Bacteria; phylum Verrucomicrobiota; class Verrucomicrobiia; order Opitutales; family Opitutaceae; genus Palsa-1447. The sequence goes on from CAYVKH010000097.1 coordinate 2,471, forward strand.
CGGTGCGCTGCGGGTCAGCATCCTTGAGGTGTCGCATGAAAGCGGCGAACGCCCGCTGGTCCGCTTCGAGCGAAGCGGTGGCGAATGGCGAAGGCGAGTCCACAGCCTCCCCGTTCCGGTTGATCACGTGGAAATAGCGGTCGGGGGCCTGCAGCATCCATTCTGGCATGTAGTGCTGGCTGCCGTTCTTATACGTGGCGAACCAGAGCGGCACCACCCGGATGTTGTGTTGGCGGGCCTCGGTCAGAAGCCGGTCGATCGACGAATAGTCGTACTTTCCGGGTTGGGGCTCGAATTCATCCCAATAGATCGGTACTTCGACCGTGTTGGCATTCAAGTAGTCCATGGCACTCCACTCTTTGGCGCGCCCGGGCCAGGTGCTCTCCAAACCGATGTCCTGATCCTCCACTGCCAGGATCAGAAATGGAGCGTCGTCCACGAACAAAGCGATGCGTCCGTCCTGGTGCACCAGGCGCGGCAGCGAACGCTCTACGACCTGGGCGTGTACCATGACGCCAGCAAATGTGGCCGCAAGCGCGGCGAGAACAGCGGAAGTCATTTTCATCTTCGGCACTCCTATTTTGAGAGAAGCAGGCGCGGGAGCGGACAGACTGCCGCGCCTAGGTTGGGGTCAATACCAAACTAAGATTCTGCCGCCCAACCCGGAGTTGGTCAACGCAGATAAAACCACCCGATCGAAGGGGATGAATTCTCCCCATGGTTGGCGAGTGGATCCGGAAATGCTGCGCCGTCAGGAAAGTCGATGGGATAAGTGGCCAGCCGCCCAGTGGCGGCTCGACCTTCGGACCGTATCGTGAGAGATGGATGCTTTCCGGAATGCCCCATGAACCCGATCATTCGCTCCTTGTTTTTCGCCGTGGTATTCGCCGCGTCGGCTTTTGCGGCCAGTGATTCCGTCCCAGTTCCTCCGCGCGAGCGTCTGCTCATGGACGCCGGTTGGCGTTTCGCCTTCGGGCATCCATTTGACAAAGCCCGCGATTTTTTTCACGGCACCAATAAGTTCTCCTATCTGACTAAGGCCGGCTATGCCGACGGTCCGGCCGCCGCGGCATTCGAGGACCGCGGGTGGCGCCGGCTCGACCTGCCGCACGATTGGGCGGTGGAGGCGCCGTTCGATCCCAAAGCGAGTTCCAGCCACGGGTACAAGGCGAGCGGTCTCGATGTCCCCGAACGTTCCATTGGCTGGTATCGCAAGACGTTCGCCGTCCCGACATCCGACCTCGGCCGGCGCATCAGTGTCGAGTTCGACGGTGTGTTTCGCGACTCGATCGTGTGGGTCAACGGCTTCTACCTCGGCCGTCATGCCTGCGGCTACACCGGCTTCAGCTACGATCTCACTGACTATCTCAATTACGGTGGCGACAATGTCATCGCGGTCCGGGTTGACGCAACGATGGAGGAGGGATGGTTCTACGAGGGCGCGGGCATCTACCGGCATGTCTGGCTGGTCAAGACCGCCCCGCTACACCTGCCGCAATGGGGCACGTATGTGACCACCGAGTTGGGCGACGGCGCCGCCAAAGTCACCGCGTGCACGACCGTTGCCAACGACGGCCTCGAAGCCGCGAACTTCGATGTCGAGCAGAGCATCTTGGATCCCGACGGTCGCGCCGTCGCCACCGGCGCGCTGCGGTCGCTTTCGCTCGCGGCGTGCGGCACGGGTGAATTTCCCCTCGCGCTCACTGTCGCGCAGCCGCGGCTCTGGTCGCTGGAGTCGCCCGGGTTGTACCGGCTCGTGACCACGATCCGCGCCGGCGGAGCCGTAGTCGACCGCTACGAAACGCCCTTTGGCATCCGCACGATCCGTTTCGATCCCGACCGCGGTTTCTTTCTGAATGGCCGGCACGTCGAGATTCATGGCACCAACAATCACCAGGACCATGCCGGGGTGGGCGTGGCGCTTCCCGACGCGTTGCAGGCTTTCCGCGTCGCACGGCTGAAAGAGATTGGCGTGAACGCCTATCGTTGCTCGCACAACCCGCCGACGCCCGAGTTCCTCAACGCCTGCGACCAACTCGGCCTGCTTGTGCTCGACGAGAACCGCCTCATGGGCGTGAGCCCGGAGCAACTGGGCCAGCTCGAGAGCATGATCCGCCGCGACCGCAACCACCCGAGCATCGTCGCCTGGTCGCTCGGGAACGAAGAGTGGGCGCTGGAGGGCAATATCAAGGGCGCCCGCATCGCCGCCACGATGCAGGCGTTCGCCCACCGGCTCGACCCGACGCGCCGCACCACCTATGCTAACAGTGGCGGCTGGGGCGGAATCTCGACCGTGATCGACCTGGTCGGCTACAATTACATCAATCAGTCCAATCCCGACGAGCAGCACGCGAAGTTCCCGAGTCATCCCGGGGTGGGCACCGAGGAGACCACCACCCAGTGCGCCCGCGGGGTCTATTTCGACGACCCGTCGCGCGCCCTCCTCTCGCCACAACTGAAAGGTGACACCGGCGGCAACTCCGAGAAGGGCTGGAGTTACTACGCGACACGGCCCTTCCTCGCGGGCCTTTTTTTCTGGACCGGGTTCGATCTTCGCGGCGAGGCGTGGCCGTCCGGCTGGCCCGGGGTCGTCTCGCATTTCGGTTTCCTCGACGCGTGTGGGTTCCCGAAGGATACCGCCTACTACATCAAGTCATGGTGGACCGACCAACCTGTGCTCCACCTCTATCCGCACTGGAACTGGCAAGGCCGGGAGGGCCAGGAATTCATTGTCGGTTGCTTCAGCAATCACGAGGCTGTCGAGCTGTTCCTGAATGGTGTCTCGCTCGGAAAAAAAGACATGCCGCGCAACGGACACCTCGAGTGGAAGGTCGCCTACGCGCCTGGTGTGCTCGAGGCCCGCGGCTATCGCGGCGGCGCGGCGATTGCGACCGACCGCGTCGAGACGACCGGCGCGCCCGCGCAACTTGTGCTCACGCCCGACCGCACCGTCATCAATGCCGACGGCGCCGATGTGGCCGTATTCACGGTCTCGGCCCGCGATGCGCAAGGGCGAACCCTTCCGACCGCCGACAACCGGGTGGACTTTGAGGTTACAGGCGGGCGGATCATCGGTGTGGGCAACGGCGATCCGGGCTGCCACGAGCCGGACAAGTTCACCGAGGCGATTGCGCTGTTCACGGTAGGGGACTGGCGCGGCCGCATCGCGCCTGCCGGCACGACCACCCCTGCGAAGCCGGAGTCGTTGCAGCCGTTTCCCGTGCTGGGCTACTACCAGGCTCCGCTCCCCGCGGCCGGCGAGGTCTACGATCTGTCAGGCGTGTTCAACTTGCCTGCTGTTCCCGCCGGAACCTTGGAGCTGTTCCTGCCGACGCTCGGCGCCAAAACCACCCTCTGGATCAACGGGCACGAACTGGCGCGCGATATTGCCACATCGAAGGTCGGTCCCGCGCTCCGGCTCGACCCGGCGCAACTGGTCGCGGGCATGAACCGCGTGCAGCTGCTTGTGATGCCCTTTGACGATAAGCTGAATCATATTCCCGAACTCACGCGGCTCGGTTCCCTGCACGCCGCCACGCCGGCGCCGCCCGCGCGGCGCAGTCTGTTCAACGGCCTGGCGCAGGTCATCGTGCAATCCACGCTGGAACCCGGTGAGATCCACCTCACGGCGAAATCTGTCGGCCTGGTTCCGGCCGAGAGCACCGTTTCGGCCCGCCCCACCACCCGGGGCGCCGCCGTGCCATGAGCAGGAGCCAGCCCGGTTTACTCGAAGCGATAGACGTTGTACGTTCGCGGCTCGTGCAACACCTCAAAGACCGTGGTGCCGCCCTTGACGTAACCCGGCAGCTCGCGGCCTGACTCGAGCTCGAAGAGCCGGGCGCCCGCCTTTTTGACCACGATATTGTAGCGCGAAGGGTACGGCAGATAGGACTTCGCGATAAACGTGTTGTTGTCGTAGGTGAACAGGCAGACCCTGGCCGGGCTGTCCAGGTACACAGGAATGTCCTCCATCATGTCCCGCCGGATTTGGGAAAGGACTTCCTGCGGCAGGTGGTAGAGGTCGTCGAAGTTTTCCGGAATCGTCAGGATGAAGAACCGGCCCTTGGTCAGTCCCCGCACCTGCAGTAGCAGCGGGTAACGATTGTTGTCCTTGTAGATGCCCTGGATGATCTCCTCGGAATCGACCAGACCGTAGGCGAGTTCCGGGATCAGCATCGCACTGTCGGAGGTGTAAACATTCGCGGGTTCCTCGTCCATGATACGACGGTACGTGAACTGGTTCACCAGCGCCTTCCGCCCCGTGTCCTGCACCTCCACAATCTTCTCGACGCCCTTCCCTTCCAGCGCCTTCAGCAGGCCCGAGGTGATGATGACCGTCTTGTCCTCGTTCAGGTGTTTCCATATCTTGCTGACGAGATCCGGATCGAACTTCGCCGATTCGGTGAGAAAGATCGTCCCGCGATCGTCCGGAAACTCGGGATATAAGTCCATCGGCACCCCGATCATCCCGATGTAGTTGTGCAGGTACATTTCTCCCGAGGAGTGGTAGGGTTTGTAGGAGGCGACGCCGTATGGCTGGCCGAGCTTGCCGAGGAACGAGTCCAGCATCTGGAACGTGTCACCGGCGTCCGCGTAAAGAATGCTCGTGATCTCCGTCGTCCCATCGGCCTTCCGCAACGCCTCGAGCGCGTTGCCATAGCTCCAGAGCGTGATTTCCCGGGGCTTGGCGAATAACGTGTCCTCGAGTTGCTCGGTGTAACGGTTCAGCGTCTGGCGCGCGCCGGGATCCACCCACCCGCCGCCGAATTTTCCCGGCTTAATGTGCTCGAAGTAGCGCATGATGTCGTAGCTCTGGTACGGCTGAAGGTGCATGACGGTGTTTTCCGGATCGCGCGTCTCGGTGCCGGCGTAGATCATGTCAAACGCCTTAGATTGCGCCTCGAGGTTGTATCCCGAGAACTGATATTGCTCGTACCAGTTCGGCGGCTTGATGATGAGGTTGATCTTCGGGTTGACGCTCTTCGCGTTCTTTACAACGAGGTTCTCCCCGACCTCCTTCATCACCTTCAGGCGGTATTCCGTCCAGCTCAGGTCGCCTTTTGCCTTCTGGCAGAGTTCGCAGCGGCAATCGAAGATGAACAGGTCGTCAAAGATCATCTCGTCGAAAAGACCTGCGGTGAACGCAACGAGCTTCCGGAAGTGCTCGCGGTCGGTGGGGTTCGAGTAACAGAAGCCGGTGAGGCCGTCGCCGGGACGGCCGACATACGCCATCATGCCGCCCGATGTCTTGATGCCTTTGCCAGCGAAGAACGCCTTGACCTTTCGCACATCGGCCTCGGGCGTTTGCTCGCCCGCACGGTAGGTTTCGAGCCAGACCTTCTCCACTTTCATTGAATGGCTGATCAAATTCCAGCTCTCTTCCATCCATTTGGGATCAGACGCCATGTGGCGCATGTCCCGAATCTCCACATAGAGCGCGACATCGAAGTTAACATAGCTGTTGGTGTCCGCCGCGATCGGGGCGACAGCGGATGCGGCGGCGGGCGCAGATGCGCGTGCGAGCGCCAGCATCGCTAGGCCGAGCAGTCCGATGCTCGCGGCCCGGTTCTTGGCTAATTCGGGCGGCAGGGGTTCTTTCATTTGGAGCATCCGTTCATGATAGCGACGGCCGGTTTTCCCGCGACTGTGAAATTGGGGTGATAAGAACGCATGCGAGGCCGCCAGCGGCCACGAAACCCACCGCGCGGTTATTGAAGCGGCTGGTTATCCGACAGTGCGGTCAGCGATACGGCGCGCGATCTGTATAGGCCAAAAAGACGCAGCGGGTTCGCGATCCCTTTGCAGCAGTGGCAACGTGTCATTTAGGGCGATGTTTTGGCCGAACATCCTAATGATTCGCAGCGACGGATGGCGCGCCGCCGCGTACTAAGATTGAACGCCTATGATTCCGGTTTGCGATCTCCTCCGACCAAGGACAGGATCCATCAGGCTTCTTTATGAAGAACCCGCGACCCTTTTTCTTCCTCCTGGCCGCCGCGGCCCTGGCGTTTGGCGTTTCCCTTCGCGCAGACGCGGGCCTCGCGCCTCCCCCGTCGGATCCCTACCAGTTCCATAATGTCGTGATCGGGGGCGGCGGATTCGTAACCGGCATCGTCTTCAGTCCCGCCGAAAAGGGCCTCGTCTACCTGCGCACCGACGTCGGCGGCGCCTACCGGAAGGACGCGCGCTCGAAGGCGTGGGTGCCCCTCCTCGACTGGGCCAACCAGACCGATTGGAACCTCTACGGCGTGGAGAGCCTCGCCACCGACCCGCTCGACGCACACAGGGTCTATATTGCGGCCGGAACCTACACGAATCCCACAACCCCAAATGGCGAGATCCTGCGCTCCGTGGACCGCGGGGACACATGGGAGAGGACGCCCCTGCCCTTCAAGCTCGGCGGCAACGAGAGCGGCCGCAATAACGGCGAGCGCCTTGCGGTGGACCCCAATGACGGCCGCATGCTCTTCTTCGGGACGCGTGCTTCCGGCCTTTGGCGGAGCGGGGATTACGGGACAACGTGGGATCGGGTGGTGGCATTCCCCGATTACGACGAGGCGCTGCCTGCGCCGACGAACCCCCGGTGGCGCGCGCCGCAGAAGGTCGGGATCAACATTGTCTTTTTCGACCCGCGCAGCGGCCGCCGCGGCGCGCCGACCCCGGTCCTCTACGCCGCCGTCTCAACTCCCAATGCGAGCCTATTCAGGAGCACGGACTCGGGGGCGACCTGGAACCCGCTCCTGGGGCAGCCGCTCGGGCTCCGACCGACTCGGGCGGCATTGAGCACAACCGGGGTCCTCTTTGTCAGCTACGGCAATGCGGCCGGCCCGAATGGGATGACGGACGGCGCCGTCTGGAAATGCGACACGTTTTCGGGCGCGTGGACCGAAATCACCCCGGAGAAGCCCGGGCCCGGCCACGCCTTTGGCTACGGCTCCGTGGCCG
>CAYVKH010000098.1:0-9341 GCA_964451965.1 uncultured Opitutaceae bacterium
TCAGGATCGGCTTCTTCATGTCGATAACGGGGCGCGACGCCTCGTTCGGGGAGGCCTCGCTCCGCGGCGCGAGGCTTGCCGTAGACGAGCTCAACGCCTCGGGCGGCGTGCTCGGCCGCCCGGTGGAGCTGGTGGTCGAGGACAACCGCTCGCTCGCGGGCGAGTCGGCGACGGCGGCGAAGAAGCTGATCTCGCGGGACCGGGTGGCCGCCCTCGTGGGCGAGTGCTCGTCGGCCCGGACGCTCGAGGCGGCCTCGGTCGCCCAGGCCGGCGGCGTCCCCCTGGTGACGCCCGCGGCCACGAGCCCGAGGATCACGCAGGTCGGCGACGAGATATTCCGGGTGTGCTTCGCCGACCCCTTCCAGGGGCGGGTCATCGCTACGTTTGCGCGCCGGCGCCTCGGCCTCGGCCGGGCGGCCCTGCTTGTCGACTCGAGCGCGCCGTATTCGGTCGGGCTGGCGGAATACTTCTCGAGGACGTTCACCGCGCTTGGCGGCGAGATCGTGGCCACCCAGAGCTACATGGGGAGCGAGACGGACTTCCGGGCGCAGCTGACGGCGATCCGGGCCGCGCGGCCCGATGCGCTGTTCCTGCCGGGCTACTATGTCGCGGCGGGCCTTGTGGCGCGGCAGGCCAGGGAGCTCGGGATGAAGGCGACGCTCCTCGGGGGCGACGGCTTCGAGGCCCCGCAGCTGCTCGAGATCGGAGGCGCGGCGCTCGAGGGGACCTACTACGCCACGCACTTCGCCGTCGAGAGCACGGGCAAGGCCTCCCGGGGCTTCGTGGAGGCCTTCCGGGGGAGGTACGGGACCGTTCCAAACGGCCTGGCGGCGCTCACGTACGACGCGGTGAGGCTGGTGGCCGACGCGATCGGCCGCGCGGGGACGACGGAGCACGCCTCCGTCCGCCGGGCGCTCGCCGCGACGCGGGACTTCGCGGGCGTGACCGGGCTGACGACGATCAACGCGCAGCGCGAAGCCGACAAGGACGCCGCCATCATCACGATCAGGGACGGCAGGGCGATCTTCGTCGAGGCGATCCGGCCGTAGCGCCGGCGGGAGCTCACTTTCCCTTCGCTGAGATCGCCGAGCGGTACATCCACTCGGCGTCCGTGATCACGTCCCAGTAGACGCTGTAGCGGTCATAGCTGATCTCCCAGAACGGGCGCAGCACCACGTCCGCGGGCCGGCCGAGGCCCGCCGTGCGGAACTCGAGCGCCGGGCCCGGGGAGCGCACCACCGACCCCTCGATCGGCCCGCCGCCGCGCACCAGCACGGGCACCGCGACGGCAGCCTGCCTCAGGTTCGCACTCTGGTCGCCCGCATAGGGAACGGTCTCCGTCGACGGCGCGGGGCCCAGGTCCCCCGCAAGGACCACGGGCCCGTAGAGAAACGCGACCTTCGACGGGTCGTCCGGCATGGATTCGGTGCGCACCGCCATCGGGATGGCGACCTCGAGGCGGTCGCCCTTCCTCCATGCATGCGCGATCGCCTCGTAGCTGCCCGGCCTGCCGGCGGCCGGGAGCGGCCTTCCGTTGAGCTCGAACGTGACGGGCCCGGCCGCCCAGCCCGGGCAGCGCACCCTGAGCGTCACCTTTGCCGTGGGATCGGACGCGAACACCAGCACGGTGCGGCCGCTCCGCGGGTAGTCGGTCCGCTGCTCGAGCCGCAGCCCCTTTTCCCTCCACGCGAGCTCCGACGGTATGAAGAGGTTCACGTAGAGGTCGTCGCCGCCGTGAAAGTAGATCGCCTCCCCGTACTTCGTGTGGTTCTCCATGCCGGTCCCGACGCAACACCAGAACGAATTGAAGGGCGTGCTGTAGGTCTTGAAGAGGCCGGGCTTGAGCGACATGAAGTACGTGAACATGCCCATCCGGGGGTCCTGGGACGCGAGGATGTGGTTGTAGAGCGCCCGCTCGTAGTAGTCGGCGTACGCGGCCTGCGGGTCCCAGCCGAAGACGTGCTCCGTGAGCTTCAGCATGTTGTAGGTGTTGCAGGTCTCCGCCGTGTCGGCGTCGAGGTGCTTGGACATCGACTGCTCGGGCTTGAAGTGCTCGTCCTCGCTGTCGCCGCCGATCACGTAGGAGTAATGGTGCACCACGAGGCCCCAGAAGTACCCCGCGATGTCCCGGGCGCGGGGATCGCCGGTGACCTCGTAGGTGCGGGCCTCCCCGATGATCTTCGGGATCTGCGTGTTGGCGTGCTTGCCGACCAGCTCGTCGCGGTGGGCAAGGAGGGGATCGAGCACGGCCTTGTGGTAGAAGCGGCGCGACGCCTCCAGGTAGCGCGGGTTGCCCGTCAGGGCGTAGATCTCGACCAGGACGTCCATCATGCCGCCCTGCTCGACCTGCAGCATGGTCTGCAGCTGCTCCTGCGTCAGCCCGGAGGTGATCGCGTCCGCCCAGTCGGCAAGCTTAAGGGCGACCTCCCGCGCCTGGGCATTGCCTCCGAGCGTCCAGGCGTCCTTGAGCCCGTTGAGCACCTTGTGCTCGGTGTACCAGGGGACCCAGGCGCCCCCCTTGAAGGATCCCGGATTCTGGAGCTCGACAATGCCGCGCCCGAGGTTCCGCAGCGTCTGGAGCTCGAGCGGGGGCAGCGCACCGATATAGCCGTCGCCGTACGCCGCCTGGCACACGGCCATCTCCGAGACGATGTAGTCGATGCGCTCCCGGAACCGCGTGTCCCCGGTGGCCGAGTACTGCTGCGACAGCGCGGTCAGGTAGTGCCCGAGCGTGTGGCCGGCGATGCCGAGGGATTCCCATCCGCCGTAGGCCTCCGCCTTCGGCGCGAGCCCGGCGTATTTCCGCGTGTTGTGCAGCAGCCGGTCGGGCTCGATCGAGAGCAGGTAGCTCGCGTTGCGCTCCATCGCCGCCTTGAACGGGCTGTCGAGAAGGCGCACGTCGCCCAGTGCGAAGGGGCGCGCGGCCGGCGTCACGGCCTGCGCCACGGGCTCGGCCCCGGCCGCCGCGGCCAGGACAAGGAATGAGAGCAGGCAGGCTGGGCGCGTTCCCATGGGGTGGTTCCCGCAGACAATGGCGGGCGGGGCCCGCACGGCCAGCACTTCTTTGGACGAACGCCCGGCGGGCCCCCCCGGGCCCTTCGGCGCTACTCGGCGCCCTCGACCGCGTAGACATCCACGGGCTCGTCGCGCCCCCGGACCGGGGCGACGCCCAGGGAACGCACCCTGTAGTGTCCGCGCGCCGCGGCGAGCGTCGCCGCGCTCACCAGAATGTCCGCGCGGAACTGGGACATGCGCGTCAGGTCCTGCAGGCGGGCCGCCACGTTCACGCCGTCGCCTACGACCGAGTAATTGAGCCTTCGGGAGGACCCGATGTTGCCGGCGATGATCTTCGCCGTGTTGATCCCGATCCCGAAGGCGAGCTTTGCGCGCCCCTCGGTGGTGAGCTCGGCGTTGAGCCGGGCGAGCGCGGACTGCATCTCGAGCGCGGCAAGGATCGCGCTGTCGGCGTGGTTCGGCTGCGCCACCGGGGCCCCGAAGATCGCCATGATCGCGTCGCCGATGTACTTGTCCACGACGCCGTGGTAGATCTCGACGATCCCGCTCATCCGGTCGAAGAAGCGGTTGAGGAGCGCGACCACGTCGCGCGGTGGGAGCGACTCGCTGAGCCGCGTGAAGCTCCGCAGGTCCACGAAGAGGATCGTGACCTCCCGCTCCTCGCCCCCGAGCGCGCCGCCGTCGCGCATGAGCTGGGCCGCGACCTCTGGGGAGACGTTCTTGTCGAGGAGGTCGCGGACCCTGTCCCTTTCGGCAAGGCCCTCGCTCATCCGGTTGAACGAGGCCTCGAGCTGCCCGATCTCGTCCGCGCGGCCGAGCTCTAGCCGGGTCTCATAGTCCCCGCGGCCGATGACCTTCGTGTGCTCCGCGAGCGCGCGCAGGGGCTTGCTCAGGTTGCTGGCGAACAAGGGGGCGATGATGGCGGCGACCACCAGCGAGGCCAGCAGGAGGATCAGCAGGAACCTTTCCAGGTGGAGGGAGGGGGCAAGCTCGGCCTCGAGGGACCGCTGCAGCGCAATGGCCGCGCGACCGGGCGTGATCAGGGGGCGCAGCGGCCGGTAGGCCGTGACATAGGACTCCCCCCCTACGGCGACGTCGCCGATGGCCGCGTCGATCGACGACGGGGCGACCGGCCTCACGCTGGCTTCCGGCAGCGTCGACTCGACGGGGAGCAGGTCGCCGGGGTCCCCGAAATAGAACGTCACGTCGAGGCTGGCGTCCTCCTTGAGCTCCGTGGCGAACCTGTGGTCGATCGGCAGGGCCAGGCCTATCCAGGCGACAATCTCCGGCTTCGGGGCGTAGATCGGCACCACCAGGAGGGCGTAGAGCTTGCCGCTGGGGCCGTCGGGCGGCAGGCGCGCGAATCCGTTTGCCTTGGGGTCGTCGACCGCCGCCGCGACCTTCACGAGGTCCTGGAAGGGCTTCAACGCGGCGCGGGGGAGGACCCCGCCCGTGTCCCCGATCCTGGACCCGTCGGGCGAGAGCAGCGCCATGAAGGGGACGCCCATCCGGACGCTGTACGACGTCAGCGCGGAGCGGACGGTAGCCGGATCGGGCTGCTCCTTGAGGAAAAGCTGCCTGATCGAGTAGTCGTCCGACATGAGCGCCGCCCGCCCCGAGAGCTCGTCCAGCCTGCCGTCGACCTGCCGGGTGAAGAGAAGAGCGCCCTTGTCCAGGTTCTCGCGGATGCGCTCGACCGCGTTCCTGCGGTTCGCATTCCGGACGAGGATGTAGTTGGCGCACTGCGCGAGCGCGACGATCCCAACGATCAGGAGCAGGAGCCGGCTGCCGAATCGCCGGAACTGCGGCAGTCTTAGTCCGGTCGATCCCAAGCGCGTGCCCCTACTTGTAGTCGACCCCGCCGGTTTCGGGAGCGCGGCGAACGCGGCGGTCCGGGCGGAGGGTGACCGAGACGACCTGGGTCGTGTCACCCGCCTCGAGGACCGTGAGCTCCCGCCCGACCTTTCCGGCCAGCCGGGGATGCCAGACCTCCAGGCGGTAGCGTCCCGGCGGCAGGTTGGAGATGTCCGCGGTCCCGCCCGCGCCGGTCTTTGCGAAGAAGGGGGTGTCGAGGACGAAGACGTAGGCGACCATCCAGTCGTGGATGTTGCACCCGAGGGTGACGGGGCCCGGGTGGTCGAACACGATGGTCGCCGTCGAATCGCCGATGTAGAGGGGGATCTCGAACTTCTTTGCGGGCGAGACCGAGTAGACGTGGTGCTGGACATTGTCCTTGTTGGGGAACACGACCCGCGTGCCGACCACGATTGGGGTCACATAGGGCTCGAATTCCTGGTCCCGCTGGGCGATTTCGACCGGTTCCGCGGGCGGATGCACGGCCGCGGGAGCGTCGAGCGAGTACACGTAGGCCACCGCGTCCGCGACCGGCAGCCCCGCCGGGTCCTTCGTGACGACCCGAACGGTGCCTGCCGCATGGGCCCCCACGGCTGCGGTCGCGAGAAGTATGATGGCTGCGGCTCGGTGCATCGCGCGCATCAGAAATGGTGCACCAGGCTCACGCTGGCAACGTTGTCCGTATAGCGGCCGTAGCTGTCCGATTCGAAGTGCACGAACTGGAAGGCCACGGAGGTGTGGCGCCCGAGGGCGGGCGATATCCCCGCTCCGTAGGACCACGTCCTGGCGCTCTCGCGCCACGCCACGTACGGTTCGTGGAACGTTCCCACGTAATGCCAGGCGCCGGGCAGGTACATGGTGATCGGGTCCGGGGACACCCAGCCATACGAGGATTGCACGGCGGCGTAGTTGGCCACGGTATCGCCGGAGCGCCATCCGGCCGTCAGCTTGATCCGCCACGTATCGTTGACATCCCAGTTCAGGGTCGTCCCAAGGCTCGCGAAGTTGCCCGAAAAAACGATGTCCTTGGCGTCGTAGCTCCCAAGACGCCCGTCAAGGACGACCTGGACGTCCTCCCGGAGGCGCTTCGAGAGGCCGAACACGAGATCCCCCTCTAGGTTGCTGCGCTCCGGATCGAGGTATCCCGTGGCGCAGCCACTGAGTCCCGCGTACAGAACGGGCGCAAGCGCGCCGAGTCCCAGCTTGTGGCGCAGCTCGACCGCCGGGCCGACGCTCAGGGAGTCCAATCCGCCGTACGAAGGGCACGCGCTGGCGTCGATCGCCACGCCGGAGGTCAGCATCGTCGAGAAGTCCACCGAGTGAAGCCAGGTCATGGTCGCGCCCGACTCCACCCCGAAGGCGCTCCGGATCCCGTCGCCGGCTGGGGCGTTCGTCATGTTGTCCTGCCACGTGACCGATTCGGAGACGGAGACGTACGGGCCGTCCGCCCTCGCGCATGGCGAAGCCACCGCCAGAATGGCCGATATGGAAAGGAATGACCCGCGGGCCCGCATGAATGTTGGTTGTGGAACCAGTTCCCCGGATGGATCAAACGGGCCCCGGAGACAAGCCTGAGCAGCCGATAAAGGCGCCTAAAAGGCTATTTCTGCACCCTGACGACCACCGGCTTCCCTTCTCCGGCGGCGTTCCTCGCGGCGACCGAGACCTCGGGCGCCCCTTCCAGAGGCGAGCCGTCGAGCGTCCTGAGCATGGGGTGGGCCGCGTCGGCGTGAATCACGTCCAGCCCCTCGATCACAACCTGACGCCCGGAAGGACCCGCGCTGAGCGTGTACGCGGTCACGGGGCTGCCGCCGTCGGAGGCGGGCGGGGTGATCCGCACGCTCAATCCTGCCTTGCCGGCCGCAAGCGAAACAGAGGCCGGCGCCTGCGGCGGCCTGAGCTTCCTCTTGTGCGCGGGCGTCACGGCGGCCGTCGCAAGGGAGGGCGGCCCGGAGCCGAGGGCGCTCACCGCGCTCACGGTGAACGCGACGGGGCGCCCGTTCTCAAGGCCTCCGAAAACCATGTAGCCCTTGGCTTGGAAGTCGCCCGGGGAGACCGAAGCCTTGGCGCCCGTCGACGCGGCGACGCTGTAGGCGGTGACGCTAGAGCCTCCGTCCAGGCAGGAGGGGATCCATGTGACGTAGGCAAAACCGTCCTCGGCCTCTGCCGAGACATCGGCGGGCGGGCGGGGAGTCGTCGGGGCGCTGAACTTCACCCCAAGGATCGAACTGTAGGCCGGCGTCACACCGGATTCGCCCGGGGGCGCCGCGGCCCCCTCGTCCCGGCTCCTGCCGTGGTACCCGATCATCGGGGGAGAAACCCTGTTTGAGGCCTCCCGGGTCGCGGACGCAGGCCCGTCGGCCCAAACGATGCCGGCGGAAGGGAAATGGTCGATCTGGTTGTGCTCGATCGAGACGTCCTCGGCCTGGGCCAGCTCGATCACGCCCCCGCCCTCATGCGCGGTGGCGACATACGAGAACCTGCTCTCCTCGACGCGGATCCTGGACGCGGCCCGCACGCGGATGGCCGACCATGAAATGTCCGCAAAGAAGCATCCATCGACGGTGCAGCCCTCCACCTCCGGGCCCAGGTCGAGCGCCGGGGTGCCCAAGTGCACGAACTCGTCCTCCAGGAACTGGATTCCGCCCGCATAGGTGAACCGGACCGCCGCCGGGGGCGCTGCCTTCGGCCGGGATGCGGCTCCCGAAGTGTATTCGAACCGGATGCCCTTGAAGATGAGGCCGGCGACGGGCCGTTCCCTTGTCCCGTTGCCGGCGATCAGGCCGGGCGCCGTCGCCGCCTCGACGTCCGCCGCCGCCATCTCCTCGCCCCTGCGCGGGGTGTAGTAGAACCGGCGGGCGGTCCGGTCGAGATACCACTCGCCCGGCGTCCCCAATAGCTCGAAGGTGTTCACGGCGAAGGACGGCTGGGAGCCGGCGCGCTCGGACCAGATCGCCGACGCTCCGGGCGCCTCAAAGACGACGTCGTCCGGGTTCTTCCAATGGGCCTGCGGGCCGGGCGCCGCAGCGGGGGCCCCCTCGGGGGCCCTCGAGAAGACCGGCAGCAGGCGCCCCCTCGTCCGGCTCACCGGCGCCCCGTTCACGAAAAGCCCGAGGGAGCCCGGCAGTCCCGCCGGCGCGGGCGCCGACCAGAGGTTTCTGGCGGGGTCGGCGAGGGTCCAGCCCGCGACGCGGGTCCCGCCGCTGACGACCGGGCTCTCCCCCGGGGCCGCGGTGTAGACGATGTTGAAACCGTTCGTTCCGGAATCCTCCGGCCCGAGCTCGAGGGGCCGGTCGAGATGGTGCTCACCCGCGATGAAGACCGTGATGTCATCGGTCATTTCATGGTTGATCGCGCGCACCAAGTCGCGCGCCCGCTCGATCGTGCGCAGGGGCTGCTCCTCCGTGCCCGGGTTGGCGTCGTCCCCGCCCGGCGAGACCCAGAGGGCCGCGCGAGCGCTGCCGGCCAGGGCGACGGCTGCGAGGATCAGGACGGCGGGCGTGATTCTATGCGGGGTCACCGGGGGCACGATGCCGGGGAAAACCCGGTTCGGCAACATCGAGGTCGCGACCCGCCTGCAAGTCGTGATTCGCCTCGCTTTTGACAGGGTTCGAGGCGTAGGTGTGGGATGCCTTTTACAAAACTCGGCCTGGCGCCCAACTTCCTGCGGGGGGTGCAGGCCATGGGCTACACCGAGCCCACGCCCGTGCAGGTGCGCGCCATCCCGGCCGTGCTCTCGGGCAAGGACGTCATCGCCTCGGCCCAGACGGGCACCGGCAAGACGGCCGCGTTCGCCCTTCCCGTCATGACGCTCCTCGGCATCCACAAGAAAGCGGGGCCCCGCGTCCTGGTGCTCGAGCCGACGCGCGAGCTCGCGGCTCAGGTCGAGACCGCGTTTCGCGACCTCGGGCGCTACTCGGACATCCGCGCGACCGTGCTGCACGGCGGCGTCGGCTACGGCAGGCAGCGCAGCGAGCTTCGCGCCGGCACCGATGTCGTGGTCGCGACCCCGGGCCGCCTCATGGATTTCATGCAGGAGGGCGAGCTGAGCCTGGGCGGCATCCAGATCCTCATCCTCGACGAGGTGGACCGGATGCTGGACATGGGCTTCATCCACGACGTGAAGCGCATCATACAGAAGTGCCCCGCGAAGCGCCAGACGCTGTTCTTCTCGGCGACCATCCCGCCCGAGATCGCTGCGGTGGCCTCGTTCGCGCTGAAGGACCCGGTGCGCGTGGAGATCGGCGTGGCGCGCTCGATAACGACGCTCATCACCCACGCGATCTACCAGGTGCACCAGGAGCAGAAGTTCGAGCTCCTGCTGGCGCTGCTTGCGGCGATCGACTTCAACAGCGTGCTCGTGTTCTCGCGGACCAAGCACGGGGCCGACCGGATCGCGAGGCGCCTGCGGGAGGCCAACCACAGCGTCGCGGTCCTGCACGCCAACCGCTCGCAGAACCAGCGCATGGAGG
>CAYVKH010000099.1:0-9155 GCA_964451965.1 uncultured Opitutaceae bacterium
TAGAACCAGATCACGCGGCCGGAGAGAAGGAAGCGCTGCAACAGGGTCAGGTCGAAACCAACGCCCTCCGCCCCGACCACCTTGCGCTCCACCACCACGGTGACAATTCCGCTGGCCATCGAGGCCAGGAACCATGGTGCCAAGGGTGCCACGTCTTTCCGCCAGAGGAGACGACCCCGCTGCCACCAAACAAGGAGAAGGAGGGCCGCCGGCAGCGTCGCCGCCACCGTCTTTGTCAGCAGCGCCATTATGAACATCAGGGATGCAAAGAGGTAGGCGCGGGTGGCCCTAGGCCGGATGCCGCTCCCGTCAAAACCCAGGTACGCCAGCGCCGCAAGGAGGTAGAGGACCAGCGACAGCGTGTTCTTCTGCTCCGAGATCCAGGCGACGGACTCAACGCAGACGGGGTGGACGGCAAAGATGAGCCCGGCCAGCAAGGCTCCCGGAATCTTTAGCCGCCGAAGGATCAGAACCAGGAGGGTCGCCGCCGCGGCATGCAGCAGAACATTGGCAAGATGGTAGCCGAGCGTTCTGTCGCCCCACAGCCTGTGCTCGACCCAAAATGCACTATGGAGCAGCGGATAGTACTGCTGGGTTGCATGAAGGTCCGACCAAACCTTCCACAGCCCGGCAACCGACCGCAGTTCGGGCCTTGTGACATGGGCATCGTCATCCCAGATGAATCCGCCCTTGAGAGCGGGCAGATAGGCGATGAACGTCGTGCAGAATATCAAGAGGCCAAGCGCGGCCGTCTTGAAGGTGATCGAGTGGGGCCGCCAAGTCGCAGAGGCCTTTGCAGTCTTCCCATTTGGCTCCGATTGAATGGCTCGACCATTGCCAGCCGCGTGCCACGATTCCCTGCGATGAGACAAGATATTGCAGGCGAGGTGCTTAGGCTACATTGACGGAACGAATGGCATTTCTCCAAGCGCCGGATTGGGTGCGTGGCCCCAAATATGATCACTGCCTGTGGACCGTATTGGTTGTGGATTGCCGAGTCAGCGCGGCGAGCCACAGGGCTATTCCAAGGCGTTGCCACCAGATCAGCCCCGGCCGCCGTAATGAGAGATCTGTCTCCCTTCAGGGGGGACCGTAGCATTTGTTCAACAAGGGACCGTTCTTTAGACGCCATAAACTGTAGTCCGGAGCTCTTCCCTTGACATTCGATGGGAACCTCGTTCCCCTTGGCATTCGAGGGGGCGAATCATGGCCAATGTCGACATACTTCAGGGAACCCTGGACATGCTCATTCTCCGAGTGCTGGACCGGGGCGAAATGCACGGTTGGGGCATAGCCGAACGAATCGCGCAGCTTTCGACCAAAGATCTGCTGGTGGGCGAAGGCTCGCTGTACCCGGCCCTATACCGCATGCAGGACAAGGGCTGGATAGAGTCGGAATGGGGCCAGTCGGATAACAATCGCCGGGCAAAATACTACCGCCTGACCAAGGCTGGGCGTAGACAATTGGACGAAGAGAAGGAGACCTGGAGCCGACTAGTTGCTGCGGTCGCAAAGGTCATGGCATCGGCATAAGAATGCTATGATCGGGTTCAGGCAGATACTCAGTCGCACCCGGGCAGTATTCCAGTCGGGAAGATTGGAGCGCGATATGGCTGAAGAGATGCGTCTACACATCGAGCATTTGGCGAGGGAGAACGCCGCAAATGGCCTTTCTCCCGACGAAGCTCGGTTCGCGGCCCTGCGTCAGTTTGGCGGGGCCGACCAGATTAAAGAGCACTGTCGCGATGGAATGGGTTGGAGGTTGATCGAGAATGTTTTTCGCGACATTCGCTTTGGAGCGCGCGTCTTGCGGAAGAGCCCGGGGTTCAGCCTGACGGCGGTGCTTACACTGGCTCTATGTGTTGGCGCCAACACTGCGATCTTCTCGGTGATCTACGCCTTGCTGCTGAAACCACTGCCGTTTCCGGTGCCAAGCAAGATTGTGGAGATATATAACGTCTTTCCGAAGGCTGGGCTACCCAAGGAACCCTGCAGCATAATCCAATACCTGGAATACAAGAATCAGACCGTCTCCTATGATGCCGTGGGATTGTGGGGCTCGACCACCGTGATGCTGGGCGAGGAAGGGTCAGCGGACAGGATCACTGAGGCCTATTGCACCCCCGAGATGTTTGACATTCTTGGCATGAAGCCGATTCTCGGCCGTTTCTTCACGCTGGAAAACAGTCATAAGGGCCAAGATAAGGTAATCGTTCTGACTCAGTCTTTCTGGGAATCGCATTTCGCAGAGGACCCCAGCGTGATCTCCAAGACGATACGGGTCGACGGCGAGACCTATCGAATCATAGGGGTCTCTCCGCGCGGCGTGGAGGCATTTGACGCCCGCGCAAGATTCATAAAGCCGATCGCGTGGGGCCAGAGTTCGGTATCCCAGTACGCAAGATTTGTGCTCAATACGCCGCTCTATGCTCGGCTCAAGGAGGGCCATTCAGCAAGCAGCGCCCTCTCCGAGGCGGCAGCGGTTGAGCGCCGATACTACGAGGTGGCGCCCGAGAATATGAAGGCCTTCCTTGACAATTCCGGCCACGGAATGGCCGTTGTACCCATACATGCCGAGCGCACGCGTCCGGTCACGTCTTCGCTGATTCTTCTGCAAGGTGCCGCCGTGTTTGTGCTGCTGGTTGGATGCGTGAACATCGCCAATCTGCTCCTTGCGCGGACGAATAGCCGGCAACACGAAATTGCGATCCGATCCGCTCTCGGCGCGAACCGCGGGACCATTGTCCTTCAATTCATGACCGAGTACCTGCTGCTGACAATGCTCGGCATCGGGCTGGGCATTGGAATTGCACTGGGCTGCCTTCCGTTTGCCAACCATTTCGTCGTTAAGGTGCTACCGAATACGCTGCCGGTTGTGCTCGATGCCAGCGCTCTCATGATCGCCACCGGCCTCTTTGTCCTGGTTGGTCTGGCGGTCGGGTTTTTGCCCGTACTCAATATCCTTCGCACGAAACTGGCGGGTGGGCTCCCGGTCAATTCGAGGGGCGCGTCGAGAGGTCCGGGTGTCCGGCATCTCAGTAGCATCCTCGTCACCGGACAGATCGCCGCCGCCCTTGTCCTCTTGAGCGGCGCCGGCCTTCTTGCACGTAGTTTCGCGAAAGCAATCTCAGTGGACCCAGGATTCGACCCGACGAATGTGCTCGCGGCAAACATAGCGGTGCCCGGTCCGTATCGCGATGAAACACGGGGGGCTGCGTTTGAGGAGCGACTCTTACGAGCGATAAGGGAAATCCCAGGTGTTGAGTCCGCCGCGGTGGCGACAAGCGTCCCGTTTCGGGGCGTGGACAACAGCAACCCGTTTACGCTTAAGGGCAGCGCACTTCCGCCGGGATCGCCGCAGCCGGTTGCCCAGTTCATCGGCGTGTCCAAAGAGTACTTCAACACCCTTCACATACAGCTTCTGGAGGGGCGATACTTCGATCTATCGGACATTGCCGCTGGCAGGAATGCCCACGTGGTCGATGAGCGCGTTGCCCGGAAGTACTTTCCCGGGCGCTCAGCAGTAGGAGAACGGTTCTCGTACGATAGACCGCCGGGAGCGCCGCCGGAGATGGATTCCGAGGTGCCAATAATCGTTGGCGTTGTGCGATGGGTACCGCACAACGGCGTCGAGGATAGAAGCAACAACCCCTTCATCTACTACCCGATCAGTACGAAGGTCCAAGAAGGACTGAGCATCTTGGTGCACTCGGCGCGGCAGCCAAGCGACCTCGTGCCCGCTCTTCGAGAGAAGATCCGAAGCATCGATGCCTCAATTCCGTTGTTCGACATCAGCACCTTGCAGGACGCCGTGGACGAGTCCTTTGAGAACCGAAAGGCGATATTGGTCGTCCTTGGTGGTTTCGCGGCACTGGCCCTTTTCCTCTCCGGGATCGGGATCTACGGCGTTCTCGCGTACGACGTTTCCCTGAGGACTCGAGAGATCGGCATCCGCGGGGCGATAGGTGCTTCACGTCCGCAGATTGCAGGTCTAATCATGCGCCAAGCAGCCTGGAAGATCATAGCCGGTTCCGTAGCGGGCTTGGTCGGCGCGGTAATGCTAAGCCGCTACATTGCTGACCTACTCTACGAATTGAGTCCCACAGATCCACTGGCGTACGCCTCAGTGTCTATTCTGCTTGTGGCGGTCGCACTGCTAGCAAGCTATCTGCCAGCGCGCCGTGCAGCGGGCATTGATCCAATCCGAGCTTTGCGCGCGGAATGACGACCTCGGACTTAAGGCGCCAAGGGAAGTGCACTGTCAGGTGGCCAATAATGGACCCATATGTGATCAGCGTCAGTATGTGGCCTCGTGCGGAAGTCGGCTTGAAGACCGCGAAGAAAATCGGTTCACATTGTCTCATCCATGAAGACACACCATTCGGACGGCTCCATTTCCCGCCGCAGGTTCCTTGGCCAAGTGTCCGCAACGGCCGCGCTCCTGATGGCGTCGCGCCGTGGTCTCGCCCTCAACCCGCCTCCGACAAGAAAACTCGGCATAGCCCTCGTGGGGCTCGGCAGGTACTCGACCTACCAGCTCGGACCGGCGCTCCGTGAAACCAAGCACTGCCGGCTTGCGGGCGTCGTGACGGGCAGCCCGGAAAAGGGTAGGAAATGGGCGCGCAAGTACGCCTTTCCGGAGGCGAACGTCTTTGGCTACGACACGATGGGGAATCTGGAGGGCAATCCCGACATCGACATCGTCTATGTGGTCACGCCGAACAGCCTGCATGCCAGGCACTGCATTGCCGCAGCCAAGACAGGGAAGCACGTCATATGCGAGAAGCCGATGGCCACCTCGGTGGCCGATTGCGACGCCATCATCGCGGCGTGCCGCGCGGCCGGCGTCCGCCTGACGGTCGGCTACCGGCTGCACTACGAGCCCCACCACGCGGAGTTTGCACGGCTGGCGCGCGCCAAGGTGTTCGGTCCGTTCATGCGCATGAAAGGGGCCAACGGCTTTGACATGGATTCGTCTGCACGGGCGAGGACCGACTGGCGCCTGGACAAGGAGCTCGCGGGCGGAGGTCCGCTGATGGACATGGGGGTCTACGTGGTCCAGGCCGCCTGCATGGCCAAGGTGGAGGCCCCGCCGGTAGCCGTGACCGCGAAGTTCGGCCCGGTGGCGCGGCCGGCGGTCTTCTCCGAGGTCGAGGAGTCGATCGAGTGGACGATGGAGTTCGGCGACGGGGCCGTCGCCAATTGCCGCACGACGTATTCCGAGGAGGTGAGCAGCTTCCGCGCCGAGGGGGATCATGGCTGGGCGCAGCTCGAGGATCCCGCGTTCTACTATGAGGAGCCGCTGCTGACGACGTCCCGGGGTCGGGCCGTCTTCCCCAAGGTGAACCACCAGGTCGCGCAGCTGGACGGCATGGCCCTGGAATTGATTGAAGGAAGGCCGTCCATCGCTCCGGGCGAGATGGGCCGCCGGGATATTGCGATCGTTGAGGCGATCTACGCCGCCGCGGCAAGCCACGGGCGCGCCACGGTAGGGGCTTAGGCGGGCATCGCCCCGTGCCGTGGGAAGGTGCCGTGGCCATCCCGTCCCCGGACTCGACCCGCACGGGCCCGATCCGGGCACCCAGCAGGTCCCTAGAGATTGCAGGGGCAGGGCAGTCCCGAGGCTTCGACCGTGTCCTGCCTGGGAATTCCGGCCTTTCGGAGGGCTTGCACCTTCTGCTCGACTTGACCCGGGCTGAGCACCGCATCCTTCTCAAAGTAGACCCAGTCGATGTCTTCCTCGTAGGAACGCGGCTGCCTCGAGGGCCCGACAGCCTCGCGAGTGAACCAGAGGTTGAAGTTGAAGGACATCATCTCCCTGGGATAGTACGGGCCGTCGTGGTCGGCGATCGGGTCTCCGTCGAGGAAATACCGCACGTGGCCGCCGGCGACCTGAAGCACAAGGACGTGCCAGCCGTCCCTGCGGCCCGGAATGACGCCGTGGATGCAGTCCTGGGTTCCATCCGGCAAAGGGTCGGCGGTTCTCCAGGTCGTCACAAAGAGCGCCGGTTCCGTATGGCCCCAGCCTCCCCCGGGCAGGTATTCGAAATCGCATTCGCTGTAGTTCCGGTTCCTGGGTATGTCCGCGGTGGAGATCGTGTAGCAGCTTTCGACCACGCCGTCGCCGGCCGGCCCCGAGGCCGGCCCGGCCGAGAAATGCACGCGCGCCCCGTAGGTGCCCTCCTTGAACTTGCGCTGCTGGCAGACCTGCGTCTGGGCCGTATGGGCCGGCGTCCCGTCCGTCGATGACGTCATCCGGAGGACCCGGTTGACCGGTCTGTCGGGATCGGCCGGGAAGGAGACATTGCCCCTCTTCCAGGAGGCATTCTCGATGCCCGGCCAGCCGGGTACTGTCCGCACGGTCCAGCCGTGGGCCTCCAGCGCATCCGGATTTGCGTAGGAGAAGTCGTCAAAGAATACCTGGGGAGCAGGACCGGTTTGGTCGGCGGCAAATGCCTGCGAAGGGTTCCAGAACGCTGCAGCCAGAATCAAAGGCAGTAGGCGGCGCATTAGAGGACAAGGATGGAGAGGGAATCGGGTGAGCGCAACATGGTCTGCATTGGTTGCCGATCACACCCCGCGCTCCCTGGCCAGATTGTTCCAGCAAGGATCTATTTAGGTTTGCTCAAATGGCTTCCAAGTCGGCGTCCAATAAAGGGTCCCTTCTTGGACACCGTCCCGGACTTTATGCCTTGAATTCCAGCCAATCGAGCCTCTCAGTTTTGGTGCCACAGTTTCGCACTGAGATCACCTTTGTTAAGACTGTTGCACGCGCATTCTCCGCGCAAAGGGAGAACCTCCCTTGGCCGAGCAGGCCGCCTTTCTCTACGGCGGCATTTTTTACTCGGCGGCGGGGGGCCTTTGTAAAGGATCTCAGCAGCGCCTGGATGCATGAAACCCTCTGACCCCAAAACGCGGCCGCCAAACCCAGTCGTGCGGATCTTCCGCATCATGGGGCCGGGGGTGATCACAGGCGCCGCCGACGATGATCCGTCCGGCATTGCCACTTATTCAATAGCCGGAGCGCAGCTCGGCACGCGCTTGCTATGGACCTCCCTCGTCACGTGGCCACTCATGGGAGCGGTGCAAATGATGTGTGCGCGGATTGGCATGGTAACCGGAGAAGGGCTGGCCAGCGGACTGCGGAAGAAGATCCCACGCTGGATTTGCATCGTCTTTGTCACGGCGCTGCTCGTCGCCAATACGATCAACGTCGGAGCGGATCTGTCCGGCATGGCCGACGCGGCGCAGCTCCTGACCGGCTGGAACTCCCATCTCTTAGTCGTTGCCTTCGGAGCCGTCATTGCGGGCGTCACGGTGAAGTTTAGCTATCACCAGATCGCCCAAGTCCTAAAGTGGCTTGTCCTTAGTCTGGGGGCCTATGTCTTGACCGCATTCCTCGCCCGTCCCGACTGGAGCGGCGTATTTCACGACACGCTGGTGCCGAGCTGGCCGGTTGATCGCGAGACCTGGAGCACAATCGTCGCCATCCTTGGCACAACGATCAGCCCCTATCTGTTTTTCTGGCAGGCAGCACAGGAAGTGGAGGAGGAAAAGGCAAAGGGCCCGCGGATGCTCGTCAAAAGATACGGAGCGACCACGAATGAGATATTGAACCGCAAGATCGACATCGGGCTCGGGACTTTTTTTTCCAACGCCGTGATGTTTTTTGTGATCCTCTGTTGCGCAACGACCCTGCATCGGCACGGAATCATGCGGATAACGACCACCAAGGAGGCGGCCGAGGCGTTGCGGCCGCTTGCCGGACCGTTCGCGACCTTTCTCTACACCGTTGGTCTGATCGGCGTTGGCTGCCTAGCGATCCCCACACTCGCCGGTTCGGCAGCATATGCGTTTGCCGAGACCTTCGATTGGCCCGAGGGGCTCGACGAACCATACGAGGGCGCTCGAGCATTCTACGTCATCCTTGTCACGTCGATCGCCTGCGGGATATTGATGGATTTTCTAAAGCTTTCGCCGATAAAGACGCTGTTTTGGACAGCAATCACCAACGGGCTCCTGGCTCCATTTCTGCTCGTCGGGATCTACCTTGTCGCTACCGACACTAAGCTCATGAAGCGGCAGCCGAGTTCCGGCCTGAATCGCGTTGTCGTGCTCATGGCAATCGTGGCCATGTTTGGCGCAGGGGTCGCACTATTCGTTGTCTAGGCGAGTTTGCCCGGCGCAGCTCCCCGCGCTCCGAATTTGGGGAAGCCGGCTCCGACGCACCGTTACACCAATAATAGTGCGTCGTCGCGAATGCACCGTCGCGCCGAATTCAGTGCGTGGCGGATAGATTCGCGGGCATGCGCTCGCGCGGTCACCTGCTCCGTGTCTAACTAACGGTGGGTTTTGGGACACCTGCGGCCAGAGACACCTGCGGCCAGACTATGTATCCGCGTAAGGTCGGGAAGTCGGATTTGTAGGTTGAAATGCCGCGCTTCTTGAGAAAACAAGAGAGGGTCATGTCTGAGGTCACGATCCGTTCATATGCCCCGGACGATTGTAGGCCATTGAATGAGGTATTTCGCGAGAGCGTCCGCAGAACCGGACTCCGGCACTACTCGCTCGAACAGGTACTCGCTTGGGCGCCGGATGAAATCGACTCTGTGCGATTTGGCCTTCGCAGGGCCGACCGGCAAACCTGGGTCGCTGAGATTGGCGGGAAAGCAGTTGGCTTCTCGGACCTCGAACCGGATGGTCATATTGACATGCTTTATGTCCACCCCGATTTTCAGCACCGGGGATTGGCCAGCGCTCTGCTGCGGGTTGTGGAGTCTGCAGCAGGCGAAAGAGGCCTGACGCGCCTTTACACCGAATCCAGCATCTGCGCCCGTGCCATTTTCGAACGATTCGGGTTTCGGGTCCTGGCCGCCCAAACCGTCGCAATCGGCGGGCAGATCCTCGCCAACCTCAGGATGGAAAAACTGATCGATCCGCCCGTCCTGTCGCCCGCTTCAAACCACTAAGAAAGTGTCCCAAAGCACACCCGTTTCAAACAGTCCCTCTTATAGACGGTCTGATCAGCTGCCCGTCCCCCCCCCTGTTGGGCCAATCCGCCTCGTGGCGCTAATTGCGAACAAAAACCCTCGCTCGTCCTGGGCGCCGGTGCTTCGTTACCCAAGGCGCCGACCATGAGATTCCCGATGATATGC
>CAYVKH010000100.1:0-9155 GCA_964451965.1 uncultured Opitutaceae bacterium
CGATGAGGCTCACCTGGAGGTACGTGGCGCCGGTCGGCTTCTTGAAGAGCGCCCTCGCGTCGTCCATCTTCAGGTACACCCGCACGCTGTCGATGTCGTTCACCCCGGTCTGGTAGATCGCGCTGACCCGGTAGTGATGGACGTCGCCCTTGTCGACGATCTCGAAGTTCTCTCCCGGGTCCAGCTGGAGCTTGTCCGCTATCACCCTGCCTATAAGCGCCCCGCCCTGCTGCACGCGGAAGTCCTCGATCGAGCCCGCCACGATCTGAGAGCCCAGGCTCGACACGCGAAGGTGGTCGGCCAGCACGATGCCGTACGCCTGGCCCGTCTGCTCCCTGAAGGAGCTGTGGATCGTCACCGTCTCGCGCAGGACCGCGGAGACCCCCGAGACGTTCCGGAACGCCTTGACCCCGCCTGAAAGGATCTCGGGATAGTCGATCCCCTCGATGTACTTCTGGCCCTCCTTCTGGCGGATCTCATAGCCCGAGTTGTAGCCTCCCGAGGCAATGCTGCGCATGGTCGCCTGGACCTTGTCCTGGATGAGGATCGCGCCGTTCGTCCCCAGGATCGTCTTGATGAAGAACTCCTGGAAGCCGCTCGTCGCCGCCTGGGTGACGATGAAGAGCCCCACGCCGAGGATGATGCAGGACAGGCTCATCAGCATGGCCCGCTTCTTCGCCGTCAGGAAACGGAGCGCTATACGGAAGTTCTGGGACATCCGGGCGTCCTATTTCCTCTTCGGGATGGCGTCAGACGGTAGCTCCTGGACGCGGACGCTGTCCCCGTCGCGAAAGCTGTCCAGGTCCTCCACGATGACCTGCTCGCCCGGCTCGAGCCCCTGGAGGATCTCGGCGCCCGTGAGCCAGACGTAGCCCTTCTTCACCTGGCGCAGCTCGACCCTGCCGTTCTTCACCACGTAGACGTTCTCGTTGATGAGCGCCCTGCGCGGGATGATGGCGTTGGCGTGGCGGCGCCCCACCTCGATCGTGACCTCCCCGGTGATGCCGGGGATGAGCTTCGCCGGCTCGATGTCCGTGATCTCGAGGTCGACCAGGTGCCGCTGGGTCTCGGGGTCTGCCGTGGGCAGGATCTTCTTCACCGTGCCGTTGTAGTTCCAGTCCCCGTAGGGAAGGAAGATGGCCGTGGCCTTCTGGCCCGGCCTTATGTTCGCGAAGTCCTCCTCGCTGATCTTCGCCTCGACGATCCGGCTCGTGGTGATCAGGGACACGATCGGCGATCCCTCGTCGATCAGGTCGCCCGGGTGCGCAAGGACCGCGGAGACCTCGCCCTCAAAGGGGGCGCGGATCGTCATCCTGTCCTTCTCGAGCTGCTTGGACTTGAGGGAGTTCTCGTCGGTCCTCAGGTTGGCGTCGTTGAGCACGGTCTCCATCTGCTGCTGCTGCTTGATGGTGGCCACCGCGCGGCGGGACTTCAGGTAGTCGCTTTCCGACACCTGCCCCATCTTGAACAGCCTCTCGGTGTTGTTGAAATCCGACTCCGCCGACTCGAGCGCGTACTTCATCGCGGAACCCACGGCGACCTTCTGCTTCGCGGTCTCGTAGTCGTTCTTCGCCTGCTCGATCTCGATGTCGACCTGGTCGGTGTCAAGCTGCACCAGGATGTCGCCCTCCTTCACGTACATGCCCGTGTCCAGGTGGAAGTCCTTGTTGAGAACCCGGCCCCGGACGCCGCTCTTCATCTGCATCGAGTACTCCTCCTTGACGACGATGCTCCCCGGCTTTGCGTCGACCGCGTCCCCGCTTATCACCGTCTCGATCTTGGCCATTGGCCGCAGGTAGGCCTGAACGGCAAACACGAGCGCCGCGAGGACCGCGAGGACTGCGGCGAGCCGCAGCCAGAGTGAATACTTGCCGTGTTTATCGGACATAGCGTTTGGATATGTTGGAGATCGCGGGGTCTATTCCCGCAAGCGAGATGAATTCGGCCCAGTGGCCGAGATAATCCGCTCGCGCGCCGTGCATCAGGTACTGGGTGGCGTAGGCGTTGAGGAGACCGGCGTCGATGGTGGCCTGCGAGGCGTAGCCGAGGGCCTTGTCCTCGTCCAATCGCTTCACCTGCACCTCGATCAGGGCGTCGTGAACCTCGGCGAATGCCATGGCGCGCTGCGAGTACCCGATCTGGTGGCGAAGGTAGGTGATCCCATCGATCGTCGTGTCTATGTAGCTCTGCCTCTGGCGCTCGTAGAGCCGCTTGCTGGCGAGCGCGGAAAGCTTGGCGCCGCGGGTTGCGAAACCGTCGAAGATGGTCCAGCTCGCCGAAAGGCTGAAGGCCTCCGACTGGAGGCCGTACTGGTTCACGGTGTTGGCAGACGCCGCGGTGTAGTTCGAGAACCCGTAGGTCGCGGCTGCGTTGACGTTTGGGCGGAGCCCGACCTTGGCGATCGAGTACTGGAGGTCCTGCTCCTTGAGGTACATTTTGTAGACCTCGCTCTGGAACGTGCTCTCGATCCCCTCGCCCACGAATCCCGCTAGCACCGCGTCGGCGAGCGCCGCCGAGTACTCCGGATGGGGTATCTCGAGCGGGATGGAATCGTCGCTCAGCGCATCGATCCCGACCAGCCGGGTTAACAGCCGGATTCCGTAGTCGTATTCCTCTTGGGCCCTGTCGCCAACGAGCGTCTGCTCGTCCAGGGCCATCTGGTAGCCCTGCAGCTCGGACTGGGAGGAGGTTCCCGACTCAAGCCGCACCTTCTGCGCGGCGAGCGACTCCTCGGCTATCTTCTGCCTGAATCGCTCGTTGCGCAGCGCTATCTTCTTGCTGATAAGGCCCATGTACTGCTCCCGAATCAGCGTGGCTAGCGTTCGGTAGGCTTCCGCGAAATTCTTCTCGGCGACCTTTTCCGTGAGGTCGCCTATAATCGCCCGGTCCCGGTAGGCGCCCCAATGGAATACCGGCTGGCTCAGGCTCGCGCTGTAGAACAGGCCCTTCGAACTGCTCGGAAGGCCGTTCGAGACCCTCTCGCGGGTCATTGCATAGTCTCCGGTCAACCCCAACTGCGGCCAGAGGACGGAGGAGGCAAGATAGCGGCCGGCCTCCGCCTGCGCGAGCGCTATGCTTGAGCTGATGGTGGTCGGGGAGCGCTCGACCGCCTCCTTCAGAAGGGGCTTCAGCCCGGGCAGGTAGTCCTCCGGCAGCGTCCCCGTCACGGAGGGCGCCTCCGCGCACAGGCGACCGGCGACCACGACAAGCAACAGGGTTATGGGCAATCTCATTCTTGTTGAGGGAGGCAGTCGTCCAGACCGCTGGAAATTGGAAACTATGGCAACCATAAATCCGGACGCTGTTCCGGAGTTTTCTTGAGCCCTTGGGGACATCTAAGGCACTCTTGTCGTTCCTTTTAATCACAACGATGAACGCGGGCGAATCGCTGCCGGTCGGCCAGCACAACCTTGAGATCCAGGGCAACCGCCAGGCCTGGGAGCGCAAGCCGGCGCTCAGGGCGGTCTACAGGGGATTCCACGCCCTGATTGCCTCGCGCATCGACCGCTCCGTTGCCGGCCAAATCGTCGAATTAGGCTCCGGAATGGGGTCAATAAAGGAGGTCATACCTGACTGCGTCACGACCGACCTGTTCCCAAACCCGTGGCTCGACCGCCAGGAGAACGCCTATCGGCTGGGCTTTCCGGACGGCGCCGTCTCCAACCTCATCCTCTTCGACGTCTGGCACCACCTGCGCTACCCGGGCACGGCGCTGGCCGAGTTCCGGCGCGTGCTGGCGCCCGGCGGCCGGGTCATCGTGCTCGACCCCGCGATCAGCTGGACCGGGCGCCTTGCCTACGGCCTGTTTCACCATGAGCCGATCGGCATGCGCCTTCCCATAACCTGGGAGGCCCCGGGGGGCTTCAAGCCCGGCGACGCGGACTATTTTGCGGCGCAGGGGGCCGCAACGAGGATCTTCTGGAGGCGCGAGGACCCTGGCCGGCTTGCCGGCTGGCAGATGCTCGAGGCCACACCCCTGCCCTCCTTCGAGTACTTCGCGACCGGCGGGTTCTCGGGTCCCCAGCTTGGAGGGACGCTTGCCTTCAAACAGTGGCGAAAGCTCGATCGCCTGCTTTCCGCCTGGCCGAATCTCTTTGCAGCCCGGATACTTGTCGTGCTTAAGAGCAGAAAAGAATGATTTACAATATGTTACTGGTATTCCAAACAGGAAATTAATGGGTTCCATTTGTCCTTGTTATTGATTCTGAATCCTATAGAAATGGAATCATGAAGACGACCATCAATATTCCCGATGACTCGCTCCGCGACCTGATGAACTTCACGAGGGCCGAGACCAAACGCGCAGCGATTGTGCAGGCGGTCGAGGAATTCAATCGGCGCCAGCGAATGACCCGGCTCACAAAATACGCGGGAACTTTCAAGGATTTTATCGCCCAAGAGGACCTTGGTCGGATGCGCGAGGAGGGGAAGAAACCGTGGTAGTCATCGACACATCTTCCTGGATCGAAATGCTGCGCAGCGGAGGCCGCGTTGATGTGCGGGAGCGGGTCAACGCGCATTTGCGGGCGGGCGAGGCCTGCATCGTGCCGATGGTCCGTCTCGAGTTGTGGAATGGGGCAAGGGGCGACAGGGAGAAGAGGGCCCTGCGCGAGTTCGAGGAGACGCTTCCGGAACTCGAAATGACCGCCGATGTCTGGAGCGAGGCGTGCGAGCTGGCGCGACTGGCACGGTCAGCCGGCCTGACGACACCTGCCTCGGACATCCTCATAACCGCGTGCGCGCGGCATTACGGCGCCTCTGTCGAGGCCGTGGACACTCACTTCTCGGAACTGGAGAAACTGTCCTCCGGCGGCTGACGGGCCGCCAGCCCGGATCCGAACCCACCCCAGACGGCAGAAAGCCTTCTCGTCGCATTCGAAAAAGACCCAATTACATGATTCTCGTCACCGGATCGGCCGGCTTCATCGGCTTTCATGTGAGTCTCCGACTCCTGAAGGAGGGGCACTCGGTGCACGGAATCGACAACTTCAACGACTACTACGACGTGAGCCTCAAGGAGGCCCGCACGCAGATCCTGGAGTCGAAGAAGCGCTTCACCCTGCACAGGATCGACCTGTCCGATGCGGCGGCCACCGCCAGCGTGTTCGAACGCGCAAAGCCCAGCCTCGTGATCCATCTCGCAGCCCAGGCGGGCGTTCGCCACTCGCTTTCGAATCCGAGGGCCTACGCGGACAACAACGTGATCGGGTTCCTGAACCTCCTGGAAGGCTGCCGCGCGCACCCGCCCGGGCACCTCGTCTTCGCCTCGTCCAGCTCGGTTTACGGCCTCAATTGCGACGTTCCCTTCTCCGTTCACGGGCCGGCCGACCACCCGGTCAGCCTCTACGCCGCGACGAAGAAGGCCAACGAGCTGATGGCCCACAGCTACAGCCACCTGTTCGGGATTCCGACCACGGGCGTGAGGTTGTTCACCGCCTACGGCCCCTGGGGCCGGCCCGACATGGCGCTGTTCGCCTTCACCAAGGCTATCCTCGGCGGCAAGCCGATCGAGATCTTCGGGGACGGAACGATGCGCCGGGACTACACCTACGTGGACGACGTCGTCGAGGGCATCTTGAGGCTGGCCCGGCGCCCGGCCCCCCCGAATCCCCTGTGGAATGGCTTCAAGCCCGATCCCGCGTCGAGTTCGGCGCCGTTCAGGCTCTACAACATCGGGAATCATTCCACGATCGAGATCCTGCGGCTGATCGAGATCCTCGAGGACTGCCTGAAGAAGAAGGCGGACAGGATGTTCGTGGCTGCCCAGGCCTGCGAGGTCCAGTCCGCCGTCGCGGACGCCTCCGACCTCGAGCGCGACACCGGCTACCGGCCCGCGACGCCCCTCGAGACCGGCGTCGCGAGGTTCGTCGAATGGTACCGGGATTACTACCGGGCATAGAACACCCATGCCGCCGCCCGTTTCACAAATTAACGCAGGCCACCTCGAGCGGATCCGCGCGTGGTACGACGGGAAGCCCGACCGGCTCAACTGGGCCTCGCTCGGCTACCGCGAGATCCTGGCCCACTACTACAACCTTCTCATTCCCTCCGAAGCGTCGGTGCTCGAGGTCGGCTGCGGCTCGGGCGGCCTCCTCGGGAGGCTCAAGGCGAGGCGTAGGGTCGGAGTCGACCTTTCCGAGAGGCAGATAGCCGCCGCGAGGGAGGGCTGCCCCGACTGCGAGTTCCACGTCCAGTCCGGCGAGGCGCTCGACCTTGCGGAGCGCTTCGACTGCATCGTCATATCGGACACGCTCAACTTCTCCGCCGACGTGCAGCAGCTCCTGGAGCGCCTCCATTCGGTCTCCCACCCCGCCACACGCCTGATCGTGAACTATCCCTCGGCGCTCTGGAGACCCGTGTTCGCGGCCGCCACGGCCTTCGGGATCAAGCGGGGCGCGCCCCCGAGCAACTGGCTCACGAGCGCCGATGTCGTGGGCCTGATGGAGCTCGGGGACTGGGCGCCCCTGGTCGTCCAGCCCAGGATCCTCTGGCCGGCGCGGGCGCTCGGGATCGGCTCCTTCGTCAACCGCTGGCTGTCGCCCCTGTTCTCCTGGTTCTGCCTGACCGTGTTCTGCGTCGCGCGCTCGGCCCGCGGACGGGAGACCGGGCCGCTCACCGTCTCGGTCGTGATTCCGGCACGGAACGAGGCGGGCAACATCGAGGCGGCCGTCAGGCGGACCCCCGACATGGGCGCCGGCACCGAGCTCATCTTCGTCGAGGGCAATTCAAGGGACAACACCTGGGAGGAGATCGAGCGCGTCACCCGCGAGAACCCGGGGCGCCGCATAAAGACCCTGAGGCAACCCGGAAAGGGGAAGGGCGACGCCGTCAGAGCCGGGTTCGCGGCCGCCGAGGGCGACCTCTTCATTATCCTGGACGCAGATCTCACGGTGCCGCCGGAGGAGATGCCGAAGTTCTATAACGCGATCGTCTCGGGGCGCGCCGAATTCGCCAACGGCTCGAGGCTCGTCTACCCGATGGAGAAGGCGGCGATGCAGTTCCTCAACATATGCGCCAACAAGGCCTTCGGGATCCTCTTCACTTGGATCCTCGGCCAACCGCTCAAGGATACCCTGTGCGGGACGAAGGTCCTGAGGCGGGCGGACTATGAGCGGATCGCGGCAAACCGGGCCTATTTCGGGAACTTCGACCCCTTCGGGGACTTCGACCTGCTTTTCGGCGCCGCGCGCCTGAACCTGAAGATCGTCGACGTCCCCGTCCGCTATCGGGACCGGACCTACGGATCGACCAACATCAACCGCTGGCAGCACGGCTGGCTGCTCCTCAGGATGGTCGTCTTCGCCGCCCGCAAGTTAAAGTTTGTATGAGCGGCGAGAAGGCAGAGGCGCCCCGCCCCTGGGCGGCCGAAAGCGCCCGGCTCGGCGTCCTGGCCGCGGTCGCCGCGTGGCTGCTCCACCCGTTCGTGACGAAGCGCCTGTACAGGGCCTGCGACGCCCTTAAGCCGTTCGGCAGGGAATGAGAAGATCCTTGGATACCGGTCGGCCGAGGTGACGGTGCGGAACTGGTAGAGACGGCTCGTCCCCCCGCAACAGCTGGAGGTGGTCCCTGCGAAAGGTCGCGTCCTTCGCAAAATTCTAGGCGAACCGGGCGCCGCGATAGGCGCCGTATCGGCTAAGGCAGCGCTTGAGGTTCTCGAGCACGGCGTGGAGGGATCAGCAGATGCCATCCTGCGCGCCGGACGCTCGGTGTCGACGACGTACACATCTCGTTCACTATCCCGTTGTGCGGTCCAACTGTCCCAGGTCCCTCGACAGATAACCGAGGTGGAGGCATCCAGGCGGCGTCATTGTTCAGGTTGACGTCAACCCCTTCGCCGTGCGGTATTTGTGGTAGCCATTTCATGAAAAGAGTCCTCGTCACCGGCGGCGCCGGCTACAAAGGCTGCGTCCTTGTCCCCAAACTCCTCGATGCCGGATATGAAGTCGTCGTCTACGACCTCATGCTCTTCGGCTCCGGCGGCCTGCCGAAGGATCCCAGGCTGACGGTCATCAAAGGGGACATCCGCGACACCACCGCCTACGCCGCGGCGCTCAAGGGCGTCGAAGGGGTCATCCACATGGCGTGCATCTCGAACGATCCGAGCTTCGAGCTCGATGAGAACCTGAGCCGCACGATCAATTTCGACTGTTTTGAGCCGCTTGTGGTCGCCTCGAAGATGGCCGGGGTGAGGCGGTTCATCTATGTCTCCAGCAGCTCGGTCTACGGGGTCAGCGACGCCCCGGAAGTCACGGAGGACCATCCCCTCGTGCCGCTGACGCTCTACAATAAGTACAAGGGGCTGTGCGAGCCGCTGCTGTTCAAGCACCAGTCGCCGGACTTTGTGTGCGTGGTCCTGCGGCCCGCGACGGTCTGCGGCTACTCGCCCAGGATGCGCTTTGACCTGACGATCAACATCCTGACTAACCACGCGGTCAACAGGCGGCTCATCACCGTGTTCGGCGGCGCCCAGAAGCGGCCGAACATCCATGTGGAGGACGTGACCGAACTCTACGTCAAGATGCTCTCGTTCCCTGACAAGCTGGTCGCCGGGGAGACGTTTAATGTCGGATACGAGAACTTCACTGTGGCGCAGCTGGCCGAGTTCGTGAAGACCGTGGTCGAGCAGGAATTCCCCGAGAAGGCGCCGATCCAGATCACCACGACGCCGTCGAACGACAACAGGTCCTACCACGTCTCTTCGCGCAAGATCTACGAGAAGCTCGGCTGGAAGCCCAAGCGCTCGATCGAGGACGCCGTCCGGGGCCTCTGCCAGGCCTTCAAGGACGGCAAGTTCAAGGACTCGATGTCCGACGAGAGCTTCGTCAACGTTAAGGTCATCAAGAAGCTTGGCCTGAAATGAGCTCGGCAAAGCCGCTCGCCGTCGTGACCGGGGGCGCCGGATTCATCGGCAGCCACATGGTCGACCTCCTCCTTGGGGAGGGCTTCCGCGTGCATGTCGTGGACAACCTCGTCGGAGGGCGCCTCCAGAACCTCGAGCACCACAGGGGCAGCGCCGACCTTCGGGTCGACACCCGCGACATCCGCGAGGTGAAGCCCGGGGATTCCGTATTCAGCGGGGCGCGCTACGTGGTCCACTTTGCGGGCATTGGCGACATCGTCCCGTCGATCGACCGGCCGGTCGACTACATGTCGGC
>CAYVKH010000101.1:0-8927 GCA_964451965.1 uncultured Opitutaceae bacterium
GCCCTCGTCTCCGCCCTTCGGCTGGACCCTAGGGTACGGTGAGCTCCAGTGGCGCAAAGCCATCAGCAGTGACGGTTACCTTGTCGGCCGCTGCGAGATCATCAATGCTCCAGACCTGCCCCGGATCGATGACATGATCGGGGACGCTCCGGTCCTTCGTGTTGGCATGAAAAGACACGCTCAGGTGAATCTTGACACTGACCTTGATGGCATCCTTCGAGGTGTTCGTCAGGCCTAGGGTATAGGGTCCAACATTAGGGTCCGTACCCTTTGAAAAGGCGGCGGTTAGGGGCAGGCTTGGAGCTTTATCGTCCAAAGGCCGCATCGCTGTGCCGGTTTCACCGGCTCTTGCCGCCGGAATCTGAACAATGGCCAGACCGAGGGCACAGCTCAACGCTAACAGGGTGGATGCACCGAAGGCCGAGCAGCCACGGGACGAATTTGAGGATTTCATGATTTGAGGATTCGCTAATCGGTTATTCTAACGTGCGATCATTATGGGCTCTAGTGTCACGGGGAAACCAGCGGCCATAGTAATACAGCATCTCGCGGCATGCAAACTATGGGGTGTAACCCTCCCGTCGCCTGCCGGATAAGCCCCCGAACCGCTTTACCAGTTCATCCCAAACCTTAAACCGGTCCGAATTGGCGAAGACACGCCACTTCGATCGTCTTTCTAACAGCTTGATCGGTTCAATTGGCAGTGACCAGCGTTTGCGGGGATGACTTAACCTCGTTGCAAAGCACGGTCCTGGAGAACTGAGAAGGTTTGTCGCCTTCCGGCAGGACACGAGCCTCGACTCCATCAATCTCGGCATAGCCGATGATCATTGTATTGACGCGGTGACGGTTTGAAGCGCGATCAGGAAGATTGAACTCCCTGCCTTGGTTCAGCCACAAACGGCGTGCAGTGAGTCCGCTGAACCAGCGATCCGGTCCCAGTCCCTTGGGATCCTCCGCCTCGACGAGGTCCGTCGGAACCCAGCCGTAGCCCGGGAGAAAATATTCGGCCCAGCATCTATATCCCGGGTCGACGCACTTGCCTTCATTGCCTTCCCTAAGCCGGTAGCCCATCTGGAGGCGGGCTGGAATTCCGCGCGCGCGGGCTAGAGCTATAAAGAGAGAGTGAATGTCGGTGCATGTACCTCCGCCTTGTGCCAGACATATTTCAGCATCGCCCGGGCTATATTTCGATTTTGACGGATCCCTCGAGTAGTGGACTGTGGTGCCGGCAACGAGGCTCAAGAGCAATTTGGCTTCAATCGCGGGATTAGATTCTGCACCGCACGCCTTGCTGGCCATCGCAGCGACCGCGGGAGTCACCTGCATGTGAGGCGCATCTCGGAGCAATTCATCGGCATATACTCGTCTTACCGAGTCGGTAATTGGTCCAACCTTTGAGGGGTCAACCGCTATGGATATTGATCGGCGTCGGAGCGTGAATTCGAGCTTCGCTGTTAGCGTAGGCGAAGACGGGACGGACACCTCGGTAAAGAGAAATCTGTTGCCGCGGTCCGGCTCAGTCACGACCGACCATTTTCCAGGAATCGCCGCCGCAAAATCGAGAACCTGCTGGTTAGAGTCGTCACTGGGAATTGCTATCCACCACTTCACCGTCTGAGTGCCTTCTGGAATCCCGGACAGAGTGACCGTCTGCTGTATCTGATAGGCCACCGTGCTCGGCTCATGAAATATCTGTTCTGCAAAGACGGTGATGCTTCCGATCGAAAACGTAGCAAGAATGATGGCTAATGATCGCATGATTCCTCTCTTAGAGATTTTTGGGGAGGCCGGCGTGTCTTGACGGGATTGCAAAGTACTTCGGCTGATGCACATCGCCACAACTTCGAAGGGGCCAGTTGACCAAAAGCCGCCGTGATATGTCCAATAAGAGGGACGAATACCGCGCGACGAAACGGCTAAGCGAAAACAAACCCCATGCCGAATACCCAGGCCACAGGATGCGCCTTGGATTGACCCGCCCCAGGGGGGATGGAGCGTCAAAATGAGAGTCCGGTATTGCCCCAAGAAGTCCCCCAAAAACGACCGGTCTTAGAGGCTCATTCGTAGAGAAAGCAGGCTAGGCTCATAACGTGAAGATCGCTGGTTCAAATCCAGCCCCTGCACCCAATTTAGACACCGAACCCCTGGAATACAGGGGGTTTCGCGTATCTGGCCTTCTTTGCTGAACACGTGTGATTGGGGGCGACATGGGGCTATCCTCTCCCCTTTCTCACACTTGTTTTGCCCCTCTGTCGGGCCCGCTCCTCGTCTTTGAGCGACGCCGCAGAATCCACGCCGGCCCTGCTGGTTTTGGGCTGACGGGGTTTGACCGCCCTGCTCGCGAGCTTCCCCGAGATTCCATTTCGGCCAATTGGACATGCTTACCCGTTATGCTGCAGGCCCATCCGACACCTTGCGCAACGCGGGGTCATCCCATTCCGGGAAGTCGGGGATCTCCTGGTGTAATTAACACCGCCGCCAGCGCGCCTGCGCGATTGTGGCGCAGCAGAAAGTCAAATTGCCGTGGTCGAGTCATTGCGTGACGTCAGGCAAACACGCTGGCTTTGTGACTACAGGAGCCGGACGCCGTACCAGAGAATGCGAATACCTGATGAGCGGCGCCTCAAAAAAGGTATAGGACAGCCTCGCGACCAAACAGACGACCGCGAATGCCCCCACCATCAAAAGGGCCGCCGTCGGCGTCCCCAGAACCGGAGGCGTGCCTTGGACGAAGTGGAACACCGTCAAGGCGACAGGCATGTGGAAAAGATAGATGAAATAGCTGAGCCTTCCAGCCTCTACAAGAGGCCAGCTCTCCATCAGCCATGCAAGCGGCCGGAAACGGCCTACACACAGGTCCAAGAGGGCGATAGATCCCACCGAAATGACCGTGTAGTAAAATGGGACTGCGAACCGCATCATTGCCCCAAACCTTCCTGAGGAATAATAACGCAAAAACAGACCGGCCAACACAACAAGTACAACAGCCACCGAAGGCCTCAGGACACCGACACCGACCCTGGGAAGCAGCGCGACCAGGCCCCCCAAGAGAAAGCTATCCAACCTGCTTGGGAGAAGAACGACGAGGGCCGTATCAGCGTTGGCCTGTGTAAGATAAGTCACAAAACGGAAAACAACAGACGCAGCCGCTAGAACCGCGAACCAGCGCATTGTCTGCCGCCTAGGGATAAAGAAAAGGGCGAGACAAATGAATAGGTAGAACTGAACCTCGACCGCCAGCGACCACAGGACGCGCATCCAGTCGTTTCCAAGATAACTGATGGAGGCCATATAAAAGTTCTGGGAAAAGGCCAAATAACTCCAGAACGGGATCATCAAGTTGAAGACGTTGTCGCCTCCCGGCGCCGAAACGGGCCAAAGAGCTCTCGCCAAGGGAAATGACAAGAGCAGCAAAGCGTAGGCCGGCAATATCCGGAAGAACCTCCGGATCCAGAAATTTCCGAAATAATACCTGTCTCTAGGTTGGTCCGCATGGACCTGCGTGATAAGATAGCCCGAGAGCACAAAGAAGAGGTTCACGCCGATCCACCCATGTTGCGCAAAAACCATGAGGGCGGGGAACCCTCGGAGTGACGCGGCTCTCGCGGGCAAGGCGACGAGGTGATAAGAAAGGACCCAGAGTATTGCAAAGCCCCTCAGGCCATCCAACGCACGAAGCCTAATCATGACGGGAATCCGCGTGTGCCCGGACAAATTGCAGCGCCATGGACCCATCAGGACCCAAACGGCCTCGTCTGGCGATCTCTTACCTGGCCACGTTGCGGTTGTAAGTGTCCATTTTCAGTGCGCGGATTCTCGATGACCTCCCTCTCGCCGTACTCCTCGGATGCTCTAGTTAGGCGCGCTGGCTCCGGTGTTTCGTATTCGCCATCACGAGCATACTCCCCATGTAGGCAATGATCACGAGCAGAGATAGACGGTGATTGCCAATCGCCATGCTCAGGTATTCGCAGAAACCGCCCAGCATGGCTCCGATCAGATTGGCTCCAAAGACCGCTGAAGGCGACTCCGCGTCCCGAAAGGTTGTCGAAAAGATGATTCCAGCGAAGAAGATGGGAAGGGGCACCACCAAAAGGGTCCAGAGTATCCTGGCTGCGAACTCAAACTGCAGGATGGTTTCCCTCGGCACGACCAAGAGAAGTGCAAGGCTCGCGAACAGGGGGATGAACATCCGAAGGGAGAACCCCTTAAGGTGTTCCGCGGCGAGGTTGGCTCCCATCACCATTAGGAGGATTCCCGTGATGACGATAAGGGTGACGAACCACGTCGTGCCGAAGAACAGGGTGCAATCGCCAATGTTTTTGGTCTCAAGGAGGAGAAACCCCATTCCTAGCAGACCGAAATGAACATCGCTGCGACCGAATGAACGTCCCCTTAGCCAGACAATGCTGCCGATGGAAACGGCCAAAAGGCTGCCGATTCCAACGGGGTAGTCGAACGGAATGGTCTTCTTGATCAGGTAGAGAAAAGGCCAGTCGTCTGTCGATAGATCCATGGCAGGCAGCTTGGCATATCCTCCCTTGACGAATTGGTAGATCTTCTCGGGCAGCACGACCTCGGTGTTCTTCGGGACGCAGAGGATCATAGAATTTCCAACGAAATAGGCCGTTGGCACCCGGCCCGTGCCTTCCGTAACGAGTTCATAAAGTTTCGGACCAAGTCACGGCTTTCCCAGGTAGAACGACAAGGTGAGCACCCCGTTCTTGTTGAGCAGCCGGAATGCCGACCGGATACTCTCGACCGTATAGACGTACCCATCCAAACGGACATTGTTCATGTTGTTGAACAGCGCCTGGGAATCGAGAAAACCGAACGCCACCACGTCATAGCCGGGCCTTGCCTTCGCAAGGAAGGAACGAGCGTCGTCGATGTAGATTGAAACCCTGGGATCCAGATACGGGGCTCCCGCGTTGAACTTCCGGGAAGCGGTTATGATCGCCGGATCGATCTCGACCGCGTCAACATGCCTGGCCCCGCCTAAGAGGGCCGCCAACATCGCAGCCGCCACCTGCGCCTACAACAAGCACCCGATCGCGCCCGCCGGAAACCGTGTTTATGAGATCGTACTGCTGCCTGAGCCAGGCGACCTCCTTGGCGCCCCAGCTACCAGGAGTGTAACGTGCCAGATCCAGCGAGGCGTCCACATGATACCCAAACTGATTCACCTGGACAAAGTATGCGGGCGGATCCCGCATCGTCAGCAGGTCTGCCGGGGGCTTGGACACCGTAGCGCCCGGTGTCTTCAGATCGGTGATGGTAAGGTAGTAATACGGGGACCAGATGGCGTTCCGATCGCCGTTCCAAGAGACCGCTGCCAGAACACCGGCAAACACCGCAAGGTTCAAGAACCACCGCTTCGCTTGAAGCATCAGGTAGATCAGCATGACGAACGCCATGCCGAGTACCGGCGAGAACAGCTCAAGGGAGAAGATCCCGAAAGTCAGGGTTCCGCAGAGACTTCCTCCAAGATCCCAGGCGTACGCCGTCAGTCGTGGCAAGGCATTGAACAGGGTTCCCATCCTTTGGCCTATTGGAACGAACAGCAGGGCATTGAGTGCGAAGATCTCGATCAGCACCAACGAGTGGATCATCAACGCGGGCGGCGCATTGAAGCGAACTTCGGTTGAAGAAGCACCAAGGACCACATTCCGATTCAGAAGGAGCATCCCGATGTCCGCTGCGAGAAACAACGGAAACCATCCAAATACATTCCACCTCCGTCCGGCGGCCATCGCTCCTGCGCCCAGGCCCAGAAACGAACTCAGCAACATCAGGTTCGCATAGTATGCCACCAGGTGCACCACCGACGGGACCCAGCGGATCAGCATCATCTCCAAGAAGAGCGCCGTGAACGAAAGCGCGAACATTTCCCATTTCATTCTCCTCGCGCTGGGCTGGGCCCCGGTCATCGGTCGAGGACTACAAGGCGGCCCACCCCAACTAAACATTAAGAACACCTGCGCTGATCTCCCTTTCCCGGACCGCGCTGACATTCTGATGTAGGGGTTCCCGGAGTTGGTCCAAGGCCTTCTTTGGTAGTCTCCCTCAGGCGCCAGCCGGACCTAAGGCAAGCCGGATGATTTGCGGGGACTGTTTGCCTAATACGATGACAGAAGCCGGATGGGTCGCGGAGTCCCGGCCTCGACAAGCATGGCTGTTGACCCAAGATGCGAACCGCGGCAACCTGTCACCGCGGAATCGTCCGCCCCTATTCTCCCGTGAATCGAAGAAGCCTCTTCGTCCTCTTGTTGCTCGCTGCCGCGGCCTGCAATTCGGCCAGGGCGGAATCCTGGGGCAAAAGCATAGAGGGAATCTACCTTACCGTTGATGGGGGCGCCCAGGTCAACGTTGCCAAGGCTTCCGACGGATCATACACCGGCAAGATCGTCTGGCTTAGGGATGATAAGGACCGGCTGGACAAGAATAATCCCGATCCCGTGCGAAAGGGAGACCGCGTTCTCGGGCTCGTCATCCTCCGCGGGTTCAAGGCGAACGACGAAACGAAACGTTGGGAGGGAGGAATGATCTACGATCCCAAGAACGGCAAATCCTACGACGCCTTCATCTGGCGTGACCCCGATCAACCGGGGATTCTATTCCTTAAGGGATACGTCCTAGGCATCAAATGGCTGGGCCGCTCCACGACTTGGACCGAGGAGAAGAAGCTTCATGAGTGACGGCAGTCGCCTTGGGGCCGAGCGAGGGACCGCGCCCGCGACGCGGGCGCTCCCTGAAAGAACGATACCACTCAGGGCTTGAGCGTGCGCCTGTAGATGCGCCACTCGTAGGCCCCAAGGGCCACATCGGGCAGGCCGGCCTTCACCCCACCCTCCGGCGCGCCCGACTTAAGCTCCAGGTTGAATTCTCCGGCGTTTTCGACCTGGACCGCGGCGGCCTGGGGCCGGTTGGAGAAATTCGCAACGGTGACAAACTCCTCATCCCCGCCGCGGCGCAGAAAGGAGACCACATTCTGCGGCGCCGAGTTCTCCAGCCACGCCACGGAGCCGCCATTCAATGCGGGATGGGCGTGGCGCAGGGCGATCAGCCTGCCGTAGCTGCCACGGAAGGATTCGCGCTGCTTTGGAGCCCAGAAGATCGGGACCTTCTCAAAGAGGGCCGGGTCGCCCGACTCGCTGGCGTCGCCCACCTCCATGCCGTTGTACAGGAGCGGCACGCCATCGAGGGTGAACATCACCGCGCTTGCCGCCAGCGCAGCGTTCCAGCCGAAGCGGCTGACGGCGCGGGCCTCGTCATGGTTGTCGGTGAAACGCAGATGAAGCGCACCGCGCGGGAAAGCCGCCTGCTCCGACTCCTCCCATGTGCGGCGGATCTCTCTCGCGGGCGCGCCCTCCATGAGAACCTTGTTGAGGGTGGCCAGCATGGGCCAGGCGTAGTCCGCATCAAAGGCGTGCACCAGCAGCTCCGGCTTGCTGGCCTCGGCGAGCAGGAAAAGCCCGGGGCGGATCCTCTCGAGGTCCTGGCGCACATCCTCCCAGAAATCGGTCGGCACCTCGCTAGCGACGTCGCAGCGGAACCCGTCGAGTTGGAATTCCCGCGCCCAGTACTGGAGCATGTCGCGCATGTACCGCCTCGTCTCGGGATTGGCGTAGTTCAGCGCCGCGACATCAGCCCATTCCGGGTGGGGCGGGATGACATGGCCGTCGGCGCCCTGCTTGTAGTAGCCCGGATTGGACATCATCACGCTGTCCCAGGCGGTGTGGTTCGCGACAATGTCGATCACGACCTTGAGCCCGCGCGCATGGGCCGCCTCCACGAGGCGATGCAGATCCTCCTTCGTCCCGTAATCGGGGTTGACGCCATAGTAGTCCTGAACGGCGTAGGGGCTGCCGACGGCCCCCTTCGCCTTGAGGTGGCCGATGGGATGAACCGGCATCAGCCAGAGCACGTCGACGCCCAGGGCCTTGAGCTCGTCCAGACGGGCGGTGACACCGGCAAAGTCCCCCTTCGGCGAGAACTGGCGGGGGAAGACCTCATAGACAACGGCCTGCTTTATCCAGTCCGGGGTCGGGCGGGCTTGCACGGCCGGCCAGTTCACCGGAGCGCCTGCCCTGAGAATGGCGGCGCACGAAAAGGCGAGCAGGACGGAAATGGCGGGGCGGCGGAGCAGGTGCGGGGTTTTCATGGTTTCGGGTCCCCGTCCTCCGGCACGTCTCTTGTCCGAGAACGCGCCGGCAAAGGGAAACACTGAAAAAGACTGGGCCAGGCGCGGGGCCGCTGCGAGGAAGGAACCCCTCATGTTGCTTTGAAGGTCCGGAAAAATCCTAGGTCCAGGAGCAGCGCTCGCGGCCCGAGTAGCCCCGTCCGGCATGGTCCCCCGGACCCGCATCCCCTGTGTCCGGATCCGGGGATGCATCGCCGGCGGGCGGCGGGTTCGACGATCGCCCGCGCCCGGCGAAACGATCACGATGCCTTATGGGACCGTGAGCTCCAGCGGGGCAAACCCCTTGGCGCTGATCACGACCTTGTCCGTCGCAGCAAGCTCGGTGATGGTCCAGACTTGGCCCGGATCGATGACATGGTCGGGAATGTTCCGGACCTTGGCGTTGGCATGGAAGGTCACGCTCGGCATCACCTGGGCGCTCGCCGTGATGGCGTCGTTCGAGACATTCTTGAGGTTCAGCACATACGGGCCATTCTCCCCGGTGGTCACCTTTTCGAATGTCGGGGCCAGGGGCAGGCTCGGGGCCTTGTCAGCCACGGGTTTCATAGCGGCAGTGTCGGCGGCCAGGACAGCCGGCACTTGAGCCACCGTTAGGATCAGGGCGCAGCCCAATGCAATCAGGGCTTTTCTGAAGGTGACTGAGCGGGCGGATGGCGTGTCGGATTTGTTGACATCCTCCCGGTCTAAGCGGCTGAAGCCGCTTTGGCCGGGATTCCCGTCG
>CAYVKH010000102.1:0-8918 GCA_964451965.1 uncultured Opitutaceae bacterium
AGGAGCTCGTTCACGAGCTGGAGCATCGACTGGCTGGCGCCGTGGATCGTCTGGATGATCTCCCTCTGCTCGGCGGTCAGCTCCCCGATCGCGTTCTCGTCCATGAGCTCGGCGAGCCCGCGGATGGACGAAAGGGGATTGCGGAGGTCGTGGGCGCACATCCCGAGGAACCGGTCCTTGTCGGCGTTGGCCTTGCTCAGCTGGTCGACAAGGTGCTTCTGCTGCTCGACGAGCTGCTGGTTGCTCAAGTGGGTCCGGATGCGGGCGACGACCTCCTTGGGGCGGAAGGGCTTCGTCAGGTAGTCGACGCCGCCCGCGTCGAAGCCCATGACGACGTCGTCCGCCTCGCTCTTCGCGGTCACGAATATGACGGGGGCGCACTTGTCCCCGTAGGCCTTCTTCAGGGTCCGGCAGGTCGCGAAGCCGTCGATACCCGGCATCATGACGTCGAGGAGGACCAGGTTCGGCTGGAACGTGCCATAGACCTCGAGCG
The DNA here is from genome assembly GCA_964451965.1 of uncultured Opitutaceae bacterium. Lineage (GTDB taxonomy): Bacteria > Verrucomicrobiota > Verrucomicrobiia > Opitutales > Opitutaceae > Palsa-1447. The sequence continues at coordinate 494 of CAYVKH010000102.1, forward strand.
CCTGCTCGCCGGAGGCGGCCTCGGCGATCTCGTAGCCCTCGTGGCGGAGGATGCCTCCGATGATGCGGAGGTTTATCCGGTCGTCGTCGACAGCCAGTATCCTCCGCCCCTTCAGGTCGATGGACGGGTGTATCACGGGGTCATCCATTATTGGCGTAGTGGCAATGAGACAACGAGCTAGGGTCGCAGGCCAGAGAAATACGTAGGTCCGAAACCGCCTGCTCGCGGGAACGTCGTATCACAAGATCGAGATATGTTGATATTTGTCTTGCCTTACCCCCTTTCCAGGCGGTTCGATTGTGTCTTCCCAGCCGATTTCACATGTCAAAATCATTCGTATTCTCCTCCGAGTCCGTGGGCGAGGGCCATCCCGACAAGGTCGCCGACCTCATTTCGGACAGCGTCCTTGACGCCTGCCTGGCGCAGGATCGCGCGAGCCGCGTGGCGTGCGAGACGCTCGTCAAGTCCAACCAGGTTGTCATCGCCGGCGAGATCACGACCGCGGCGAAGATCAACTACGAGCTCGTTGTCCGCGACGCGATCCGGGACATCGGCTACGTGAACGACGACGACGTCTTCCACTGCGACAAGGTCTTCATCCACAACCTGCTGACCCGCCAGTCCCCGGACATCGCCCAGGGCGTCGACGCCAGGAAGGCCGACGGCAAGGAGACGGCGGAGCAGGGGGCCGGCGACCAGGGGCTCATGTTCGGCTACGCCTGCAACGAGACCCCCGAGATGATGCCGACCGCGATCATGTTCGCGCACCGGCTCGGCCGCGAGCTCACGAAGCTCCGCAAGGCCGGGGTGGTCGGATGGCTCCGGCCCGACGCCAAGTCCCAGGTCTCGATACGCTACGAGAACGACCGGCCGGTCCGGGTCGAGAACGTGGTCATCTCGACCCAGCACACCCCGACCGTGAAGCACGCCGACATCCGCGAATTCCTGATCGAGTACGTGATCCGGAAGGTCATCCCGGCCGAGATGATGGACGCCTCGACCAAGTTCCTCATCAACCCGACCGGCAGGTTCGTGGTGGGCGGCCCTGAGGGCGACTCCGGCCTCACGGGGCGCAAGATCATCGTCGACACGTACGGCGGCTGGGGCCGCCACGGGGGCGGCGCCTTCTCGGGCAAGGACCCGTCGAAGGTCGACCGGTCGGCGGCGTACATGTGCCGCTGGGTCGCGAAGAACATCGTCGCCTCGGGGCTCGCCGACATCTGCGAGCTGCAGGTCGCCTACGCGATAGGCTATCCGGAGCCCGTCAGCGTCTGGGTCGACGCCATGGGGACGGCGAAGGTGGCCGAGTCGAAGATCACGAAGGCGGTCCAGAAGGTCTTCAGCTTCAAGCCGGCGAACATCATCAAGCAGCTGGACCTGTTGCGCCCGATCTACCGCTCGACGACCAACTACGGGCACTTCGGCAAGCCCGACCTTCCCTGGGAGCAGACGAACAGGACGAAGGAGCTCCTGGCCGCTGCGAAATAGTCCGCGGAACTTTCCAACTTCTCAAATATTCCAACCATGCCTACCGCCACAGCAAGCCGCTCATCCCAGGATCACCACGTAAAGGACATCTCCCTCGCCGAATGGGGTCGCAAGGAGATCACGGTCGCAGAGCACGAGATGCCGGGGCTCATGTCCGTTAGGAAGAAGTTCGGCGCGAAGAAGCCCCTCAAGGGCGTCCGCATCACGGGCTCCCTCCACATGACGATCCAGACCGCGGTCCTGATCGAGACCCTGGTGGAGCTCGGCGCCTCGGTCCGCTGGGCCTCGTGCAACATCTTCTCGACCCAGGACCATGCCGCAGCGGCGATCGCCAAGGCGGGGATCCCCGTGTTCGCCTGGAAGGGCGAGACGCTCGAGGAGTACTGGGACCTCACCTGGAGGGCGCTCAGCCACCGGGGAGGCAAGGGCCCGCAGCTTGTCGTCGACGACGGCGGCGACGTCACGCTTCTGCTTCATAAGGGCCACGAGATGGAGGAGGGGAGCGACTGGGTCGAGACGCCCGCCGCCTCCCACGAGGAAGGGATCATCAAGGCGCTCCTCAAGCGGATCCACGCGGAGTCCCCCTTCGTGTTCCACGAGATGGTGAAGGACTGGCGCGGCGTCTCTGAGGAGACGACGACGGGGGTACACCGGCTCTACCAGCTGCACGAGAAGGGCAAGCTCCTCGTTCCCGCGATCAACGTCAACGACTCCGTAACGAAGTCAAAATTCGACAACCTCTACGGATGCCGCGAGTCGCTGGCGGACGGGCTCAAGAGGGCGACCGACGTCATGATCGCCGGCAAGGTTGCGGTCGTCTGCGGCTATGGGGACGTGGGCAAGGGCTGCTCCCACTCGCTTCGCGGGTTCGGCGCCAGGGTCATTGTGACCGAGGTCGACCCGATCAACGCGCTCCAGGCGGCCATGGAGGGCTTCGAGGTCAACACGGTTGAGAGCGCGCTGGCCGAGGCCGACATCTACGTCACGACGACCGGCAACTGCGACGTCATCACCCTCGAGCACCTGGAGGCGATGAAGGACCAGGCGATCGTCTGCAACATCGGCCACTTCGACAACGAGATCCAGGTCGACCGCCTCTACAAGGCGCCCGGCGTGAAGCGCGAGACCATCAAGCCCCAGTACGACTCGTTCACCTTCCCCAACGGCCGCCGCATCTACCTCCTGGCGGAGGGCCGCCTGGTGAACCTCGGCTGCGCGACGGGTCACCCGTCGTTCGTCATGTCGAACAGCTTCACGAACCAGACCCTGGCCCAGCTGGACCTCTGGAAGAACCGCGACACCAACAAGCCCGGCGTCTCCCGGCTGCCGAAGCACCTTGATGAGGAGGTGGCCCGGCTTCACTTGGAGAGGATCGGCGTCAAGCTGACGCGCCTCTCGGAAAAGCAGGCCAAATACCTCGGCGTCCCGATCGGGGGACCCTACAAACCGGAGCACTACAGGTATTAATAGGGTGGGGGCGCGGGCAGGATTCGGCCATATGGGGCAACGGTTGCCGCTTTAGAGAGGCTCGCCAACACCGGGCGCCAAGCGGGGCTTGCCGCCTTGGTTCTCGAGAGGGGACCCTGAAACGCCTGGCACGACGCAGGGTGTGCCAGACGGCCAAGATCGGGATATGGACCCGCTTGCCAGACGGTTCTTGGCCCCGAAGCGGGCTATCTCGACGCCATTTGCCGCACGCTCATGGAGTCCGCATGGATTCTTGGCCTGTGGCCATTCACTCCTGCCCGGATTGCTGCGGGTAGGTGTACATTCCATTACACCGGCCCGCCTGGTTTCTTACACTCAGCAGATGCACGGCTCTACAACCGGGCGAGGGAACGTTTGGTGAAAGTGGCGCGGGAGCGCGGCATCCCGATCAAGCAGAGCTACGAGCGAGTGGGCCCGCGCCTCGTGATGGCACAATGCCGTTACGCTCACGCGCGCCAGATGAACCGGGCCCGGGCCTGCACTCGCAAGCTGCGCACCCAGCTCGGTCGAGTGATCCACCAGGTCGAGCGCTCGCAAGTCGAGTCGGTCGGCGTCCTTAAGAAACTCTTAGACACGGCCCAGCGGAACCATGCGCAGCAGCCCACAGACAAGAACAGAGTCTACGGCGTGCATGAGCCCGAAGTCTGCTGCATCGCGAAGGGCAACGCGGGCAGGAAATATGAATTTGGAAACAAGGCGAGTGTCGCAACCACCAGCCGGGGGGGCTGGATGCTCGGAGCGATGAGTCTGCCGGGCAATCCCTACGACGGACACACACTCGATCAACAACTCACCCAGATGCGTCGGGTGCTCGGGCGCCACATGCATGACGTACATGTCGACATGAGCTACCGTGGTCACAACCACAACGGCACGGAGAACGTGCATGTCGACAAACGCAGCCGGGGAAGGACGCCGAAAAACCTCTGGAAATGGATGAGACGGCGAGCAGCAGTCGAGACCACCATCAGACATATGAAAAGCGAACATCGCCTCGAGCGAAACCGGCTCAAAGACACAGTCGGAGATGCCATCAATGCCATTTTGAGCGCCGCCGCTATGAATTTCCAGAAGCTCCAGGGCTCCTCCTGGCGCCTTTTGCTGCTCCTCCTGGATCAGCTTCACCATGCGATCGACAACGATGCCATCGCTTCAACCGCCTAAATGGCATTTTTCAGGACCGACTAAAGTACGCAGGTCACCTGAATGCAACAAGACTGCACTTGAGCATTAGGTGCACACGTAGTGACCGTGTCGATACCATACAACATCCGTATGCCGATAATTGCCAATGGATTCGCACGCTAGTTGCTCGAGTTCGACCAACCCACACATTACCGATCGTCGACGATCTTCATGAGTCGGATGCCGTGCCGGTTCATTCAGCCCGGCGAATTGCGATTAGCTTTCCGTCATCTATATGAAACTCAATTGCGAACATCGGAACCTCAGTATTTCGGTCAATATAGTCTCGGCGAATTGAAATCACGGAGAGTATTGCAGCGAGAATGACAGGTTTATTATGTCACGTTGCGCAATTGTATTGCCTGCCTCGTCGGTTCCGCGTTTTAAGATTGAGCCCGTGATCCAGCATTCATTCGAGAGAAAAGGCATTTAACTCTTCTTCGGCGATGCACTTTAAGCGATGTATTGTGTTCCTGGCAATGACAGCATTGGTATCGTTGAGGGCCGCGGCGGCCGACGACGCCCCGAAATATCCGGTGACCAAATTTGAGCTGTCTTACGGGAAGGCTCACCGTTCGCTCCCGCCACTGAGCACGCTCGTATCCGTCAGGGCTTCCCTCATTCATTCGGCGAGCGGGTATTCGCTCCATGGCGACGGCACCCGAGCGGACGTGAGCCTCGATCAAACCTTCGAAGGCGGAACGCTCTTTTCAGACGCCGCCCTTCGCGCCCTTTTCGGCGCCGTCGTGGCCCGCCTCAACAAGCAGGGAATTGTTGGAGTTAACGTGTCGCCGGATCCGACGCAGATTGACACAAAGTCAGGTGAGGATCTGCGCTCCGCCGGCAATTCCTCATTGCATTTGGTAGTTTGGGCGAGCCAAGTTGCGCAGGTACGCACGATCGCGAAGGGCTCTCGTTTCAGCAAAAAGGATCCGGTCGATAATCCGAAACAGAACGTAATCATCGCGAAATCCCCTCTGAAGGGCCCGACCGGCAATGCGCCCGCGAGCCTCTTGGACAAGAGGGTGCTGGACGACTATCTGCGCCGTCTGGATCGCCAGCCCGGACGAAATGTCGACGCCGCGGTGTCGGCGTCTGACGTGCCCGGTGACGTTGTGCTCGATTATCTGGTCAACGAAAACAAGCCATGGTTTGCATTCGGCGAGGTTTCCAACACGGGCACGGCGGTGACGAATCGATTGAGCGAGCAGGTTGGCGCGGTTGACAACGAGCTCACCGGCCACGACGACATCGCGGTCCTGGACTACATCACGTCCAATTTTACCAAGGCGAACGCGGTTTTTGGGTCCTACAGCTATCCGCTGGTATTTCCGGACTACCTTCGTTTGCGGGTTTACGGCTCCTGGGGCGATTTCAAGGCAACCACCCCGGCGCTAGATACGGCGCAAAACGGCCAGTTTACGGGAAGCACGGAGATCGGCGGCGCCGAATTCGTTGTCAGCCCGTTTGCATTCAGGGGATTCGCATTCGACATCGTCGCGGGCGCAAATGCTGAACATGTCACCGTAGATAACAAGATAGCGAACACCCAGGGGTCCGCGAACCTTGAGTCGCCGTATGTTCAGCTTCGCGTCGATCGGGAGAGCGAAACTTTCACGTTCGTGGCAAGCGTGGGATGGAACGCCAACTTGAGCTCCATTTCCGCAGCGGAGTTGCTCAACCTTGGCCGGTTCAACACCACGTCAAAATATCAGATAATCACAGGGGAGCTGGAGACGTCGGCCTATCTCGAGACGATCTTCAGGAGGCTTTCGTCCGGAGACGCGAGCAATACATCGCCCGCGAACGAGATCGCATTTTCCGTGAAGGGGCAGGAGGCGCTGGGCAGCGACAGGCTGATACCCCAAATGGAGGAGACAGCCGGCGGATTCTTCTCCGTGCGGGGCTATCCGGAGTCCGCCGTGGCTGGTGACGACGTGATCTTCGGCACCCTTGAGTACAGATTTCACGTTGCGCGCAGACTCCTGCCGCTGTCTTCAGACAAGAAGACCGGCAAGGAGAAGATGGGCGGGCCTGCATCGACGTTGTTCGGCCGGCCCTTCAACTACCGCCCTCCGACTCCCGGATCGCGGGCAGACTGGGATCTCATCATTCGGGGATTCATTGACAATGGATACACGCGCATAAACCAGATTGAGGAGACAGAGCAGAATCATTCGCTTTCCAGCGTGGGCGGAGGCCTGGAGCTGAAGCTGTACGGCAACGTGGACGTGCGGATCGAATGCGGCATTCCATTACGCGATCTCAAGACAGGCGTTGAAAGCAACGGCACTTACTACGAGGGGATAAACGACGCGAAGGCGGGCTCCCCGAGGCTGCATTTCCTCGCCTCTTTTATTTGGTAGTTTAACGCTAGAGCAATCCCCCCACCTGCAATGAGCCAACTTCATTTATCAGGCAATGCGCGGATCGCAGTGGGTTTATCCCGGCTGAGCGCAAGGCTTGCAGCCGTGTTCACCCTCTTCGCGTCGGCCCTCACCTCCGTGGCCGGTCCAGCCGGAGCCACTGTTGTGCGGGGCTCGGCCACCTTTGATTCCAACGGCCTCCTGACAACGATAACGGCCGCGAATAGCACCATTGTCGATTACAGCTCGTTCAACATCAACGCCAACGAGACGGTCGTCTTCGTCCAGCCCAGTTCGACGTCAACGATCTTGAATCAGATTCAGTCCAGCAGCTTGACTGAGATCCTCGGAACCGTCCGCGCGAACGGGATCGTTTATTTTGCCAACCCTGCGGGAATCTTCATCGGGAAGAGTGCCTTCATTAGTGTGGGCGGTCTTTTTGCCGTCGCCGGAAGCGTTTCAAACCAGGACTTCCTCAAGGGCAGCGGGCATTTCACCAACCTTGCGGGATCCGTAGAGAACTATGGAGTGGTTGAGGGAAATTCGGTTGTCGCGATGATTGGGAATGCCGTTGCCAACCATGGCACGATCACGAGCTCGGGCGGACAGGTTGCGCTTTTGGCAGGAAGCGACGTCTATGTTGGGGAATCCGGACAGCACCTATTCGTGAACCTGGGTCGGGTGCCCAACGCCGGCATCGGAGTCGACAATAACGGAACGATCACGGCCCCGGGCGGGGTCACCCTCGCCGTCGGCGACATATATTCGCTCGCTGTCCGGCAGGCCGGTACGATCTCCAGCGGCAACGTGAGCATTAATGCTGGCGCCGGCGAGGCGGAGGTGTCCGGCACCATCGACGCAAGCAACGCTTCGGGGTTGGGCGGGAGCGTCTCGGTTCTCGGCAACGTGGTCAACCTGACCGGCACCGCGGCGGTAAACGCCTCGGGCGCCACCGGCGGCGGCACCGTCCTGATCGGAGGCGACGAACACGGGGCAAATCCCGCCGTGCAGGACGCCATCCACACCGCAGTCGCGGCGGGCGCCCAGATCAACGCCAACGCGACCCGGCTTGGAAACGGCGGGAAGGTGATCGTATGGTCGAACGAGGACACCAACTATGACGGCGGCATTTCCGCGACGGGCGGACCCGGGGGCGGCAACGGGGGCTTTGCGGAGGTTTCGAGCCATGGGGTCCTGAACTTCACGGGAACGGCTGACCTTAAGGCGCCTTTCGGCGCGGTGGGAACCCTGCTGCTCGACCCGAGCAACCTGATCATCGACAATGGTACGGATAATAACGTCACGCCGTCCGGAATCCCGACCAGCCAGTACATTTCAAATGGGTCAGCTTCTGAACTGACTTGGGGAACAATCATTACAGCTCTGGGCAGCAGCAATCTCCTGATAACCACAAGTGGCTCGGTCGCCAACGGTGGCGATTTGGGTGATATCACAATCGCTAACAGTCCGGTCGGACTCAATTCAGGCAACAGCCTCACCCTGACCACGGCGGCTGGGGGAAGCATCTTTGTGAATGCCTCGGTTCAAAACGCCGGTACCGGCTCCATCACCTTCAATCCTGGTGTCGCCACGAACCTGAGCGCCAACGTGACTTCCGGCGGCGGGCTGGTCTTTAACGGCCCGGTTACGCTGGGCGCCAGTGTCCTGCTGGACTCCCATACTGGCAACGGCCCGATTTCTTTGGGCGCCGTCACGGGCGGCGGGTTCGATCTGGGTGTCAGCACCGGGACGAATGGGGTGACGGGAACGAGCGTGAGCGGCGTGGGCACCCTGGCACTGACGAGCTCAGGTGCGGACAGCTTCAGCGGGGCGGTGGCGGACGCGACGACGGACCTGTCGGGAGTGACGGGTGGAAGCGTGGCCTTTAACGGCGGACT
>CAYVKH010000103.1:0-8812 GCA_964451965.1 uncultured Opitutaceae bacterium
ACCCGCTGGCAGACGCCCATGACGACCCTCATCGAGTGCTCGACGAGCAGGATGGACGGCGTGAATTCCCGGTGGATCCTCTTGATGAGCGCCATCAGCTCGTCCTTCTCCGTGGGATTCATCCCGGCCGCGGGCTCGTCCAGGAGGAGGAGCTTCGGCTGGGTCGCCAGGCATCGCACGATCTCCAGGCGCCGCTGCTCCCCGTAGGGCAGGCTCGTGGCCGGCGCGTCGCGGTAGCGGCCCAGGTGGAACAGCTCGAGGAGCTCCTCGACCCGGCGCGCGATCGAGGCCTCGTCGTTGCGGAATGTGGACATCCTCAGGAGCGCCTGGGCGGGCCCGCTCGTCCGGTGGACGTTGCACGCGACGCGGACGTTGTCGAAGACGGAGAGGCTTCTGAAGAGGCGGATGTTCTGGAACGTCCGGGCGATGCCCGCCTCGACGACCTCGTTGGGCCGCAGCCCGGTCAGGTCGACCCCGTTCGAGCGGACCGTCCCGCTGGTGGCCTCGTACACGCAGGTGACGAGGTTGAAGACCGTGGTCTTGCCGGCCCCGTTCGGGCCGATGAGCCCGACCAGGTCGCCCGCGTTGACCACCAGGTCGAGCGCGTTCACCGCCGTCAGCCCCCCGAACCGGATGGTCGCCTTCTCGAGCTGCAGGATGGGTCCAGGCATGGGTCTTGCGCGGGTCCGGCTATTTCCGGGTGGCGAGGTATTTCCAGCGCAGCCGCGCGGCGACGGCCGAGAAGTTGAAGTTGAAGAGGCCCCTCGGGCGCACGAGCATGAGGACGATCAGGAGGAGCGAATAGAGCACCATCCTGTACTGCTCGACGGCCCGCAGCATCTCGGGAAGCACCGTCAGCAGGATCGCGGCCAGGATCACGCCGGGCGTGTTTCCCATGCCCCCGAGGATCACCATGACGACGATCTCGATGCTCTTCGTGAAATCGAACCCCGTGGGCGTGATCGTCAGCTTGAAGTGCCCGTAGAGGCCCCCGGCGACGCCCGCGAAGAACGCCCCCACCACGAAGGCCACGATCTTGTAGCGGGTCGTGTCTATCCCGACGGCCTCGGCCGCGATCTCGTCGTCCTGCGTGGCCAGGAACCCGCGGCCGTACGTCGAGCGGACAAGGCAGGTCACGGTGAAGACCGTCAGCGCCGCGAAGGCGAACACCCAGAAGACGGTCGTGTAGTTCGGGATCCCGTTGAGGCCGAGCGCGCCGCCGAGGGACTCCACGTTCTGGAAGATGACCCGGATGATCTCGCCGAACCCCAGGGTGACGAGGGCCAGGTAGTCCCCTTTCAGCCGCAGGGAGGGGATGCCGACCGCGAGCCCGGCCAGGGCGGCCCCGGCCCCGCCCATGACGAGCGCCGCGAGGAAGAGGAGCCCCTGCTGCGCCGCGGTGCCGCCGTCGGCCCCGAGAAGGCGGGGCCCGGCAAGGAGCGTCACGGCTGCGGAGAGGTAGGCCCCCACCGACATGAACCCCGCATGGCCGAGCGAGAACTGGCCCGTGTAGCCGTTCACGAGGTTGAGCGAGACGGCCAGGATCACGTTGATCCCGACCCCGATCATGACGTCGAGGTAGTAGGGGTCGATCCGGTCCGAGAAGTGCGAGACGCCGAACGCCAGCAGGACCGCGGCGATGAGGGCGAGGAGCGGCTTTGGCATCGTCGTCGCGGTTTCAGACCTTCTCGGCGGAATACCGGCCGAGCAGGCCCGCCGGCCTGAAGAGGAGGATCCCGATGAGGACGGCGAAGGCGATCGCGTCCTTGTACGTGGACCACCTGGAGCCGTCGATGAAGGTCTCGGTCATGCCGAGAATGAGCGCCCCCAGGGCGGCCCCGGGTATGTTGCCCACGCCCCCCAGGACGGCGGCGACAAAGGCCTTGAGGCCGGGCACGACGCCCATGAGCGGGTCTATCGAAGGATAGTTCAGCGCGTAGAGGACACCGCCCGCGCCCGCCAGCGCCGAGCCGAGCCCGAACGTGAAGGAGATGACGACGTCGATGTTGATCCCCACGAGCTGCGCGGCCTTCGGGTTCAGGGCGACGGCCCGCATGGCCGTTCCGATCTTCGTGCGGTGGACCGCGAGCTCGAGGGCGACCATCAGGATGGCGGCCACGACGATCACGATCACCTGGTTCATCGATATGATGAGGCCGCGTACCTCGATCACCTTGGAGGGGAAGATCGGAGGGAAGGGGCGCGGCGTCGCGCCGAACACGAGCTGGCCCGTGTACTCGAGGAACAGGGACATCCCGATCGCGGTGATGAGGACGTTGAGCGTCGGGCCGCCCCTGAGCGGGCGGTACACGACGCGCTCGATCCCGATGCCGAGGGCGGCGCAGCCCGCCATGGCGGCCGCGAGCGCGACCAGCCCGCCGAGGACCGAGTCATGGGGAAGGTGCCCGCCCGCGAAGTACCCTATGAAGGCCCCCACCATGAAGACGTCCGAGTGGGCGAAGTTTATGAAGCGCAGGACGCCGTACACCATCGTGTACCCCAGCGCTATCAGGGCGTAGATGGCTCCGAGCGAGAGACCGTTGAGGAGTTGCTGGAGGAACTCCGTCATGCCGCCGGGGATGGCATCGCGCTAGGGAGCCATGCTCTCGGGAGCGATGCTCTGGAAGAACTTGAATTGGCCTTCCTTCACCATGATCAGGAACGCCGCCTTTGAGGCGTTGCGGTCCTTGTCCATGGTGGTCGTCCCGGTGACCCCCGCGAAGTCCCGGGTCGCCGCGAGCGCGGCGCGGATCGCGGGGCCGTCGGTCGAGCCGGCGCGGCGGATCGCGTCCGCCATCACCAGGGCCGAGTCGTATCCCAGCGCGGCCATGGCGTCGGGTGTCTCCCCCTTGAACCGCGCCTGGAACCTGGCGACGAACCCCTTCACCACCGGCGAGTCCACCTGCGGCGAGTAGTGGGTCGTGTAGTAGCAGCCCTCGACGGCGGCGCCCCCGATGTCGATCAGCTCGGGCGCCTCCCACCCGTCGCCGCCGAAGAGCGGGACCGAGATGCCGAGCTCGCGGGCCTGCCGGCAGATGAGGGCGGCCTCGGTGTAGTAGCCGGGCACGAAGATGCCCTCGACGCCGGCCGCCTTGATCGCCGTCAGCTGCGCGTCGAAGTCCTTGCTGCCCTCCGTGTACTTCTGCTCGATCACGATCTGGCCCCCGTCCGCCGCGAAGCGCTCCTTGAAGTACTCGGCCAGCCCGACGCTGTAGGCGGACGACACCGACGTCAGCAGCGCGACCCTGCGGATCCTGAGGGTGTCCTTTGCGACCCTGGCCAGCACGTGCCCCTGGAAGCGGTCGGTGAAGCAGACGCGGAAGATGTAGTTGCCGACCTCCGTCACCCTGGGGTAGGTCGAGGACGGCGAGACCATGGGGACCTTGTAGGCCTGGCAGATCGGGGCGGCCTCCATGGAGCGCATCGACGCCACCTCCCCAAGGATCGCCGCGACCTTTTCCCGGGAGATGAGCTTCTTGGCGATCGTCGCCGATTCCCCCTGCTTTGACTGGTTGTCTTCGGTGATGAGCTCGATCTGGCGCCCGAGGACGCCGCCCCTGGCGTTCAGCTCCTCGACCGCCAGGACGGTCCCCTTGTGGGACGATTGTCCGAAGGCCGCCTCCTTCCCGGTCAGGGAGGCGTATTCGCCGATCTTTATGGCCTCCTGCGCCCGGCCGCCCGCGGAAAGGGCCGCTGCGGCCACCGTTGCGGCCATAATGTGGCGGATGGGGCGGAACATGGGAATATGCGTAGCCGCAGCCAAGGGGAGCCGGGGGCCGGTTTCAACCGAATTGCCATACTTATTTGATTAAGCGGCCGGGGCCTGCTTCGGTTGCTCCCGTTGAACACGTTCGACCGGCACCTCCTGCGCGAATGGCTCACGATCCTGGGCCTCGTGCTCGTCCTCGTGTGCGGGCTGCTCCTCGTGCAGGTGATGTACGACGATTTCCGGGACCTCCACGAGGCGGGGGCGCGGACGCGCGACCTGGGCCTCTACTCCCTTGTCGCCATCCCCGGCTTCCTCGCCCTGACGCTGCCGATCGTGCTCCTTCTCTCGACCCTCTTTGTCCTCGGCAAGCTCCACAAGGCGAACGAGCTGACGGCGATGCGCGCGGCGGGCGTCGGCTTCACGCGGCTCATGGCTCCGATCTGGCTCGCCGGCCTCCTGTGCTGCGCCCTCTCGTACTGGCTCAATTCCTTCGTGGTCCCCTGGTCCGTGGAGAAGACCCGGGTGATGAAGGAGAGCTTCCAGTTCAGGAAGCAGGCCCAGTCGCTGCCGGAGGACCGGATCGGGGCCGTCTTCAGCGTGGGCTTCGACAACTTCTATCCCCGGCGCATGTGGTTCTTCAACCGCTACAGCAAGTACACGCGCAGGGCCTACGGCGCCAGCGTCACGGAAATGGACGCCCGGGGCCGCGCGACTAACCGCATCGTCGCGGCCGAGGCCTGGTATGACGAGCCGAAGCACGGGTGGGTGTTCAGGGACGGGCGGGAGATGGGCTTCGATCCCGACACGGGGATCAACTCGTCGTCGGTGCCCTTCGCGGAGCGGCTCTATGCCAGGTTCCAGGAGGATCCCCACCTCATGATGCTGATCGACCGCAGGCCGATCGACCTTTCCCAGACCGAGCTGAGCGAGCTTATCGACTACCTTTCGCGCGAGAACAACCCGAAGAGCGTGCCCTACGCCGTGCGCTACTTCGGGCTCCTCGCCGACATCCTCACCCCGCTGATCGTGATCGCGATCGCGATACCGTTCGCGGCCTCGGGCGTGAGGGTGAACCCGGCCGTCGGCGTCTCGAAGTCGATAGGCCTCTTCTTCCTCTACCTGGCGCTCCAGAACCTCGCGGCGTCCCTGGCGACGAAGCAGCTGGTCGACCCCGCCCTCGCGGCGTGGCTGCCCAACATCGGGATGACCGGCCTGGCGATCTACTTTTTCTCCAGGCTGCGCTAGGCGCTCAGGTCCGCAGGTACGAGGCGCCGTTCACGTCGATGATCGAGCCGGTCATCGCCGCGGGGGCGTCCAGGGCGCAGAAGACCACGGTCCGCGCGATCTCCCCGGCTCGGGTGACCCTCCCGAGCGGGTGCTGGGCGCGGATCTCGCCGCCCGTCGGCCCCGCGAGGAACTCCGCGGCCATCTCCGTCTCGACCCAGCCCGGCGCGACGCAGTACACGAGCACGCCCCGCGGGGCCAGGGCCTTCGCGAGCGACTGGCTCAGCGAGTTCAGGCCCGCCTTGCTCGCCCCGTAGGCCGGCGCCTCGGGCTCGCCGCGGAATGCGCCCCGGGACGAGATGTTGACGATCCGCCCGCCGCCCGAGGAGGCCATGGCGCGCGCGGCGAAGAAGCAGAGGTTGGCCGGACCGTGCAGGTTCGTCGCGACGATCCGGTCCCAGGCGTAGAGCCACTCCGCGTACTCCGTGGAGAGCGGGGGATGCTCCCGGTGCGCGGCCGCGTTGTTGACGACGACGTCCACCCGGCCGAACTGGCCGGCGGCCTCGCTCCAGAGGCGCTCCACGTCGCCGGGGTCGGACATGTCGGCCCTGAACAGGGCGTGGCCCTTGCCCGGCAGGTCCGCCAGGACCGCGTCGGCCGCCGCCTTGTTCTCGCGGTAGTGGACGCCGACGCGCACACCGCGGGAGGCCAGCTGCAGGGCGATCTCGCGGCCAATCCCGCGGGAGGCCCCGGTCACGAGCGAGGCGGTCGGCGTCTCTTCTTCGGTCATCGGGCTTAGGTCCAATTGTAATTGAAGCTGATGCTTATCCTCTCGGCGTCCACTCGGTTCTGGGCGACCTCGTGCCTGAGCCAGCTTTCGAAGAGGACGAGGTGGCCCGCGCGCGCAGGGTACGTCGCGTGGGCCTGGTTCGCCCTTCGCGCGCCGGGAAGGCGCGGAGGCGCGGCCATGAAGCGGTCGAGCCTCGGGTCCTCGAACTTGAGGCCCGGGCAGCCCCTCGGCGTCTGGACGTAGTACGTGCCGCTCACGAACGCGAGCGGGTGCAGGTGCATGGAGTGTGCGGCCGAGGGCGGCATGATGTTGACCCAGCAGTCGGTCATACGGATCTCGCGGCCGCGCAGGTCCATGTCGAGGGACCGCGCGAACGAGCGGACGTGGCGCCTTATCCTGCGCTCAAGGCCCCCGAAGGTGCTCGAGAAGCGGTGCAGCTCGTTCATCGAGGCGTAGCTCGTGTAGCCTCCCGGGTAGTTGCGCTGCGACCAGGCGCGGCCCTCCCCATCGAAATCCCGCAGGGCGCGGCACTCCTTCGCCAGGTCGGCGTTGAACCGCGCGAGCCCGGACCTCAGGAGCGGCTCGCAATAGACGAAGGTCGGAAACCACGCCCGCGTCATCGGACGGCCTCCGGGGATCTGGCAGAGGGCCCGCATGGCCGCCCGCCCGCTGCGACTGTGTTTCCCTGCATCGGGGGGGATCGTGGCGGCGGGGGCCCCCGGGGCAAATCCGAAAGCTCTAGCGGGCCTGGGCGGCGCGGGCGGCTCCCGCCAGTGCGCGGTCGCCCCCGGCCTCGGCCGAGCGCGCAAGCTGTCCGAGGAAGGCGCGCTCCTGGTCGCGCGTCAGCGCCGGCGAAGCCCAGCGGTCCGCAAGCAGGTAGCTCCCGAGCGCGTCGTCCGGGCGCCCGAGCCCTAGAAGGACGAAGGCCCGGTCGTAGGCCGCCTGGTAGAAGCGGTCGCCCATCCGCAGCGCGTCCTCAAAATGGTCGTTGGCCTCCCGGAGCTGCCCCTCCCGCGCGAACTTGAGGCCCATCTGGTCCTGGAGGATCGCCAGGAAGCAGACGGGCCCGTAGTAGGCGCTGATGCGCCGCTTGTCGGCGATGATCGCCGCCGCCTTGAGGAAGCCCTGGCCGGAGGGGTTGCGGCGCAGCCGCGCCGCCACCGCCTCCGAGGCCGCCTTCTCGTTTCCGCGCAGGAATTCGAGGATCTCCAGCCGGCTGTTGAAGTCGTCCAGGAGCTCGGTGTCGGTCAGGTGAGCGGCCACGTAGGCGTGCTGCAGCCGGTCATCCGACCAGACCTCGAGCTGGCGCCAGCTCATAAGGCCGAGGACGCCGACGACGGCGAGGGAGGCGGCGGCGGCCCAGACGCGGGCCCGCAGCGTCGAGGCGCGGGCCAGGGCCGCGGCGAGCACGGCGGCCGTGATCACGGTGAGGAAGTACCCGTAGCGGTCGCTCGCCATGTGGGGCTTCTCGGTCAGCCCGAAGAAGGGGGCGGCCGAGGCCAGGTAGCCGAACCAGACGACCGCGAGCACGGGCCGCCTCCGGAACGAGAACAGCGCAAGGGCGGACGCCGCCGCCACGAGCGCCATGCTGATGACGAAGGGCGCGCCCAGCGGGCTGAAGTTCATGAGCGTGTCGTAGAGGGGGGAGAGGTGGACGGGCCACCAGGGCTTCCACACGTAGTAGGCGGCCACGTAGGCGGACTGCGCGATGCGGCTGGACAGGGGAAGCTCGTGCAGGCCGGGCACGGCGCCGAAGACCTCGGTGTTCCCGAATCGGGCGGCGACCGTGATCGAGAGGACGGCCGCAACGGGGACGAGGAACGCCGCCTTCTCGGCAAGGAGGCGCCTGAAGGACGGGCAAGAGCCGGCGCGCGCGTGAAGCCAGTCGAGCCCGATCAGGAGGAGGGGCGCCCCGAGGGCGAGGGGGTAGGTGAGGAGGGACGCTGCATACCCGGCCGCGGCGAGGCAGAGCCACGCCGCGCGCCGCGGGCCCCCGGTCAGGTACGTGCGGAGGTACGCGAGGAGGGATGCGAGGAAGAGGACCATCGACTGGCCGTAGAGGTTGCCGGAGATCCAGGCCGTGGTCTCGACGCGGAACGGGTGGAAGGCCCACCATCCCGCCGCCAGGGCCGCGGCGCCGGCGTCCCACGCCGTCAGCCCGCCCGTGCGCCCCCGGTGCGTGAACAGGCGCAGCGCGTGCAGCACGATCGCGAGGACAAGCCCCGCGTTCATGGCGTACAGGGCGAGCGCAACGGCATGGTACGGTCGCGGGTCGAGGCCCGCGACCTCGTAGGTCGCGGAGAAGTTGAGCCAGCCGAGCGGGATGTACCTGCGGACGTAGCTCCAGTCCGTGAACATCCATTTCAGGCGCCCCAGGTCGACCCCTCCCATGTGGGGGTTCAGGGTCACGTTGACGTCATCGTCCCTCAGGTAGAGGAAACCGAAGCCGAGGACCCTCAGGTTGAGGGCCACGGCCGCGAGCACGAGCAGCGCCCCGCAGAGCCAGGCCATCCTGCGCCCTTCGGCGGAGGCGAAGAATCCGGGGTCTTTCGGGGGGCGTTGCACGATTCAGCCTGACAAACCTCCATTCGGCTCAAATTCCGCCGAAAGGCCACTCTTAGTTCCTATCCTGAGATTGGCTCACCGCCGTCAACCGGGGCTCTGCTCAACAGCCCTGGCAGTTCGTCCTCAATGACCCCGGGACAACAGCAAAAGGAGGAGCCGAAGCGAATCCGTCATGGTCACGGGAAAGAAGCCAACGGGCCTCAGACCGAGCAGGAGGAAAGCCACCTCAGCAGCCACCGAGCAACAATCGCCTGGCGCTCCTCGACCGGCGCGAGAGAATTCACGCTTGGGCTGTCGAGCAGACCCGCACGATACGGCCTCCGTTGGTGACCTGCGAGGCGGTGCTGGCCGAGCTTTGCTTCCTTCTTTCTGATTTCCCCAAGGGGATTGCCGTGGTGAGAGACAACTTTGCATCCGGGGCCTGGGCAATGGATTCTTCTCTGAGGGTGGAGCAGGAGGGGTATTTGCCTTGATCTCAGGCGGCGCGCAAACCCGGCCAAAGCGAAGCTTAGGCCGGGTCTAGC
>CAYVKH010000104.1:0-8635 GCA_964451965.1 uncultured Opitutaceae bacterium
GGCCTACGTGGTCTTCTCGGGCGACATCCTCTACCCCACCTACGAGTACGCGCCGAGGCTCATCGCGGGGTTCAGCCCGGCGGACGACCAGCTGACCGCCGGCATCATCATGAAGGCCGCCGGAATGGCCGTGTCGCTGGCCGCGCTCGGAGTCTGCTTCTTCAAATGGTCGAAGGCGTCCCAGGCCACGGGAAACTGACGGCGCGCGGCAGGCTTGCGCGCCTCGCGGCCGACCCCCCGGCGGCCGCCGTCCTGGCGCTGTGCGCGGCCATCCTCGCCCTAAGGCGGGCGCAGGCGGTCACCGTCCCCCAGTTCTGGGCCGAGGACGGGTACTTCTTCGAGCGGGCCTACGTGCTCGGATGGCACGCGTTCAGCGAGCCCTTCGCGGGCTACCTGCACACGATCCTGAGGGCCATCGCCGAGGTCGCCGTCCTCGTCGACCCCTCCCGCGCCCCGGCGATCTTCGTGGCCTGCTCGGCCGCGGTCACGCTCTACGTCGCGGGAATGGCCCTGTCCGCCCGCTGCCCGCTGCCCCGGCTCGCCGGCGCGTGCGCGCTGGCGGTCGTCCTGGTGCCGGACACGTACGAGGTGCTCCTGAACGTCGTGAACCTCCAGTGGGTGATCGGGGCGGGGCTCGTCCTCCTGCTGATATCCGGGGACCCGAGGGGGCGCGGGCAGTGGGCCCACGACCTTGCGGCGGCGGCCGCCTTGGGCCTCACCGGCCCGTTCTGCATCATCCTGCTCCCCCTGTTCGCCTGGCGCGCCTGGAGCCGCAGGACGCGGGCAAGCCTCGCCCTGGCCGCGACCATCGCCGGGTGCGCCCTCATCCAGGGGTACCTGGTGCGGACCGAGCCCCCGGTCGGCTCGGGCCCCCCCGACGCCGCGATCGCGTTCCAGCTCTTCCTGCCGGCCGTCGGGCGCCGCGTCGGCGCCTCCATCCTGATGGGGTCCCTCGCGTCGCCGGACACGGACCAGGTCATCGGGACCATCGCGGGGATCGCCACCCTGGCCGGTGTCGCGTACCTCGCGTTCAGGCCCGGCGCGGACCGCCGGGAGAGGATCCTCCTCGGGCTCGCGTTCTTCGGTCTCCTCGCGGGCTCGCTCTACAGGACGCGGCACACGCTCGGCGACTACTTCCGGCCGCTCGCGCACGCGCGGTACGTCTTCCTCCCGCAGCTGGCCGCGGCATGGCTCCTCCTCTGGACCGCGGGACAGAGGGGGATCGCGGGAAAGATCGCCCCCGTCCTCTGCGCCTGGGCCCTCCTCACCAACATCCCCCGGTACCGCGAGCCCGCGTATGCGGACATGCGCTGGGACCGCTACGGGGCGGAGATCCGCGCGGGCCGGGCCGTGAACGTGCCGATCAACCCGCCGGGCTGGTTCGTGCCCCTGCCCGCCCGCAGGAAATGAGGCCGCGCCCCGGGGCCGCCGGGGGCCCGGGGAGCGCGGCGGGTCAGGCCTTTGGCGGCGGCAGGAGGTCGTCGATCGAGTCGCTCTCGACGCTCAGGTCCGCGAAGAGCCAGGACGAGAGGTAGCGCTCGGCGGACGACGGAATGATCACGACGATCTGCTTGCCCTTGTTCTCGGGCCTCTTCGCGACCTGGATCGCGGCCCAGACGGCCGCGCCCGAAGAGATCCCGATCGGGATGCCGTCGAGCTTGGCCACCTGCTTGCTCAGCGGGGCAGCGTCATCCTCCTTCACGGTGATCACCTCGTCGTAGATCTTGGTGTTGAGGACGGCGGGCACGAAGCCGGCCCCGAGGCCCTGCAGCTTGTGCGGGCCGGGCTGCCCGCCCGAGAGGATCGGGGAGCCGGCCGGCTCGAGGGCGATGAGCCTGAAGGAGGGCTTGCGCGGCTTGATGACCTCGCCGACGCCCGTGATGGTTCCGCCGGTCCCGATCCCGGAGATGACGATGTCCACCTTTCCGTCGGTGTCCCTCCAGATCTCCTCCGCCGTGGTCCTGCGGTGGACGGCGGGGTTGGACGGGTTGGCGAACTGCTGGAGGATGACGCTGTTCGGGATCTTGGTCGCGAGCTCCTCGGCCTTGGCGATGGCACCCTTCATCCCCTTCGCGCCCTCGGTCAGGACGAGGCGGGCGCCGAGCACCTTGAGGATCTTCTTGCGCTCGTTTGTCATCGTCTCGGGCATCGTCAGGACGAGCTTCAGGCCCTTGGCCGCCGCGACGAACGCGAGCGCGATGCCCGTGTTGCCGCTCGTCGGCTCGATGAGGACCGTGTCCTGGTTGATGCGGCCGCTCTTCAGGGCGTCGTCGATCATCGCGAACCCGATCCGGTCCTTGACGCTCGACAGGGGGTTGAAGAATTCCAGCTTGAGCAGGATCTCCGCCTGCGCGCCATGGGCGGCTGCGGTCCGGTTGAGGCGGACGAGCGGGGTGTTCCCGATCGTCTCCGTGATGTCATTGTATATCTTGGCCATTTGGGTTGTGGGTTGATTTCTCTTGTTTGGGAAAAGGCGCCGGAAAAGGTGCTATATCGCGTAGTCCTCGTCAAATGAGTGGGACTGCCTGAGGCGCAGCCGGACCAGGTCGTTCACGACGAGGTTGAGGCCGGCGAGCTCCGACCTGGAGATCTCGACCTCGACCTGCTCGCGGGTCTGCACCCGCTCGAGGAGCAGCCTCGCGTGCGGGCCCGCCGCGTGGATGTGGCGCACGATGGCCGAAAGGCCCGCCCCGCCCGCGTCGTGGGGCGTCACCTCGATGTCGTGCGGGCGGACGTAGATCTGCCCGTCGGGGGCCGCCGCGTCCGCGGCCCCGCCCCGGCGCTGGGCCCCGGCGAGCGCGGGCGCGCGAAGCACGTTCACGTTGCCGAGGAACTGGTAGACGAAGGGCGAGGCCGGCTTGTCGTAGACCTGCTGCGGGGTGCCCACCTGCTCGACGCGGGCCTTGTTCATGATCACCACCTCGTCGGCGATCTCCAGGGCCTCCTCCTGGTCGTGGGTCACGAAGATCGTCGTCAGCTGGATCTCGTCGTGGAAGCGCCGCAGCCACCGGCGCAGGTCCTTGCGCACGCGCGCGTCCAGCGCCCCGAAGGGCTCGTCGAGGAGGAGCACCTTCGGCTCGACGGCGAGCGCGCGGGCGAGGGCCACGCGCTGGCGCTCGCCCCCCGACAGCTGCGAGGGGAAGCGCCCCGCCAGGCCGTCCAGCTGCACGAGCTCGAGCAGCCTGTGCGCGCGCTCGGCGATCGCGGCCCGCGACGGCCTCTCGCGGCGCCGGCGCACCCGCAGCCCGAACGCCACGTTCTCGAAGACGGACATGTGGCGGAACAGGGCGTAGTGCTGGAACACGAACCCGACCCTGCGCTTTCCCGCGGGAAGGTCCGTCACGTCGTCGCCGTGGAAGAGGACGCGCCCGCTGCCCGGATCGGGGAATTCGAGGCCGGCGATGATCCGCAGGAGCGTCGTCTTCCCGGAGCCGGAGGGGCCGAGGACCGCCACCAGCTTCCCCTGCGGGACGTTCAGGTCGACGCCGTCGAGCGCCGTGTAGGCCCCGAACTTCTTGTGGAGCGAGTGCGCCTCGATGCTCATGGCGATCCGGTCTGCCTCCACTCGACGGCCGACTTGACGACAAGCGTCGCCAGGGCGAGGAGCGCCAGGAGCGAGGCGACCGCGAAGGCGCCCGCGATGTTGTACTCGTTGTAGAGGATCTCGACGTGCAGGGGCATCGTGTTGGTCTCCCCGCGGATGTGCCCGCTGACGACGGAGACCGCCCCGAATTCGCCCATCGCGCGGGCGTTGCAGAGGATGACCCCGTAGAAGAGGCCCCACCGGATGTTCGGGAGCGTCACGCGCCAGAAGGTCTGCCAGCCGTTGGCCCCGAGCGTCACGGCGGAGTACTCCTCGTCGGTTCCCTGCGCCTGCATGAGCGGGATCAGCTCCCGCGCGACGAACGGGAACGTGACGAACGTCGTCGCCAGGACGATGCCCGGGACGGCGAAGATCACATGGATGTCGTGCGCGATCAGCCAGGTGCCGAACCAGCCCTGCGCCCCGAACACGAGGACGTAGACGAGCCCGGAGATGACCGGGGACACGGCGAAGGGAAGGTCGATGAGCGTCGTCAGCAGGCTCTTGCCGGAGAACTTGAACTTCGAGATGGCCCAGGCCGCGGCGATGCCGAACACCACGTTGGCGGGGACCACGAGCGCCACGGTCAGGAGCGTGAGCCGGACGGCGGCCAGGGCGTCGGGCTCCCGCACGGTCGCGAGGAAGTACGCCCCCCCCTTGGCGAACGCCTGCGCGAACACGGCCACGATCGGGAGCACGAGGAAGAAGGCGAGGAACACGAGCGCCACGGCCGTGAGCAGCCAGCGGGCCCAGGCGGGGTCCCTGGTCGCGCGGGGAGGGGCGGCGCGGACCGCGCGGGTCGGGAGCGTTGTGGCGATTGCGGAGGCCAATGGGGGTGAAGGGGGCTGGTCTGGTTGCGGGTTGCGGGAGGGGCGCCGGATCCTTGGCAGGGGGGAGCGACGGCCCAATAGGGAATCACGTCATATTGCGTGGTAGCGGCGGCTCCACTTCTGGAGCAGGTTGATGAGGAGCAGCAGGACGAACGACGACACGAGCATCACGACCGCGATCGCGGTCGCGCCGCGGTAGTCGTACTGCTCGAGCTTGGTGATGATGAGGAGCGGCACGATCTCGGTCTTCATCGGCATGTTGCCCGAGATGAAGACCACCGAGCCGTACTCCCCGAGCGCCCTGGCGAACGCCAGCGCGAAGCCGGTGAGGAGCGACGGCATGAGCTGCGGCAGGAGGATGCGGACGATGGTCTGCAGGCGGTTCGCCCCGAGCGTCGACGCCGCCTCCTCGATGTCGGGCTCGAGCTCCTGGAGCACCGGCTGGACGGTCCTCACGACGAAGGGCAGCCCTATGAACGTGAGGGCCACGAAGACGCCCGTCCACGTGAACGCCACCCTGAGGCCCAGGGGCGCCAGCCACCGGCCCACCCAGCCGTTCTGCGAGTAGAGCGACGTGAGCGCGATGCCGGCGACGGCCGTCGGCAGGGCGAAGGGAAGGTCGACCAGGGCGTCGATGACGCGTTTGCCGGGAAACGAGTAGCGCACGAGCACCCAGGCCACCACGAGCCCGAAAACCATGTTCACGAGCCCGGCCGCGAGCGACGCGCCGAAGCTCAGCCTGTAGGCGGCGAGCACCCTCGGCGAGGCCACGGCCGCCACGAACTCGTGCAGGCCCATGCCCGCGGTCTTGAGGAACGCTGCGGACAGCGGCACGAGGACGATGAGCCCCAGGTAGGCCAGCGTGAACCCGAGGGACAGCCCGAAGCCGGGCAGGATGGCGCGCGAGCTGCGGGCGCTCGACATCGTGCGGAACGAGGGCGGGTTGGTGCCCCGGCGGGGCGCTGCGGCTGCGGGGCTCATTTCTGGTAGATCTGGTCGAACACGCCGCCGTCGGCGAAGTGCGTGCGCTGCGCCACGGTCCATCCCCCGAAGGCGGCGTCGATGGTGAAGAGTTCGAGCCGCGGGAAGACCGATGCGAACCTCGCCGCCGCCGCGGGGCTGCGCGGGCGGTAGAAGTTGCGGCCCGCGATCTCCTGCCCCTTGTCGGAATAGAGGAATTCGAGGTAGGCCCTCGCGACGTCCGTCGTGCCCTTGCGGGCGGCCACCTTCTCGACCACGGCGACCGGCGGCTCCGCCAGGATGCTGGACGAGGGGACGACGGTCTCGAACTTCCCCGGGCCGAATTCCTTCTGGGCCAGGAAGGCCTCGTTCTCCCATGCGAGGAGGACGTCCCCGATCTCCTTCTGCGCGAATGTGATCGTCGAGCCGCGGGCGCCCGAGTCGAGCACCGGCACGTTCCTGAAGAGGGCCGTCACGAAATCGCGGGCCCTGTCCTTGCTGCCGTACTTGCGCTCCGCGTAGCCCCACGCCGCCAGGTACGCCCAGCGCGCGCCGCCGGACGTCTTGGGATTCGCCGTTATGACGGACACGCCCGGGCGCACGACGTCGTCCCAGTCTTTGATGCCCTTCGGGTTCCCCTTGCGCACAAGCAGCACGATCGTGCTGGTGTAGGGCGCGGAGTTGTCCGGGAACCTGGACTGCCAGTCTGCGGGGACGAGGTCGCCGCGCGCGTGCAGCTGGTCGATGTCGGCGGCGAGGGCGAGCGTCACCACGTCGGCCTGCAGGCCGTCGATCACGGAGCGCGCCTGCGCGCCGGATCCCCCGTGGGACTGCTTGACCACGACGTCGTCGCCCGTCTTGGCCTTCCAGTACGCAGCGAACGCGGCGTTGTACTCGGCGTAGAGCTCCCGGGTCGGGTCGTAGGAGACGTTGAGGAGCTCGATGGTCTTTGCGGTGGCGGCCGACGCGGCGAGGAACGCCGCGGCGGCGAGGGCGCCCGGAAGGGCGCGCAATGAGGGGAAGGGATTCATGGGCTGGTTTGTGCCTGTCCTTCGGGAGGGGTTCCGTCGACGGATTGGCCACGCGCTCCGATGTCTGATATGGTTTTCTCCGGTGCGTCCGGTCGTTGTGGGAAGAGGGTCATGGGCCGGGTTCGGTCACCGGGAGGGGCCGCCGGCCCTGTCGGGCGCCAGCCGCGTCTTCTCCGTGCGCTCGATCTGGGTGACACGGCCGTCGTGGACGACAAGCTGAACGACCCCGTACCGGAGGTCCCGGACCTGCGATCTCACGAGGGCGAGCCACTCGGGTTCGCCGGCGCCGCTCAGGGGTTCTGGTCTGGATTCGGAGGACATGGCGGGACGCGTGCCGGGCCTACCGGGCCTAGATGGAGTACTCGCCGAGGATGTGGTGCAGGACGCCCTCGGAGGGCGAAGCCCTGTTGCGCCTGGGCGCGCGGCCCCTTCGGGCGAGCTGGTCGCGCGCGATCCTCGCGGGCAGGCGCGCCTGCATCGCGGCGCCGGCCGCCTGGGCTGAGAACGGGAGCGAGATGCTGTCGCTGCGCATCTTTCGAAGCGTGATCTCGACCACGTCGGCCAGCGAGTAGCGGTCCAGAATGTCCGCGATGGCGTTGCGGACGTCCAGCATGAGCATCCGGAGCCCGCAGTGGGCCTCGTCCGGGCACGTGCAGGGCTCATAGGCCGTCTGGGAGACGCACCGGATCGGGGCCAGCGGGCCGTCGATCAGGCGCACGACGTCGCCGATGAGTATCTTGCTGGCCGGCCTGGCCAGCCGGTAGCCCCCGAACTTCCCCCGCTCGCTCTCCACGATTCCGGCCTCCTTGAGGGCCTGCAGGATCTGCTCCAGGAACTTGACCGGCAGCTGCTCGCTCTCCGCCAGCTCCGAGACCTGGACGAGCTTGCGCTTCATCTCGACCGCGATTCCAAGATTGATGAGGGATCGGAGCGCGTACTCGCCTTTCTTGGAAAGCTTCATGGGAGGTATGGTTTCAATCTACATTAATTAAGTATGATTTAATACAAGTCCATTCGTCCCTGCGCGTCATAAATTCTCCCTGGCGCAAACGGGCCGGTCTATTTGTAACCCGTTGGTATAAATGATACTTGTAAACCCCGGCCAATGCCGCGCCCGTCGTGTTGGCGGCGCCTGAAACGACGGCTGTATAGGATCCCAGCGGCAGGGTGACGACCATTGCGCAATCGGCGGAGCCCGCCGTGAGCGAAAAGGCGCCGACTGCGCTCATTTCCGCCGTGGTCGCCGGCCGGGGGCTACACGGTTATCCTGAGGCCGTCGTAGGCGAGGCCGAACCCGCCGGGAAGCGCCGATTCCGTCGCGGCATGCTCGGTCAAGTGCGTCAGGTGCGTGAGCCAGACGCGCCCGGCGCCGAGCGCCCTGCCCGCCTCGACGGCCTCGTCAATGCTCATGTGCGACGGATGCGGCTGCGGGCGGAGCCCGTCCAGGATCACGGCGTCCGAGCCGCGCGCCAGCTCGACGGCCTCCGGGGGAAGGCGCTTGCAGTCCGTGTAATAGGCGAACCTCCGCCCGCTGCTCTTCTCGGTGAAGACGAGCCCGATCGTCTGCGCGCCCCCGTGGGGAAGGAGCGTCGACTGGATGGTGCCCTGGGCCAGCTCCATGACCGCCGGCATCTCGGCGAGCTTGAACGCCGGGTATCCGCGCACGACCGGCCGCTCCATGATCGCATAGGGGTAGATGGCAAGCACCCGGGCCATCCCCTCCTCCGTCGTGTAGACCGTGAGCGCCTTGCCGCCCAGCAGGTCGCAGAACCGGCGCAGGTCGTCCATCCCCGCTATGTGGTCCGAGTGGCCGTGCGTGAGCACAAAGAGGTCGAGCTTGTCCACCCCCTCCTTGAGGCACTGGAGCCTCAATTCCGGCGCGGCGTCCACCTGGACGTGGAGCCCGTCCATCACGACGTGGACGGACGCCCTCGTCCGCTTGTTGCGCGGATCCTTGGACACGCAGACGGGGCATGCGCACCCGATCATGGGAACGCCCTGGGATGTTCCGCTTCCGAGTACGATCACTTCCATGGAGTCAGGGACCGACGATTGGCCCCGGGGGGGCCCATGGCACCAAAAAAAGCGCCCCGGCTGCGAGGCCGGGGCGCTTTGAATGAATTCTTCAGGTGCCGATTAATAATCCATCCCGCCGCCCGGGGGATGCGCGGGGGCGGAATCCTTCTTCTCCGGGATCTCGGTGATCATGCACTCGGTCGTGAGCAGGAGCC
>CAYVKH010000105.1:0-8510 GCA_964451965.1 uncultured Opitutaceae bacterium
TTTTCGAAGCGGCGTTACATACACACAGATTCACACACATCTTTGGGTCGCAGACAGTCCTTTCCAGTCGCAGCCGGTGGCAACCAACTTAGAAAACCGACTAACGCATCTCCATCCATCTGTCGCGGTTAGACGCAAGAAGACCCCTGCAGTCGCTATCTGCGGTTCTGGTAAAATGGTCGGGCCGGAGAGATTCGAACTCTCGACCTCTTGCACCCCATGCAAGCGCGCTACCAGGCTACGCTACGGCCCGAACAAGTGAAAGGTCAGCAAGACCCGCGCTTCGGATTGAAGCAAGAGCAAATCATGCAGGTGTGCCCGTCGCAGCCGCGCGCGGTGCAGTGCTCCCGGCCAAAATAGATCATCCTCAGGTGCAGCTTGTTCCAGCGCGACTCCCGGAAGAGGTCCTTCAGGTCGCGCTCGGTTTCCCGGACGTTGCGGCCTTTTGAGAGGCGCCAGCGCTTCGCGAGGCGGTGGATGTGGGTGTCGACGGGAAATGCTGGGACGCCGAACGCCTGGGACATGACGACGCTGGCGGTCTTGTGCCCCACCCCGGGGAGGTCCTCGAGCTCCTCGAAAGTCCCTGGCACGAATCCGCGGTGCCTCTGCACGATGATCCTAGAGAGCCCCGAGATCGCCTTCGCCTTCTG
Organism: uncultured Opitutaceae bacterium; assembly: GCA_964451965.1. GTDB lineage: Bacteria > Verrucomicrobiota > Verrucomicrobiia > Opitutales > Opitutaceae > Palsa-1447. The sequence goes on from CAYVKH010000105.1 coordinate 651, forward strand.
CGGCGCGAGGCCGCACGGGCGTATGATCCGCTGGATGTCGGCGACCGGAGCCTCGGCCATCCCTTCCGGCGTGTCCGCCAGGGCGAAGAGCTCGGGGGTCACCAGGTTGACCCGCCTGTCCGTGCACTGGGCGGACAGCACCACCGCGACCAGGAGGGTGAACGCATCCCTGTGGGCGAGGGGTATGGGGGTCTCCGGGTACAGCTCCTCGAGCCTCCGGTCGACAAAGGCGGCGCGCGCCTCCCGCGTCGAGTAGGGTTTCCTTCGCATTCCATACGCCTGTTAAACCATAAAGGGCCCTTAATCAACCCATGGGGGCAATGGGCCAAAACGCGGTTGCGCGCCCAACGCGATCGCCTACCCTTCAGCCGCATGTCTTCGCAACGCGAACTCGCGAGCCCGAACGATTCCTTCGCCCGCCGCCACCTGGGCGACAATTCCGCCGACACGGCGGCCATGCTCGCGGACCTGGGGTATCCGAGCGTCGACGCGCTGGTCGACGCCGCGGTCCCCCCGCAGATCCGGACGGGGCCTCTGCGGCTGCCCGCCGCAGCGGGCGAGAGCGCGGCGCTGGCCGAGCTGCGGGCGATCGCGGCGGACAACCGAATCTTCAGGAGCTTCATAGGTATGGGCTACAGCGACACGCTGGTCCCGGGGGTCATCCAGAGGACGATCCTGGAGAACCCGGCGTGGTACACCGCCTACACGCCCTACCAGTCCGAGATCTCGCAGGGCCGCCTGGAGGCGCTGCTCAATTTCCAGACGGTCGTCTGCGACCTGACCGGCCTCGAGATCTCCAACGCGTCGATGCTCGACGAGGGCACCTCGGCCGCGGAGGCCATGATGATGTGCCACCGCCTGAGGGACGGCGAGCCGCAGTCGAGCCGAACCTTCTTCGTGTCGGACGCCTGCCATCCGCAGACCATCGACATTGTGCGGACCCGGGCGAGGCCGCTCGGGATCGAGGTCGTCACCGGCGACCACCGGTCGTTCAAGCCGGGCCCCGGGTGCTTCGGGGTCCTTGTCCAGTATCCCGACACGTGGGGGGCCGTGCACGACTACTCCGCGTTCTTCGAGGAGGCCCACGGTGCGGGCGCGTTCTGCATCGCAGCGGCCGACCTTCTCGCGCTCACGCTCCTGAGGCCCCCGGGGGAGTTCGGGGCGGACGTCGCGGTCGGCAGCTCGCAGCGCTTCGGAGTGCCGCTTGGCTTCGGCGGGCCGCACGCGGGCTTCCTCGCGACCAGGGATTCCTTCAAGCGGCAGATGCCCGGGCGCCTCGTCGGCGTGTCGAGGGACGCCCAGGGCGACCCGGCGCTCAGGCTCGCGCTCGGCACGCGCGAGCAGCACATTCGGCGGGACAAGGCCACCTCGAACATCTGCACCGCCCAGGTGCTCCTAGCGGTGATGGCGTCGATGTACGCCGTCTACCACGGCCCCGGCGGCCTGGCGAGGATCGCGCGCAGGACGAAGCTGCTCGCCGAGCTGCTCGCGGCCGGACTGCGCGCAGCGGGGGCCACGATGGGTCCCGAGCCGTTCTTCGACACCCTCACGGTCGGAAACGTCGCGCCCGACAGGGCGCATGCGGCGGCGGCGGCAAAGGGTTTCAACCTGCGGCGCATCGACGCGGGCCGGGTCGGGATCTCTCTGGACGAGACAACGACCCTGGAGGAGGTGGGGGCGATCCTGGCGATCTTCGGGGGCGTGCCGCTTCCCGACTGCGACTCCGTCGACGCCGGCTTCTGCGCGCCCCTTGCGCGCACGAGCCCGTTCCTGGCGGCGCCCGTCTTCCAGAGATACCACACCGAGCACGAGATGCTCCGCTACATCAAGCGGCTCGAGGCCAGGGACCTCACGCTCTGCCAGTCGATGATCTCGCTGGGCTCCTGCACGATGAAGCTGAACGCGGCGAGCGAGCTCTTCCCCGTTTCGTGGCCGGAGTTCTCGCGGATGCATCCGTTCGCGCCCGATGAGCAGGCCCGGGGCTACCGGAGACTCTTCCGGGACCTCGAGGGCTGGCTTTCCGAGATAACCGGGTTCGCCGCCGTCTCGCTGCAGCCCAACGCGGGCTCCCAGGGGGAGTACGCCGGCCTCCTGACGGTGCGCGCCTTCCACGAGTCCCGCGGCCAGGGGCACCGCAACGTGTGCCTCATCCCCACGAGCGCCCACGGGACAAACCCCGCGAGCGCGACCATGTGCGGCTACTCGGTCGTCCCGGTGGCCTGCGACCTGCAGGGAAACATCGACATCGCGGACCTGAAGGCGAAGGCGCAGGCCCATTCGGGGAGCCTTGCGGCCCTCATGGTCACCTATCCCTCGACCCACGGCGTCTTCGAGAGCGCGATCAAGGACATCTGCACGATCGTGCACGCCCACGGCGGCCAGGTGTACATGGACGGCGCCAACATGAACGCGCAGGTGGGGCTCACGTCGCCGGGCGCCATCGGCGCGGACGTCTGCCACCTGAACCTCCACAAGACATTCTGCATCCCCCACGGCGGCGGGGGACCCGGGGTGGGCCCGATCGGCGTGGCCGCGCACCTGGCGCCCTTCCTCCCCGGCCACGCCGTGGCGTCACCCTTCGCGAAGGGCCGCGGCGGCGCGCACCTCGGGGCCGTGAGCTCCGCTCCCTGGGGCAGCGCCAGCATCCTCGTCATCTCGTGGATGTACATCCGGATGATGGGGGCCGAGGGCCTCACGGCTGCGACCAAGGCCGCGATCCTCAACGCGAACTATGTCGCGAGGCGCCTCGGGAAGTTCTTCCCGGTCCTCTACCGCGGGGCCTCGGGCCTCGTGGCGCACGAGTGCATCGTCGACCTGCGCGGGTGGAAGAGGCACGGCGTCGAGGCCGAGGACGCGGCGAAGCGGCTCATGGACTACGGGTACCACGCGCCCACACTCTCCTTCCCCGTGCCCGGCACGTTCATGGTCGAGCCGACCGAAAGCGAGAGCAAGGCGGAGCTCGACAGGTTCTGCGACGCGATGATCGCGATCCACGGGGAGATGCAGGCCGTCGCGAACGGGGAGTCCGACCGGATCAACAATCCCCTGAAGAACGCGCCGCACACAGCCAGGGCCGTCTGCGCGGACGAGTGGGACCGCCCCTATTCCCGCGAGCTGGCCGCGTTTCCAGCGCCCTGGACAAGGGCCTCGAAGTTCTGGCCGGCCGTCGGCCGCGTCGACAACGTCTTCGGCGACCGCCACCTCGTCTGCACCTGCGCCGGCATGGAGGCCTTCGCGGAGGCGGGCCCCTGAAACGCCCCTCTGAATGAAGATCCTACGCCACCAAACGCCCGCCGGCCCCGCCTACGCGGCCCTGCAGCCGGACGGAACCGCACGGGAGATCTCCGGCGACCTGTTCGGCTCGTTCCGGGTCACGGAAAGGACCGTCAGGCCCGGGAAGATCCTGGCGCCCGTCTCCCCGCCCAACATCCTCGCGATCGGCCTCAACTACCGGAGGCACGCCGAGGAGGGAGGCAAGGGCGTGCCCGAGCGGCCCATGCTCTTCATCAAGAGCACGAACTCGCTCCAGAACCCCGGCGACCCGATCGAGCTTCCCAGGAGGCTCCGGAGCACCGAGGTCGACTACGAGTGCGAGCTGGCCGTCGTCATCGGCAGGGCCTGCAAGAACGCGACGCGCGCCAGCGCCCTCGACTACGTGCTCGGCTACACCGCCGCGAACGACGTGTCCGCCCGCGACTGGCAGATCCGTTGGAACGGCGGCCAGTTCTGCCAGGGCAAGAGCTTCGACACGTTCTGCCCGATGGGCCCGGTCCTGGTGACCCCCGACGAGATCCCGGATCCCAACAAGCTCCGGATCAGGACCATCCTGAACGGGCAAACGATGCAGGACTGGAACACCGACGACATGGTCTTCGACGTCCGGTCCCTCATCGAGTTCCTGAGCGGCAGCAAGACGCTCCTGCCGGGGACGGTCATCCTCACGGGAACCCCACATGGCGTGGGTTTCGCCCGCAAGCCGCCTGTCTACCTCAAGGCCGGCGACACGATCACGATCGAGATCGAGGGGATAGGTGCGCTCACGAACCCCGTCACCGAGGAGACCGCGTAGGGCGGCGGCCGGTCAGTCGACGAACAGGGCGATCTGCACGCCGGGGCCGTGGACGCCCTCAATGAGGATCCCCTCCACGTCGGCGGTCTTCGACGGCCCGGTGCACCAGACGACATTCGGGTCGCTTCCGAGCGCCGCCACGGCCTGGGCGAGGTCCGAATGCAGGTCCCTCCGGGAGATGACGGCCACGTGCGCCCACGGGGCGAGGGCGCCGAGGCGCGACGAGGTCGTCGCGTCGCCCAGGATGATCGTCCCGGTCTCCGCGATGGCGCCCACCGCCCTGGTTATCCCGAACTGGTAGTCGTCCACCCGCGCCCGGTCGAAGCACGTCTCGACGCTGAAGCCTGCGCCGAAGTGGGGCTCCAGGGCCGGCCAGAGCGCCGGGTCGCAGTACCCGCGCAGCCATTGGCGACCCCTCAGGTACGCCGCAAGCGCCTCCGGGCCCGCGACGACCTCGCCGTTCACGGCCCCGAGGCGCGAGGCGAACTCCGCCGTCGGGTCACCCGAGCCGAGCCGGTTCCGGGCGAGCACGAGATCCCCGTCGTAGTCGGGCATTCGGGCGCGCTCCTTGAGCGGCGCCAGCGCGCCGCGCACCCTTGACATGATTGCCTCGCGGTCGTCGGCCATGGCTCTCCTAGGCGGGGGGCGGCTTCCTCGGCGCCAGCAGCCGCTCCCGCCCCACAAGGTAGAGGAACGCGCAAAGGCCGATGAAGAAGAGCATCGAGAGCGCGTCCGAATAGGGGCCGTCGAAGAGAGGGTTCCTCGCCGTAGCCCAGTCGTTCAGCCGGTGGTCCAGCGGGGCAAGCCGGGGGGTGCCCTGGAGGATCGCGATCACGATGCCCGCGATCGCCCCGCCGGCGATGTATCCCGACGCCAGCAGCACCCCCGGGCTCTTGTCGCCCTCGGCCGCGAGCTGGTCCTCGGAGAGGCTCTTGCCGCTGTGCTTGCGCCGCGTGTACGCGTCGACGAGCCAGCGGACGATTCCCCCAGCCCAGATCGGGCTCGAGGACGAGAGGGGCAGGTACACGCCGACCGCGAACGCGAGCGAGGGCACGCCCGTCATCTCGAGGGTGACGGAGATCATGACGCCGAGCAGGACGAGCGACCACGGCAGCTTGTGCCCCAGGATGCCCTTGATGATGTACGAGATCAGCACCGCCTTGGGCGCGTTGAACTTGTCCACCATGGAGCCGTCCGGCCGGTGGGTGTGGGTCCCGTTGATCCCGGGGTCGACGAGCCAGACCGCGTTGCCCGAGTCGTCCACGAGGTATTTCTCCGAGGCCCCCCCGGACGGGTCGTTCCTGTACCAGACGTGGTAGGTGCCCCGGTCGGCCTCGGCCTGGGGCCCGGACAGCCGCTCGGTCGCCGCGAGCTCGCGGACATCCACGTGAAGGCCTGCAGGGGACAGGCCCGAGACGGGCACGTAGACCACCTTGGCGTTGTTGAGCGAGAGCAGCATCGGCCCGAGGACGAGCGCGGAGGCGAAGGACCCGAAGAGGATCGCGATCTGCAGGTACTTGGGCGTCGCCCCGAGGATGTATCCGGTCTTCAGGTCCTGGGAGGTGCTGCCCCCGTTCGACGCCGCGATGCAGACGATCGCCCCGACCGAGAGGGCGGTGACGTAGTAGGCGCTACCCGTCCAGCCGACGATGATGAAGATCAGGCACGTGAGCAGCAGCGTCGCGATCGTCATTCCGGAGATGGGATTCGAGGACGACCCGATCTCGCCCGTGAGCCGCGAGGAGACGGTCACGAACAGGAAGCCGAAGACCACGATGAGGATCGCCCCCATGAGCTTGGTCCCGAACCCCGCGTCGAGGAGCATGGGCGCGGCCATGATCGACACGATCAGTACGATGATCCCGATCCCGACGAACTTCATGGGCAGGTCCCTCTCGGTCCTCGGCACCTGCACCGCGCCGGCCGCCGCGTCGGCCGCATCGTGCTTCAGGAGGCCGACGTCGCGAAGCCCCTCCTTCAGGCCGTGCCAGATCGTGGGAATCGACCGGAAAAGGCTGATGATGCCGCCTGCGGCCACGGCCCCCGAGCCGATGTAGAGGACGTAGGCGGAGCGGACGTCGTCCGGCTGCATCTCCGAGATCGGCATCTTGCCGGGCGCGAGCGGGCCCGGCAGGTGGTCCCCGAAGAACTTGATCATCGGTATCAGGACAAGGTAGGAGAGCACCCCTCCCCCGCACATGAGCGCGGCTATCCGGGGCCCGATGATGTAGCCGATCCCGAGGAGCTCCGGGGATATCTCCGCGCTCACGGACGCCCCCTTGAACGGCTCGTCGAATATCTTCTCCGGGGTGTCCTTCCAGAGCCTCGGCACGCGGTTGAGGACGTTGTAGATGACGCCGATCCCCAAGCCGGAGAAGATCGCCTTGGCCCCCGGGGCCTTGCCGAGGCCGGCGGCCTCCGCCTCCCGCATCTCGGCCATGGCGCCGGGGGAGGCCTGGGCCCGGTCCTCCGCCGAGGCGCCGGCGGTCAGGACGGCCGCGCACGCCGTCCCCTCGGGATACTTGAGAACCCCGTGCTCCTTGACGATGAGCGCCCGGCGCAGCGGGATCATCATGAGGATCCCCAGGAGCCCCCCGAGGACCGACACGAGGAGCACCCGCGTGAGCTCCAGGTCGAAACCCAGGATCATGATCGCCGGCATCGTGACGCCCACCCCGAAGGCGAGGGATTCGCCCGCCGAGCCCGCCGTCTGGCTAATGTTGTTCTCGAGGATCGTGGCGTCCCTCAACCCCACCTTGGAAAGCATGCGGAAGAGCGCGAGGGAGATGACCGCCACCGGGATGGACGCGCTGACCGTGAGCCCGACCTTGAGGACGAGGTAGAGCGACGAGGCGCCGAACATGATGCCGAGGATCGTGCCCACCACCAGGGCGCGCACGGTGAACTCGCGCATCACCGTCTCCGGCAGGATGAAGGGCTCGTGCTTGGGCTTCGGGGTCTTGGGTGAATCCATTCTTTTGGAATTTCCGCTCAACTCTGCCCTGGGCCCTGCCGCTTGCGACGCATTTTGAGCCACTTTCTGAACTCGCCGCCCCGCCACTTGGGCAGGTCCCGCGACGATTCCCAGGCCCGCAGCGCGGGGACCGGGAGGAGGCTTCTCGGAAAATGGTCGAGCAGGCGCCCGCCCGCGAGCGCGACCCTCCAGGCGGCCGGCTGGCTCGCGAGGACCGACCAGGCGCCCATCGGCGGCGTGCCCGGCGAGGGGACGCCCTCGGCGTGCGCCCTGTCGCGAAGCCTTAGAAGCAGGTCCGGGATCGGGATGTTGACCGGGCAGACCTCGTTGCACGCGCCGCAGAGGCTCGAGGCCTTGGGCAGGTCGGCCTTCTGCGGGAACCCCTTGCCCAGGAGCAAAGGCGACAGGACCGCGCCGACGGGGCCCGGGTAGACGCTCCGGTACGCGTGGCCGCCCGCCTGGCGGTAGACGGGGCAGACGTTGAGGCACGCCCCGCACCGGATGCAGCGCAGGATGTCCCTGCATTCGGTCGCGAGGACGTCCGTCCGCCCGTTGTCGACGAAGACCACGTGCATCTCGTCGGGCCCGTCCGGCTGCCCGGCGGCGCGCGGCCCCAGGATGAACTCGTTGTACACCGACAGCTGCTGGCCCGTTCCCGAGCGGGCGAGCAGGTTCAGGAAGAGCGCGAGGTCCCGGTCGCGCGGGAGGATCTTCTCTATCCCGACGAGCGCGATGTGGCAGCGGGTCGCAGCGAGGCAGAAGCGCGAGTTCCCCTCGTTCGTCACCACGACAAGCCTGCCGCTCTCCGCCACCACGA
>CAYVKH010000106.1:0-8288 GCA_964451965.1 uncultured Opitutaceae bacterium
AGGATCGGCGCGATCTCGGGGGCGTCGGAGTTCTTCCTCGGGGGCATCACCGCCTACTCGCTCGAGGGGAAGGTGCGCCACCTGGGCGTCGACCGCGCCGCGGCGGGCTCGGTGAACAGCGTGTCGAGGGCGGTCGCCGAGCAGATGGCGAGGGGCGCGTGCGTCCTCTTCGGCGCCGACCTCGGGATCGCCACCACGGGCTACGCCGAACCGTCCCCGCAGTGGAACATCGACGAGCCGTTCGCCTGGTGGGGGCTCGCCCGCCGGCACTCCACCGGCACGTTCGATACCCTGAGCGGCCGCGTCGACTGCACCGGGCTGTCCCGGGTCGACGTCCAGGAGCGCGCGGCCGGGGCCGCCCTGGACGCCCTGGTGGGCTGGGTCAGCGGGAAATCTGCTGAACGTACGCCATGAGCGGCTGCACCTCGGGGGGCGGGGTCACCCAGTCGCTGTAGAGGAGCTCCGGCAGGGTGTAGGACGTGTTGTAGAGGGTGAAGTTGGCGGGATCGTTGCGCTGGACATGCCCGGCCTTGACCGTGGCGCCGGCGTAGAGGCCGACCGATCTCGTGTAGACGAGCACGGGTGCGATAAAGGTGTCCTTGGCGTCGTTCTCGTACTCGGCCGAGCTCGGGCCGGCGACCGCCTTGGCGTCGACCCCGATGTTGAACCGGCTCGCGAACAGGAGTCGCGGCGTCGCGTCGTCCGTCAGGACGCAGACCGTGTCGACCGACTTCGCGCCGACCTGCAGGCCCAGGCTCGCCTCGCTGGCGTCGATGAGGACCGGCAGGCTCCACCGCCCGTTGGGCTTCCTCACCATCAGGACGCCGTAGCCGCCCTTCACGCCGAGGATGAATCCCGCCTTGAACTGGCTCAGGATCATGACGCCGCGCGCCTTCTGCAACACGGCCGGGGGAATGGAGGTGGCCGGGCTTGCCATGAACTCCCTGATGATGGCCTCGCACGTCTCGACGCGCACGACGAGGTCGGACCGCGAGGTGCGGGAATCATTGGCGCGCACGGATGCGGCGCCCAGGATCGCGATCAGGGGGAAAACGAGCAGTTTGTTCATGGCTGGATTCTTGGTAATGGAGGCGGGGGCCCGCTAGATGGGCCGGCCAAATGGTTAAAACACGGCGTAGACGACTTGGAAAGCGCGGATTGGCGCTAGTTCCCTGCCGCCGGGGCCTCAGTCGAGGCCGCGGGCGGCGACCTGGTCCTCGTCCCAGCCGAGGTAATGCCCGAGCTCGTGCAGGTAGGTGAGGCGGACCTCGGCCCTGTAGGCCGCCTCGTCCTTCTCGGCGTAATCCCAGAGGTTGGCGGTGAACAGGTGGATCTGGGGCGGCATAGGATCATCGGCGGAGCTGCCTGCGCCGTACGGGCTTCCGGAGAAGAGCCCGAGGAGATCGGGCTCCATTCCCTCGGCCAGCAGGTCCTCGCCCGGCCGGGGCTCGAAGTGGACCGGCACGGCGCGCGCGGCCTCGAGGATGTCGGGCGGGAGCCTGCGCTGGGTCGCGGCAACCTCCCCCGAGGCCAGGCTCACTAGCCGCGACCCCCTCATCTTGATTCGGTCGAAAGGTCGAACTTCTCGAACCTTTCGCCCAGCCACCAGAGGCCGAACGCGGCCTCGCCCGCAAGGATCGGCAGGACCACGAGTGTCGCAAGGACGACGGCCGGCCCGACCCCGATCACCCATTGTGATGAGAAGATGATGAGCCAGGCGGCGCCCGAGGCGGGCACGATCACGGCGAGCGCGAACAGGAGTTGGATCACGCCGAACATCAGGCGCTGCCCGAAGGTCTCGATTCCGCCCACGCGGGACCGGGAGGCCTGGTACCAGCCCGGCATGAGCACCATGATCCAGTTCGGCACGATGAGCTGGATGAGGCAGACGAGGGGCGCCGCCAGGCCGAGGCAGGCCACGGCCGTCAGGCGGACCCCCTTGGTCAGCCACTCGGCGCCCTCTCCCGCGTCGAGGACGGAGGCGGAGGCGAGGAGCAGGAACCAGAGGATCGCCGTCAGGATCGCGGTTGGCGCAAGGAGCTCGCCGAGGGCGATCCTCCAGCCCTCCATGGGATAGGTCTTCAGGATGTCCGCGTTCGGCAGGTCGTTGCGAAGGTCCTGGCGCGCCAGCTGCGGGCCCACGAGGATCGTGTAGGCCGCGAACATGCCGCAGAGCGCCACGACGAGCTTCCTCATGGCGTCGGACCCGACGGACGACGCGTGCGCCGAGAACAGGGGGCCGATGAACATCGAGGTCATGACGATGAGGAACAGCACGAGCGCCCGCCTGCTGAAGAGCGAGCTGCGGATCGAGAGGAGGTTCTTCCAGAGGAACGCCATCTCGGGAACGCCGGTCGGCGCGAGCGGAAAGGGACCCGGCCGCGCCTTGGGAACGGCGCCCCCCATTGCGGGGATGTCCCCGCGGTGCGCCGCGGCCCGGATCGCGGCGCGCCTTTCCGCGAGAGCGATCGAGCCCTCCTCGAACCGGGCCTCGGTGCCGGACACCCAGTAGTAGTGGGCTGCGAGAATCAGGAGCGCCGGGACCATCGCGGCCGCGAAGTCGCCGAGGCCCGCCGCGGCGTACGGGCCGAAGACGATCCTGAACGGGAGGGTCAGCCAGTGGAGCGCGGGCGAGTCCAGGATCTGCTCCATGAAGTGCTCGGACCCGGACCGGGCGCTGCCCATTCCGGAAAGCAGCGCCTCCACGAGCCCGATCGCGCACCAGAACACGGCGGCCACGTACGCGGCGATCGCCGCGACCGCCCCCAGGCGCCAGAGGAGGAAGTGGCGGCTCTTCTCCCTCAGGCGGCAGAGCGTCAGGTTTGTCCCGTTGAGGTGGAGGTCGTAGGTGGAGAGGATGACCCACCATCCGATGGCGTGCAGCCAGCGGGAGCCGCCGGCGTATCCAAAGCGGTTGAAGAGGAACGCCATCAGGATCGCGGAGAAGAGGATGGAGATCTGGGCGCTCAGCAGGCGGTAGTGGATCAGCGTCCTGCGGGTGACCGGGGCGGGGAAGAGGAACGCGATCTCGGGCTCGCTGAAGCGCAGCCCGGGCTTCTCCGGCGGCGAGATCCATGCGTACGCGATGCGGACCAGGCCGAGAAGGCAGAGGAAGCTGCAGATGATGGCGAAGCCGATCTGCCGGTCGCCCGCGAACCCGGGAACGCCCGCAATCCCCTGCGCAGCCCCTGTGCCGGGCCTGTGGCCGAGCACGAAATAGAAGTACGCAGCGGCCACCGCGGCGCCGACGAGGTACTTCGGCTGCCGCAGCCTCCGGATGCGGTGCACGACCAGGTTCAGCAGGGAGGTGAACCGGAGGTAGAGGAGCGCGCCGATCATTTCGGGAGGGTGGGGGCGTCGCCCTTCAGGTCTCGGATCCGCCCGTCGCGCGGATGAAGACCTCCTCCAGGCTCACGTCCGCCTCGCCATTGCTGAACTGCGCCGCGACGCCCGCGAGGGTGCCGTCGGCCACCTTGTTCCCCTTCTTCAGGATGAGGACGTTCGTGCACACCTCCTCGAGCAGGTGGAGCAGGTGGGAGCTCAGGACGACGGCCGCGCCCTCGCGCGCGCGGCGCACGATCGAGTCCTTCATGCGGCGGATGCCGAGCGGATCAAGGCCCGTCAGGGGCTCGTCGAAGAACATGACGCTCGGCGAGTGGAGGAGGCCGCACGCGATGACCAGCTTCTGCTTCATGCCCCGCGAAAGCTCCCCCGGCAGGACGTCCGCCTTCTCGGCGAGCTCGAGCTCCTCGAGGAGCGGCTTTGCGAGGGCCTCGTAGTCGGCCACCCCGTAGATCCGCGCGACGAACGTGAGGTGCTGGCGGACGGTCAGGTACTCGAACAGCCGGGGTTCGTCCGGGAAGAACGCCAGGGCGCGCTTCGCGGCGACCGGGTCGACGGAGAGGTCGTGGCCCGCGATGCGGACCGTGCCCTCGCTCGGCGGGATGATGCCCGCCAGGCACCGCAGCGTGGACGTCTTGCCGGCCCCGTTGGGGCCGACGAGCCCGAGCACCTCGCCGGGCCGCACCGAGAATGAAAGGCTCCGGACGGCGGTGAAGGTGCCGTATCGTTTGGTAAGCGCCTCAACCTCAATCATTGGGGGGTACCGTGCGGCCAACCGGCCCCCGGGGCAAGACCATCGGCGCCGAAAGGTGTAACGTAATCGCGCGCGACGCGTCATTACCCGCATGAGATTCATCCCCGCGCTTTCGGTACCGCTGCTTTCAACCTGCATCGCCCTGTCGCTCGCCCAGGCCCGGGCCGACGACCCGTCGAGCCCGCCCGCGCCCCCTGCGGCGCCGGCCGGCGTCACGACAAGCCCGTCGGACGTCGGGCCGCCGCCGCCGGCGCGCTCCGGCCGCCGCCGCGCCTTTGTGCTGGCCGAGCTGACCGCGAAGCTGGGCCTCACGGCGGAGCAGCAGAAGACCGTGGCGGGCATCCTCGCCGTCTCGGCCAGCCAGGTGAAGGAGCTCAGGGGAGACGACACGCTCTCCAAGGTGGACAAGCGCGCCCGGAGGAAGCTGATCGGCGACCTGACCCGCGCCCAGATACGGGCCGCGCTCACCCCCGACCAGATGAAGATCTTCGACTCGCTGCCCGCGAACAGCCGCAGGTCCGGGCCGGAGCAGCCCGCGCCGCCGGCGCCCCCGGCCAGCTGACGCGCCGCGCCCGTTTTTTCGCGTGCCTTCGCGCGCGAATGCGTCATCCCTCGCACACGCGGAATGACGATCGGGGAGCTCTTCAGACTTATCCTTCCGGTTTTCGCGCTGATCGCGGTCGGCGTGGCCCTGCGCCGCTTCCACTGGATCGAGGGCGCGGCGGAGACGAGCATGATCCGCTTCGCCATGTACGTGTGCATGCCGTGCCTCGCGTTCGACGCGATCATCGGCAACCCGTCGCTGCGCGACCCGGGCAATCTCCTCCTCCCGCCCATCGCGGGCTTCGCGTCGACCGCGGCCGGCTTCGGCGTCTCGTACCTCGTCGCGCGCGCGATCGGGCTCGCCAAGGGCACGGGACTCAGGACGTTCGCGATCTCGGCCGGGGTCTGCAACTACAGCTACCTGCCGCTCCCGATCGTCGGGGGCATCTGGGGAGAGCGGGCGCAGGGAGTCGTGCTCGTGCACAACATGGGCGTCGACATGGCGATCTGGTCGGTCGGGCTCCTCGTGCTCACGGGGGCCTCGGCGCGGAGCGGGTGGCGGCGGCTCATCACGCCGATGCTCCTCACGCTCGTGGCGGCGATCGCGATCAACGTCACGGGCCTGGCGCCCTACGTCCCGGGGCTTGTGCGGGGCGTGGCGCATTCGCTGGGCGTGTGCGCGGTTCCGCTCGGCATAGTGATGACCGGGGTCAACATCGCGGACTACCTCAACGAGCCCCTGAAGCTCCTGCACAGGAACGTGGCGTTCGCCTCGTGCGTGGTCCGGCTGGGGATCATGCCGGTCCTCATGCTGTGCTTTGCGAACTGGCTGCCGTGCTCGGTCGAGCTCAAGCGCGTGCTCGTGGTCGAGGCCGCGATGCCCGCCGCGGTCCTTCCGATCCTCCTCGCCCAGTACTACGGCGGCCAGCCCCTCACGGCCGTGCAGGTCGTCCTGTCCACGACCGCCGCGGGGCTGGTCACCAGCCCCCTGTGGATACGCGCCGGCCTTGCCTGGCTCGGGATCTCCTAGGCTTCGCATTTGCGCGGAAATTGTGCAATCGTGGGCCGATGATCCGAAGAATCCTCATGGCGGCCGCGGCGGCGGCCCTTGTATCATGCGCCGCCCGCGCGGCCGACGATCCGGCGTCCGCGCTGGAGCGGCAGGTGGCCGAGGCGACCAAATCGGCCGGCGTCACGGTCGTCCACTTCTGGGCACCGTGGTGCCCCAACTGCAGGGCCGAGCTCGCGAACGGGGGCTGGAGCGGCTTCATCGCCGCGAACCCCGGCGTAAACTTCGTGTTCGTGACGATCTGGAGCGCGGCCGACGGTCGCGATGTCCTCGAGAAGAACGGGGTGGGCGCCGGCAAGAACGTCCGGCTGCTCACGCACCCGAACCACTCGCGGGCGAGGGGTGAGAAGGTGACGGAGCTCCTTGGCCTCCCGATCTCGTGGATTCCCACGACCTGGGTCTTCCGGGACGGCAGGCTCACGTACGCGATGAACTATGGGGAGCTGCGGTTCCCGGTGCTGCAGCAGCTGGTCAGGGACTCCGCCGACAGCTGGGACCGCTGAGGAGCGCCATGAGCGACAAGCCTTCCATCGCCTTCATCGGGACCGGGGTCATGGGCAGGAGCATGGCCGGGCACCTCATGGCCGCCGGCCACGCCCTCCACGTCTTCAACCGGACGAAGGAGAAGGCCCGTCCGCTCTTGGACTCGGGGGCTGACTGGCACCCGTCCGCGGGGAGCACCGCGGCGCAGGCCGAGATCGTTATCACGATGCTCGGGTTCCCGCGTGACGTCGAGGAGACCTACCTCGGAAAGGGCGGCATCGTCGAGAAGGCCGGGCAGGGGGCGCTCCTGATCGACATGACGACGTCCAGCCCGACCCTCGCGTGCCGGATATGGGAGGCCGCTTCGGCCAAGGGCCTGCAGGCGCTGGACGCGCCCGTTTCGGGCGGCGACGTGGGCGCCAGGGAGGCGAGGCTCGTCATCATGGCGGGTGGCGACGACGCGGCGTTTGAGCGGGCTCGCCCGGTCCTGTCGCTGCTGGGGAAGAACCTGGCGCTCCACGGTCCGGCGGGCGCCGGCCAGCACTGCAAGATGGCGAACCAGATCGCGTGCGCCGTCGGGATGGTGGCCTGGTGCGAGGCGCTCGCGTACGCCAAGCGCGCGGGCCTGGATCCCGCGCGCGTCCTCGGGAGCATCAGCGGGGGCGCCGCGGGCAGCTGGGCCATGACCAACCTTGGCCCGCGGGCGCTCGGCGGGGACTTTGCCCCGGGCTTCTACGTGAAGCACATCCGGAAGGACATCGGGATCGCGATCCGGTGCGCGGAGGAGATGAAGCTCGAGCTTCCCGGCCTCGGCTGCGCGCGCATGCTCTACGACCGGGTCGCAGGGAAGGGATGGGAGGAGTTCGGGACGCAGGTCCTCTACCGCCTCTACACCTCGCTCTGACTAGGCCGGCTGCTCCGGGGGCGTGAACCCGCGGCGCATGACGTTCTCCGCGATGGCCCTGGGGAAGAGGAAGTTCTCAAGATACATTTTCCCGCCGGCCTTCGTGCCGCCGCCGCTCATCTTGAAACCGCCGAAGGGATGGCGCTCGACGACGGCGCCGGTGATGCCGCGGTTGATGTAGAGGTTGCCCACGAGAATCTCCTCCTTGGCCCGCTCGATGGCCCGAGGGCTCCTTGAGAAGATGCCTCCCGTCAAAGCGTAATCGGCGGCGTTGACCATCGCGAACGCTTCGTCCAAGTCCCTGGCTTTGAGGATCGAAAGGACCGGCCCGAAGATCTCCTCGCGGACGATCGTGTGCTCAGGCTTGCAGTCAACAAACACGGTCGGCGGGACGTAATAGCCTCCGCTGCTGACGAGTTCGGGCGACAAGGTGGCCTGCCAGGCGAGGCGGGCCTCCAGCTTTCCCTTCTCGATGTAGCCCAGAATGCTTTTCTGGGCGTCGGCGTCGATGACGGGATTGACCAGCGTACCCGGCCGTGAGGGGTCTCCGACTGTGAAGGCCGGGCAGGCTGAGAGGAAACGCTCGACGAACCTGTCATAGACGCCCTCCAACACGATCAGTCGGGAAAGGGCAGAGCACTTCTGGCCCGCATAGCCGAAAGCGCTATAGAGGGCGGCTGGGATCGCCTCGTCCAGGTCCGCATCGACGTCGATGATAAGGGCGTTCTTGCCCCCCATCTCGCACACCACCTTCTTCAAATTGAGCTGCCCCTGACGGGTCTTTCCCGCCTCCTCCCAGATGCCGCAGCCAACCTGACGGGAGCCCGTGAAGGCGATGAAATCGACCTTCGGATGGGCGACAAGATGGGCGCCGGCGTCCGCGCCCGAACAGGGCAGGTAATGGATGGCGCCAGCCGGCACTCCGGCTTCGACTAGGATGTCCATCAGGAACGCCCCGATGATCGAGGTTTGGCGGGCCGGCTTGATGATCATGCAGTTTCCGGCGACCAGGGGCGCCACGGTGAGTCCGGTGAGGATCGCAATGGGAAAATTCCAGGGTGCCACGGAAACACCCACCCCTCGAGGGGTCCAGACCTGGTGGCAGTCTTCGCCGGGCACCGATTGGGTGACGACCGGCCGGCCGAGCCGGCGCATTTCCTGGGCGTAGAAGCGGCAGAAATCGATCGCCTCCG
>CAYVKH010000107.1:0-8279 GCA_964451965.1 uncultured Opitutaceae bacterium
CGACGGGAATCCCGGCCAAAGCGGCTTCAGCCGCTTAGACCGGGAGGATGTCAACTCACCTGTCACCGGATCGAGTCGTAGGCCAGGAGGGAGTCCTGTAGCGGAATAACTCGTGGGCGAGCCCGTTGCCGTGATGAGATAAGTGCGGAATGTAGTACCGTCTGTACCTGAGGCCATGATCAACGGTGAGGACGACGGCGGGGGCGACATGAACATCCTCGCGGATGACTACCATTGGACGCAGCACCAGATAATATTCACGTACAACCACCTCGCAGACGCGTGCCTCGCGTCGATCATAGTCATCTATCTCATCTTCAACCTCCGGCTGAACCGCGCGTTCAACCCGCTTCTTGCCCGCTGCTTCTCAATCGGACTTGCAACACCCGAGCGATAGGCAAGGGGAGGCCGCTTCCACGTTGACGGTCTCGTACAGGAACAGGAGCGATCGTGCCCGCGCGAGACGGCGCCACGCCTTGATCGGGCTCTAGAGCGCAAGCGGCGGTCCCAGGACCTCCATCCCGTGTTGCTCCCAGAGCCCTTTCATAACGGTTTCCTGATTCTTGGGGACGTCGCTGCCAAACCTGGCCATCTGTTTGAAGAAGTCCTCCATGCTTCCGGCCGGTTGAAACACAATCAACAACTGACCCACGGCCTCGCTGACACTGGCAAAGGCATGGGGGATCTCCCTCGGTGCGAATGCCGAGTCGCCGGGGTGCAAACTCATTCTGACGCCACCCACCTCGACGATGAAATCTCCCCGGATGACATAGAACCATTCGTCCTGGTAATGATGTCGGTGGAGCGCGGGGCCTCCCTTGGTCCTTCTGATCGTGTCATAGATGCACAGATCGCCCCCTGTGTCCTTGCCTGAGACTTTGCAGTCGAAGCTTCCTCCCATGATCAGGAGTTCCTCGGCATCGCGATCCTCGTGCGATTTCACGCTGAAACCTCTCCTGGGCCTCTCCTGCCCGCCGGCCCTCGCATCAAGGGTGAACGCTGCGGCGGCCAAGGGAAGCCTAAGGAACTGCCGCCTATTCATCGTAGACAGGTGGGGATTGAAGGGAAAAGCCCGGTAGAGGTCTTGTCTACGGCCTCAGCCTCCGTTCTGCAATAGGTAAGACCCTGCCTCAAGAGACATCGATCAGGTAACCCCCTGAAACATCAAAGCTAGGCGGCGGTTTTCCGGCGGCGGCGGACGGCGACGATTCCAGCCAGGGAGATTCCCACGAAGATGGCTCCGTAGGTGGACGGCTCCGGAGCGGGAACGATCTGGTGTTGGTTGTCGGGTCCGTCCGTGTAGGTGTTCCAGTGGATGACCGGGGCGGTGCTCCCTGTGAAGGTGATCTGGTTCACCGCGGCGCCCGGGTCGGTGTTGCTGTAGAAGTAATCGACGGCATAGCCCCAGTTGTTGACCGTTAGCGTCTGCCCGGAGCCGATTGAGACTCCGCTGACGTCGAAGATGGACGCCGCCGGGTTGGCGAAGTCGACGATGGAGCTCGAGTTGATCGTGAGGCTGCCGAAGACGTCGTTCGTCCCATTCAGCTTTAGTGTACCTCCGTTCAGCACGAGGTTGAGCCCCGAGTCGTTGAAATTGGCCCCGAGGGTCAAAGTCTCCCCCGCACCGAGCGTCAGGGTACCGGTGCCGGTGATCGCGCCGCTCAGCGTGCCGGTGCTTCCCGTAAGCGTGAGACTGCCTCCCGACCCAAACGCAAGGGTGCCCGCGTTGTTGAATAACCCCGTCAGCGCGTCGCTGGTGCCATTCAGGGCCAGGGTTCCGCCGGAGTTGACTGTGATCGCCCCGCTCGTCGCGAGAGAGTTGGCGGCGTTCGACAGGAGCGTGCCCCCGGAATTGACCGTGATCGACGAGGCATTTGAGAGAGCGCTGCCGACGTTCGCTTGGAGGGTGCCGACCGTGACGGTCACGGCGCCGTGGAAAGCGGCGTTCGCCGCGCCAAGGGCGAGCGTGCCCGACCCGTCCTTGGTGAGCGCGGTCGTAACCCCGCCCGTGATCGCCCCGTTTATCGTGGTGTTTCCCGAGCCACCCACATTCAGGGTCGTGCCGTTGGCGAGGCTGACGGGGCCGCTGGCGGTCAGCGTGCCCGCGTCCGACTGAATCCTTGAGTTGGCCGTGGTGGACACGGTGCCGGTGAGGGTGTTGGTTCCCGATAGGTTCTCGATCGCCCCGTTGTTTGTGGCCGCGCCGTTGGTTGATAGATTGAAGTTGCTCGCGAGGGTGGAGCTGCCCTGCACCTCGAAGTTGCCCGTGCCGGACACGTTGACGGTCGAGGTCCCGGTCGCGTTCGTGGCCCCGCCGACGATGACACCGTTGCTCAGGTTCACGGTCCCCGTGAATCCCACGCTCGCTCCCGTGAGGGTGAGCGAACCGGTATTGGTGTTGGCGAGGGTTCCGCTGCCGGTAATCAACCCGGCATACGAGGTCGTCCCGGTCCCCCCGAGGGTGAGCGCACCGGTGCTGAGGGCCAGGGTGCCGCCGGTGCCGCTCAGGTTCGAGATGCTCTCCGTATGGGCGCCGAGGTTGAACGAG
This sequence comes from uncultured Opitutaceae bacterium, assembly GCA_964451965.1. Lineage (GTDB taxonomy): Bacteria > Verrucomicrobiota > Verrucomicrobiia > Opitutales > Opitutaceae > Palsa-1447. The sequence continues at coordinate 2,549 of CAYVKH010000107.1, forward strand.
CCGCTGTTGATAGCGAGGCCCGAGGACGACGCGAACTGGTTGGAGGCGTTGTCGTTCACCGTGCCGCCGCCGACCGTGAGGCTCCCGTTGACTGCCGTTGAGCTCAGGTTGAGGATGCCCGAGTTGACCGTGGTCATCCCCGTGTACGTGTTGGCCCCGGAGAACGTCGTCGTGCCGGAGCCGTTCAGGGTGACGGATCCCGTGCCCGTGGCGATGGCGCTGCCAATGGTGCTGTTGCCCGCGCCCGTCAGCGTGAGGTTGTTGCCCGCTCCGGTGATTCCGCCGTTCACGGCGAGCGTGCCGGAGCCCAGGTTGATCGTCGTGGCGCCACCGAGCGTTAGCGCTCCGGTGAGTGTCGCGGTGTTGCCGGCGCCCGGCGTCGCGTTGAGGGCCCCGTTTCCTCCCGCTCCGGTGCCCGCGAGGGAGAGCGCGTTTCCGAGGGTGAGCCCCGAGTTCACCTGAAGCGTGGCGCCGGAAAGGACCGTGGTGGACCCGGTGCCCAGCACATTGTTGCTTCCGGAGACCTGGAGGGTCCCGCCGTTGACCCCGATCGCGCCGCTGTACGCGCTGTCATTGCCGCTCAGCGCGAGGGTCCCGACGCTCAGCTTGGTGAGGCTGCCGGTCCCGCTGAGCGCCGAGCTGATGGTGAGGCTGCCGGCTCCGCTTACGTCCACGACGCTGTTCGCGGAGACCGCGATCGTGCCCCCGCTGATCGACTGGTTGGACGCGGACTGCTGGATGATGCTTGGAAGCGGGCCGTTGAGCGTCAGGGTGTTGCCGGCCTGCGCGATGGCGAATGCCCCCGCGGACGAGTCGAACTTGAGCGCGTTGATGTAGTAGCTGTTGTTCATCGCCGGTGCGAGCCGGGTGCTCCCGGTGAAATCAAGCTTCTGCACGCTTCCGATCGTCAGGACCGGGGCGGTGCCCCCGATCCAGTTGCCTCCGGTGCTCCAGTTGTTGTTGGCACCCCCGCCGCTCCAGTTCAAAAAGCCGACGCTGGGCGTGAGGAGGTACGCCATTCCTTCGCCGTTGCCCGCGATTGCCAGCGAGCCTGCCTCGATGGCGCCGGAGCCGCTGCCCGTGAAGTAGACTTCGTTCAGCAGCCCCGCGGCGATCCCTGCGGTGGTGGCTCCCAGGGTCGTGCTCCCGCTGGTCCAGCCATTGATCGTGAGGAGGCCGGCTCCCGAGGTAATGTTCCCGAACACGAGCGTGTTGGTCGGGGAGCCGCTTCCGAAGTTGATCGTGCCGTTGTTGAACGAGAGGTTCCCGATCTTGTCGGAGAAGCCGTTCAGGTTGAGGGTGCTGTTGTTTAGGGAGACTGCCGACGAGGAGCCGATGGCGTTGTTTGCGCCGAGCTGGACGGTGCCGGCATTCACGGTTGTCGCACCCGTGTAGGTGTCTACCCCGCCCAGGACCAGCGTCCCATTCCCCGTTTTCGTCAGACCCCCCGCTCCCGCGCCGCCGTTCCCAATGATACCGGAGATCGTGGACGTTCCGCTGTCCACTTGGGTCGTGAGGGTGAAGCCCGTGCTGTTGGCCGAAAGGTTGACGGCGCCCGTCTGGGTTGCGTTCGCCATGATGAGGTTGTAGTTCCCTCCCGATTGGGTGAGCGTCCCGCCCGTCGTTATTCCCGAGAGGGTGGCGTTGCCCTGGAGCGTGATGGCATTCGTGATGGAGCTCGCATTGGTCGAGCCAAGGGTCCCGCTGCTGATCGCCACCGCGCCCGTGCCGAGGGCCGTGTTGCTGTTCGCCTCGATTGTGCCGGCGGATAGGGTTGTGGTTCCCGTGTAGGTGTTGGCGCCGGAAAGGGTCAGCGTGCCGTTGCCGGTTTTGGTGATGTTGGCGCCCGTGATCGCGCTCGAGATGGTCAGGTCGCTTGCCAGGGAGCCGTCCTTGGCCACGCTGAAGGTCGTGGTGGGTGAAACCAGGCCCAGCGTGCCTCCGAGTATCTGGGAGGTCTGGTGGGCGGTGTTCGTGTTCGAAGTGATGCCGTTGCTGAGGGTTATCGTCTGGCCGCTCGCGATGTTGACGGTTCCTCCGTTCATCGTGAACGACCCTGCGGTGGTGGAGACGCCGTCATTGAAGGTTCCCCCCGCATTCATGGTGATGGCGGACGTGGGCGAGATCTGGTTGGCGTAGCTCGCCCCAACGGGGTGGCCTGCGCCCCAGATGTCGACCACGGCGCTGTTGGTCAGGGACCCGGTGCCGACCGTGAGCGATCCGTTGACGCCATACCAACCGGAGGTCATCGGGCCGACGACAAGTTCCAGGGAACCCGCATTGACCACGGTGGCTCCCGTGTAGAAGCTGTTGTATCCCCAGAGTGTGAGGGTTCCGGTTCCGTTCTTGGTGAGCCCTCCGGTGTCCCCGGCGACGCCGAGACTGGAGTTGATGAAGGTGTCTCCGGCCCCGTCGACGGTGAGGGTGTTGCTCCCGAGGGTGAACAGGCTGGAACCTCCGGCATTGCCGATGTAGAGCACGTTGCCTGCGGTGGCGTTGGCGATGGTGGCGTTGGAGCCCAGCGAGACGGCGCTGTTCCAGGTGTTGTCCGCGCTGATGTTCTGGAGGGCTCCCTGGCCAGCTCCGGTTCCGTTGAGGACCAGGGTGCCCGCGTTGGTCGTGGTGATGTTTCCCTGGATCGTGAGAACAGCCCCGTTGGCGATCGTCGTATTGGCGGTGTTGGATGCGGTGCCGAGGGCACCCGCATTCTGGATGTTGAGGGTGCCGGAGTTGACCGTGGTTGAACCGGTGTAGGTGTTGGCTCCGGTCAGCGAAAGGGTGCCGGTGCCGGAATATGTGAGGTTTCCCGCGGCCGATCCCCCGTTCCCAATGACGCTGCCGACGTTGACCGCGCCGTTTCCGGCGACGGTCAGCGTGTTGCCCAGCGCGCCGGAACCCAGGTTCACGTTGCCATAGAAGATCATCGACCCGCCGTTGTTGGTCCACGTCTGGCTTCCCCCCAATGTGGTGGCGTTGTAGAACGTCAGGGCGGCCGTGTCCGAATTCGTGATTCCCGAAGCGAGCGTCAGCGTGTTGGTGTTCTGATTCCCAGCTGTGTCAAACGTGTAGGCATTCGCGCCGCCCGTGTTTGAGAACACGAGCGAGTATGCCGTCGATGTGGGTATGAGATTGAAGGAGGTCTGGAGCCCAGAAGAGTTGTTGAAAGTCGCGATGCTCGTGTTCGTCGGAATTCCCGTGCTCCAGTTGCCCGCGGTGCCCCAAAGGCTGGAGGATGTGCTAGTCCAGATATCCGTCGTTTGAGCCCACGCCAAGTTCGTCAGGATCGCGGCGATCCCTAGTGCGACCAACTTGAGTGGGTTCGGGCGTTTCATCGTCTTGCCGGTGAGTTATTTATCGCGCAAATCAGGGTCGATGCCAATGGGGGATATTACTCAATGTCTTTTCAATTGGGTCGGGCCGAATCCAATGGCTAAGAATGGCATTCCCCGCTTCCGTCAATGAGACATGGGATGGACCTGGGAATGGGAGTAACTCTCTCGCATTTAGCGACTTGTAACTATTATTGTAATGGCTGCCCGGGCTGGGATCGAACCGTTTCTTTATGGGAACACCAACGTCTTACACGATTTTAGGGGCGCTTCGAGCGGGGTCTTATGAGGAGAATTCCATGCACCCGTGCTTGACCAACGCGCCGAGTGAACCGAATTGGCGGACTCACGTCAATCCGAGCCGGGTCCAAATTCAGGGGCACCGGCCCAGCCGACCAGGACGGGTTCTCTTCACGACGAGAGCCAATACGTGATCTTCACCAGGAACTGGTTATCGGGCCGCCGGTGCCGAAGTCCGCTGAGCGCCGACCATGCGCCCTCGCTCTTCGCCGCATCCGCGCCGTCGCGTTGCTGCGACCAGACCAGATAGAGCGTCGACCCGCGCCGGTATTCCCACTTGAGCACAAGATTCGAATGAAAGCTGGCACCATTGCCATCGGGATCACCGAGCTGGTAGTCGGTTAGCCCATCGCCATTCTCGTCAAAGGTGTAGAGTCCACCAGCGAGGGTCGCGGGCAGCACGGCGCCGAAGCGTCGCGCATAATTGGCCGCTTCGGGCGCCAGCACGCGGCGAAACTCCGAGTAGCGCACGGTCGACCCAAAAGGATTGCTGTAATACTGCAGACTGACCTCCGGGCGGAGATTCCATTCCGCGCGAAACGCCAGCGAGCGGGACTGGCCCTCGAGCTTCGAAACGAACCAGCCCGAGGCACCGTTGACCGGCGTCAGCGCCGCGTATCGCTGCCGGTCGGCCTCGCTGGTCGAATCGGCCGCGAGCGAAAGCAGCACTGACGGAACCGGCCGGACGCTGATCTTGCCGCCAAAGCCAGAAGAGCTGGACACCCCGCGCTGCGCCTGCGTGCCCTTGCCATAAAGACCGCCCCAGATTCGCCTAGTCTCGTCCGTGTTCAAAGAGACGGACCAGCTCCAAATTTGGGGCTCGCGTAACATGGGGCCGCCGCGGAGGGCCACCGGGTCGTGCCCTTCCCCTTGCGCGCCCAGCGAGATGGTCGCGCTCCATTTGTTCTTGAGGTCCGCCGAGGCATCAAGCTCCAGCGCGGAGCAGAGAAACTCATTCCGGGTGGTCCAGGCATTCTTTTGCGCCAGGTCCAGCTCATAGTCGCGATACCAAGCGGCCGGCATCTTTTCCAAATAGGAAACCGTGGAGCCTTGCTCCAGCCGGTCGGCTTGGGCTAGGTAGCCGAGATCGTTGAACTCCAGGCCGGGGCTCTTCGTGGTCAGCTCCTCGAACCAGCGCCAGTGGCCCTGGCTCGCCTTGCCGGCCTTCAGCCAGAATCCGCCGCCCGTCAGATCGTCTCGCGTTGGATCATAATCACTGGCACCGTCAATCGGGCGTTGGAAATAGCGGGCCGAGTTCAACTGCAACAGGCTGATTGCGCGGGGATCGCCCCGGACCTCGCTCGCCACCGCGACAGCGTGGAGAAAATACTCCCGGTCCGCCCAGTAATGCGTCACATCCAGGCCCGCCACCGTGGCCAGGGTCGCCGTCTGCGCGGTGAGTTCGTCCGACGGCATGGTCCGCCTCACCTGCGTGACGATGCCGCCCACCAGCGTATCACCTTGGCGAAAGTCCTGCTGGCCGCGCAGCACGATCTGCACCGCCCGCGGCGCCACGGCGACCCGCTTGGGGCCCTGGCTGTCGGCAACGAGAACCCCCTCCTGGTCCGTGATTGTGCCGAGCAGCCCGAGAGAAAAGCCCTGCGCAGTCTTGCCCGACACTTTCAATGCGCCGAGCAGCGTCGTGCTCTCCGGCATGGGTTCCACCGCGCCGGCCGGGGAATAGGACGGAGGCTGCCCGATGCGCCGCGAATAGAACAGGGCATCGTCATGGAACGGAAAATCGAAGATGTCCTTGCCCTCGAGAAAAAGCGGACGTTTCTCGGTGAGAAAAGTCTCGAAGGCCGTCAGGTTCATCACCGACGGATCCGCCTCCACCTGGCCGAAGTCGGGCAGCAGCGAGGCGTCGAGGGTTATATTGCTGGTGAGGCCGAGCTTGGCGTCGAGTCCGGCCCGGAATTTGGTCTTTGTTTCACCGCCGGCCACCGTCTCGACGCGAGCCGAGCTGAACGGAGCCAGCTCGAAACGCCGCGCCGGGCGCAGTCCCGTCAATCCGCGCAATTCGCCAAACGACTTCACATTGCCGGAGCCGTCGTTGGCGAGCAGGTTCCAGTCGGATTCCTCCTTCAGGCGGTCGATCCAGC
>CAYVKH010000108.1:0-8242 GCA_964451965.1 uncultured Opitutaceae bacterium
ACGAGCAGGCGTTCGCCGAGCTGAACGGCGCCCACCTGAAGTTCGTCGAGGACGCCGCGCGCCTCCTCTACAGGGAGTTCGACGCCGACACGCGGATCCTCGACTTCCAGATCGCATGCTCGCACCTCGAGTCGCTGCACTCCCATGACGCCGTGAGCGTGATCTGCAAGGGCGTGAAGGGCGGCTTCACGGCCGACTTCATGAATTTCGGATCGCTCGTCTGCTAGGGCAGGACTCCCTTCGACCCATGCCCTCCCGAGCAAAGGCCCCCATAGTCGTGATCACCGGCGCCTCGCAGGGGATAGGCGCCGCGATCGCGAGGGCCTTCTCCGCCGAGATCAGGGGCGTGAGGCTTGCGCTCGTGGCGCGCAGCTCGGGCAAGCTTGCGGGCGTCGCCCGCGCCTGCGCGGGCCTTGGCGCAGTCCCCGCGGTCTTCCCGTGCGACGTCTCGGATGAGGCCGCGGTCGCGCAGATGGAGGCCGCCGTGCGCCGCAGGTTCGGTGTCGCCGACGTGCTCATCAACAACGCCGGCAAGTACGCCGGGTCGCCCTTTCTCTCCACGAGCGTCGCGGAGTTCGACCGGATGCTGTCCGCGAACCTCAGGAGCCAGTTCCTCGTGTCGAGGGCGTTCGCACCTGCGATGGTGCGCAGGCGCCGGGGGGACATCTTCAACATGGGCTCGATCGCCGGGATCACGGCCCTTCCCGGCGCGCCGGCCTACGTGGCCGCCAAGTTCGGCGTGGCCGGGCTCTCAAAGGCCATGAGGGCCGAATTCAGGGACAAGGGCGTGCGGGTGTGCTGCGTCCACCCCGGCGCCACCGCGTCGCCCTCGTGGAGGGGGAGTGGGGTCCCGGAGGGGCGGATGATGCCCGCGCGGGACGTGGCCCTGGCATTCGTGGCCCTTTACAGGATGACGCGCAGGACCGTGGTGGAGGAGATTATCCTTCGGCCCCAGCTCGGGGACCTGTAGCGGAGCGGCACCGGGGGCGCATCCTCGCGCACCCTGCATGATTGAAACGGTGCCCCCTGTGCAGTTTGCGGGACGCTCCATGCGCTCCCTCTTTTGGGGTGATCCGGTATCACATTGCAGGGTATCGGATTGCAGAAACTGGCCGAAAGGGCGGCGCGCTGGCATGGCGCTGGCTGATTAATAGATCGGAGGTAGCAGGAACCGGGAGCCGCCGATTGCTACTAACAAGAGCCGATGAATATCATCAACGCCCTCACGTTCTCCGCCATAGGTTCGCTCATGGAGATCCTTCCGAGGGCGTTTCCCTCCTGGTTCCCGCCGACCCATGCCGACCAGGCGAGCTGCCAGGCGCTTTGGCTCGACCTTATGGGCGCCGTTCAGGTGGCCTTGGGCGTCGGGTATATGCTCTGCGCCCATGTCGCTCCCGCCGTGGTCCGAATCCTCTCCCCGGAGCGCGACGGCGAGCCGGGCGTGCTTGCGCTTCCAAGCCCGCGCGGCGTGACGAACCGCTGATCCGGCCAGGGGGCGTTCATCCGGCCTTCCCGAGAACGAGCGAGAGGAGCAGCAGGCCGAGAACGACCGTCGTGATCAGCACGTAGGGGCGGTCCCGCTCCCTTGCGAAGGACACGATCGAAACGGCGACCCGCACGACCGGGGTCGCGATGAGGAGAATGAGCCCGGTCACGATGACGGCCTGGCCGTCGAGGCGCACGATGCCGCCGAGCAGCCAGCCCGCGGTCCTCGGGAACGACCCGCCGGGCCCGATGAGCCTGGCCACCTCGGACGGCTGCGTCCCGTAGCCCCCGCCCTGGAGGAACGAGAGGAGCGTGCCAGCCGCCACGAACAGCAGGCTTGTCGCCACGCCGATCCGCAGGACCCGGCTGATCACCCACTCGGTGCCTGCGACCCGCTCCTTGGGTGGCTGTGTCACTTGAACCCCTCCATGAACATCTTCAGGGCCGACACCGCGAGGACGGAGACAAAGATCATCCGGATGCTGCTGTTCCTCATGCCGCCCAGGAGCCTGGCCCCGGTTCTCGCCCCGAACAGCACGCCGACCGCGACGGGGGCCGCGACGAACGGGAGCACCTCGCCGCGCATGAAGTACACGGCGGCGCTCGTCGCGGCGGTCACGCCTATCATGAAGTTGCTGGTCGCCGTGCACGCCTTGATCGGGATTCCCATCGCGAGATTCATCACGGGCACCTTGAAGACCCCGCCTCCGATGCCGAGGAGGCCGCTCGCGATCCCGGCGAGGTAGCTGACCGCGAGCCCGAGCCTTGTCCTGAAGACCCTGTAGGAGACGTCGCGCCCCAGCGACCGGTCGAAGAACGACCCGTGCAGGCGGAGCCTGTCGGCCATGGCGTCCGCGACAGGCTCGATCGAGCGGCCCCTCGGGCGGAGCATCGACCACGCCGTGTAGGTGAGCACGAGGGCGAAGATCATGAAAAGGCCCTGTCCCGGGACGAAGGCGGCGAGGTAGGCGCCGGTGAGCGCCCCGGTCACGGTGGCCACCTCGAGGACCATCCCGAGGCGCATGTTCGTGATGCGCTCGCTCACGTACGTCGTCGCTGCGCCGCTTGAGGTCGCTATGACCGACACGATCGAGGCTGCGATCGCCTTCTTTATGCTGACGCCCATGAGGAGCGTCAGGGCGGGGACGACAATTATCCCGCCGCCGACGCCGACCAGGGAGCCCAGGAGGCCTGCAACGTACGAGATCCCGAGTACGACGAGGGTGAAGCCTAGCGGCGTCACGGGTCCCTCGGCCTACAGCAAGGAACCCTGGCCGTTGCCGGCCGGCTTGAGCCCGACGGCGGCGTACCCCTTCTCGGTGAGGACCCGGCCCTGCGGCGTCCTCTGGAGGTAGCCCTCCTGGATGAGGAAGGGCTCGTGCACCTCCTCGAGGGTCTCGGATTCCTCGCCCACGGCCATGGCGATGGTGCTCATTCCGACGGGCCCCCCGCGGTAGTTCTCGGCCATCGCGCGCAGCATGCGCTTGTCCATCTCGTCGAGCCCCGCGGCATCGATCTCAAGGAGCTCGAGGCCCGCGGCGGCCACCTCGCGCGTGATGGCCCCCTTTGCCCGCTCCTGTGCAAAGTCGCGGATGAAGTTGATGAGGTTGTTCGCCACGCGGGGCGTCCCCCTGGCCCTCCTGGCGATCTCGCCGGCGCCGTCGTCGTCAATCGCGACCTTCAGGAGCCCGCAGGTCCTGCGCACGATCGAATGGAGGGTCTGCTTGTCGTAGTAGTCCAGCCTCGTTTGGAGCGTGAACCTGGACCTCAGCGGCGCCGTCAGGAGGCCGGCCCGCGTCGTCGCCCCGATGAGGGTGAACCGGGGAAGCGACAGGCGGACGCTCCGCGCGTTCGGCCCCTGGTCGATCATGATGTCGATCCGGAAGTCCTCCATGGCGGAGTAGAGGTACTCCTCGACGGTCTTCGGGATGCGGTGGATCTCGTCTATGAACAGGATGTCCCCCTCCTCGAGGTTCGTGAGGAGGCCGGCCAGGTCACCCGCCTTCTCGACGACCGGCCCCGAGGTCACCCGGACGTTGCGGCCCAGCTCGTTGCCGAGGATGAAGGCGAGCGTGGTCTTCCCGAGGCCCGGCGGCCCCGAGAGGAGGATGTGGTTGAGCGGGTCGCCCCGCTTCTTTGCGGCCCCGACCATCACCTGCAGGCGCTCGATCGTCTTGGCCTGGCCCGCGAAATCCGCGAAGAGGAGCGGCCTGAGCGCGGCCTCCGCCGGCGTCACGGGGGCCGCGAGCGCCGACGTCACGAACCCTACGCCCTTGCCCGGGTCCCTTGGGGCCTTGGACGGCGTCATGGGGTCATTTCCACTCGAGCTCCGCCCCGAGCGAGCGGAGGTTCTCGACGAAGCGCGGGTGGGCCCGCTTGATGATCTCGGCGTTCCGCACGACGCTGCGCCCCGGTACCGAGGCGGCGACCATCGTGAGCGCGACGGCGGCCCGTATGACATAGGGGGAGTCGACGACCGCCGGGTGCAGCGGCTTGTTGCCGAAGACGATGATGCGGTGTGGGTCGCTGACGACGATGTGCGCGCCGAACTTGGCGAGCTCCGGCATCCACGAAAAGCCGTTCTCGTAGACCTTGTTCCAGAAATGGACCGTGCCCTCGCAGCGGGTCGAAAGGGCGATCATGAGCGGAAGGAGGTCCACGGAGAAGTAGGGCCACGGCGCCGCCTCGATCTTCTGGAGCAGGTTCGTCGTGAAGGGCGTCTCGATGACCCTGGGCTGGCTGCGGCGGACGATCGCCGTGTCGCCCTCGTGCGTCACGGTCACCCCCAGCTTGCGGAACGAGCGGGCTATCAGGTCGAAATGCCCGGGCACGGAGTTGCGGACGCGGACCTCGCCGCCCGTGATTGCGCCCAGGGCCAGGAACGTCGTCACCTCGTGGTAGTCCGTCCCGATCGCGACCGTGGCGCCGTGGAGCCGCGCGACGCCCTCGATCGTGAGCATGCTGGTGCCGATGCCGCCGATCCTGGCGCCCATCGCCACCAGGGCCTTGCAGAGGTCCTGGACATGGGGCTCGCTGGCCGCGTTCATGAGCGTGGAGGTCCCGGATGCGACCGCGGCCGCCATCGCGAAGTTCTCCGTGACCGTGACCGACATGTAGTCGAGCCAGTGCCTGGCCCCGCGGAATCCGCCGCGGGTGGAGATCGTGAGCGGATCGCCCGTGTCGACGACGGCCCCGAGCGCGGCAAGGACGTCGAGGTGGGGGTCTATCTCGCGGACCCCGAGCGAGCAGCCCTTCGCGTTGGAGCGAATGGTGATGCGCCCCATCCTCTGCAGGAGGGCGGGGTAGAGGAGCACCGTGGAGCGCATGTCCTGCGGCAGCTCCGTGTTCGACAGCGCGCTCCGGAATGAGCGGTGGTCCACGCGCATGACGCCCGCGCTCCGGTCCCATTCAATCCTCGATCCCTGGGACTCGAAGAAGGACACGAGTTTGTCCAGGTCGGTGATGTCGGGGACATTGGTCAGCGTGACAGGCTCGTCCGTGAACAGGGTCGCGCACAGGATGGGCAGCGCGGAGTTCTTGTTGCCTGACGGGGTTACGGTGCCGGAGAGGGGCTTGCCCCCGATTACGACGAGATCGGCCATGGAAAGGGAGAAGGGCGTCCGCGTGGGCGGACGCCTTGGAATGCGCTCGCTGGCGAGCGCATTGGCAAGGATTAACTTAGGGGATCGGGCCCCTGCGGGTCAGATCGCCCCGCCGCCCTGGTGGCCCTCGGAGCGCGGGCCGCCCCGGTCGCGGCCCTGTCCGCCGCGATGGCGCCTGCGCCGGCCGCCGCCGTCCTGGTCGCCGCCCCGGTTCTCGTTCTCGCCGCCCTGCGGGAAGCGCTCGCCCTCCTGCGGTGAACGTTCCCCGCGGTAGCCCTGAGGATTGCCCCCGTGCCCGCGTCCTCCGCGGTGGCGCCTGCGGTGCCTCTGCCCGTCGCCGTAGCGCTCGCCTCCGCCGAACTCGCGTCCCGCGGGTGCCTCGGCGGGCTTGGCTCCTCCGAAGAGGCCCTTCAGCCACGCGAAGAAGCCCTTCTTCGCCGGTGGGGCGGCCTCGGGCTGGTCGCGCCTCGGGCGCTGCTCGTACTGCGGCTCGTCGCGCGGATCGCGCGGCTGGCCGCGGTACGGATCGTGGCGGCTTTCGCGCCGTTCGTAGCGGGCCTCGCCCCCTTCGCTTCTCGGGGCGGCCGCCATGTCTTCCCTTCGGTCGGCGCGGAACGTGGGGCGCTCTGCGGGTGCCTGCTCCCCTCGCGACGCCGACGGCGATTCCCAGCTGACCGCCGGGCGGACCGACTCGGCGGGGGGAAGGATCTGGATCTCGCGCCTCTCGGCCTCGGGCTGCGCGGGAGCCGGCTCCGCCGGTGCTGCGGGGGCCTCGGGCTCCGCTGCAACGGCCGCGGGAGCCGCGGCTGCCTCTGGCTCTGCTTTGGCCGGTTCCACAACCGGCGCGCTCACGGGCTCCTGGCTCGCGAACGGGTTCTTGTACTCGCGCTCTGGCGTGATGACCTCTAGGGCGGTGGGCTTGTAGTCGCTCTTCGCCGGGCTTGCTGTGGGGGCCGTGGCGCTCGAGGAGCGCTTCCCGCGGATGAGGCCCGATCCGCGCGTGCTGCCGAAGTTACCGGCAGGGGTCTCGGCGCTGGCCGCGGGTGCCTGGGTGTCGGCAGCCGGGCTGGATGATGCGCCGGACGGGTTTGTATCTGTCATTTTGTTTTTGTTTTGTGTAATGGCGCTCACCAAGGATTGGGAGCGGCCGGGTTTTGTCCGGCGGTGCGGAGCGCATGGGAACGCGCTCAAACGCAACTGCCGAAGCGGGACAGGCTCGCCCGGAACCCGCTCCGGGGCAACCCCAAAAGCGTCCCTTCCCCTGGGGGGCCAATTGCATCTTGCGCCCGCCGGTGCCGGCCGCACGTTTGAGGCCCATGGACAAATTCGACGAGATCTTCAGCATGCAGGACGCCCTGAACCGCAGGATCGGAGTCGCGCTGCCGCCCCCGAGCGAGGAGGAGAAGGCCAAATGGATCCTGAACTACTCACGGGCGATGCAGCAGGAAATCGCGGAACTCGTTGATTCCGTGCCCTGGAAGTGGTGGGCCAAGTATCAGGAGTTCGACGAGCAGAACGCCCGGGTGGAGGTCGTGGACCTGTTCCATTTCCTCATCTCCCTTGCGCAGGTCCTCGGGATGAGCGCCGAGGACGTCTTCCAGGCCTACGTGAAGAAGAACCAGGTCAACCTGCAGCGCCAGGATTCGGGGTACGTCAAGAAGGACGAATCCGACTCGCGGCACATCTGAGGGACCCGCCCCGCCTTGGCGGCTCGGTCCGGCGAATCCCCCGGCGCGCCCTCAGCGCGAAACGACGAAAGCGGCCTGCACGTCGACCGCGACGTTTCCGTTCTCTATGATCGACGCGTGAAGCTTGAGCTTCGCCTTGCCGTAGCGCGCGAGCGCGTCCTTGAACTCCGCGATCGCCGCCTGCGCGGGCCTCTCGCAGATCGCGCGTAGGTCGCCGAGCACCGGGCGGCGGTACGCGGCGCGGCTCTCCTTGACGACGATGTGCCAGACGGGCTTCTCGGCCTTCGTCTCGTCCTTCATCAGCTCCCACACGACGCCGTAGCCCGCGAGGGTCGCGAGCGCGACCAGGCTTCCGCCGAACGCCGTGTTCAGGGAGTTCTTGTTCTGCTCCTTCGGCGCCGTGAGCACCAGCGCGCGGTCGTCGCTGACCTCGACACCGACACCCATTGCCTTCGCGAGAGGAATCATCTCGTGAAGAAATAGCTCAAGTGCTGGAACCTTGACCGACTTCATTGCGCGTCACGCTGGAGGAATTATCGCCCGTCGTCAAAGCCGGCGCGCACAAACGTCACTATTATCTGGAGCGCGTTCATAAATGATTATAGGCTAGCTCCCTACGTGTATTTGAGCGGAGGCCTCGAGCGCCCGTGGCCGAGGGGCCTCGGGCGGTTTCAATCCCCGGGGGCGCCCGCGCCCCGGCGCCGCGCCCCTTCATAGGCGGGTGCGAGGGCTGCCGGGCTTGCCGCCCGCCGGCGGGGCGTTTGAGTGGGCCGATGGCAAGAGCCGAAGAGCCCAAGATCATTTTCTCGATGATCGGCGTCTCGAAGAAGATCGAGCGCAAGGAGATCCTCCGCGACATCTCGCTCTCCTTTTACTACGGCGCGAAGATCGGCGTCCTCGGCTTCAACGGCTCGGGCAAGTCGTCGCTCATGCGCATTCTCGCGCTGCGCGACACCGAGATCGACGGCCGGGTCCACATCGAGCCGGGCTACGACATCGGCCTCCTGGAGCAGGAGCCGCGGCTCGAGGCGGGCAGGACCGTGCGCGAGTGCGTCGAGGAGGGCGTGAGGCACCTGACCGACCTAGTCGGGGCCTACGACGCCACGTGGGACGAGCTGAACGCGGCGCCGAGCGAGGCGGCCAAGGGGGCGATAATGGCGCGGCAGGGGGACCTCCAGGAAAGGATCGACGCCCTGGGGGCATGGGACGTCGGGCCCCATGTCGAGATGGCGATGGACGCGCTCCGCTGCCCGCCGCCCGAGCAGCTGGTCGACAGCCTTTCGGGCGGCGAGCGCCGCCGCGTCGCGCTCGCGCGCCTGCTCCTGCGCAAGCCGCCGATACTCCTCCTGGACGAGCCGACCAACCACCTTGACGCCGAGAGCGTCCAGTGGCTCGAGCAGCACCTCGCCCGCTACGAGGGCACGGTGATCGCCGTCACCCACGACCGCTACTTCCTGGACAACGTCG
>CAYVKH010000109.1:0-8242 GCA_964451965.1 uncultured Opitutaceae bacterium
AGAAGCACTTCGACTTCGGCGGCGAGCTCTTCCTCGGCCACCTGCGCTACGGCACGAGCGGCGGGTACAACCTGAGCGCATGCCACCCGTACTTCAGGCGCAGCCCCTGGTCCACGCGCAACCTGGCGCTCTGCGGGAACTTCAACCTCACGAACACGGCGGAGCTGAACCAGTCCCTCATCGGGATCGGCCAGCATCCCGTGTTCGCCACGGACACGCAGGCGATCCTCGAGAAGATCGGATTCTTCCTCGATGAGGAGCACGAGGACATCTACCGGTACCTGAGGACCCGCGACATGAGCGGCGGCGAGCTTTCGAGGAGGATCAGCGAGGAGCTGGACCTCACCCGGGTGCTGTCGAGGGCCTCGAAGAACTGGGACGGCGGCTATGTCCTGTGCGGGCTGGTCGGCAACGGCGACGCGTTCGTCGCCCGGGACCCGTCCGGGATCCGGCCCTGCCACTGGTTCCAGAACGACGAGGTCGTCGCGTTCGCCTCCGAAAGGGCCCCGCTCATGACCGTGTTCGACCTGGCGGTGGGCGACGTGAAGGAGGTCCAGCCGGGGCACGCGGTCGTGATCAAGCGCCGCGGCACGATCTCGGAGCAGTCCTTCACCCCGGCGCTGGTGCGGGCCTCGTGCTCGTTTGAGCGCATCTACTTCTCGCGCGGCAACGACGTCGACATCTACCGGGAGCGCCAGGCTCTCGGCGGCAAGCTGGCGCTGCAGGTGCTCAAGGCGATCGACCACAACTGGGCCGACACGGTGTTCAGCTTCATCCCCAACACGGCCGAGGTCGCCTACTACGGGCTCATGTCGGCGATGCGCACGATCAGGCGCGGCGAGGTCAAGGATGCCATCCTCAAGGCGAGCCGCGAGGGAGCCCTCACCGAGCCGCTCCTCGACGAGCTCATTCTAAGGAACTGGCCGCACGGCGAGAAGGTCGTCAGCAAGGACATCAAGATCCGCACCTTCATCGGGCAGGAGTCCATGCGGAACCAGCTCGCGAGCCACGTGTACGACGTCACCTATGGCTCGGTGCGCGCCGGGGTGGACAACCTCGTGTGCGTGGACGACTCGATCGTGCGCGGCACCACGCTTCGGCGCTCGATCCTCAGGATACTCGCCCGTCTCAACCCCAGGAAGATCATCATAGTCTCGACGGCGCCGCAGATCCGGTACCCCGACTGCTACGGGATCGACATGTCGGAGATCGGGAAGTTCGTCGCGTTCGAGGCCGTCGTCGACCTGCTGAAGGAGAGCGGGCGCACCGAGCTCCTTGCGGACGTCTACAGGTCCTGCCACAAGGAGGTGGAGAAGAGGGGGACTGTGAATCACGTGCGCAGGCTCTACGAGCCGTTCACCGCCGAGGAGGTCTCGGCGCGGATCTCGAGGCTGGTGAGGCCGCCGAAGATCGACTGGCACGGCGAGATCGAGATAATCTTCCAGACGATCGAGAACCTGCGCGCGGCCGTCCCCAACCACACGGGCGACTGGTACTTCTCGGGCCACTATCCGACGGACGGCGGCTTCCGCGTCGTGAACCAGGCCTACGTGAACTACTACGAGAAATACGAGGGGCGTTCGTACTGAGGCGCCCATGTCGCTCTCCTACGAATCCTCCGGCGTCAGGTACGGCCCCCTCGACGCGTTCAAGCGGGCCTGCCAGAAGGCCGCGCTCACGACGACCGACCTGCTGGCCGGGCACGGCTTCAGGGAGCCGGCGACGGTGCGGGGCGAGAGCGCGTACCTGATCGAGGCCGGCGACCAGTTCCTGGCGCACGTGGAGGAGGGGCTCGGGACGAAGAACCTGGTGGCGGACGCCGTGCAGGCGCAGAGCGGCAGGTGCCACTACCGGGCGATAGGGATCGACACGGTGGCCACGATCGCGAACGACCTGGTGACCTGCGGGGCGCTGCCGATAGCGGTCGCCATGCACGCCGCCGTGGGGAGCTCGGACTGGTTTGCCGACGAGAACAGGGCGCAGGAGCTCGTGAAGGGCTTTGCCGAGGGCTGCCGCGCGGCGGGGGCCGTCTGGGGCGGGGGAGAGACCCCGGCGCTCCAGGGCCTGATCGAGCCCGGGGCGATCGTCCTCGCGGGCTCCGCGGTCGGCAGGATCGCCCCCAAGTCGCTGCGGATCGTGGGCGACGTGCGGGACGGGGACGTCATCATCTTCCTCGCGTCCTCGGGCGTGCAGACCAACGGGCTCACGCTCTGCAGGAAGATAGCGGAGAGCCTGCCCGGGCGCTACGCCACGCCCATCGAGGGCGCCATGACGCTTGGCGAGGCGCTCCTGGCCCCGTCGACGCTGTACGTCGCCTTCGTGAGGGAGTGCCAGCGCCGCGGCGTGCGGCTCAACTACGCCGCGCACGTGACGGGGCACGGGTGGCGCAAGCTGATGAGGCTCGAGGAGCCGTTTGTGTACGAGATCACGGAGCCGCGCCCGCACCCGGCGATCTTCAGGTTCCTGATGGAGGCCGGGCCGGTCGCCCCGAGGGAGGCCTACGCGACCTTCAACATGGGGATCGGGTTCGCGGTCTACGTCGCTCCGGGGGCCGCGGGCGCGGCCCTCGAGGCCGCGCGGAGCGCGGGCTATGACGCCTGGGCCGCGGGCCGGGTGCGCCGCGACGGCGCGCGAAAGGCCGTCTCAATCCCGTCGCTCGGCCTGGAATTCGAGGGCGACACGCTGCAGGTCAGGTGACGGCACCGGGTTAGGATGTGACGATGCAATGGCAAACGGGTGGCGGGCACGGAAATTCGCCGTGCTTTTGCGTTTTGGCGTTGCAAATGCTACCGTTTCCACGAGTCCGTGGGGCTGATAGCACCCAGGGTAATCCATCGTCTCATATGAAAAAGCACACCAAGACAGAAAAGACGCCCGCCCCGGCGACCAAGCTAACTGCGCATGCCCCAGCGCGCAAATCCACGGTTGCGCCAAAGATCAAGAAGCCAGCCGCCTCCTCTCCGGCCGCGCCCGCGGTCGTCGCAAAGCCGAAGGGTTCCCGCGTCACGATTACGGCCAAGGTTGACGTCGGTTTCGGCAACGCCCTTTTCATCCGCGGAGACGGCGCGGGCCTCAGCTGGAGCAAGGGAACGCTGCTCGATTGCGCCTCGAACGACACCTGGAGCGTCGCCCTGCAGGGCGTCGAGAAGCCGGTCGCGTTCAAGCTTGTCCTCAATGACGAGGTCTGGAGCACCGGCGACGACTATCATGCCGCGCCGGGCGACACGGTGACGGTCACGCCCGTCTTCTGACCGGGGCCGGAATCCGGTCAGGGTTCAGCTCGACGAGCCGCCGGCCCAGCTGGCGGGCGGCCTCGTCGCGCTCGTCGAGGGCGTCCAGCTCGACGGCCTCGAAGCGCATGTGAACGCGCGAGAACGGCCGCGGCATGTGAAACCCGTCCCAGCTTGCGAGCCTCCACGAGGACTCGAAGTCCATCCCCGCGAGGACGACGCGGGTGCGGGCCCGGCGGGCGACAATGAGGGCCCCGGGCTTCATCTCGTAGACCGGGCCGTTGGGGCCGTCCGGCGTGATGCCCACGTCGAAGCCCGACCGGAGCACGTCGACGAGGGCCGTCGCCGCCTCGCGCCCAAAGCGGCTCGACGAGCCCCGCACGGCGCAGAGCCCGACGGAGGAGAAGAAGGCCGCGAGCCAGGACCCGTCGCGGCTGGCGCTGATCAGGCTGTACAGCGGGCGGCCCCTGCGGAACCGGCGGACCACGTCGGCCGCCATGAAGAGGCGGTTGTGCCAGAGGACATAGATCGTGGGCTGACCCCGGAATTCGACGACCCGGCGGTCGTCTTCGGGTACGCTGACCCGAATGGTCGCCCACCAGAGCCTGATGATCGCCGCGACGGGCCAGATCGCGGCGCGCCGCCACAGGGAAACCCTGTGCACTTGCCTTTCGGAGGATGTGTTCAGCGCCGTTCTTGTCTCGCAAATGACGCATGCCTGTCGAGCCGCATTGACGCGCGCGGGATTTGCAGGCACGCAACCAAGCGTGCTGGCTCCCTGCCCCCATCTGCCCCCGCCCAGGCCCGGGCTCGACTGGCGCACGCTCAACGCATTCGGCGCCGGCGACCGCGGCGGCAGCTTCTACCGTGCATGCCTCGAGTACGGGCACTCGCTCTGGCAGCGAAGGCACGCGGCCAGGGCGATCCTCTGCCTCGACCGCGCGATGGGGGCCGACCTGAAGGGCGGCGAGCCCGTCCTTTCCGAGTGGCCGATGCCGTACGCGGCCATGGCGTGGTTCATGAGGCACACACCCAAGGGGGTATTCATCGGCAATCCCCGGATCCACTTCCAGCACTACGCCGACCGCATGAACCAGCCCCGACGCGACCAACGCAGGTGGAGGGCATGGGCAAGCTGGGCGCTCGCTAGGAAGGTGATGCCGGAACTTCCCGGCGATCCAAGGCACGTTGTCGACGAGCCCTCGCCGGAGGAGATCGAAGCCCGCCTGAGAAGGCACGGGATTCCGGGCGAGGCCGCGCTCTGGCACGACGTGTGGGCCCACAAGGGCAGGTGAGGATGCATGGCGCGGTGGGCGAGACTCGAACTCGCGACCGACGATTTAGAAAACCGTTGCTCTATCCAGCTGAGCTACCACCGCTTCTTACCACCCGCTAACACGATACGACAATCCCCTGCCACGCAATACGACCGTTCCAACCCCCATCTTTGCAGCCGCTGGCGCCGACGACGGCTCAAGAGCCCGGCGAGTGCCCGGAGAAACGCCTACCGGGATCCCATCGGGCCGGGCAGAAGCTGTATCGATCGGATGCATCCGGGCGCCAATATGCGCCGGCGAAACGCGCGGACAAACAATTTCTCTGAGCCTTGGAATCCAAGGATAAGAGGCCGGTTGGCCATAATCATTGCTAATTAATCGAAAGATCCGGCAGACCGACAGCCAAGGCCGAGGCGAGGACCAGCGTCCCGGCAGGCAAGTGAGTTACGCCCGCGCAGATGCATTCTACGATGAGTTCAACAGGGTCTCCTCGCTAGGAAGGGGCGCCGGAATGCTCGCAAGGAGGCGAAATGAAATTGCCAATTGATTACAATTATACGCAGCCTAATCCGTTGGCCGGAGGCGTACCACCTCCGGCTTAATATATGTCCGAAACCCCAGCCAGGAGGAAAGTATCCCAAGACGCTGGTGACCAGCGAACTGAGGCAACCCTCCTGCGCTTGCAGAGCGCGGCCCTCGCCGCGACGGCCGACGCCGTCGTCATCACCGACAGCGAGGGCATGATCGTCTGGGTGAATCCCTCGTTCACCGACCTCACGGGTTACACGCTGGAGGAGGCCCGGGGCAGGAACCCGCGCGACCTGGTGAAGTCGGGAAAACAGGAGGGCATCGTTTACGAGCGCATGTGGGAGACGATTCTTTCGGGGCGGACTTGGCACGGCCATCTGGTGAACCGCCGAAAGGACGGAAGCGACTATCAGGAGGAGCAGACCATCACGCCGGTGCGCGGCGCCGACGGCGAGATCAGCCACTTCATCGCGATCAAGCAGAACGTAACCAAGCGGATGGAGGCGGAGGAGGCGCTGCGAATGAGCGAGGAGCGTTTCCGTCTGCTCTTCGAGCGCGCGACAGACTGCGTCTTCTCGATCGACGCGAATGGCATCTTTACGACCCTAAACAACGCCTTCGAGACGATAACCGGCTGGCCGCCGGCAGAATGGCTCGGAAAGCCGTTCCAGGCGATTGTCCACGCTGAAGACCAGCCCCGCGCCGCCGAGCTGTTCAAGGACGTGATCGGCGGAAAGAGGGGGCCGGGAACCGAACTGAGGGTGCGAACGTCGAGGGGCGACTACCGGGACATCGAGCTCAAGGGCTTCCCCAACGAGCTCGGCGATGGCCGCTATGAGATGCAGAGCATCGGCCGCGACATAACCGAGCGCAAGCGGGCAGAAAGGGCCATGGCCGGCTCGCTTTCCCTTCTCGAGGCTACGCTGGAGTCAACTGCGGACGGCATCCTCGTCGTAAACGGCAGGGCCGAGGTGGTGCAGTTCAACCAGAAGTTTGCCGAGATATGGCGCATCCCGAAGGAGATCCTCGAATCCCGCGATGACAGCAGGATGCTGGCGTTTGTCCTCGACCAGCTGAAGGACGCCGAGGCCTTCATGGCCCGGGTAAGGGGATTGTATGCGCAGCCCGAGTCCATGTCCTTTGAAGTAGTGGAATTCAAGGACGGGCGGATTCTCGAGCGCTTCTCGCAGCCCCAGAAGGTGGGCGGACAGTGCGTGGGCCGGGTATGGAGTTTCCGCGACGTCACGGCCCGCAAGCGCGCCGAGCGTCAGCTCCGCGAGCAGAATGAGATCCTCTACAACTCGCACGACGGCATTTTGATCGTGGGCCTCGACGACAAGATCTCCCTCTGGAGCGGTGGGGCCGCGAGGATCTTCGGCGTGCCGGAGGACGAGGCGCTGGGGCGCCGGCCCGAGGACGTGCTCGGAATCGAGGACCCAGGCGTCACGTCCAGGCTGCGCATGGCGGTTGAGAGGGACGGGTTTTGGAGCGGCGACCTGCGGGCGCGCACGCGCGACGGACGCAAGATCGTCATAAGCAGCCGCGTGACGCTGGTCCGTGACGAGGCTGGCCGGCCACGCGCCCGTCTCAACTTCCTTGTCGACATAACGGAGAAGAAGGAGCTCGAGGAGAAGCTGTTCCATATGCAGCGGCTCGAGAGCATCGGCATGCTCGCAGCGGGCATAGCGCACGATCTGAACAACATGCTGGCTCCGATCATAATTGCGGCGCCGCTGCTGCGACCGAGCCTGAAGACGCAGCAAGACCTCCGGATCCTCGACACGCTCGCGCGCAGCGCGGAGCGCGGCGCCCGCCTCGTGAAGCAGATCCTCGGGTTCGCGCAAAGCACCACGGGCGAGTTCCGGCCCACACAGCTGAAGCACGTGGCCCGGGATATCATCGGCGTCATTGAGGAGACATTTTCCAAGTCCATTCAGCTTGAGCACAACATCTCGGCAGACCTCTGGTCGGTTATGGGCGACGCGACGCAGATCCACCAGGTGCTGCTCAACCTGTGCGTGAACGCGCGCGACGCGATGCCCCAGGGCGGCACGCTGCGCGTCGAGGCGAGGAACCTCCGGCTGGGCGCCGAGGAGGCCGGCGCGATACCCGGAGGCATTCCTGGGGCGTGGGTCCTGCTCGAGGTCACCGACACCGGCACAGGGATACCCGCCGAAGTGCTGGATCGAATCTGGACGCCATTCTTCACGACCAAGGGGGTGCGCAAGGGCACGGGGCTGGGGCTCTCAACGGTGCGCGGAATCGTCATAAGCCACCACGGCTTCGTCGAGCTGAACACTAGGGTCGGCCAGGGCACCACGTTTCGGGTCTACCTGCCGGCCGCCGACAGCGAGCCGACGCGGGCCAGCAGCGCCTCGCCGTTCGAGATTCCCGAGGGCCACGGGGAACTGATTCTTGTCGTGGACGATGAGGGTCCCGTCCGCGAAACGGTCTCACGCATCCTCGAGAGGCGCGGCTATCGCGTCATGAGCTGCGCCGACGGCAAGGAGGGGATTGAACTGTTCGCAGCCCATTCGGGTGAGATCTCCCTTGTCGTCACCGATTTTGACATGCCGAAGGTCGGAGGCGCCGAGCTGACCCGCGCTCTCCTGCAGCGCCGCCCCGGCACGAGGATCCTGCACATGAGCGGCATCCCGCGAAGCGAGGCCAAGGGCACCGATATCTCGGCGTCCGAGGAGACGGAGCCAGCATTCCTCCCGAAACCCTTCACGGCGGAGGAGCTTCTGCGCGCCGTCGACCGGCTGATTCATCCGCCCGAAGAACCCTGAACGGCATGCCTGCAGTCTGGAGGGTCGAGTCCGCCGACTGGCGACACGTTCTGATGCCTCCCGGCGAATTGACCGAGGCAGACATCGGCGCGCGTTTGAGAACCTGCGCTCATTCCGGCCAACGTGTGCAAGCGGGAATATCCCAACCGCCTTTCCCGGTTGGATTTGGATGCCCGCATGGGCGGGCCTGGACCGGCGTCGTTTCGGCGTTTGAAGGGTAATGTGACCTTTCCGCGCGGATTGGCTGCCTATGAACGCTCGATGGAACCGAATATGGAACCAAGCGACGGAATTACCTCTTGACCGATTCTAATGTCCTCCGGAAAATGACCGTTCTTTCCTATTACGGGGTGGTAGCTCAGTTGGTTAGAGCGTCTGCCTGTCACGCAGAAGGTCGCGGGTTCGAGTCCCGTCCATC
>CAYVKH010000110.1:0-8219 GCA_964451965.1 uncultured Opitutaceae bacterium
CGGAACCTTTGGGTATGCGAGCCAACTCGGGTCGACCATCTGCGCGGTGTAGTCCCTGGGGCCAACGCGCGCTCCCGCGCCCTATTCTCAGCGGTCCGCGAGTCGCCCGGGGGAAGCCCGATTCATTTCGGCCGGATTGAAGCCTTGAAAACGAACACGCGTCAAGTGGCGCACCCGAAGGGAGTCGAACCCCTAACCTTCTGATCCGTAGTCAGATGCTCTATCCAATTGAGCTACGGGTGCGTATAGCAAGTGGAGAAAAAGCAGGCTAGCCGCCTCAAGCGCAAGCGCGAAGTAGGCAGCGGCGCCCTAGTGATAGGATCCCAATGCACCGCGGGCGGCCACATTCACTGGCGCAAGGAGCGAAGGTCGACCTTGGGGCCGCCTGCGCATCCAGGAATTAACGCAACGGCGCCGCCGCCAAGAGGCTTGGCAAAGCCGGAGGGGCCGGCAACGCTTCATGGGGATGTCCGCCGGTTCCGAACTACCCCTTTTTCATGTGGTGGGATTCTCCGGGCACAGGCAGCTGGACAATGCCGGCGCGGTAGCCTCCGCGGTGACCAAGGCGCTCGAGTCGCTTCGGAAGGAAACGAAGGGTGAGTGGGTTGCCCTTTCCTCCGTCGCGACGGGCGGAGACCAGCTGTTCGTCGAGCAGGCTCGATTGATGGGCCTCTCGTGGTACGCCATCCTGCCCCTGCCGCGCGCGGAATTCGCCCGCGATTTTTCAGAAACCGAATGGCAGGTGGTCGAGAAGACCCTGGAGCAGGCCGAGAACGTGCGCATCATCACCGAGAACGGCTCGCGCGACGACGCCTACCTCGATTGCGGCATGGAGACCGTCAACGGATCCGACCTGCTCCTCGCGGTGTGGGACGGCGACCCCGCCCGCGGAAGGGGCGGCACCGCGGAAGTGATCGAGTACGCGAAGTCGATCGGCAAGCCGATTTTGATCGTCGATGCGGCGACCTGCGAAATGCGCAGGGAGAACTGGACCAGGCTCGAGCGCGACGACGTCAGCGTGGCCAATCTGAACCGGCTGCCCGAGGCGGCGGCCTCCGGGGCAGGCAATCCCTTCAGGGCGCCCGACACCATTTTCAACTTTCAGAAGAAGTGCGACCATGCCGCGAGCAGGGGCGCGCCGCAGTTCCGGAGGCTGATCGCCTCGACCGTGCTCCTGCACGTTGCCGCGACCCTGATTGCAGCCGCGGCCCTGGCCTACGGCCTGCATTACATGGCCGTTCCCTGGGCGAAGCTGGCATGCCTCGCCGCGGCCCTTGGCGTGGCGATCGTCCTTAGGCGCCACGCGCACTCCCACGACAGCTGGGTGCGCTGCCGGCTGGCGGCTGAGTTCTGCCGCTCGGCCCTGGCAACCTGGGGCCTGCCGCGCGCCGCGCCGCTTTTCGAGGAGCTGGACCTTCCCGGAGTGCGGGGGCTCACGCGCTCGCTCCACGTCCTTCACAGCCGCTCCTCGGCCTCCCGGCAGGTGCCGATAGAGGAGTTCAAGCGGATCTACCTGGAAATGCGCATCGACGACCAGCTTGCCTATTACCGCAGGCAGGAGGGCCGCGCGCTCCCGCAGTTTCACCGGCTTAAGGTCGGATTCTGGATCGCGACCATCCTGGCCCTCACATGCGCCGCGGCCTACGCCGTGGCGCACACGCTCCACGTGGAGGTGCCCGAATGGACCCGGAGCACCTTCTTCTATTTCGTGCCGATCGCCCTGCCGGTCGTCGCGGCCTCGTTCATCTCCATGATCTCGATCAACGACCTGCAGAGGCGCGTCGCCCGCTACCGCGAGATGTGCGCCATGCTGGAGGACAGCCGCAGGCAGATCACCTTCTGCCAGACGTGGAACAGCCTGGAGCGCCTCGTCCTGCGGACCGAGCGGGCGCTGCTCCAGGAGGTCCTCGAGTGGCACTCGATCACGAGCTTCTCGGAATCGCACTAGTGCGGCCGCCAGATCAGAACAGCGGCTCGTTGTTCCTCGGGTCGTCCAGGAGCGCCTTGAACCTGGGGTCGTCACGCAGGGGCATCCAGCCGGGGTCATGGAGCTCATTGTGGACGTTTGCGCCATAGGGAACGCGTAGGAGTCGCCCCAGTTCCAAGAGCGCCTTGTCCTTCTCGCCTACCCATGCGAGGATCTGGGCGCGGGCGACGGCCTTTTGCGGCCCGTCGACGGCGTCCTTCGACTCGGGTACGAGTTCCGTGGCCTTGGCCGCCGCCGCCAGGGCACCCTCCCGGTCGCCGAGGACCGCCTCCGTGAATCCCGTGGCGAGCCAGAGCGAGGAGTTGGACGGCTCCTTCAGGAGCTGCGCCTTCAGTTCCGGCAGGACCTTCTCCAGCCGCGCGCGGCCGCCGGAAGTGTCGCCGCTTCCCAGGCGGTCGGCCGCCAACTGAAAGTCCTGGCCCCAGCGCGGGTTGCCGTTTCCGTCAAAATAAGGCTGCTGCTCGTCCAGCCGGACGGCCAGGGCGAAGTCACCGCTCAGGCGCGCCCAGACCTTGTGGATGTCGATCTCCTCGGGATCCTCCTTTTTCGCCGCCGCAACGCCCGCGAAGAACGCGTTGCCCTCGTCCGTCGAGCCGCGGGCCAGGTAGGGTATGCCGATCGTGTAATATTTCCAGATGAGCACGTCGCCGTGGGCTATCTCCACGACCCGCTTCATCTCGGCCAGGGCCTCGTCATAGTGGCGCATGGTCATGAGCTGCGCCGCGAGCGTGGTGCGGTAGCGCAGGTTCTGGGGGTCGAGCTCAATCGACTTGCGCAGGTTTGCCACACAGTCCGCCCACCTCCCCTGCCTGCGGTAGATGAGCCCCAGGGAGCCGAACGCCTCGGGCGAGTTGGGCCGGACGCCCTGAAGGCGGCGGTACTGCGCGGCGGCGGACGCGTAGTCGCGGTAGCCGTAGTAGTAGTAGTCGCCCTGCATCTCGATCACGACGGGATCGTCCGGGGCCAGCCTGACGGCGGTCTCTATCGCGGCCTTGGCCTTCTCCAGCCGCTCCGCCGACCCGTCGATCTCGTTGAAACGCGCGCCGGAATGGAGCGCGCCGAGGAGCGCCCAGGCCTGCGCGAACGACGGGTCGAGCTGCACGGCCTCGACGAGCCATTTCTCCTGGAGCGAGAGGTCGCCGCTGTTCCCCTCATAGGCCGAGCGGGCCTTGAGGTAGAGGTCGTACGCGGCGGGGTTGCTGGTCGGCTTTCGATCGAGGAGCGTCTGCTCCGCGGGGGAGATCGCCGCCTGCAGCGCGCCCGCTATGGCCTGCGAGAGCTCGGCCTGGATCGCGAAGACGTCGGTGATGTCCCGGTCGAAGGCCTTCGCCCAGACGTGCTCGTCGGTGGCGGCGTGGATCAGCTGGCCCGTGACGCGGACCTTGCTGCCCGCCCGCCGGACGCTGCCCTCGAGGACGTAGGTGACGCCGAGCTCCTTGGCGATCTGGCGGATGGGCTTCGTCGTGTTGCGGTACTGCATGACCGACGTGCGCGAGACGACGCGCAGGTCGTGGATGAACGACAGGTTTGTGAGGATGTCCTCCTGCATGCCGTCGGCGAAGAAGGCGCTCGCGTCCTTCTCCTCGCTCATGTTGTCGAACGGCAGGACGGCGATCGACTTGGCGCTTGGCGCGGGCGCGCTCGCCCCTGGCGTCGACTCCGCGGCCGGCTGGGGGGCCGCCGCGGGCTTCTCCTGCTTGAGCGTCGTGAAAAGGGCCGCCCCTATCCCGACAACGACAGCCCCCACGGCTCCCCAAACCCACCCGGGCACGGGCTTCTTGGGCGACGCCTCATGCGGGACGGCCTTGGCGGCGGGCGCTGGGCGTGCAGGGACCGGCGCCGGCGCGGCCTGGTGCGGCGCCTCGATCAGCCTCTTCACCTGGCCCACGAACTCGGGTGAGGGCACGCCGTGCGGCAGCCGGGTCCACTGGTAGCGCATGAACTCTTCTGGCACCAGCGCTGCCGACTCCAGGGTGTCGTCGATCACGACCGGTGTGATGAAGGCCACCCCGCCGGCCATGTCGTGCGTGCGCTCGACCCCGAGCTTCCACTCGCGTCGGAAATAGCCCTCCACCCTCGACTGCGTGTGCGCCGAGATTATCGGCAGGAAGAGCGCGCACTCCCGGATCTGCTTCTTGATCTTCGCGTCCCACGAGTCGCCGCCCCGCAGCTCGTTCTGGTCAAACCAGACCATCAGCCCGAACGCCCGGAGCGCATCCGCGATCCTGCGCGCCGCCTCGGTGTCCTCGCGGGAATAGCTCAGGAAGACGGCCCTGACGCCCGTCGTGGAAGTGTCCTCTGACATGACTTGCGCACGTCTATGCCCATGAAGGCCATACCTTGCCAGCCCAAAGGCGCGGCTCAGGTGCGCCGCCCCGCGGACCCTATCGCCGAAACCGGGTTCCTGAGCGGGCGCTCAGGACGCCTTGCGCCAGTCTATGAGCTCTATCTGCAGGAGCTTCCTGTCGTTGAAGTAGTTCCAGTTGAGCTCCACCGCGAGGTCGAGCGGGACGCCGACCGGCGGGACCCGATCCGCCATCTTCCACGCGACGCCGCTCATCGCGCGCCCTCGCGAGTCCTCGAGGCAGAACCGAAAATGCCGGACCTTGAACACCTCGGGGCGCCGGCGCAGGGACACCCCGCGCAGCCCGAAGACCGGCTCGGGGTTTCCCTGGCCGTAGGGGTGGAGCGTGTCGAGCTCGTCCATGAGGTGCTCGGTGATCTGGTCCGGAGTGAGCCACGCCGAGATCGTGAGCCGTGCCTCCGCGATGGAGGCCCCCAGGTGCTCCCTGACCGCCGCCGTGAACCTCTCCCTGAACCCCGCCAGCTCGGCCTTGGGCAGCGAGATGCCGACCGCCATGGGATGGCCCCCCCAGCTGGTGAGCCCCTCGGGGCACCTGGAGAGGATGTCCACGAGGCTGACCCCGTCCACGCTCCGGCCGGAGCCCTTGGCCATGTCCCCCTCGTTTCCAAGGACGATGCACGGGCGGTTGTAGTGCCTGCTGACGCGCCCCGCCACGATCCCCACGACCCCGGGGTGCCACGCCTCGCTGAAGAGGACGATCCCGGCGTCCCCCAGGTAGAGCTCCTCGATCATCGTCTCGGCCTCCTCCGTGATCTTGCGCTCGATGTCCTGGCGCTCCCGGTTGAAGGCGTCCAGCTGCTGCGCGGTCTCCCGCGAGAACTTTGCGTCCTCGCTCAGCAGGAGCTCGACCGAGAGGGCCGCGTCGGCCAGGCGGCCGGACGCGTTGATCCGGGGCCCGAGCCGGAAGGAGATGTCGACCGGCTGGAGCATCTGCGCGCTCGAGATCCCGGAGACCTCCATGAGCGCCCGCAGCCCGGGGCGCGTCGTCTCCTGGAGAATCCGGAGCCCGTTCTTCGCCAGGATGCGGTTCTCCCCGAGGAGGGGGACCAGGTCGGCGATCGTGCCCATGGCCACCAGGTCCAGGTGGTCCCGGAGCCTGATGCGCGCCGCGACCGGGTGGTTCTCGGAGCGCAGCTGCTTCAGGAGCCCGTGCAGGAGCTTGAAGACGAGCCCCACGGTGCACAGGTGCTGCCAGGCCGGCTGAGCGGGCTCGCCCGCGATCCCCTGGACATGGGGATTTATGAGGAGGCCCCGCTCGAGCGTGCGGTCCTTGGACCTGTGGTGGTCGACGACGAGGACGTCGATCCCCTGCCCGATCAGGTAGTCCACCTCGTCGTGCGAGTTCGTGCCGCAGTCGAGGGCGATGAAGAGGCCGGGTTTGCCGGCCTCGAGCGCCCGGTCGATGGCGCTGCGGGACAGCCCGTAGCCGTCCTCGGAGCGGCGCGGGACGACGAACGCCGGGTCGAGGCCGAAGCGGCGCAGGACGAGCACCAGGAGCGCCGTGCTGCTGACCCCGTCCACGTCGTAGTCCCCGAGGACGGTGATCTTCTCGCGGGCCGCTATCGCCGCCTTCAGCCGCGCGACGGCCTGGACCACGTTGCCGACGAGAAAAGGGTCCTCCAACCGGGAGAGGTCCGCGCGCAGGAATTCCGCGGCGAGAGCAGGATCGCGGTGCCCCACCCGCAAAAGGAGCTCGGCAAGGACGGGGCCCACGCCCGCGCGCTTGCTCAGTTCCTCGACCTCAGCGGCCGGGATGGGCGTGTGGATCCAGAGCATCTCCCCGGATACACATTTAACGCGACGCCTTGCTGGAGCCCGTCCACTCGTACTTCGGCGCCACGTCCGAGTGGGCCTCCACGTGCTTCCTGTCGCCCTTGTGCCACCAGTAGAAGACCTGCGAGGCGACGAAGATCGCGGAGAACGTGCTCGTGACGATGCCCACCAGGAAGGTGAACGAGATGTCGTGCAGGACGCCGCTTCCGAATATGAAGAGGGAGAGCGCCGCGAGGAACGTGGTCGACGACGTCATGATCGTGCGCGCGAAGACCTTGTTGATCGCGCTGTTGACGATGTCGCGAAGCGAGCCGGTCGGGTTGAGCTTGAGCTCCTCGCGTATGCGGTCGAACACGACGACGGTCTCGTTGATCGAGTAGCCGGCGATGCACAGGATCGCCGCCACCATGGGCGCCGAGAACTTGTGGCCGGTGAGGACGAAGATGCCGATCGTCATCAGGATGTCGTGGAGCGTGGACACCATCGCCCCGACGCCGAACCCGAACTCGAAGCGGAAGGCGATGTAGAGGAGGATGGTCAGCATGGAGACGCCCACGGCGAGCGCGGCGTTCAGCATGATCTCGCGCCCGATGGACGCCCCGACGTGCTCCTCGCCCACCTTGACGAAGCCCGCGGCCGGATAGGCCTTCTGGAGCGCCTCCAGGAGCACCTGGGACTTGCCCTCGGGCGTCTCGACCTTGAGCTGCTCGCCGCCGCCGCCGAGCCCGCTTTCATAGGCGATGTTGATCTCCCCGATCCTTGTGGAATCGGACACCTGGCGGATCTTGGCCACGTCGAGGCGCTCCTTGTACTGCATCGTGACCACGTCGCCGCCCGAGAAGTCGATCCCGAAGATCCGGCTTCCCTGGTAGAAGACGACCCCGAGCCCGAGGAGGACGATCATCCACGAGCCCGCGAAGGCCGGGACGCCGTACTTCACGAAGTCCACGTGGATCGATTTTAGCAGGTGGCGCATCGTGATCTTCTTCACCCACCCCGAGTCGATCAGGAGCTCCATGATCAGGTGGGCCGTGATCAGGACCGAGAACATCGTCGAGAGGACGCCGATCGCGAGCGTCACGCCGAACCCGCGGATGGGGCCGGTCCCCAGCCAGATCATGATCGCGCAGATGATCAGCTGCACGATGTGCGCGTCGATGATGGTCATCAGCGCCTTCATGTAGCCGGCCTGGTTGGAGTTCGAGAGGGACTTGCCGACGGCGATCTCCTCGCGCATGCGCTCGAAGATCAGGATGTTCGCGTCGACGGCCATGCCGACCGTGAGGACGATGCCGGCCAGGCCCGGGAGCGTCATGGTCGCCCCGATGTTGGCCATGACGCCGAGGATGATGACCAGGTTGACGGCCAGGGTGCCGACGGCGACCAGCCCGCCCGTGGTGTAGAAGGTGACCATGAAGGCCGCCACGAGGCTGAGCGCGATCAGCGAGGCCCTGATGCCGCTTGAGATGGCGTCCTCGGCAAGCGACGGGCCGACCTCGAACTGGGTCTTCACCACGAGCGGGAGGTCGAGGGGGTTGTTCAGGACGTTCGCGAGGTTGAAGGCCTCGCGCTCGGTGAAGTAGCCGGTGATCTCGGCGCTGTCGCTGTCGATCTCCTCCTTGACGGTCGCGACCGAGTAGACGGTCCCGTCGAGGACGACCGCGAGCTCGCCCAGGTGGCCGGACTTCTGGCCGCCCTCGGCGATGTCCCGGGTGACCTCGGCGAAGCGCTTCCTTCCGGGCCCGGTGAAGCGCATGGCTATCAGGGGCTTGCCATAGGAGTCATGCTGGACCGTCGAGTACGAGATCATCTCGCCGGTCATCTCGGGGATGCGCTTGATGAAGTACTCCTCCGCGGTCTCGGAGCCGTCCGGATGCTCGTGGTCGTAGGTCTTGACCTCGTAGCCCGGCGGGACCTCGCCCGGGCGGGCCGTCTCCGGGGTCGAGAAGGGATAGACCATCCTGATGTCGAGCCTCGCCGGCTTCTTCACCTCGTCCAGGACGTCGGGGTTGTCCTTGGTGTTGATCCCGGGCAGCTGCACCTCGATCCGGTTGTTGCCGATGGCGCGGATCAGGGGCTCGGTGACGCCCATCG
>CAYVKH010000111.1:0-8071 GCA_964451965.1 uncultured Opitutaceae bacterium
CCAACGGGGAGTTCACGGCGATCATGAAGCAGATGGGGTCGGTCGCGAAGGAGCTTCGGCCCTCGGTGGGCAAGCTCGTGAACGAGTCGAAGGCGCGCCTGCAGGCGCTGCTGGACTCGAGGCTGCGCGCCATCGAGGACTCCGAGCTCTCCGCCCGGCTGGGCCCCCCGGTCGACCCGACGCTCCCGTCGCCCGACCCGGGCCCCGGGACCTACCACCCGCTGACGCTCGTGAGCGAGGAGGTCTGCCGGATCCTCCGCAAGGTCGGGTTCACGGTCGCCGACGGCCCCGAGGTCGAGACGGAGTTCTACTGCTTTGACGCCCTCAACACGCCCCCCGACCACCCGGCGCGGGACGCCCAGGACACGTTCTATTTCCCGACGGCGGCCCGCTTCGAGAACGTCTCGATGCGCAGGCCGGGCGAGCGCTACCTCCTGCGCACCCACACGTCCTCGGTGCAGGTGCGCACCATGCTCAAGGGCCCGCCCCCGATCCGGATCGTCTCCCCGGGCCGGGTGTACCGGCGCGACACGACCGACGCGTCGCACAGCGCCAATTTCCACCAGATCGAGTGCCTCTGCGTGGACCGGAACGTGACGGTCCGCGACCTGAAGGCCCTCCTCGACTACCTGTTCGAGGCCCTGCTCGGCCCCGGCACCAAGACCCGCTTCCGGCCCCATTACTTCGGGTACACGGAGCCGAGCTTCGAGGTCGACCTGTCGGCCAAGCACCTCCCGAAGGTGAACAAGGAGTGGATCGAGATCGGCGGGTGCGGGATCGTGGACCCGGAGGTCTTCAAGGCCGTCGGCTACGATCCCGAGGTGTGGACCGGCTACGCCTTCGGCATGGGAATCGAGCGCCTGGCGATGACCCTCTACGGAATCGACGACATCCGCGTGTTCTACCAGAACGACCTCAGGCTCCTGAGGCAGTTCACCGGGGGGGGCTGACCCGGCGGAGGCAACCCGATGAAGATCTCGCTCAACTGGATCAGGGACTATGTCGCGCTGGACGCGACGGTGCCCGAGATCACGCGCGCCGTCACCTTCCTCGGCTTCGAGGTCGAGCACGTGGCCGCCACCGGCGCGCCGAGGCTCGAGCACGTGGTGGTCGGCGAGGTGCTCTCCCGCGACCGGCACCCGAACGCCGACAAGCTCTCCGTCTGCCGGGTGGACATCGGCCCGGCCGGCGGCGTCCGCACGATCGTCTGCGGCGCGCAGAACTACAAGGTGGGGGACCGGGTCCCCGTGGCGCTGCCCGGCGCGGTGCTCCCCGGCGACTTCAGGATCAAGCAGTCCAAGATACGCGGGGAGCTCTCCGACGGGATGCTCTGCTCGGCCCGTGAGCTCGGAACCGGCGAGGACCAGGGCGGGCTCCTGATCCTCGCGGGCAGCCCGGCGCTCGGCGCCCCGATCAACGAGGTGCTGCCCCCGGGGGACACGGTCTTCGACATCGAGGTGACCCCGAACCGCCCGGACTGCCTCTCGCACATCGGGATCGCGCGCGAGCTGGCGGCGTGGTTCAGGAAGGACCTCGCGTACCCCCGCGAAAAATTCCGCGGCGAGGTGGACGAGTCCAGCCGGAGCGCCCTGTTCGAGGCGGTCCAGGTCGACTGCCCGGAGGACTGCCCCCTCTACACGGCGCACGTGGTGACGGGCGTGCGCGTCGGCCCGAGCCCCGCGTGGATGCAGGAGCGCCTGAGGGCCGTGGGGCTGCGCCCCATCAACAACGTCGTCGACGTCGGCAACTACGTGATGCTCGAGTACGGGCAGCCGCTCCATGCGTTCGACGCCCGGAAGATCGCGGGAGGCCGTCTCGTGGTGCGAAGGGCCCGCGAGGGCGAGAGGATCACGACGCTCGACGGCAGGGAGCGGACCCTATCCGAGCGCACGCTCGTGATCGCCGACACGGCGAAGGCGCTGGTCGTGGCGGGCGTCATGGGGGGCGAGAACTCCGGCGTGGACGAGTCGACGACGTCGATCGTCCTCGAGTGCGCGATCTTCAGGCCGGCCTCGGTCCGGTGGACGTCCAGGTCGCTCGGCCTCTCGTCGGACTCCTCGTACCGCTACGAGCGGGGGGTCGATCCCCATTCGGCGGTGGAGGCGGCCCGGCGCGCGGTCGACCTCATGGTCGAGACGGCGGGGGGCTCGGTCGTCGCCCCGATATGCGTGGCCGGCGGGGACGTCCCGTGGAAGCGCGAGATCGTTGTGACCTCGGGATTCGTGCGCGAGCGCCTGGGCTTTGACATCCCCGCCCCCGAGATGAGGGCCGCGCTCGAGTCGCTGGAGCTCAACGTGGCGCACGAGGCCGCCGACGCGGACGGCGGCGCGCGCTGGACCGTGTCGATCCCGAGCTGGCGCGACGACCTCGACCGGCCGATCGACCTGGTCGAGGAGATCCTGCGGATCCACGGGACGGAGCGGATCCCAGGGGCGCGCGTCACCTCGACCGGCCTCGCCACCGAGGACGATCCCGTCGTGGCCTTCAACCGGAGGGCCGCGGCCTACCTCGTGGGACACGACTTCAACGAGTGCGTGAACCTGACCCTGCGGCCGGCGGTCGAGCTGACGACCTGGGTGTCGCAGACCGCCGCGGCGGAGCTCGCCCTTGCCAATCCCTTCGTGGAGGACCAGTCGCACCTTCGGCCGACGCTCGTCATGGGCCTGCTCGACTCGGTCCTTCTCAACCAGTCGCGCGGAACGCAGAGCATGCGCCTGTTCGAGGTCGGCAGGGTCTTCGTCGAGCACAACGGCCGCAACAACGAGGGCGCCTCCGCGGCGTTCGTCATCGCGCAGGACGCCGCCCGCCACTGGAGGCGGCGCGAGCCCGCGGACTTCTACTCGGTGAAGCACCACCTGGGCGCGATCGCCGCCGCCGCGGGCGTGGACCTCGAGGGCGCGCAGATGGAGCCGGTGACCGGTCCCGGCAACGGATGGCAGGAAGGGCAGTCCGCCGGCGTGGGCTCGCTGGAGCAGGGGTGGGTGGCCCGCCTCGGGCTCGTGAACCTCGCGATGCTTCGCGCCCGCGGGATCGAGGGCAACGTTCTCGCCGGCACCTTCACGATCCTTCCCGAGCGCCTCGCGGCCCCGGCGGCCCGCCTCCGTTTCCGCGACTTCAGCCTCTACCCGGCGGCCCTCAGGGACATCGCGCTCGTCGTGGACAGGTCGGCGCGGGCCGGCGACGTGCGCGGCGAGGTGGCCCGGATTGCCGCCGCGGCGGCGGGGGCTTCGTTCGGCGTGGAGGACGTCGCCGTCTTCGACGTCTACGAGGGCAAGGGGCTCGCGGAGGGCAAGAAGAGCCTCGCGTTCTCGCTCGTGTTCAGGTCCCCGACGCGGACGTTGACCGATGACGAGGTGAACGGCGCCCTGCAGAGGATCCAGGACGAGGTTGCGAGGACGACTCCCTACCAGGTCAGGAAGTGACACCCGCCGTGCCCAAGCCGACAGACCTCAAGCTGGACCATGTCGCGAACCTCGCGCGGATCGACCTGACGGCCGAGGAGAAGGAGCGTTTCGGCAGGCAGCTGGGCGACGTGCTGGCGTACATCGCGCTGCTCAACGAGGTCAACGTCGACGGCGTCGAGCCGACCGCGCACGCCTTTCCCGTGGTGAACGTCTGGGCGGACGACGTCCCGGAGCCGGGCCTGCCGGTCGAGGAGGCCCTTCGCAACGCCCCCGAGAAGAGGCACAACATGTTCGTCGTGCCCAAGGTGGTCGAATAACCCGGCCGGCGCCGTGCCCGAGGAACTGTTCAACTCCACGATCTCCGAGCTTTCCGGGCTCCTGGGCCGGGGCGCGCTCTCGTCGGTCGAGCTCATGCGGGCCGTCATCGCCCGGACGAAGGCGGTCGACGGGCGCATCCGCGCCTTCAACTCCTTTGACGAGGAGGACGCCCTCTCCCAGGCGCGCGCCTCGGACGCCCGGCGCGCCAAGGCCGGGGCCTCTGCGGGCCCGCTCGAGGGCATCCCGGTCGGCATGAAGGACGTGATCTCCGTGGCGGGCCAGCCGCTGACCGCCTCGAGCCGGATCCTCGAGGGCTTCGTCTCGCCATACGACGCCACCGTGACCCTCAGGCTGAAGGCCGCCGGGGCCATCTGCTGGGGCCGCCTCAACCTGGACGAGTTCGCCATGGGCTCCTCCACCGAGAACTCGGCGTTCGCGACGACCTCCAATCCCTGGGACCTGGAGCGGGTCCCCGGGGGCTCCTCCGGGGGAAGCGCGGCGGCCGTGGCCGCGGGCGAGGCGGTGGCGGCCCTCGGCTCGGACACCGGAGGGTCGATCCGCCAGCCGGCGGCGCTCTGCAACGTCGTGGGCCTGAAGCCGTCCTACGGGAGGGTCTCCCGCTACGGGCTCATCGCGTTCGCCTCGTCGCTCGACCAGATCGGGCCCTTCGCGCGCACCGTGGACGACGCCGCGGCCGTGCTCGGCGCCATCGCGGGCCATGATCCCAGGGACTCCACCTCGCTCAGGCAGGACGTGCCCGACTACGGGCGCGGGGTCGCCGAACTGGCGAAGTCCGGGCGCCGGTGGAAGATCGGGATCCCGAAGGAGTACTTCGGGGAGGGGCTCGATCCCGAGGTCGGCGGCGCTGTGCAGGCGGCGATCGACGAGTACCGCAAGCTCGGCTGCGAGATCCGCGAGGTGTCCCTGCCGCACACGAAGTACGCGATCGCGGCCTACTACATCGTCGCGACGGCGGAGTGCTCCTCGAACCTCGCCCGGTTCGACGGGGTCCGCTACGGGCACCGCTCGAAGGACGCCAGGGACGCCGTCGACATCTACTTCAAGTCGCGCGCCGAGGGGTTCGGCGCGGAGGTCAAGCGCAGGATCATCCTCGGGACCTACGTGCTCTCGAGCGGCTACTACGACGCCTACTACCTGCGCGCCCAGAAGGTGCGCACGCTGATCCGCGGCGACTTCCTGAGGGCCTACGGGGAGGTCGACGCCATCGTGACCCCGACGTCGCCGACGCCGGCCTTCAGGAAGGGCGAGAAGGCGGACCCGCTCGCGATGTACCTGAACGACATCTACACGATAGGGGTCAACCTCGCGGGGCTCCCGGGGATCAGCATCCCGTGCGGCTTCACCCGCGGCGGGCTGCCGATCGGCCTCCAGGTGATCGGCCAGCCCTTCAAGGAGACGGAGCTGCTGGCCGTGGCGCGCGCCTACGAGCAGCGCACCGAATGGCGCATGCGGCGCCCCAGCCTATGAGCTACGAGGCGGTCATAGGCCTGGAGGTGCACGTGCAGCTCAAGACCCGCTCCAAGATGTTCACGCGGGTGGCGGCGGGCTACGGCCTCCCCGAGAACACCCTCACCGACCCGGTCGTCCTCGCGCTGCCGGGGACGCTCCCGGTTATGAACAAGGAGGCCCTGGACAAGATCGTCAAGGCGGGCCTCCTGCTCGGGTGCGACATCGCGCCCGTCTGCAAGTGGGACCGGAAGAACTATTTCTACCCGGACTCGCCGAAGAACTACCAGATCTCCCAGTACGACCAGCCGCTGTGCAGGGGGGGCTCCGTGGAGATCGAGCTGCCCGGCCCGGCGCGCAACGTCATGGGCGAGCACAAGCGAATCGCGCTCACCCGGATCCACCTCGAGGAGGACGTCGGCAAGCTTAACCACGTCGAGGGGGCCTCGCTCGTGGACTTCAACCGCGCGGGCACGCCCCTGATGGAGATCGTCTCGGAGCCGGTGATCCGCAGCGCGGACGAGGCCTTCGCCTACCTGACCGCCCTGAAGACGGTGATGATCTACGGGGGGATCTCGGACTGCGACATGGAGAAGGGCCAGCTCCGCTGCGACGCGAACATCTCGATCCGGCCGGCCGGGACCCCCGGGCTCGGGACCAAGGTCGAGCTGAAGAACCTCAACTCGATCTCGTTCGTGCGCGACGGGATCGCCCAGGAGATCCGCCGGCAGACCGCCGTGGTCCAGGCCGGCGGGACGATCGAGCAGGAGACCCGCGACTACGACGGCCAGACCGGGCTCTCGCAGTCCCTCAGGTCCAAGGAGATGGCCCACGACTACCGCTATTTCCCCGACCCGGACCTGATGCCGGTCGAGGTGGGCGAGGACTGGAAGTCCGCGATCCGGGCCGGGTGCCCCGAGCTCCCGTTCGACAGGCAGCGCAGGTTCATGGAGCAGTACGGCGTCCCCTACACGATCACGTCGGTGCTCGTGCCGGACCGCGAGCTGGGCGACTTCTTCGAGGAGGCCGCGCGCCTGTGCGGCAGGCCCCAGGCCGCCGGCAACTGGATCGCGAACGACCTGCTGCGCGAGCTGGGCTCGGCAAGGGCCGGTCTCGCCCAGTCGAGGGTCAGGCCGGCGCATGTCGCCGGGCTGGTGAAGCTGGTCGACGAGGGAGTCATCCTGAGCAACGCGGCCAAGGAGGTCTTCGTGGACATGTTCCACACGGGCGAGATGCCCGAGGCCGTGGTCGCGAGGAAGGGCCTGAAGGCCGAGACCAATCCCGACGAGCTCGAGCGCTGGTGCGCCGAGGCCATCGCCGCCAATCCCAAGTCCGTCGCGGATTTCAAGGGGGGCAAGGAGAGCGCCCTGAACGCGTTCAAGGGCCCGGTCATGAGGGCCGCGAAGGGCAAGGCCGACCCGAGGCGCGTCGACGAGACGCTCCGCCGCCTGCTGGCGCGATAGGTTCGGCCGGCGGCAGGCTGCCGGTCGCGCCCGGGGCGGCGCGCGCGCGGATGGGCCAAGTGCGCTCGCGTGGCACAGGTTGGCGCAGGGCCGGGGCGGGGCCCGAAGAGGGCCCCATGTCTCGGCCCCTCAGACTTGCAAGCGAGACTTATTTGCATATCTCTTGGGCCATGACGCGACGCGACGCTATTAAGGTGATAGGCGGTGGCGCGGCCCTTGTTGGAATGGGCGCGATCACTAGATCCTGGGCGGCCGGCACGGCCGTGCCTGCCGGAATGGGTTCGACCAAGCAACCGTTCGTTCTTCCCGATCTGGGATATGCCTACGGGGCCCTGGAGCCGCACATCGACGCGAGGACGATGGAGATTCACCACACGAAGCACCACGCGACGTACATAAAGAACGCGAACAAGGCCCTCGAGGGGCAGTCCGCGCTGGCGGGCAAGACGGCCGAGGAGATCCTCATGGGCCTTTCCTCGATCGAGGAGCCGCTGCGCACGACGCTCCGCAACAACGTCGGCGGCCACGTGAACCACAGCTTCTTCTGGTCAATCCTGTCGCCCGCGGGCGGCGGTGCGCCCGCCGGCGACTTCGCGGCGGACCTGAGCTTCGTCTACGGCTCGCTCGCGACGTTCAAGGCGCGGTTCACCGAGGCCGCGATGAAGCGCTTCGGGAGCGGATGGGAGTGGCTCGCCATGATGGGCGACGGCAGGCTGGTCATCCACTCGACCGCCAACCAGGACTCGGCGATGAGCGAGGGCTACATGCCGATCCTCGGCGTCGACGTCTGGGAGCACGCCTACTACCTCAAGCACCAGAACCTGCGCGCGGACTACCTGAACGATTTCTGGTCGGTCGTGAACTGGGAGCAGGCCGCCAAGAACTGGGCCGCGGCAAAGGCCGCTTTCAGGCGCTGACCGGCGCTCCTCAGGTCGCGGGGACGGCGGGAACGGACGCCTCGGCCGCGGCGCGGCTGACGGTGGGCGACTTCCCGAAGAATTCCACGATGTGGCCCACTTCCAAGTAGCCCTGGCTGCGAAGCGTGTCCTCGACCGTCTGGACGGCCCGGCGCAATTCGTTCGCGGATGCGGCGTCGAGCTCCTCGACCTTGTTCGTCTGCTTGCAGACCACGTGGTAGCGGTTCGGGTCGCCGAGGTTGATCTCGTAAAGGCTTGTCCCGTTGATCAGGAAGGCGCGGCGCACCAGGCCGATCGACTCAAACGCCGCCATGCACCGGTAGACCGTGACGATATCGCAGGAGTTCGGTCCCAGCTCCCCGTGGAGCGCGTCGATGCTCGTCGGGCGCCCCGTCTTGATGAGGGCTGCCAGAATCGCAACGCGGGGCTGCGTGATCCTGAGGCCTGCCTCCTTCAGTTTGTAACAGGCAACCTCGACCGGAGTCTGGTCCTTCCCGTTCTT
>CAYVKH010000112.1:0-7919 GCA_964451965.1 uncultured Opitutaceae bacterium
GCGAGCGCCATGTACGTCAGCTCGAAGCGGCACTGGTCGTTGCCCTTGCCGGTGGCGCCGTGCGCCACCGCTTCGGCCTTTTCCCTCCTTGCGATCCCGACCTGCGCCTTCGCGATCAGCGGGCGCGCGATCGAGGTCCCGAGATAGTACTGGCCCTCGTAGACCGCGTTGGCGCGGACCATGGGATAGATGAAGTCGCGGGCGAACTCCTCGACCAGGTCGAGCGTGTAGTGCTTCGACGCCCCGGTGCGGCGCGCCTTCTGCGAAAGCCCCTTGAGCTCCTCCTCCTGGCCGATGTCGGCCGCGAAGGTGATGATCTGCGCGTCGTACGTTTCGCGCAGCCACTTGACGATGACGGACGTGTCAAGGCCACCCGAATAGGCGAGGACGATTTTCATGGGATTCTTCCTTGGAATGGGCTTCCCGGCAAAACGCCGGCGCCGTGGCGGCCTGCCGGGCGGCCCTGGTATGGCGGGAAAAATGGAGGGAGACGGTTCGTCGACACGGGGGCCAATGTTACGCCACGGAGGGGGCGGCTTTGCGAGACCGAAGATGCGGTTCCGCAGGGCGGGAGGCCGCCCGGCGGCCCCGCGCTTCCGGCCATGGGCAAGGACCGCGCAGCATACGGCAATAAACGCGCAGCGCGGCCGCCCCGGCGGGCCTATCCTCAGGTTGCCCCGAAACCCCAAAATATCCCATGCCGGCCACGGCCCGTGTTCGTCCCTTCTTGGAGCCCGCGTACTGCAAGGGTTGTCTGCGCTGCGTGGAGGTGTGCCCCAAGGGCTGCATCACGCAGGGCTCGAAGATTTATCCCGGCACAGGGCTAGTCCCGGTCGAGCTGCGGCTTGACTTGTGCAACGGCTGCGGCCTTTGCATCGGCGCCTGCCCCGAGCCGTTCGGCCTCAGGTCCGAGTCGGAGGTCGCGCACGCCGCGGAGGAATTCACCCTGAAGGACCCGACCGAGCTCTTCGGGCAAAAGGTGGTCGACAGCCCCCCGTCCCGCGAGCAGCCCGCGCAGGCGATCCCGCTCGAGGCGTGCGAGCCGCTGGTCGTCAAGGGAACCTACGCCGCTGCGATCGGCGCCGTGCTGGCCGGCTGCCGCCACGTCTTCGGTTATCCCATAACCCCCAGCACCGAGGGGGCCGAGCTGATGGCCAAGATGCTGCCAAGGCTCGGGGGCACCTTCGTGCAGGCGGTCAGCGAGGTCGCCGCGGTCAACATGATGTACGGGGCGGGCGCCGCCGGCGTCCCCTCGATGACCTTCACGAGCAGCCCGGGCTTCAGCCTCATGCTCGAGGGGATCAGCTACATGATCGGGGCGGAGGTCCCCGGGGTCTTCGTCAACGTCATGAGGGGCGGACCTGGGCTGGGCAACATCGGCCCGGAGCAGGCCGACATCAAGCTCGCCTGCCGCGGCTTGGGCCACGGCAACACGCACGCGCTGGTGCTGGCCCCCAGCACGCCGCAGGAGATGCTAGACCTGACAATGGAGGCCTTCGCCCTGAGCCTTCGCTACCGCAACCCCGTCGTGATCCTCGGCGACGGCTACCTCGGGCAGATGACCGGCGCCGTGAGGCTGCCGGACCGCATGCTCAGGCCCGGCCTGCCCGCCTGGAGCGTCTGGGGCGACCGCGCGCACCGCGCCAACCTCATCTGCTCCATCCACCTCGCGGAGGAGGACCTCGAGGCGCACAACCTCAAGCTGTGCGCCAAGTACGCGGCGATGTGCGCCGAGGAGCAGCGCGCCGACACCTATCGCTGCGAGGACGCCCGCCTCCTGGTGGTCGCTTGCAACACTCCCGCCAGGATGGCCAAGGGCGCGGTTGAGGCGGCCCGCGAGCAGGGAATCGCGGCGGGGCTCTTCCGCCCCGTAACGATCTGGCCCTTCCCGATCG
Organism: uncultured Opitutaceae bacterium; assembly: GCA_964451965.1. Classification (GTDB taxonomy): domain Bacteria; phylum Verrucomicrobiota; class Verrucomicrobiia; order Opitutales; family Opitutaceae; genus Palsa-1447. The sequence goes on from CAYVKH010000112.1 coordinate 1,896, forward strand.
ACGCCCTGCTAGAGACGCTGCCGCACGCCGAGCACATCGTCGTCGTGGAGGCCAGCCCCGGCCAGCTCGAGGACGAGATGCGCCTGGCCCTCAGCCACGCCGGCATCCAGCCGCCCCCCATCACGAGCGTGCGCCGCATGGGCGGCATGCTGCCCCAGCAGGCCGAGATCCTCGCGGCCATCCGCGAGACCCAGGAGGTGCGCGTTTGAGCACCTTCTACGACCATTTCGAGAGACACGGGCACGGCAAGGGCCTGGCCGATCGCACCACGCACTACTGCCCGGGCTGCGGGCACGGGCTCGCCCACCGCGACCTGGCCGCGGCAATCGACAACCTGGGGGTCCAGGACCGCACGGTGCTGATCAGCCCGGTGGGCTGTTCCGTTTTCGCCTACTACTACTTTGACGTCGGCAACACCCAGGCCGCGCACGGCCGGGCGCCGGCGGTGGCGCTTGGCCACAAGCTGGCCAACCCAGACTCGGTGGTCGTCTGCTACCAGGGCGACGGCGACCTGGCGTCGATCGGGCTCGCGGAGACTATATCGACGGCCCAGATGGGTATCCCCTTAACGGTCATCTTCATCAACAACGGGATCTACGGCATGACCGGCGGGCAGATGGCCCCCACCTCCCTGATCGGACAGAAGACGTCGACCAGCCCCAACGGACGCCATCCTTGGCTGGGACAGCCGCTGCGCGTGGCTGAGCTGATCGCCGAGCTCGACGGGCCCGTCTACGTCGAGAGGGTGGCCCTGTATGACGCCAAGCAGAGGTTCAGGGCGCGAAGGGCCATAGAGAAGGCGATCCGGCTCCAGGTCGAGGGGCGCGGCTACGCGTTCGTCGAGGTGCTCTCGGAATGCCCCACCCACCTGAAGGCGACGGCCGGGGCCGCCGAGGAGTGGATCCGCACCCAGATGGAGCCGGTCTTCCCCCTGGGCGTGAAGAAGGACCGCGTGGTGGAGCCGTGGTTCCGCCGGGCGGCGCCCAGCTTCGACCCGGAGACCGTCCTCACGCTCTGCGGCGCCGAGCCGTCGCTGGTGGGGGGCGACCGGCGCCGCGCCCCGCGCCACTCCCTCGGCGCGAGGGACTGCAGCCTCAAGCTTGCCGGTGCCGGCGGCGACGGCGCGCAGACCGCCGGGCTGCTGCTCGCCCGGGCCGCGATCGCGGAGGGCTTCGACGCCACCCATATCCCAAGCTACGGGCCCGAGAGCCGGGGCGGGACGTCCTACGCCGACGTCCACATCGCCGAGGAGGAGGTTTTCAACCCGTCGGCGAGCGACCCCGATGTCCTCATGGCGTTCAACGCCCCGAGCCTGGCGCGGTTCGCATACAGCGTGCGCGAGGGGGGCCTGATTCTCTACGACAGCACCGTCGTCACGGAGCCGGGCGATCTGCCCGCTAACCGCAGGATCCTCGGCGTCCCGTTCACGGCGATTGCCCAGGACCTCAAGCGGCCCCTTGTGAAGAACCTCGCCGCCCTGGGCGCCCTGCAGGCGGCCACCGGCGTCCTGCCGGCCGAGCGAATCCTCGCGACGCTTCGCGAGGTCCTAAAGGACAAGCCCTCCACCCTGCCGGTCAACGAGGCCGCCTTTGCCGCCGGCCAGAGGGCCGTCGCCGGGGCGCCCGGATGAGCCGGTCGAACTTCGTCTGCGAGGCCGAGGCGTACCGAATGCTGGCCCGGGCGGGCATCCGTCCCCCGGCCCACGGGTTCGCAGGGGCCCGCCCGCCCTTCGAGCCCGGCCGCCCGGTCGTGCTCAAGGGGCTGGCGGAGGAGCTTTGGCACAAGTCGGAGCTGGGGGCCGTTAAGTTCATGCCCTACGACGCGGCTGCCGTTGAGGCGGAGGCCGGTCGGATGAGGGCGCGCGTCGAGGCGGCCGGCCGCCGCTGGATCGGCGCGCTTGTCTGCGAGCATGTGCGTGCCGGACGGGCCGAGGGCCTGCCGGCCGAGGCAATTGTCTCGCTCCTGCGCCACGAGGCCGGATGGATCGCCCTTGTCGGCTTCGGCGGGCTGCAGGCGGAGGCCCTGGCGGGGATGGCGCCCGTGCTGCGCTGGCCGGTGGCGCTCACGACGCCTGCCGGCGCGCTGGAGGAGCTGGAGGGGCATTTCCTGGGAAGGGTGTGGCTCGGCCTCCTGCGGGGTGCGCAGCCGCTCACGACCAGGCCCGCGCTCCTTGAATTTCTGGAGGGGCTCTGGCGCCTGACCGCGGTCGCCGAGGAGGAGGGCGTCTCCTTGATCGAGCTTAATCCAGTCGCGCTCCGGGCGGACGGGAGGCCGACGCCGCTTGACGCCGTGGGGCGGCGGGCTTTGCCGCCTCCCGCGCGGATTCCGTCGCCCGCGGGATTCCTCGAGGCCCTCCGGGCGCCGCGCCGCGTGGCCGTGGCCGGGGTTTCCTCGCGCGGTGAGGGCGTCGGCCGGACAATCCTTGAGAACCTCCGCCGCTGCCCGTCGCTTGCCGGAAGGATAATTGTCGTGAAGCCCGGCCAGGACACCCTGGAGGGTGTGCCGTGCGTGCCCGGCGTGGCCGCGCTCAAGGCGGCTCCCGTCGACCTCCTGATCCTCGCCCTGCCCGCCGCGGCCGCCGCCTTGGCCGTCTCGGACCTGCTCGCGCAGGGCGGCGGAGCGCGGGTCGTGGCCCTTGTCTCGGGCGGTTTCGGGGACGGTGCCGACACCGCAGGCCTCGGCGGCCGGCTGGCCGCCGAGCTGCGCGCGGCCCGCGAGTCCGGCCTCTGGACGCCGGCGATCCTGGGGCCCAACTCCCTAGGGCACTGGGTCCCGGCCATCGGGCTCGACACCTCCTTCATTCCCGCGAAGAAGGTTTCGCCGCTCCACCCCGAGGGTGGCTCGCTGGTCCTGCTCGGTCAGAGCGGCGCCTTCCTGCTGAGCCGCCTTTCGCGCCTCCGGCGCCTCCGGCTCCGCCTCGGCGTCGCGCTCGGGAATGAGGTCGACCTGTCGCTCTCGGATTTCCTTGAGGCGCTCGCCCCGGACACCGGCTGCCGCGCGGTCGCGGCCTACGTCGAGGGCTTCAGGGCCGGGTACCTCTCGGCCACGCTTGGCGCGGCGCTGCGGCTGCGGCAAAGGGGGGTCACCCTTCTCCTGCACCGGGGCGCCACGACGGCCGCCGGACAGGCCGCCGCCGCAAGCCACACCGGGGCGATCGCGGGCGAGATCGAGCTTGAGCGGGCGCTGCTGGGCCGGGCGGGGGTCCTCTTCTCGGATTCGATCGCGGCCTTTGACGCCGCGCTCGCCTGGCTCGCGGCGTACCCCCGCATCGCCCGCGAACCGGTCGCCCTGGTCACCAACGCCGGATTCGAGTCGGTGAACGGGAGCGACGCCCTGCAAAGGCGGCTTCCCTCGGCGCGTCTCGGGCCGGCAACCGCCCGCGCCCTCGGCGAAATGCTCGAGGCGGAGGGGCTGGCGGGGCTGGTCCCCGCCAGGCTGCCCCTCGACCTGACCCCCATGGCCTCGGAGTCGGCGTTCCTGCGGGCCGCCGAGATCCTCCTGGGGGAGGATGCCGGCGTGCTCGTGCTCGGCCTGGTGCCGTTCACGCGCAGCCTCGCCACGGACGGCGCGGCCGCCGGCGACTTCGCCCGGAGGCTGGCGGGCCTCTCCGCGTCGTCGGGCAAGCCCGTCGGCGTCGCCGTTGACGCAGGTCCCGCCTTCGAGCCCTACCGGGAGGCCTTCGAAGACGCGGGCCTGCCCGTCTTTGCGCGCGTCGAGGAAGCCCTGCTCGGGCTTAGGACGCTCGCCGGGGGCTGACGCCTGGGGACCGCGGGGGCCTTGCGCGCGGCGCGGCGCGCCGGCTCATCCGTTCCTCGACCTCGAAAGCACCGAGAGGAGCGCCTTCTGGACGTGGAGCCGGTTCTCCGCCTCGTCGAAGATGATCGACCGGGGATTGTCCAGCACGGCCTGCTCGACCTCCTCGCCCGCGTGGGCCGGCAGGCAGTGCATGAAGAGGGCGTCGGGCTTCGCAGCGGCAAAGAGGCGGGCCGTGACCGCGTACGGGCGCATCCGCGTGTTCCGGACCCCCGCCTCGCCCTCCTGCCCCATGCTCGCCCAGACATCGGTGTAGACGATGTCCGCGCCCGCGACCGCATGGAAGGGGTCGCTTGTGAACTCGAAGTCTGCCGCCCGGCCCTCGGACCTGAGCTGCGCCCGGATCCGATCCTTGGGCTCGAATCCCACGGGGCCCGCAAGCGAGATCCTCATCCCGAAGAGGCTCGCCCCGAGGATCCAGGAGTTCGCCATGTTGAAGCTCGTGTCGCCAAGGAACGCGATCTTGCGCCCCTTCAGCGCGGCCACGAGGTCGCCATCGGTGCCCGCCCAGCGCTCCGCGGCGCTGAAGGCGTCGGCGCAGATCTGGCAGGGGTGCAGGAAGTCCGTGAGCCCGTTCACGACGGGGACCGCGGCCGCCGCGGCAAGGCGCTCCACCTCCGCGTGGTCGTAGGTCCTGATGACGATCCCGTGAACGAAGCGCGAAAGCACGCGCGCGGTGTCCTCGATTGACTCGCCGCGCCCCAGCTGGATGTCATGCTTGTTCAGGTAGAGCGCGTGCCCGCCTAGCTCGTTGATGCCCACCTCGAAGGACACCCGGGTCCGCGTGCTGGACTTCGCGAAGATGAGGGCCCACGTCTGGCCCGCGAGCACCTGCCCGGCCTGGCGGCCCCGCGTCCGCTTGAATTCGCGGGCAAGCGAGAAGACCTCGCCGAGCTCCTGGGGCGTCAGGTCCGTCTCTTTGAGGAAGTGCTTCATGGAATGAAGCGGATATACCTAGCGGAATGGGCCCCACCCGACGAGAGGAAAGTGGGGTCCGCCGCCCCCCAAAGTCCGACTGCCCGCGGGCGCCCGTCAGCGGCTGGCCAGGACCTCCCTGAAGATGGCGACCGAGCGGGCCAGTTCCTCCGCCGACGCATTGAGCGGCGGCAATAGGCGTATGACATTGACTCCGGCGAGCGCCGTCAGGAGGCCGCGCTCCCGGAGGGTTGCGGCATAGGGGGCGGAGTCCGAGGCCATCTGGACGCCCACCAGGAAGCCGAGCCCGCGGACCTCGACGACGTGCTTCGGGAAGTCCCTCGCCATCCGGCGCAGCTCCGCGATCCAGGGCACGCTCGCGCGAGAGACGTGGGCCAGGAGGCCCTCGCGCTCGATGACGTCAAGGACCGCGAGGGCGGCGGCGCACGCGAGCGGCGTGCCGCCAAACGTCGACCCGTGCATCCCGGGCTGGAAGAGGTCCGCCGCGCCCTCGCCCACCCACATGGCCCCGATCGGAAAGCCGCCGCCGAGCCCCTTGGCCATGGCGATCGCGTCCGCGCGAATCCCGGCGTGCTCGAAGGCGTAGAAGCGGCCGGTCCTGCCGGCGCCGCACTGGACCTCGTCCATGAGGAGGAGCAGGCCGTGCTCGTCGCACAGCCTGCGCAGGCCGACCAGGAACTCCTTGGTGCAGGGGTTTATCCCGCCGTCCCCCTGGACCGTCTCGACGAAGATCGCGGACGTGTCGGCGTCGACGAGCCGCTCGAAGCTCTCCAGGTTGTTGAGCTCGCCGAACACGAAGCCGGGGACCAGCGGGCGGAACCCCTTCTGGACGCTCTCCTTCGGCGTCGCGCTCATCCCGCCGAACAACCGGCCGTGAAACGAGTTCTTCGCGCACACGACCCTGATGCACTTGCCCTCGACGCCGGACTTCCGGACGCCGTGGAGCCGCGAGAGCTTGATCATGGCCTCGTCGGCCTCGGCGCCGCTGTTGCAGAAGAAGACCCGGCCGGGTCCCGCGTACCCGACGAGCCTTCGCGCGAGCTCCCCCTGGTTCGGGTGCCTGAAAAGGTTGCTCGTGTGGACGAGCTCCCCCGCCTGGCGCTGGACTGCGGCGACCCAGTGCGGATGGCAGTGGCCGAGCGACGTGACCGCTATGCCCGACGAGAAGTCGAGGTAGGCCTTGCCCTGGTCATCCCACACGCTGGTGCCGCGGCCGCGCACGAGCGTCACCGGGGCCCGCGGGTAGTTCCTGAGCACGTGCGCGTCGTACAGCTC
>CAYVKH010000113.1:0-7838 GCA_964451965.1 uncultured Opitutaceae bacterium
CCGCGCAGCAGACGTGGCCCTGGTTGAAGAAGATCCCGTTCACGATCCCCTCGACGGCCTGGTCGATCGGCGCGTCGTCGAACACGATGTTGGCCGCCTTGCCGCCGAGCTCCATGGTCATCTTCCTGTCGGTTCCGGCGAGCTGGCGCATGATCGCCTTGCCGACCTCGGTCGAGCCGGTGAAGGCGACCTTGGCGGCCCCGGGGTGCCCCATCACTGCGGCGCCGGTCTCCCCCGCCCCGGTCACGAAGTTGACGACCCCGGGCGGCAGGCCCGCGTCCTGGAGGATCTCCGCGAGTTTCAGCGCCGTGATGGACGTCGTCTCGGCGGGCTTCAGCACGACGCAGTTGCCCATCGCGAGCGCGGGCGCGAGCTTCCACGCAAGCATCAGGAGGGGGAAGTTCCACGGGATCACCTGGCCGACGACCCCCAGCGGCCCCGCGATGCGCCCCGGGGCGACGTACTCGAGCTTGTCCGCCCAGCCCGCGTGGTAGAAGAAGTGAGCCGCCGCCATCGGGACGTCGAAGTCGCGCGACTCCCTGATCGGCTTTCCCCCGTCGAGGGTCTCGGCGACCGCGAACTCCCTCGCCCTGTCCTGGAGGAGCCGCGCTATGCGGAACAGGTACTTGCCGCGCTCGCGGCCGGGCGTGGCGGCCCAGCCCCTGAAGGCCCTGCCCGCGGCCCTGTACGCGGCGTCCACGTCCGCCGGGCCGGCCAGGGCGATCTCGGCGAGCTTCCTCTCGTTGGCCGGATTGATGCTGTCAAAGGTCCTCCCCGAGCGGGGCCGCACGAAGCGGCCGTCGATGAAGAGGTCGTAGCGCGACTTCAGCTTGGGATCGGCCGTCTCGGGCGCAGGGTCGAATTCCCAGAGGTCCCCGAAGATGAGCCCCGGGCGCGTTCCGCCGGATGTCTTCCTGGTCGCGGCCATCTCAGTAGCTCTCAGCGGCGTCGCTGAAATAGTACGGGGCCTGGTACGCGCCCGTCTTCTCCTTCTCGATCTGCCTCAGGAGGTCGTTGAGGAGCGAGCTTGCGCCGAAGCGGTAGCGCCTGCGCGTCAGCCAGGCGTCGCCCAGCGTCTCCTTGACCGCGACCAGAAAATGGAGCGCCTGCTTCGCCGTCTTGATCCCGCCCGCCGGCTTCATCCCCACCGCGACGCCGGTGTCCATGTAGAAGTCCCGGATCGCCTCGATCATGACCTGGTTGTTGGCGAGGGTCGCGTTGAGCGTCGTCTTGCCCGTGCTCGTCTTTATGAAGTCGCCCGGCCTCAGGACGCCCATCGCCAGAAACGACGCCATCCTGATGTTGTCGAACGTCTCGAGCTCGCTCACCTCGAGGATGACCTTGAGGGCCGAGGCCCCGCAAGCCTCGACGACCCCGGCTATCTCGTCCTGCACCCTGGAGAATTCCCCGGAGAGGAACGCACCCCGGTTGATGACCATGTCCACCTCGTCCGCGCCGTCCGCCACCGCGCCCCGGACCTCGGCGAGCCGCGTCCTGTAGTGCGTCTGCCCCGAGGGGAAGGCCGTCGCCACCGAGGCCACGTTGACGCCCGAGCCGCCGACCAGGGCCTTCGCGTGGCGCACCATGGACGGGTAGACGCACACGGCCGCCACGGCCGGGACGTCCGGGTCGTCGTGGGGCCGGAGCGCCTTCCGGCAGAGGGACTCGATCTTGCCCGGGGTGTCCTTTCCCTCGAGAGTCGTCAGGTCGGTCATCGACACCGCCATCCGGAGCCCCCAGACCTTCGACGCCTTCTTGATGCTGCGGGTGGCGAACTTCGCGACCCTCTCCTCCACGCCCACCTGGTCCACGGCGCCGACCTCGTCGAGGAGCCGTGAAAGGGCCGTTTGGGAGGTGCGGGGCATCGCGGAACTATCGCTTCTACCCCCCTGCAAAACAATTGAAAAACGGCGCGGTCGGCGGCCATCCTAGGCCGTGATGACCCGCGCGGAACTCCAGCTGCTGCGATCGCTCCGGGACAAGAGGCACCGCGAGGAGCTGGGCCTGTTCGCGGTGGAGGGCGAGAAGATCGTCTCCGAGCTGATCGCCGCCGGCCACCCCTTCGAGAAGATCTACGCCACCGGAGCGTGGAAGGGAGAGAGGACCCACGAGATCGGCGAGGAGGAGATGGCGCGCGCGAGCCACTTCCCGACGCCCTCCTGCGTCCTCGCGGTGGGACGGATCCGGAGGGAGGCGCTCGCCGAGGGCGAGCTCGACCACGGGATCACGCTCGCCCTGGACGGCGTCCAGGACCCCGGGAACGTCGGCACGATCCTGAGGATCGCGGACTGGTTCGGGATCGCCCGGGTCGTGCTCTCGCCGGGCTGCGCGGACCTCCATTCTCAGAAGGTGATCCAGGCCAGCATGGGGTCCTTCGCCCGCGTGCGCGCGGTCGTCGCGGCCCTCGGGGCCGCCCTGGAGGGTGTCCGCGCGCCCGTCATCGGGTGCGCGCTCGAGGGCAGGGACGTCCACGCCCTTCCCGCCCTGGCCGACGCCGTGGTCGTGATCGGCAGCGAGGGCCGCGGGCTCTCCGAGGAGGCGAGGAGGCACCTGGCCTTCAGCGTCACCATCCCCCGGAGGGGCGCGGCCGAGTCGCTCAACGCGGCGGTCGCGGCCGCGATCGTGTGCGACAACATCCGCCGCGCCGCCGGCTAGGGGTCATGGCGGCCAAAGGAACCGGGACCCGCGGCGGGGCGAAGGGCTTGGGCGCCCCCGCCATCGCGGCGGAGATAGGAAGGGAGCTCGCCCCGCGCACGGCGGCGACGGTCCTCGAGCTGCGCCGGATGCGCCGCGAATTCTCCGGGCGCCTCAGGGAGGCGCCCCCGCTGGCGGTCATCGGGGCCGCCCTCCGGCTCTCGAAGGTCCCGCTCCGCGGCTTCAGGTTCGTGGCCTACGAGCTGGTCCGGGACCATCCGCTGGCCCCCTCGCTCCTTGACGCCAGGCGCCTGGAACGCCTCGGCAGGGGAATGGCCTCATGGGACGCGGTCGACTGCTTCAGCGTCTACCTCTCGGGCCCGGCGTGGCGCCGGCGCACCGTGCCCGACAGCGTGATCCACGGGTGGGCGCGCTCCGCGGACCGCTGGTGGAGGCGCGCCGCGCTCGTCAGCACCGTGCCCCTGAACAGCAGGGCGCACGGAGGCTCGGGCGACGCCGGGAGGACGCTCCGCGTGTGCCGCATCCTCGCGCGCGACAGGGACCCGATGGTCACCAAGGCCCTCTCGTGGGCCCTGCGCGAGCTCTCCAAGCGGGACCCCGGGGCCGTCCGAGGGTTCATCGCCGCGCGATCGGGCGCGCTTGCGGCCGCGGTGCTTCGTGAGGTCCGCAACAAGCTCGCGACCGGCGTCAAGAACCCCGGCCGGCGCCGCGCGGCCCGCTGAACGCGGGCCCGAGGGCGGGGCTACTTCTCGCTCTTGGGGGCGCTCCGGCCGCGTCCCCCGCCGCCGAGCATCAGGATGGCGCCCGCGACGACCCCGACGGCGAACATGCCGAAGTAGATCTCCCATGCGTCCGTCGTGAGCTTCTTGTCCAGGAGCATCGGGAAGTTGAAGTCCGCGGGCTGCTTGTTGTAGGCACCGATGTACAGGAACACGAAAAGCGTCGCGAGGAAGACGATCAGCTTGAGGAGGACTTTGAAGCTCATGGGTTTTAGGGTGGCTCAGGCCTTGGGTGCGGTCAACTCGTCGAACGCCGCCCCGAGGACCATCCCCAGGCGATTGGGAAGCGGCGCGTGGAAGTCGGGGAAGCCGGGCATGTTCTCGACCGCGACCACAGCCGGCTTGTCGCGGCCCGCCGCTATCTCCCTGCCGACGTGCGCGAGGACGGCGGAGAAGAAGTCGCGCATGACGAGGAGGTCGTCGCGCTTCCCGGTGACGCCAAACTTGGAGCTGCCGTGGCCGAAGACGAAGAGGGCGTCCGCCGGGTAGCTGGCGGCCGAGTCCTCCAGCGACTTGATCCACCCCCGGATGCTCGCCCCGCCGGGCCTGTCCACGTAGGGATAGAGCCTGTTGAAGACGAGGTCGCCCATGTGGACGACGTTGGCCTTCTCGAAGATGACGACCGCGTCGCCCCCCGTGTGCGCCGGGCCCCTGAACTCCGCCGTCACGATCTCGCCCCCGAGTTCCCTGCGCCACACGTCGGCGAACGTGGTGTCGGCATAGACCTGGCTCGCGACCGCTGCCGCGGGGTCGATCTTCGTCCCCTGCTGCTCGGCCCGCTTCGCCGCCTCAAACTGAAGCCTCGGCACGTTTGCCTGCGCGACCAGCTCCCTTGACGCCGCCTTGAAGACCACGTTGCCCCCCGTGTGGTCCATGTGGTGGTGCGTGTTGATCGTGGCGTCGATCGTCCGGCCCCCGATGCCCGGAAGCCCCCTGAGGCAGACGAGGGCGGTGTCGGGGAACTGGGTGTCCACGACCGCAAGGGCTTCCCTGGACGAGAGCCAGCCGATCGTGCCCCCCCTTCCGGTGAAGATCCCGACGTCGCGCCTGAGCGGCTGGAAGCTTGTCGCCGAGACCGGGCCCGCGGCCGGCGCCGCGGGCGCCTGCGCCGCAAGCCTCCTGGCGACAGAGGCCCCCGCCGAAAGGACGAGCGAGAGGCGTATGAATTCGCGGCGGTTCAATCTTGGGTCCATCGCAGGCCCTAGTTCCTAGGGCATGACGGGCCGCCATTCAACACCCGTGTGGCCGGGCGCGGGCGCAACCCGCCTGTAACAATCGGCGCCGGGGCCAGTTCATAGGGGAGTGCAGGACACGCCGCCCATGCCCCCCTTCCAGAATGACGCCCGCCCCCGAAATCCTTGTGCCAACGCCATCTTCTGGGGTTGAATGGCGCAAACGCCCCGCCGTGGAAACAAAGGCCCCGCTTCCCGACCATGAGCTCATGCTCGCCGTGCGCGATGGCGACCTGGACTGCATGGGCGAGCTCTTCGAGCGCCACCACGGCCCCCTTTTCGGCTACCTGACCAAGCTGACCGGCAACAGGGCCGCGGCCGAGGACATCTCGCAGATCGTCTTCCAGCGGATGCTCAAGTACCGCCACACCTACCGCGACGAGGGCAAGTTCACCTCGTGGATGTACCACCTCGCCCGCCGGTGCGCCACAGACCACTACCGAAAGTCGTCGACCGCCCCGATCGCGGTCGACCCCTCCGACCTCGCCGGGCACGCCGACGAGGCGCGCAGCGCCGACGAGTCCGCGGCCTCCCGCGACGACCACGCCCTCCTGCAGCAGGCGCTCAGCCGCCTGGACAGGGATGACCGGGAGGTCCTCCTGCTCTCGCGCCTCCAGGAGCTCTCGTTCGCCGAGGTCGCCCAGATCCTCGAATGCTCGGTCGGGGCCGCCAGGGTCCGCGCCCACCGGGCGCTCCGGACGCTCCGCGAGCACTATTTTCAGATCCAAAAGGAGCCGCTAACATGAACTGCCAATTCTGCCGCGAACACATGATCGAGCTCGCCGACGCCAAGCTTGACGCCGGGACGGCCGCGGACGTCCGGGGCCACATCGGCGCCTGCGAGGAATGCCGGCGCGAGTTCGAATCGTTCAGCCTCGTGCTCGGGACGCTCGACGCAATCCCCTCGGACCCGCCATCGCACCGCCTGCGCGCCCAGGTCGGGGGCCAGATCGAGGCCGAGAAGCTCACCCTGAGGAACCAGGCCGCCTGGGCGTCGTCCATCCGGTCCGCCGCGGCCTCGCCCGGGCGCCGGCGCGTCCCATGGATGCAGTTCGTCCTCCAGGCGGCCGGCGTGTGCACGCTGGTCGCCCTCGGCTTCATCCTCGGAGAGCGCACCGCCACTCAGCGCCAGCTCGCCGATCTGCGCGCCAGGGTCGACACGGTGGGCCAGTTGGTCCAGCAGTCCGTCCTCCAGAAGCGCCCGACCGGGGACAGGCTGCAGACCGTCCTGACCGCCGCCACCAACCGAAGGCCCGACGAGCGCGTCATCGACGGGCTGATCAATTCCCTCGCGTTCGACCCGAGCGTGAACGTGCGGCTGAACGCGCTGAGCGCCCTTTATGCGCAGGCGGACCAGGAGGTCGTGCGCGCCGGCGTCCTCGCGTGCCTGCCGCGTGAGACCAATCCCCTGGTCCAGGTCTCCATGATCGATTTCCTCGTGGCCGCAAAGGCCCGCGAGGCCTCACCCGAACTCCGCAGGATTGCCAGCGACGAGAAGGCGAACACCGACGTCCGCGACTCGGCGCGCCGCGCCATCGACCTGCTCTAGCCTCAACCTGAAAAACGACTTAAATAAAATGAAAACCACACAAATCTATTTCCCGCTCATTCTCGCGGCAGCGCTGGGGCTGGTTCCGACCCATTCCGCGCGCGCCGATGAAGCGGAGAGCCAGATCGCCTTCTCCGACCCGTCCAAGCCGGGAACGCTGAAGATCCGCATATGGCACGGCGACATTTCCATCCACGGCGCCGACGTGAAGGAGATCACCGTCAAGTCCGACTGCGCCCCCGCAAGTCCCACCCCGCGCAAGGACGGGATGCGCGTCCTCACCTCCTCGTCGGGATTCGTGCTCTCCGAGAAGGAGAACGTCGCCACGCTCGAATACGGCGCGGAGGGCTGGACGGGGGCCTCGGCCGACTTCGACATCACGGTGCCCCGCACGACCTCCATCACCGTGGCCAGCACGGCCCGCGGCGACTTTGAATGCACGGGCGTCTCGGGTGACGTCGACGTGAGGACGATGAGCGGCGACGTGAAGCTCGAGGACATCTCGGGAGGCGCGCTGGTCGAGACCATGAACGGCGAGATCGACGTAAGGGTGAGGGAGCTCGCCGAGAACAGGCCGCTTTCCTTCACGTCCATGCACGGCCAGGTCAGCATCCACGTGCCCGTGGATTCGAAGGCCAACGTCCGCTTCCGCACGCATCGCGGCGTGATCCTCACTAATTTCGACGACAAGGCGCTCGTGACAAAGACCGTCGTCTCCCACGGAAAGACGCGCGGCACGGCGAAGCCCGAAAAGGAGAAGGACAAGGGCAAGGGAAAGGCAGCCGCGGGTCCCACGGTCGCCGAGCCGGCCGCAGGTCCGGACACGGTCGTCGTGGAGACGATAACGAAGTCCGAGGAGCCCGAGAAGTCCTCCGAGGACTCCGACGGCGACTGGCACGCCGAGGTGCGGGATTCGATACGCATGGCCGCCGACGAGGCCGCCATGGCTGCCCGCGAGGCGGCAGAGGCCGTTCACGAGGGCATGGCCCAGTTTCGCGTTGAGTTCAACGGCGGGGCCATGCCGCCCCTTCCGCCGATGACCGGCGGAAAGGTCGTCGCGGGCACCCTCAATGGCGGGGGCGTCGAGATTCAGGCCGCCACCCTGAGCGGCGACATCATCTTCAAGAAGATCGAATAAGCCCGTTTTTGGCCCCGCTGGCCACGGCCTGACAGGCCGGGGCCAGCCTGTTTATGACCGGGATCCGGAATCCCGTAAATCCCTGATGGCATGTGTCAAACGTGTTACTTTTTACATATCAGGGGGTATTTACTTGAGAACTTGGAACAATAGTAGCTCTGTCCGTTCGAAGTCACCGATTTCACTTTGCTTTCAAGGAACTCCCCAAACGTTCTTTGATCCGAGTCCCGGCCGGCCCCTTCCGGCGGGATAACGAGGCTTCCGGCTGGCGTTTCGGCGCGAGTTGCCCGCCAGCCCGGCTTCCGGCTTGGGTGGTCCCCAAAACTAGACTTTTGGCCGTGGGCGCCTCACGGCGTCCCGCGGCCAGAACGCCCCTGACTTCGCGGGTGCCTCCGCACCGGCGATGACGGGGTGCTCAACCATAAGCCAGAAAACAACTCTCCGCCCCGCGCGGAGTTTGAAAGAAAGCCATGAAAAACAACAAC
>CAYVKH010000114.1:0-7705 GCA_964451965.1 uncultured Opitutaceae bacterium
TCACCAGCAACGACCGCAAGAAGGTCGAGCAGGACCTGGTCAACAAGGAGAACGACATCGAGAAGCGGCTCACCGACCTCCAGGCGCAGGCGCCTAAGGGCTGATCGGGAAGGGGCGGGGCCTCCTAGGCCGGCCGCACCCGGGTCGGCAGCAGGGCCGCGTCCTGCATCCCGTGGATGATCTTCTTGTCCGGGGGGCAGAAGGTCGCGAGCGCCCCGGAGAGGCGCGCCTTCCCCTTCACCACGAAATAGTACGGGCACAGCCGCAGGCGGCCGTCCGCCTCCCGCGCCTCATGCGGCGCCTGCGCGCCGTAGAGGCTGTGCCGGACCCTGAGCGGCTTCCTGTAGGCCTGCAGGACGTGGAGGTTCGTCGGGGCCAGCGCCAGGGCGCGCTCGACGCCCTGCTGCCACTCCTCGCGCGAGCAGTCGCTGCCCAGGACGACGCTCCTCGCCCCCCAGGCGGTCTCGTGGAAGCCGCTGATCTTGATGATGAGGTCGCGCTCCTTCTGAGACGCCGAGACGAGATCGCGCCAGTCCCCCAGCGCCCGCCCGGCCGCCCGCGGCCCGTCAAGGACGGCGCCCGGGGGAAGCGGCGCGGGGTCCATCACCCATGTGGGCGGTATGAGCGCCCTGAGGAGCTTCAGCGCGCGGGCGCCAAGAGCCTCCTCCCAGTAGTCCTGGAGCAGGTGGTGGTGGAAGAGGCCGAAGGCGAGCTTCTCCTCCTGGAAGGCGCGCATCGGCGGCGCGATCGAGACGTCCCCGGACTCCCAGGCGTCGAAGATGTAGGGGGACGCCTTTATGCTCGGGAGGTCGAACAGCTCGAAGAAGCGGTAGATGACGTCGATCTTCTCCGGGTTGCCCTCGACGTCGAAGAACAGGGCCCCGCCGAGCGGGAAGAGGTCCTCGGGCCTCATGCAGAACACGCGCTGCCCGGCAACCTGCAGCTGCTGCGCGATCCACTCCATCTCGGGCCGATAGGTCGCCGCCTCCTCGCTGACGACGAGGGCGATCAGGGGATTGCGGGCCCCGGGCCGCAGGGCCGTGAGCGAGGCGTGGAAATCCCGGATCATCGCGTCGTCGGACCCGAGGAGCCCCTCGGTGTCCCGGTACAGGCGGTTGAGAAACCCCGTGAGGCCTATCCCGCCCGGAACCGAGTCGAGCTCGGTCATCACGAACCCCTCGTCGGTCAGCAGCAGGTCGGGCCGGAGCACCGTCGGGAACATCCCGCGGTTCCTCGGATTGCGCGCGTGGGCGACAAGCGCCTCCGGCTTCCCGCGGTCGAGGTATTCGGCGGCCCACGGGGCCGTGAGCGCCTTGTTCCTGAGCAGGTTCTTCCCGGCGACGGCGCGCAGGTAGAGCGTCTCGAGCGCCTGGTGGAACTCCAGGCACGCGGCGCCGATCGCCTCGAGCTCGCGCGCCTGCTCGGGCAGGATCGGCCAGGCGTCCTGGGAAAGCCGCCACGACTTGTCCTCGAAGAGCGACTGCGCGGCGAACGCGGACCTGAGGGTGTCGTAGGGGAGCTTGTGCATCCTGCCTCCGCTAGTCGTCCATCTGGATGTCCTTGTTCCGGTGCCTCGGGCTTCCGGCGCGCAGCCACGCCGTGATGAACCTGTCCAGCTCGCCGTCCAGGACACCCTGCGTGTCGCTCGTGCTGCAGCCGGTGCGCAGGTCCTTGACCATCTGGTAGGGCTGGAGGACGTAGCTCCTTATCTGGCTCCCCCACCCGATCTCGCCCTTCTCGCCGTAGAACCGCTCCATCTCGCTCCGCTGCTCGTCGAGCCGCTTCTCATAGAGCCTCGCCTTGAGGACGCTCATCGCGCTCGCGCGGTTCTTTATCTGCGAGCGCTCGTTCTGGCAGACGACGACAATCCCGCTCGGGATGTGGGTGACCCGGACCGCGGAGTCCGTGGTGTTCACGCCCTGGCCGCCCTTTCCCGAGGAGCGGTAGACGTCGACCCGGATGTCGCTCTCCGGGATCTCGATGTCGATGTCCTCGGTGATCTCGGCAATCACGTCCACCGCGCAGAAGGAGGTGTGCCGCCTCTTGTTCGAGTCGAACGGGCTGATGCGCACGAGCCGGTGGACGCCGCGCTCCGCCTTGGCGTAGCCGTAGGCGTTCTCGCCCTTCAGGAACAGCGTCGCCTTCGTGATGCCCGCCTGGTCGCCCGCCTGGACATCCTGGACCTCGACCTCAAAGCCCCTGCGCTCCGCCCACCTGTTGTACATGCGGAAGAGCATGTCGGCCCAGTCGCAGGACTCGGTCCCGCCCGCGCCCGCCTGGAGGGAAAGGAAGGCGTTGTTCCTGTCGAACTGGCCGGTCAGGAACGAGGCGATCTCCAGCTTGTCGAGCTCGTCGCCCATGGCCGCCACCGAGCCCTGAAGCTCCGTCTCGTGGGCCTCCCGGTCGGCTGCGTCCAGGGCCTGGACAAGCTCCAGCATCACGTCGGTGTCATCGACCTTCTTCTGGAAGGCGATCACGGGCAGGATGGAGCGCTTCATCGCGTTCAGCTTGACGATGTGCCTCTGGGCGCGCTCGTTGTTGTCCCAGAACGCGGGCGCTCCCATCTCGGCCTCCAGGGCCTCTATCTCACGGCGCTTTTGGTCGACGTCAAAGAAACCTCCACAGGTGGCCTGCGCGCTTCTTGATGCTCTCGATGTGATTTAGCGTATCGGGTGAGATCATGATGAGGGGCCGAATAAAAGCCGGACTCGGCCCGACCGCAAGCGGACAAGGGGCCCTGCGGCAGCCGGGACGCGAATTTCAAGGGCGGCCTTGCGGCCCCCGGAGACTGTGCGATCATGGGGCGCTCAACGAATCCATCCAACATGATCGAACGAACACTGGGCAAGGGCGGGCTGCGGGTCTCGGCGGTCGGGCTCGGCTGCATGGGCATGAGCGAGTTCTACGACCCGTCCCGGATGGACGACGACGAGTCGATCCGCGTCATCCACCGGTACCTCGACCTGGGCGGGAACTTCCTCGACACGGCCGACATGTACGGATCCGGCCGCAACGAGGTCCTCGTCGGCAGGGCGATCGCGGGCCGCCGCGCCAAGGTGGTGCTCGCGACCAAGTTTGGAAACGTCCGCGGCCCGAAGGGCGAGTTCCTCGGCGTCCGCGGCGACGCCAGGTATGTGAGGGAGTGCTGCGAGGCCAGCCTGCTGCGGCTCAAGGTCGATGTCATCGACCTCTACTACCAGCACCGGGTCGACCCGGCGGTCCCGATCGAGGAGACGATCGGGGCCATGGCGGCGCTCGTGAAGGAGGGAAAGGTGCGCCACCTCGGCATGTCCGAGGCCGCCCCCGGCACGCTCCGGCGCGCCGCGTCCGTCCACCCCATCGCAGCCCTGCAGACGGAGTACTCGCTCTGGAGCCGCGACCCGGAGGACGTCATCCTAAGGACGGTGCGCGAGCTCGGCATCGGCTTTGTCGCCTACAGCCCGCTCGGCAGGGGCTTCCTGACCGGGCAGTTCAGGAAATTGGAGGACCTGGCGGCCGATGACTACCGGCGCAACTCGCCGCGGTTCCAGGGGGAGAACTTCGCGAAGAACCTGGACCTCGTGCAGAGCATCGGGGAGCTGGCCAAGGCCAAGGGCTGCACGCCGGGCCAGCTCGCGCTCGCCTGGGTCCTTTCGCAGGGCACCGACATCGTCCCGATCCCGGGGACGAAGCGGCTGCGCTACCTGGAGGAGAACCTCGGCGCGCTGGACGTGCGCCTCTCGCACGGGGACCTGGACCGGATCGACGGGGTGCTCCCTGCGGGATCCACCTCGGGCGAGCGCTACCCGGCCCACAGCATGCAGGCCGTCAACCGCTAGCTTCAATCCTCAGCCGAGGGCGCCGAGCCCGCCAGCAGCGACTCCTCGTGGTCGAGGAGCTGCTGCAGCGGCCGGTAGACCTCGTCGATGATCGCCCCGCCCCGCCAGAGGCCGTCGAGCGCGCGGCGCTCCGCCCTGATGGCGGCCATGCGGTAGTGGTGCCCCGCGTGCCTGCGCCGGCTGGCGCTCCTCTGCGTCTCCCCCTCGGCCGTCAGGACCGAGAGGCGCTGCTCGTATTCCGCGATGACCAGGCCGAGCGCGGCGTTCTGGTCCGCCGTGGTCGCAGAGGGTTCAAGGTCCCGCAGGGCGGCCAGCCCCGCCTCGACCGCCGCCATGCGCGCCAGGCGCTCCTCCTTGGGGCGGTCCTCGTCCTCGCGGATGCCCAGCGCCCGGATGAGCGCCTCCAGCGTCGTGCCCTGGACGGCGAGCGTCACCGCGATGACCCCGAAGGCCAGGAATATGACGATGTCGCGGCCGGGAAACGGCGAGCCGTCGGGCAGCAGGAGCGGGATGGAGAGCGCCGCCGCGAGGGTGACCGTGCCGCGCATTCCCGCCCAGCCGACCACGAAGACCGCGGCCGGGGATGCGGGGGTCTCCTTGGCGCGGACGCCCGGCAGCAGGAAGGGCAGGTACGTGCCGGGGTACACCCATGCCATGCGCGCCACCATCGCCGTGCCCGCGACGGCCGCCGTCATGGCCAGCAGGCGGGCCGCCGTGAACTGGTGGCTCACGGCCGAGAAAAGGCCCGGGGCCTCCATCCCGAGGAGCACGAAGGCGATGCCGTTCAGCCAGAAGATGACGAGCGACCAGACGCCAAATGCGGTCTGGCGCGTCTCGGCGTCCATGCGGACCGGGTCGCGCCAGCCCGAATACAGGCCCGCGGCGACGACGGACAGGACGCCGGAAACGCGCAGGTGCTCCGCCAGGAGATAGGCCGCGTACGGCGTCATGAGGGAGAGCGTGGTCTCTATGTACGTGTCGCTCGCCTGAAGACTCCTGAGGAGGTCGCGGAGCTTGCCGATGGCGTAGCCGGCACCTAGCCCGACCGCAAAGCCCCCGAGCGCAAGCAGGGAGAACTCCAGGACCGCCCTGCCGGGCGAGAAGCCGCCCGCGATGACGGCCGCCAGCGCGAACTTGAAGGCGACAAGCCCCGTGGCGTCGTTCATCAGGCTCTCGCCGTTCAGGATCGTCGTCATCCTCGCGGGCACCCGCAGGCGCTCCGTGGCCGAATTGACCGCGACAGCGTCCGTCGGCGAAACGATGGCCCCGAGGGCGAACGCCATCGCGAGCGGCAGGCCGGGGACGAGCCAGTGCGCCACGAGCCCCACCGCCACCGTCGTGAACGTCACGAGGCCGATCGCCAATAAAAGGATCGGCCGCTTGGCGCGCAGCAGCTCGCGGATCGGCATCAGCCAGCCGTCGGAGAAGAGCAGCGGCGGCAGGAAGCAGAGGAAGAAGAACTGCGGGTCCAGCTGGAACCGCGGCAGCCACGGTAGGAACGCCGCCCCGACGCCGCCGAGCAGGTACGTGATGAGCATCGGCCACGGCAGCCACCGCCCGGCGACGCTGAGGCCCGCGACAACCAGGAGCAGGATGAGGGCGTGCTCGAAGTCCGTCATTGCGCGCGGCTTCCTGCGTCCCGGTGCCGCAGGCCTACGCCTGGGAGGCGCCCTCGGCCTTCCGCTTCTTCCGCTCCCAGTACCACGCGATCCAGATGCAGACCTCGTAGAGCAGGTACAGCGGGATCGCCATGGCGACCTGGGTCACCACCTCGGGGGTCGTCAGCACCGCGCCCAGGATCAGCGAGAGCACCGCGACGTGGCGCCGGTACCGGGTGAGGTGGGAATGCGTCAGGACGCCGATCTTCACGAGGAACAGCACGATCAGAGGGAACTGGAAGCCGAGCCCCATCCCGAATATGAACCTGCAGACGAAGTTGATGTACTCGTCGGCCCGCCAGTCCTGGGCCGAGAACCCGAGCACCCTCGAGTACTGCACCGAGGCCCGCAGCGCGACCGGCAGGAGCACGAAGTAGGTGGACAGCACCCCCGCGATGAACAGCGCGGCCGACCAGCCGAGCCAGCTGAAGATCACGCTTCGCTCCTTCAGGTTGAGGGCCGGCAGGACGAACCCCCCCATGAAGAAGATCCAGAAGGGCGACGAGACCGCGAGGGCCGCGAAGAGGGCGACGTGGAACGCCACCATGAACGACTCCGCGGGGCTGAAGTTGTGGAGCCTGATGTCCGTCAGGTCCGCGCCGGCCTCGAGGGGCTCCATCTTCAGCGTCGCCACCTGCTCCTTGCCGACCTGCGCCGTTCCGATCCGGAACACGACATTCGGGGCGTCGCCCGGCGGGAGGCCCGGGAACTGCTCCCGGGTGACCTCGAACGGGCCGATCTTGGTGTCGCCTATCTGCAGCGTCACGGTCGGCTTCGGCTTCTCGAAGATGTGCATGTGCCGCAGGGGCCCCATCAGCACGGCCACGATCCAGGGGCTGGCGAACAGGCAGACGACAAGCGCGATCGCGATCGCGATCGCCGATCGGATGAGCGCGTTCCGGAGGTCGTTCAGGTGGCCCCAGAACGATTTTTTAGGGCCCGTGTCCTCGACCTCGGCCGTCGCAGCTGGAATCTCTTCGGCCACGGGTCGGCTGGGCTACAGGCGCAGGCTGCCCGACTTCTTCTCCTCGAGGAAGCTCTGGTAGGTGGAGGCGATCCCGTCGCGAAGCCCGATCCGGGCCTTCCAGCCGAGGGCGGACAGCCTGGACACGTCCAGGAGCTTGCGCGGCGTGCCGTCGGGCATCGACGCGTCCCACTTCACCTTGCCCCTGTATCCCGTCACCTCGGCCACGATCGCCGTGAGCTCCCGGATCGTGACGTCCGTCCCTGTCCCCACGTTGATCCAGTCGGGCGGGTTCGCCTGCCCGAGGAGGAACGCGCAGGCGCCGGCCAGGTCGTCCACATGGAGGAATTCCCTCCTGGGCGACCCCGTGCCCCAGGCGACCACCTCGCGCGTCCTGGATTCCTTGGCCTCGTGGAAGCGGCGCAGGAGCGCGGGCAGGACATGGGAGTTCTGCGCGTGGTAGTTGTCCCCGGGGCCGTAGAGGTTGGTCGGCATCGCCGAGTGGAAAACGACCCCGTGCTGCTTCCTGTAGTACTGGCAGAGCTTGAGCCCGGCGATCTTCGCGACCGCGTAGGCCTCGTTCGTCGGCTCGAGCGCCCCCGTGAGGAGGCAGTCCTCGGTCATGGGCTGCACGGCGAGCTTGGGGTAGATGCAGGAGCTCCCGAGAAAGAGCAGGCGCTTCACCCCGGCGGCCCAGGCCCCGTGGATCGTGCCCGAGGCTATTGCCAGGTTGACGTGGAGGAAGTCCGCGGGATAGGCGCTGTTCGCGTGGATGCCGCCCACCTTCGCCGCGGCTATGATCACGGCGTCGGGCTTCTCGGCCGCGAGGAACGCCGTCACGGCCGACTGGCTCGTGAGGTCCAGCTGGCTGCGGTCCCGCAGGATCAGCTGGAACCCGGGCTCGTGCTGGAACCTGCGGACGAGCGCCGAGCCCACCATCCCGCGGTGCCCTGCGATGAAGAGCTTTGTCACGGAAGCGGGAGCTTTGAGATCTGCGACTCGCGCTTCGCGAGGTCGAGGTCGTGGTCCACCATGATCTTCACCAGCTCCTTGAACTTGACCTTCGGCTTCCATCCGAGCTGCCGGGCAGCCTTGGCCGCGTCCCCTATCAGCAGGTCGACCTCGGCGGGGCGCTCGTAGCGCGTGTCGTGCCTGACGTGCTTCTTCCAGTCGAGACCGAGGAGACCGAACGCCTCCGCGCAGAAGTCCCTCACGCTGTGGGTCTCGTTCGTCGCGACGACGTAGTCGTCCGGCTTCTCCTGCTG
>CAYVKH010000115.1:0-7648 GCA_964451965.1 uncultured Opitutaceae bacterium
CGGCCGAGCCGGCGCATTTCCTGGGCGTAGAAGCGGCAGAAATCGATCGCCTCCGAGGTGTCGGCATCGGCTTCCATCCACGGCTTGCCGGCCTCGAGAATGAGGAGCGAATTCAGCTCGAGGCGGCGCGACTCCATCTGGTCGGCCGCCCGCTCGAGCATCTTGGACCGTTCGTCGACCGGAGTCGCGCGCCACTTTGGGAAATAGGCGACGCTCGCCGCCACCGCCGCCTCGGCATCGGCAATCGTTCCCTTGGCCCAGTAGCCCACGACCTGGTCCGGGCGCGCCGGGTTGACGGAGGGTAGAAACGGGCGGTCGGAGATCTTCCGGCCATCGATCACGACCGGATACTTCCTGCCGATGCGGCCTGATTCGAAGGCCTGGAGAGCCGCGCGCTGCTTCTCACGGATCGCGGCGAGCGTGAAATCGAGATTCGCGGCGTTGACAAAGGCGCTTGACCGAGGCCTTCGGGCCATGGGCTCGGGGGCCGAGGCGATTAGTTCCACCGGATTGCGCAGCAGTTCCTCGAGGGATGCCTCGCCGGTGCTCTTGATCCGCAGAAACCCTTCGTTGGAGGTATTCTCGAGCAGGCGACGCACCAAATAGGCCATGCCCGGGAGCAATTCGCCGATCGTGCAGTACTCGCGCACCCGGTGTCCGCCCTGCAAGAGCGCCGCCTTCAGATCATCCGCCATTCCGTACAGGGCCTGGAACTCGTAGGCCTTCCGGTCGATGCCCCGCTTCTCGGCCTGGGCGATCGCGTGGGCGACCGAGCGGACGTTGTGCGAGGCGAAGTTCGGCGTCACCGTGTCGATGTTGTCGAGAAGGAACACCGTGAGCTTCTCGTAGTTGGCATCCGACTCGGGCTTGCGCGACCAGACGGGAACCGGCCACTCGCGCTGCTGCGCGGCCGCGGTCTCGAAGTCCCAGTAGGCACCCTTAACAAGGCGCACATTCAGATGGCGCCCCTGCGCCTTGGCCCAGGCAACGAGATCCTTCAGGTCCCGTTCGCAGTCGCGCAGGTACGCCTGGAGCGCTATGCCGATCTCGGGCTTTTGGCGAAACTCCGGTTCCTCCAGGATCGACTTGAAAAGCGCAAGGGTGAGGTCCTTCAGCTTGTAGCTTTCCATGTCGAAGTTGATCAGAGCCCCGACCTCCGCGGCTCTCCGCAGGATCGGACGCAAGCGCTGTTTCAGGGCATCGACGGAATGTTCCGGATCGGCCGGATGAACCTCCGGCGTAAGGGCCGAAATCTTGACCGACAGATTGAGCCTAGGCAGGGGCCCCTTCGGCCCCAAGTCGCTCGCCGCGGGCTCCTTCTCCTTCCCATAAAAGGCCGAGACGTCGTCCAGTACTTCGCGGTTGCGGTTCAGGAAGATGTCCGCCTCCGCCTCGCTGACCACGGCCTCACCCAAGAGATCTATCGTGACCGCGAGACCCTGCTTTGCGTTCTTGCGAATCTGCCTTATCAGGTCCCCGGTGTCCTTGCCCGTGACGAACTGGCCGGCCATGTCCACGATCTGCGCCTTGACCGGGCCCGCGATCAGCGCGGGGGCGAAGGAGGCGGCGGCGAGGCCCGCTTTCAGGGCGGGATTCAGCTCCACGGCCTTGTCCCCCAGGTACTCCTGCAGATGGCGGACAACATCGGCGGAAGAGTTCAACGAAGGCAGCACATCGACGAAGCGAAACAGCTGCGTCTTGAAGGCCGGGTCCTTCATCGACCATTCCATGATGCGCGCATAGGCGCCCTTCTTTGAGAGGATGCCCGGCGAAGGGTGGGCGTCCATCGACCTGAATAGCGCCTCGCCAATCGACCGAACCGAGGCCTCAATTGACGGATCTGCCTGAAGGAATTGGGGTTCTGTTGTCATCGTGCGCCAAGGGCCGTTGTCGGCAGTGAAAATTGTCTCCGCAGCGCTATGAGTTTGCAAGGGAACCACGATTCGTAAGATGGATTGAACACATGCTAATCCCTCGGGTAAGCGTCGCCCAAACGCCCGCCCGCGAAGGTTTCCAAACCCAATGACCCACCGTAAAACCCGATCCAAATGGCTGCGCGTCACGCTTGCGGCCCTCGCCCTCACCTGCATAGCCGGCTCGCCAAGAATGCTCGGCGCGGACGCGAAGCCGTCTGAACCCACGCTGGAGCAGCGTGTAGCGGACCTGGAGGCCTACGTGAACAACGGGGCGCGAACGCCCAACGTCACCTCGAGGGTCGCCGGCCCCGGCCCCGGCCACAACGCGTGGATGATGACCAGCTCGGCCCTGGTCCTCTTCATGACGCTGCCCGGGCTCGCGCTCTTCTACGGCGGCCTTGTCCGGCGCAAGAACGTGCTCTCGGTCCTCGCGCAGTGCCTCGGGATCACCGGGCTGGTCTCAATCCTGTGGTGGATGGTGGGCTACAGCCTCGTCTTCGCCCCGGGGACCCCCTACATAGGCGGCCTCAAGTACGCCTTCCTGAGGGGCGTCGATTCCGCCCCGAACCTGGACTACGGGGCCTGGGTTTCGCACAACGTCTTCGCGATGTACCAGCTCATGTTCGCGATCATCACCCCCGCCCTGATCGTGGGGGCGGTCGCGGAGCGCATCAAGTTCACGTCGCTGCTCCTCTTCGTGACCGCCTGGATGCTCCTGGTCTATTTCCCGCTCGCTCACATGGTCTGGGGCGTGGACGGCCTGATGAACGGGACTGGCAACTCGGGCGCGAGGATAGGAGCGATCGACTTCGCCGGGGGCACCGTGGTCCACATGTCCTCCGGCTGGTCCGCCCTGGTCCTGTGCCTCATCCTGGGACCGCGGATCGGCTTCGGCCGCGAGATGATGCAGCCGCACAGCACCGTGCTCTGCATGGTCGGCACCGGGATGCTCTGGGTGGGGTGGTACGGCTTCAACGCCGGCTCGGCCCTTGGGGCCGACTCCATCGCGGCCAATGCTTTCATGACGACCACCCTCGCGACGGCGGTCGGGTCGTTCACCTGGGGAGCCCTTGAATACATCACGAAGAAGCAGGCCTCGGTGCTCGGCTTCTGCTCGGGCGCCGTGGCCGGCCTCGTGGTCATCACCCCGGCCACCGGCTTCGTCGACGCCACGGGGGCCGTCATCATCGGGCTCTGCGCGGGCGCCATCCCCTTCGTGTTCTGCGTAAAGCTGAAAAAGGTGTTCGGCTACGACGACGCGCTCGACACGTTCGGCGTGCACGCCGTCGGCGGCACGATAGGGGCGTTCCTGACGGGCGTCCTCGCCACGGCCTCGGTGAACCCGAACCTGGCCTCCGGCAACCCGGCGGCAAAGGCGAACGGGCTGGCCGAGCTGGTGGCCAAGGGCGGCCAGTGGCGGGAACAGCTCATGGCCATAGGCGTGACCCTGGTCCTGGCCGTAGTGGCCACAGCGATCATCGGGTTCGCCCTGAAGGCGACTTTTGGCCTGCGCCCCAACACCGAGATAGAGCGCCAGGGCCTAGACGTAACCGAGCATGGGGAAGAAGGTTACGTGCTCTGAGGTTTCCAAACCCTAATAAACGAGCCCGCCCGAAAGAGCGGGCTTTTTTGTTGCCCGCATTTGTGCGACTTTCAGGTCCCCAAGGGTGTTATGGAAATGAACGATGAACCCCCAGTGCATACCCAACCCCCGGGGCTAGCCCCGCCGGAAGACTTCACAACCTTCATGCGCAAATACCAGGACATGGTCTTCACAACCTCGGCGCGAATCGTCAGGAACGACGCGCAGGCGGAGGACATCGCGCAGGAGGTCTTCATCAAGGCCTACGAGCATTTCGAGATGCTCTCGACCAGCCCATCCGCGGGCGGCTGGCTGAAGACGGTGGCCACCAACCTCTCGCTCAACCATGTCCAGCGCTACCGCAAGCGCTGGAAGTTCTTCTCGGAATTCTCGGGAGGATCCGGTTCGGACAGCGAGGAGACCCCCGCGGTCGAATTCGCGGCCCCCGACACCTTCTTCGAGGGGATCGATTCGGGCGAGCGTCGCGCCCTGGTCGAGGAGGCCCTTGCAAGGCTGCCCGACCACCAGCGCGTCCCGCTGGTGCTGTACCATTTCGAAGAAATTCCCTATGACGAGATCTCCAGGCGGCTCGGCGTGTCCCTCGCAAAGGTGAAGACCGACATCCTGCGCGCCCGGGCGGCGCTGGCCAAGATCCTCTCCCGCGGCGAGTCCCTGGAGACGCTGGCAAACTAATATCACGATGAACTCCAACGAATCTGAAAAGCTTGAGGCCGCGATCCACCGTGTGCTGCGCAGCCTTCCCGACCGGAAGGCGCCCACGGGCCTAGAGGGCCGCGTCCTCGCGGAGCTGAGCCGGCGCGCCGCGCTCCCGTGGTGGAAGAAGTCTTTCGCCTACTGGCCCTCGACGGTCCGCGCCTGCTTCTTCGCGGGATCGGCGATCGCCGCCGGTCTCGTTGTCACCGCCCTCATTTACGCCGGGCAGAGCCGCGGCGCGCACGAGCTCGCCGGCGGCGTCTCGAACTCGATCGCCTGGCTTTTCTTCGCACGCGACTTGGTGGCGACCGTCAGCGACAAGGTGAGGATGCTGATCGCGGCAATCCCGCCCCTCTGGCTCTACGGCGTCATCGGGACGATCGCCGTCTGCTACGCCACGCTGGCCGCCATCGGGGCGGCCACCTACCGCGCCCTCTCATTCGCGCGTCAAAACCGCTGAACCCCAGAAATTCCATGAAACCCACATACAAGGCGCTCATCGCAGGCCTCCTGCTTGCAGCGCTGATACCATTTGCGCCGGCCGCCTACGCGGCCGACCCGGCAAAGCCCCAGGACAACGCCGCGCCCAAGCCGGAGTCCGACCTCCACGAGATAGGCGACAGCACAGCCGCCGCGCCCGCAGCACCAGCCGCGCCCGCTGTGACCGCAGCACCGGCTGCTCCCGCTGAGAAGGCCGCCAACGCCGCCGCCGATGCCGCGACCGCCGCCACCAAGGCCGCCAATGCCGCCGCCAATGCCGCGACCGCCGCCGCCACGAAGGCCGCGACCGCCGCCGCCGTTAAGGGAGTCATATCCATGGGCAATCGCGCCGATTTCGACGACGACCAGCACAACCGGGTGTCCGTGAACGGCTCGACCTATGTCGGGCCCAACGAGACGGTCGAGGGCAACGCGGTCGCCGTCATGGGGCCGGTCACCGTCGACGGCACGGTCAACGGCAACGCGGTTTCCATTCTTGGATCCAACACGATCAACGGCGTTGTCCACGGCAACGCGGTCGTCGTCCTCGGGACGATGAGGCTCGGGCCGAATGCGAGGGTGGACGGCAACGCCGTCGCCGCCGCGGGCCGAGTCATAAAGGAGCCTGGCGCCGTCGTCGGCGGGAATCTCGTGCAGCAGGCCACAGGGCTTGCCATCGACGAGAACTCAGCGGCGTCGTCCCTGTGGCACCATGGCCTCAAGATGGGCCGCCCCCTCGCGTTTGGCCCGCACCTGCTTTTCGTGTGGTTCGCCAACATCTGCCTGATTGCGCTCTATGCCCTGCTGGCCCTGCTCTTCCCGGGCGGCGTCAAGAAGTGCGGTGACACGCTCATGCAGCGTCCCGGGATCACGCTCCTCACCGGATTCCTCACCATGGTCGGCCTGCCGGTCCTCTTCATCCTTCTCTGCATTACGATCGTCGGAATCCCCGTCGCGCTCGTAGTCCTTCCGCTGGGCATCCTGGCATCCGTGATCTTCGGCAAGTCGGCGGTCTACGGCATTGTCGGGCATTCCATCGCGGGCAAGCAGGTGCATCCCTCGCTCGCGGTCATCCTCGGCGCGGTCGTGTTCGTCTTGTTCTACCTGATCCCGTTTATCGGCCTGGCTCTCTGGGTGCTGGTGGCATTCCTTGGCTTTGCCTGCGCCCTGACGACGCTCTTCACGTCCTCCAAGGCTGCGCCGGCGCCGGTGGCTCCCGCCGCGATTCCGCCTGCGCTTGCGGCAGCTGGGCTCGTGCCGCAGGAGGCCCCTGCGGGCGCTCCGCAGCCTCCGGTGGCGGAGGCAGTCCCGCCGGCCATGGCAGCCTCGGCCGCGCACGTGTCCGAGGTGGCGCTTCCCCGCGCCGGCTTCTGGATCCGGATGGTCGCGCTCACGATCGACGTGATCCTCATAGGGATCCTCACCCACATGACCCACTTGGGCCACTTCTTCCTGCTCGTGCTCGCCGCCTACGGGGCGATCCTGTGGAAGCTGCGCGGAGCGACGATAGGCGACATCATCTTCGGGCTGAAGGTCGTCCGGGTGGACGGGCAGCCGTCCGAGTGGGTGACCGTCATCGTCCGCGCGCTGGCCTGCTTCTTCTCGCTGATCTGCGTGGGCCTCGGGTTCATCTGGATCGCACTCGACCGCGAGAAGCAGGGCTGGCACGACAAGATCGCCGGCACCGTGGTCGTGCGCCATCCCAAGGGCACGTCGCTGGTCTGAAAGAAGGCTGTTGAAATTCTCACATCGGGCGTTGCAAGGTAGGCGACGCCCCGATGCCATCCAAACGCAACGCAGCCAGGGAATCCCCTTCCAGACGCACCCCGCTGGTGGGGGTGCTCATGGGCAGCACCTCAGACTGGGAGACCATGCGCCATGCCGCCGAGACGCTCGAGGCCCTGGGCATCCCCTATGAGAAGCGCGTCATAAGCGCGCACCGCACGCCCAAGCTGATGATCGAGTTCGCCCGCCGCGCCGAACGGCGCGGATTCAGGGCGCTGATCCTTGGCGCCGGCGGCGCGGCCCACGTGGCCGGCATGACGGCCGCGCTCACGACGGTGCCTGTCCTGGGCGTGCCCATCGAGAGCCAGTCGCTCAAGGGCCTGGACTCGCTGTTCTCGATCGTCCAGATGCCCGGGGGCATCCCCGTCGCGACCTTTGCGATCGGCAGGCCCGGCGCGGTGAACGCGGCCCTGTTCGCCGCGGCGATCATCGCCCACGGCGACCCTGCGGTCTCGCGGGCGCTCAAGGCCTACCGCTCCGCCCAGACTCGCAAGGTGCTTCGCGCCCGGCTGCCCTAAACCGGCCGGGCCCCCGCCTACTTCGGGAGCAGCTCCGAGACGAGGGCCTTCTCCTCCTTCAGCTCGTTCTCGGTGGCGGTGATCTTCGACTTGGAGAAATCGGTCAGCTTCACGCCCTGCACGATCTGCCGCTTCGAGCCGTCGCTGCGGATCGGGTAGGAGAACATGAGCCCCTTCTCGATGCCGTACGAGCCGTCCGAGCACACCGCGACGCTGAACCAGTCGTCGGCGCGGGTCGGGGTCGTGAGGTTGCGGACGGTGTCGACAACGGCGTTCGCGGCCGAGGCGGCCGAGCTTAGGCCGCGGGCCTTTATGATGGCCGCGCCCCGCTGCTGCACGGTCGGCAGGAAGGTGTCCTTGAACCACGCCTCGTCATGGATCACGTCGATCGCCGGGCGGCCGCCGATCCTCGCATTGTAGAAGTCGGGGTACATCGTCGAGCTGTGGTTGCCCCAGACGGCGAGGTTTGTGACCTCGGTGGTCGCCGCGCCCGACTTCTGGGCGAGCTGGGCCACCGCGCGGTTCTGGTCGAGCATCGTCATCGCGAACCAGCGGTCCCTCGGGACCGAGGGGGCGTTGTTCATCGCGATCAGGCTGTTGGTGTTGCACGGGTTCCCGACCACGAGGACGTGCACCCCCGGGGAGGCGTTCTT
>CAYVKH010000116.1:0-7605 GCA_964451965.1 uncultured Opitutaceae bacterium
ACGACGAGGCGAAGCTCGAGCAGGCCCTGGAGTACTTCAAGAACGCCTACCGCCTCGCCCCGAAGCGGCCGACCCCGCCGCCGGCCATCGTCGAGCGGGTTGCCTAGAGCGGCCGGAGACCGTGGCTGAAGTCGACCGCTCGTCCTGGCCGCGGCCCTGGGCGCAGCTCAAGTACGTCACGTTCCAGCCGGCGATATTCCCGCGGCTGCTGGGCCGCGTCTCCCCCGACGCGAGGCCGGGCGACTGGGTGTCCGTCTTCGACAAGAACGGCGAGCCCCTGGGGGCCGGCCTCTTCAACCCGCGCGCGAAGATTCCCCTGCGCGTCGTGGCGCACGGGCCGCTGCCGATCGGCGAGGACTACTTCGCCGGCGCGCTCCGCAGGGCCGTCGCGCTCCGCCGCGAGCTCTTCAGGCTCGACCTGGAGTCCGACGCCTACCGGCTGGTCAATTCCGACGGCGACGGCCTGAGCGGCCTGACGATCGACCGCTACGGGGACGTCCTCCTGTGCGAGGTGTTCAGCCTTGGGATCGCGCAGCGGCTTCCCGGGTGGCTGCCGCTCCTGCACGAGCTGGCGGGCACCAAGTTCGCAAGGGTCCAGGTGGACCACGACCTGGGAAGCCTCGAGGGCATCAAGCCCTCCACCTTCAAGGAGACGAACGCCGCGGCGCCGCGCGCGGTGAAGATCCGCGAGAACGGCGTCCGCTACGAGGTCGACTTCGCCGAGGGGCACAAGACCGGGTTCTTCTGCGACCAGCGCGAGAACCGCCGCAGGATCGCCCAGTTCTCGAGGGGGGCGCGGGTGCTCGACCTGTGCTGCTACACGGGGGGATTCTCGCTCTGCGCCAAGGTCCTCGGCGGGGCGGGGGACGTGACGAGCGTCGACCTGGACGAGGCGGCGATAGCCCAGGCCAGGCGCAACGCGAACCTGAACCAGGTGCGCCTCAGCTTCGTCCACGCCGACGCGTTCGCCTACGCCAGGCAGATGTACCAGAACAAGGAGTCGTGGGACCTCGTCGTCCTAGACCCGCCGAAGTTCATCTTCACGAGGGACGCGCATGGCAACTGGGAGGGCCGCCAGAAATACGAGGACCTGAACCAGCTGTCGATCGGCCTGGTGAAGCCGGGCGGCCTCTTTGTCACCTGCTCGTGCTCGGGGCTCCTGAGCCTGGAGGACTTTGAGCAGCACGTCATAAAGGCCGCGCACAGGCTCAGCCGCCGGCTGCAGTTCCTCGACCGGACGGGACCCGGGCCGGACCACCCGGTGTTCTCAAACTGCCTGGAGAGCAGGTACCTGAAGGTGCTCTGGGCCAGGGTGCTCTGAAGGTCCCGGGGAGGGGCCCGCCGCTCAGGCGCGCCCCAGGTAGGATCCGTCGGCCGTGCTGACCCGCACCAGCTCGCCTTCCTTGACGAAAAGGGGCACCTGGATCACGAGGCCGGTCTCGAGCTTCGCGGGCTTCTGCACGTTGCTCGTCGTGTCGCCCCGGATCCCGTCCGCGGACTCGACGACCTTCAGGGTGACCGCCGACGGCAGCTCCACCGTCAGGGGCTTGTCGTTGACGAACAGCACGTCCACCTTGCCGCCCGCCGTCAGGTAGTGCTTCACGTCGCCGAGCGTCTCGGCGGTGAGATCTATCTGGTCGAAGGTGGAGGGGTCGATGAACGCGAAGGAGTCGCGGTCCGCGTAGCTGAATTCAAGCGTGCGGCGGTCCGTGGGGAGCACCTCGATCGTGTCCGTCGAGGCGAACCGCTGGTCGAGTGCCTTCCCATAGCGCAGGTTGCGCATCTTGACCTGGACGAACGCGCGCAGGTTTCCCGGCGTGCGGTGCTGGGTTTCCATGACGAGATGGGCCTCGCCGTTATGTTTGATTACCTGACCTTTGCGTATGTCGTTGGCTGCGGGCATGGCGGCTTGGCTGATCGGGATGGGCGTTATCGTGGGCTGGAAGGATGAGTCCTAAGCACGCGGTGCGCCCTGTCAAGGCCGGGCCCGCCGACGCTCCGCGCTTGCGCTGTCAGGCACGTCTTGCCGACACTCTCCCCAAGCCAAATGAAACAACGGACCCTGTCGCGCCCGGTCACCATCAAGGGCAACGCGTTGCACACCGGCGAGGCCGTGACCCTCACCCTGAAGCCGGCGCCGGCGAACCACGGGGTCGTCTTCAAGCGCGTGGACCTGAGCGGCTCGCCCGAGGTCCAGCCGCGCGTGGACCACATCACCGACCTGGTCCGGGCGACGACGATCCAGACCGGCCACGTGAAGATCCACACGGTCGAGCACGTCCTGAGCGCGCTCAGCGGCTGCGGGGTGGACAACGTGCTGGTCGAGATGAACGCGTCCGAGCCGCCCATCATGGACGGGTCGGCGCGCCCGTACGCGAACCTGATCGTCGAGGGCGAGCCCGTGGAGCAGGACAGGGACCGGGAGTACTACGTGCTCGACGCCCCTGTCTCCGTGACAAAGGGGAACTCCTCGATTATCGCCATTCCGCACGACGGGCTGAAGATCTCGTGCACGTCGGCCGACGACCGCGGGATCCACACGCAGCACCTCTCCCTCTCCATCGACCCCGACACCTACGTCTCCCAGATCGCGCCGGCGCGCACGTTCACGATCTACGAGGACATCGAGGAGCTCCTGAAGCTCGGCAAGATACGGGGGGGCTCCCTCGACTCCGCGATCGTCATCAAGGGCGACAAGGTGCTGTCCAAGGAGCCGCTGCGCTTCAAGGACGAGTTCGTCCGGCACAAGATCCTGGACATCATCGGGGACATCTCGCTCCTCGGCATGCCCCTGAAGGCGCACATCGTCGCGACGCGCCCGGGCCACGCGCTGAACGCGGAGCTGACGAAGGCGCTCTTCGAGCGGATGCAGGAGCGCAGGAAGGGGGGCGTGAGGCGCAAGGGCGCGCTCAGGCCGACGCCGGCCGCGGACGTCGAGGCGCTCGACATACGCAGCATCCTCGACATCCTGCCGCACCGCTATCCGTTCGTCATGATCGACCGCGTGGTCGAGATCAAGGGGGCCGACGAGCTCGTCGCCATAAAGAACGTCACGTTCAACGAGCCCTACTTCAACGGGCACTTCCCCGGGAACCCGGTGATGCCGGGCGTGCTGCAGCTCGAGGCGATGGCCCAGGCGGCCGGGGTCCTCATCGTGCGCTGGAACAACTGGGTCCCGAAGCCCGCCTTCTTCATGAGCGCGGACAAGGTCAAGTTTCGCAGGCCCGTGAGGCCCGGCGACCAGCTGCGGATCCACGCGAAGCTCACGAAGATCAGGAGCGGCAAGATCGCGATCGCCGAGGTGAGCTGCTCGGTGGACGGCCAGGTCGTCTCGAGCGCGGAGCTGATGATCACGATCCTCGACGAGGACGCCGCCGAGTGACAGGCGGCTACCTTTTCTTGTAGACGGCCGCGGGGTCGAAGGCGCGCTCGGCCGAGAACTGGAGCTTCAGGGACTGCGGGGCGTCAGGGTCGGCCCCGGGCGAGAGCTTGCGGTAGAAGCAGGACGGGTAGCCGTTGTGGCACGCCCCGGGGCCCGCGTTCTCGACCTTCAGCAGGAGGACGTCCTGGTCGCAGTCGACGAACAGGTCGACGACCCTGAGCACGTTCCCGGACTCCTCGCCCTTCACCCAGAGCTTGCCCCTCGAGCGGCTCCAGTACGTGGCCCTTCGGGTACGGATCGTCTCGGCGAGGGATTCGGCGTTCATGAACGCGAACATGAGCACCTCGCTCGTGGCATGGTCCACGGTGATGCAGGGGATCATTCCGTCCGGGCCGAACTTCGGCTGGAGGAGCGTTCCGAGCTCGACCTCCTGGGTCGTCGTGCGCGGGGGAAACGAGGCGGGTTTGGGCATGGGTTTGGTCCGGTGTCAGTCTGGAGGAAGGTCGCCCAGTTTCCTGAGGTAGTCGAACGTGTAAAGCCCGGTCCCGTGGCCGTCGCTGAACTCGAAGCGGATCGCGTAGTTGCCTATCCACTCCCATCCCACGACGCGGACGCCCGCGAAGTCGGAGCTGCCCCCGCCGCCGTACCGGTTGCCGAACACGTCCTGCTCCCCCTGGTTCGAGGCGCTGGGCGACGCCCTCCGGAGCAGGTCGTGGCGCACGAAGGACTCGGAGCCGTCGACCCACGCGATGGCGATCTCGTCGCCTATGGCCTGTATGTTGACGGGGGGGGTCATGGGGAGTCGCCTGCGTGGGGAGGGCCGGGGAATGTCGCCCCGGGGGGGCGCGACGGCAAACCCGTTCTGGTGCGGGGCCGCAGGGGGGCCCGCGCGTGCGCGCGCACGGCTCCCCCCGCGCGGCGCGCCCAAGCGGCTCTCGCGGGAGCGTTTGCAATTGCCGGGGCGCGGAGGGGATGCTAGCCACTTCCGTCTCATGGGACGCCAATGGCTTCACGCGAAACGCGCGATCGTCAATCTGAAGAAGGGTCAGGTCGTTGGGAAACTGGTCAAGGAGATCACCGTCGCCGCCAAGCTCGGCGGGCCGGATCCCGCGGCCAACGCGCGACTTTTCGCGGCCCTTGAGAAGGCGCGCAAGGCCAGCGTGACCCGCGATGTGATCGAGCGCGCCATCAAGAAGGGCGCCGGCGTGGGGGACGAGAAGCTGGTCATTGAGCACGTGGTCTTCGAGGGCTACGCCCCCCACAAGGTGCCCGTGATCATTGAGGCCTACACGGACAACCACCAGCGGACCGCGGCGGAGATGCGCTTCCTGTTCAAGCGCGGGGTCCTCGGCGTCGCGGGAAGCAACAAGTTCCTCTTCGATCACGTGGGAATCGTCGAGGCCCACCACCCGGATCCGGCGGCCGACCTCGAGGCGGCGGCCATCGAGGCGGGCGCCAACGACTTCGAGACGCTCGGGCACCACCAGAACGACGACATTCCCGAGGGGGTGACGGGCGCCCGGTTCACCACCGACAGGGCGTCCGTGCACGCGGTCTCCACGTGGCTTGCCCAGCACGGCTGGTCGGTCGTCACAAGCGAGCTGGGCTACATCGCCAAGGTCAATCCGGAGCTGGACGAGGCCGCGAGGGCCGACGTGGGCGAGTTCCTTCAGGAAATCGAGGACCACGACGACGTCCAGCGGATCTGGGCCGCAGTGAAATGACACGTTCCGGCAACAATTGCAGTCGCCAACGGTTGACACAGCGGCCCGTTTTCCCGAAATGAAGGCCTTACCCTCCCTGTTGTGAATATCCTTATCGTCGAGGACGAAGCCACTTCGCGCGAAATGCTGCTTAGCATCCTCAAGGCAGAGGGGGACCACCGCATTTTGACCGCATCGGACGGCGACGAGGCCCTGAAGCTGATGGAGGACCCGCGCCACCCGTTCGACGTCGTGTTCCTCGACCTGCAGCTGCCGTCGATCTCCGGTCTCGACCTGCTCGAGAGGGTGAGGGCGACGCCCGCGTGCCGCTACGTGAGGGTCATCATCTGCACGACCTCCACGGACAGCGCCACCGTCGTGCGCGCCGCGCGCCTCGGCGTGCGCCACTACATGGTCAAGCCGCCCGACCGGATCCGCGTCATCGAGCAGATCAACATCATCAAGGCCGAGATCGCGGGCCTGCAGAAGATCGAGAAGCCCGACGAGGCGGCCGGCCGCCTGGGGATCGACCTGCCGGTGTACAAGGCGCGGGTCTCGGCGACCCTGGAGAGCATGGAGAAATGGCTCACCCAGGCCAAGGCCGGGGCCCAGTCGGACGACCGCCAGCAGCTGGCGCTCGATTCGGGGCAGATGAAGACCAAGGCGCTCGACCTGGGGCTGCGCGAGGTCGGCCGGCGGTTCTCAACGCTCGAGACAAGGCTGTCGATCGAGCCGAACGGGGCCGTGCCGGAATCCAGGGCCATAGAGATCGCTTTCATCATGAGCCACCTTCACGGCGAGCTGAACCGGGTGCGGTCGGTCCTGAAGATAATAGCCCCCGACAAGCCGCAGCCGTGACGCCCCCCCGGGGCGTCAGGGCGCAAGCGCGGGCGCGCGCTTCCAGAGCCCGACCCGGCGCCCGTCCTCGTTCTGGTAGGTGAGGATGTCGCACCAGACGTACTCCGGAGAGACCGCCTTGTTGATCTTTTCCCAGAGCTCGGGCGTGTCGCCCTGCCGGTACCAAAGGACGTAGTCGATCCCCTGGGCGACGAGCCATTTCCCGGCGTCCGGGATCCCCCCGGCGTAGAACAGCATCAGGCGGTCGTGGCGCCTGCGCACGTCCTCCCGGTTCTCGCGCCACAGGAGCTCGTGGCCCCACCAGCCGAGCCACATCCGCTGCCCGGCGAAGAGGGGAATGACCGCCGAGTTCGTGAAGCCGCCCTTCTCGTCGGGCCTCTCGATCACGACGCCGGGCTTCTCGACCTTCAGCCGGCCGAGCATGAGCCGCGGGAACTCGTCCCGGGTGAGGTAGAAGGTCCCCTCTATCTTTCCCATCGAATCCTTCGGCCCGTACCACATCGGCTTCCAAAGGTCGTAGGCGTAGAAGCAGGGGTAGAGGCAGAAGAAGAAGCCCGCGACCCTGACCCAGCGCCGGCGCGCCTGCTCCATGACGAACGGAGCCAGCGTCATCAGGGTGCCCGCCATCACCCATGGCCACCACTTGAGCGTCGTGTTGAACCGGTCGTAGTGCCCGGAGTACTCGTCGTCCACGTAGAAGAACTCCGTGAAGAGAAGGAGCGCGAGCCAGAGCAGGGCCAGCCGCCGGCCCTGGGGGCTGCCCGACGCGAAGCCCAGGAAGATGAAGGCGATCGTGGGAAGGAAGAAAAGGAGGAACAGCAGCGGGGGCGTGTGCTCGATCCAGGGGACCAGCCGCACCGCGGTGTCGTAGCCCGAGGCGGCGGACGTGAAGGCGGAAAGGTAGACCCAGGCGGCGAGCCAGATGACCGCGGCCCCGGCGGCGACGGCGGGAACCAGGCGGCGCCAGTCGCGCCAGTTCACCCCGATCCACATGACGATCGCGAGGCCCTGGAGCGGCAGGACCCATGTGTTCGCGAGGAGGGTCCACGTGAGCGTGCTTCCCGCGATGAGCGCATAGCGGTCCTGCCGGGTCCGCGTCCAGAGGAGCATCCCCATCGCGCAGAGCCCGAGCAGGTAGTAGCCCGACAGGGGGGCGTGGTAGTCGCCGAGGAAGACCACGTAGGAATAGATCTCCCCGGGAAGCTCCATCACGAACGTGTTGGTCTCCGGCTCGGGCACCGTGTACTTGTTGTTGTAGGCCTTGAGGAACGGCCCGAGCGGGGGCTTGTCCATCTGCGCGCTCCCGATGAAGCGCATGTTGGTCCACGGCGTGACGTCCTTGTCCGTGTAGTGGTCGATGATGGTCATCCCCGTCCCGCCTATGACGAAGCACGCGATGACCGCGGCCCGGGTCCACGCCCTGCGCGCCACCATGAACACGGCCCCGGCGAACGCCGTTCCCCCCAGCGCGATCAGCAGGCAGTATCCGATGTTGTACGCCGCGCCCGTGGGGATCAGCAGGATCCTGCCCATGAGCGCCGCGCCGTAGTGCTGGAAGCTGTAGTACTGGGTGGAGAGGTAGGGGCTGAACCAGGCGTCGGGCACCGGAATCGTCGCGCCCGTGTAGTAGCTGCAGATGTACGAGAAGTCCGCGATCTTCTC
>CAYVKH010000117.1:0-7285 GCA_964451965.1 uncultured Opitutaceae bacterium
TCGGCTAGCTTCTGGCCGTGTAGGCCGCCAGCTCGTAGCTGATCTTCCCCTCAATGATCTCCCGGAGCGCCGTGTCCTCCGCCGAAAGCTTTTCAAGCGATTCGACCAGTGGGCGGTTACCGCGCCTTAACTGTTTCACACGGCGGGAGACTACGTTGACCAGTATGTTTGGATCGCTGATCGTCTTTAGCGCTTCCTTGATGTAGTCATCTCTCATGGAAGGGTCATTTTAAGCGCGCATGCGCCGGAATACGACCCCTATCATTGCCATGCCGCGGCATAACAGGACAACCGCCCTACGGGGCACGCGGTTAGAACAATTTTATCCTGCCGACGCAGGACTGCCGAGGGCACCAGTGGACAGGCGCCGCTACCCCAAAGGAAGGCCATCGTATGAGGTCTTGACGTCCCAGACCTAAGGTACATAGTTATCGCATGCCTTCTACATATTCCATTACCGAGGGGCAGGCTCATTTTCCGAAAATGGTGAAGGAGGTGCAGGCCGGGTACATAACCACGATCACGAAGAGGGACGAGCCTGTGGCCTACCTCGTCAGCAAGGAACGCATGAGCGCAATCGTGGAGACGATGGAGATCCTCGCGGATCCTGCCGCCATGAAGGCGATCCGTGACTGTGAGGCCGGGAAGATGAAGTTCTACCGCATAGAGGACATTCCGGATTGAACTACAAGGTCGTCGTCGGTGAGCCCGCGTCCATTTTCGTCCGGCGCCTGTCGCCGGAGCCTCGCCGCGCTGTCAAGAAAGCACTGAAGGCGCTGTGTTCAGAGCACGGAGAGATCCGGTCTCTGGAGAAGGAGTTATCCGGTTTCTATCGGGTGCGTGTCGGAAAATATCGGATAATATTCCGATACAGGGACGAACACACCATTGAAGTTCCCTTTGTCGAAGAGCGCCGCATCGTCTACGAGGTCTTCGCGGAGCAATTCATCCAAAGGCTGAAATCCTGAACGAGCGAATTGGGTTCAGGGATTTCTGTCTGGGATGTCCGAGCCTAGAAGCCGCTCAATCCTCCACCAGCCTGTAGCCGATCCCCGACTCGGTCCTCAGGTGGCGGGGCCTGTGCGGCTCGGCCTCGAGCTTCTGTCGGATGTGCGTCATGTGGACGCGCAGATAGTGGGTGTTTTCCTCGGCTTTGGGCCCCCACAATTCCCTGAGCATCTGCCCGTGCGTCACCACCTTGCCGCGGTGGACCACGAGGAGGCGGAGCATGGCGTACTCCTTCGCCGTCAGCCGGACCTCGGCCCCGGCGCGCCGGACGACGCGCGCCGACAGGTCCATCTCGATGTCGCCGAAGCTGACCACGGCCGGCTCGCTCTCGTCCGCCGAGCGCCTGAGGATGGCCCGGAGCCTCGCCATCAGCTCGGCGGACCCGAAGGGCTTTGTCAGGTAGTCGTCGGCGCCCGCGTCGAGCGCCGCCACCTTGTCGGCCTCGGCGGCGAGCACCGTCAGGACAAGCACGGGAACCTTGGACCACTCGCGCAGCTGCTTGAGCACCTCGAGCCCGGCGAGGTCCGGAAGCCCGAGGTCGAGGATGACGGCGTCGGGCTGGCCCCGGGCGGCCTCCTCCAGGCCGCCCCGGCCGGTCTCGGCCTCCAGGACGCCCATGGAGGCCGACTCGAGCGTGATTCGGAGCAGGCGGCGGATCTGCACCTCGTCGTCGATTACCAGGACGGTTGTCTTTGCTGAGCTCATATTCATTCGGCGGGGACGTCGCCGTGCTCCCTGAAGGGCAGGTAGACCGTCAGGACCGCGCCCCCGCCGGGATTCTCGCCGGCCATGACGTCGCCCCCCTGGGCGGTCACGAAGCCCCGGATGATCGAGAGCCCGAGGCCCAGCCCCCCGGCCCTCGCGGCGTCGCCTCGCTGGAACTTCTGGAAGAGCCGCTCGCGCATCGCGGCGGGGAGGCCCGGCCCGCGGTCCGCGACGGTGAAGAATATCCGCGACTTCGCTCGGTCGACGCCGGCCGCGAGGAAGATCTCGGTCCCCTGCGGCGTGTGGAGGGCCGAGTTGAGCAGGAGGTTGGCGATCACCTGCTCCATGAGCGCGGCGTCGGCGCGGAAGAGCGGCAGGTCCCCGGGGATGTCGACCTCGAAGGGGTGGCCCTCCAGCGAGTCGCTGACCCCTTCAACCGCGGCGTTCACGAGGTCGTGCCCGTCGCACCAGTCGAGCCTGGGCCGGAGCGCGCCCGACTCGAGGCGGGTCTGGTCCAGAAGGTTGTTGACGAGGCGGTTCAGGCGGCGGGTGGCGGTGCGTATCTCGGCCGCCAGGTCCGCCCGCGTCGCCTCGTCGGCCGCCGTGAGGTTCTCGACCGCGGCGCTGAGGACCGCGAGCGGCGTCTTCAGCTCGTGCGACACCCCGTCGAGGAGGGTCCGGTGGAGCTTGTCCGACTCGGCCAGGAGCTTCTCGCGCTCCCCGGCCGCGCGCAGCTGCTCGCGCTCGACCATCTGGGCCAGCTGGGCGGCGAAGCTCTCTGCCAGGTCGCGCTGCGCCAGGGTGAGCGCGGACTCCTGGGGCATCCTCAGGATGAGGACGCCGATCGCCGTGTCCTCGCGGATGAGCGGCACGTGGAAGCCCTCGGAGGAGGGCAGGGTGTCGGTGAAGCGTCCGGCCTTCTTCTTGTTGCGCCAGGCCCAGTCGGCCACGGCCCGCTCCTTTTCCGAGATCACGAACGAGCCCGCGAAGTGGGGCATGAGGGTCGAGCCGTTGCCGTCGTCGAGGAGGAGGGCCGTCTTCGCCCCGAAGTGCGCGTCGGCCTGGCGGAGGGCCGCGAAGACGGCGTCGTCCAGGGTGCGGGCGGCGCTCAGCGCCTGGGTCAGGTGGAAGAGGGCCGTGGCCCGGTCCTCCCGCATGCGCTCGTTGCGCTCCTGCGCGCGGACCCGCGCGGTCAGCTGCCCGGAGATGAGCGCCACCACGAAGTACGTGGCGAACATGAGCCCGTCCTCGAAACGCGCGATGACAAACGTGAAGATGGGGGGGATGAAGAGGAAGTTCCAGGTCAGGGCGCTCGCGACGCCGGCGACGAAGACCGGTCCGGGGCCGACGCGCAGGCTCAGGATGATCACCGCCAGCAGGAAGAAGAGGCCCACGGAGAGGTACCCCGAGTGCGGGACGATGAACCAGCCGGCGGCGGTCAGCGCCGCGAGGACCGCGAACACCTCCAGGTATTCGCGGGCGGGCGAGACCTGGGCCGGGCGCCAGTCGAGCCACGCCGCGGGCTTCTCCGCCGCGCGCTCCGCGGGGACGACATAGATGTCGATCGAACCGCCTATCCGAAGGAGGCGGTCCACGAGGCTGCCGCCGCGCACCAGGTCGAGGAGCCTCGGGCTCCGGGACTTCCCGACCACGATCTGCGTCGCGTTGTTCTGGAGCGCGACCCGCACGAGCGCCTGGGCGACGTCGTTGTCATGGGTCACGACGACCTCCGCCCCGAGCTCCCGGGCGAGCGAGAGGTTCTTCTCCAGGCGCCGCTGGGCCTCGGGCTCGAGGGGGACCGTGGTCTCGACGCAGACCGCGATCCAGGACGCGCCCTGCGAGGCGGCCATCCGCCGGGTCCAGCGCACGAGCTGGGTCGAGGACGGGCTCGGGCCCACGGCCACGAGGAGCCTCTCGCCGGAGCGCCAGACGGTCTTGAAGGTGCCCACCGAGCGCAGCTCGCGAAGGCGCTTGTCGACGTGCTCGGCCACGAAGCGCAGCGCCAGCTCGCGAAGGGCCGTCAGGTGCGTGTCCTTGAAGAAGTTCTCGGCGGCCGCGGCCGCGCGGCCCTCCAGGTAGACCTTCCCCTCGCTCAGGCGCTCCCGGAGGGCCTCCGGGGTCAGGTCGACCAGCTCGATCTGGTCCGCCAGGCCGAAGACGGAGTCCGGCACGGTCTCGTGGACGGTCGCCCCCGTTATCTGGCGGACGGCGTCCGCCCGGCTCTCGATGTGCTGGACGTTGAGGGTCGTGTAGACGTCGATTCCCGCGTCCAGGAGCTCGACCACGTCCTGGAAGCGCTTCGGGTGGCGCGAGCCCGGGGCGTTCGTGTGGGCGAACTCGTCCACGAGGACCAGCCTCGGCTTCCTCGCGAGGACCGCCTCGAGGTCCATCTCGGTGATCTGGATTCCCTTGTACGCGACGCTCTTCCTGGGAATGACGGGGAGCCCGGCCAGGAGCGCCTCGGTCTCCGCCCTGCCGTGGGTCTCCACGACCCCGACCGCGAGGTCCACCCCGTCGCGCAGCTCCTGCTGGGCGGCCCTGAGCATCGCGAAAGTCTTTCCAACGCCGGGGCACATCCCGAAGAACACCTTGAGCTTCCCGCGAAGGGCGCGCCGCTCCTCGCGGTGCAGCGAGGCCAGCAGGGCGTCGGGATCGGGGCGTTGGTCTGCCATGGGCCTTGTCGATTGTGGGGACGGCGCCCGGGAGGCGCAAGCCACCCCGTGCGGCGAAGCGCGCGCCCACTCGGGGGCGGGATATCCTCAGGGGTTCAGGGAGCGCGGATGGGGCGTAACCGGCTGGGGCCAGTCGGCGCGCGAGCGCCCGGGCCCGCGGACGGCTCCAAGCTGGCCCAGGGCCATTCCGAGGAGGAACGAGGCGAGCGCCACGAGGACATACGCCCACAGGCGCCGTTGCCCGTCGTCCGCGACCGTCTGCACGGGATCACTTTCCGGCTGCGGCCGGCGCGGCGCCATCCAGCGCGACGTTGAGCCGCAGGACATTGACCCCCGGCTCGCCGAGGACGCCCAGGTCCCTCCCGTCGGTGTTCGCGGCGACGAGCGCCCGGACCTGGTCGGCCGGCAGGCCGCGGGCCTTCGCGACCCGCGCCACCTGGAGGAACGCGTTTGCGACGCTGATGTGGGGATCGAGGCCGCTGGCCGACGAGGTGACCGCGTCCGCCGGGACGTCGGCGTCCGCCGCGAGGCCGTTGGCCGTCCGGTAGGCGGCGACCGCGGCCTTGATGCTGTCGGAGAGCTTCTGGCTCGTCGGGCCGAGGTTCGTGCCGCTCGAGCTCGTCGCGTCGTAGCCCGTGCCCGCGGCGGAGGGCCTCGGCTGGAAATACTTGTCGCTTGAGAAGTTCTGGGCCAGGAGCGCCGACCCGCGCACGGTCCCGTCCCTGTCCACGAGCAAGCTGCCGTTGGCCTTGGCCGGGAAGAGCGCCTGGGCGCCGGCCCAGACCGCGAGCGGGTACGCCCCGCAGAGCAGCACGGCAAGGACGAGCGTCAGGAGGAGCGAGGTCTTCAGTTCCAGGAGGAGGGTTTTCATGGGTGTCAGGCGAGGTGGGCCGCGTGCACGATCAAGTCGATCAGCTTGATGCCGATGAACGGGATGACGATGCCGCCGAAGCCGTAGATGAAGAGGTTGCGCCGGAGCATGGCGGCCGCGCCGATCGGCCGGTAGGCCACGCCCCTGAGCGCGAGCGGGATCAGGGCGATGATGATGAGGGCGTTGAAGATGACCGCGCTCAGGATGGCGCTCAGCGGCGACGCCAGGTGCATCACATTCAGGGGCGCGATCGCCGGGAAGACGCCGACGAGCATCGCCGGGATGATCGCGAAGTACTTGGCGACGTCGTTGGCGATGCTGAAGGTCGTGAGCGCCCCGCGGGTTATGAGGAGCTGCTTCCCGATCTCGACTATGTCGAGGAGCTTCGTCGGGTTGGAGTCGAGGTCGACCATGTTGCCCGCCTCCTTGGCGGCCTGGGTGCCGGTGTTCATGGCGACGCCCACGTCGGCCTGGGCCAGGGCGGGGGCGTCGTTCGTGCCGTCGCCGGTCATGGCGACCAGGTGGCCTGCGGCCTGCTCCTCGCGGATGCGGGCGAGCTTCATCTCGGGGGTCGCCTGCGCGAGGAAGTCGTCGACGCCTGCCTCGGCCGCGATGGCGGCCGCCGTCAGCGGGTTGTCGCCCGTGATCATCACGGTGCGGATGCCCATGGCGCGCAGCTGGGCGAAACGCTCCTTGATCCCTCCCTTGACGACGTCCTTCAGGAAGATGACCCCGAGCGTCTCGCGGCCCTCCGCGACCACGAGCGGCGTCCCGCCCTTCCTTGATATCTCGTCCACCGAAGCCGAGACCTGCTCCGGATACAAGGCTCCCTGGGATTCGACCCATGCCTTGACGCTTGCGGCCGCGCCCTTGCGGATGGAGCGGGCGGGGGCGCCGTCGGCGGCGGCG
This sequence comes from uncultured Opitutaceae bacterium, assembly GCA_964451965.1. Lineage (GTDB taxonomy): Bacteria > Verrucomicrobiota > Verrucomicrobiia > Opitutales > Opitutaceae > Palsa-1447. The sequence continues at coordinate 6,166 of CAYVKH010000117.1, forward strand.
AGGTCGACCCCGCTCATGCGGGTCTGGGCGGTGAAGGGGACAAAGGCCGTGCGCTGGGACGAGAGGTCCCGGCCGCGCAGGTTGAACCTCTCCTTCGCGAGGACGACGATGCTCCGGCCCTCGGGTGTCTCGTCGGCCAGCGACGCCAGCTGGGCCGCGTCGGCGAGGCGCTCGAGCGTCACCCCCGGGGCGGGGATGAACTCCGAGGCCATGCGGTTGCCGAGCGTTATCGTGCCCGTCTTGTCGAGGAGGAGGACGTCGATGTCGCCCGCGGCTTCCACGGCGCGCCCGCTCATGGCGAGCACGTTTCGCTGGAGGAGGCGGTCCATGCCGGCGATGCCGATCGCGGAGAGGAGGCCTCCGATCGTGGTCGGTATGAGGCAGACCAGGAGCGCGATGAGCGCCGTGATCGTGAACGCCACGTTGGAATAGATCCCGAAGGGTTTCAGCGCGATGATGACCAGGAGGAAGATGAACGTGAGGGCGGACAGGAGGATCGTGAGCGCGATCTCGTTCGGCGTCTTCTGGCGCGTGGCGCCCTCGACAAGGCTTATCATGTGGTCCAGGAACCCCTCGCCCGGGTTCGCGGTGATGCGGATGAGCAGGCTGTCCGAGAGGACGGCCGTACCGCCGGTGACGGCGCTGCGGTCGCCGCCGGCCTCGCGGATGACCGGCGCCGACTCTCCCGTGATCGCCGACTCGTCGACCGACGCCGCGCCCTCGACGACCTCGCCGTCCCCGGGGATGAGCTCGCCCGCGGCGACGAATACCAGGTCGCCGCTGCGAAGGAGCGAGGCGTCGACGGACTCCGTCTTGCCGTCCCTCGTGCGGCGCCTGGCGACCAGCTGCTTCCTCGAGGCGCGCAGCGCGCGGGCCTGGGCCTTGCCGCGTCCCTCGGCGACGGCCTCGGCGAAGTTCGCGAAGACCACCGTGAAGAGGAGCCAGAGGGCGATCTGCAGCACGTAGCCGAAGGGCTCCTTGGAGGTGAAGAGCTGCTGGAACGTGAGGACGGCGCCGACCAGGGTGACGAACATCACCGGGTTCTTGAGCTGGCGCCTCGGGTTGAGCTTGGCGAACGAGTCCACGACAGCCTTCTGCATGATCTCGCGGTCAAAGAGTG
>CAYVKH010000118.1:0-7184 GCA_964451965.1 uncultured Opitutaceae bacterium
TGACGATGTCGTTCTCGTTCACCTTGACGCGGACCTCCATCTTGCTCAGGTCCGCCACGCGCATGATCTCGGTGCCGGCGAAGGAGGTCGCCGCCTGCACGCGCTCGCCCACCTCCGAGGAGCGCGAGCTGACGGTCCCGTCCATGGGCGAGTAGATGGACGTCTTGGAGAGGGAATCCTTGGCCTGGTTGAGCATGCCCTCGACCTCGTCGACCGTGGCCAGAGCCGTCTTGCGGTTGGCCTTCGCCGCGTCGTAAGCGGTCTTGTAGGTGACGTAGTCGAAGTCGGAGACGAGCTTCCGGTCGTAGAGGTCCTGGTATTTCTTGAAATCGGCCTCGGCCTTCTCGAGCTGCACCTCGCTGTTGACCGCGCCCGAACGTGCGACCGCGACCGCGGCCGCCTGCTGGTCGACCTGGGCCTGGTAGAGGTCGGGCTTGATCCTGACGATCAGGTCGCCCTTCTTGACCGCCGCGCCCTCGCGGAATGGCAGGGCCGTGATCTCCCCGTAGACCTCGGGGGCGATCTTCACCTCGACCTCGGGCTGGACCTTTCCCGTGGCGGTGACCACCTGGACAATCGTCTTCTTGACGGCCTTCTCCGTGGTGACGGACATGCCGACATTCGCGCCCCGCTTCTTGACGACGGCCACCGTGACGAGGAGGGCGAGGAGCACGGTGGCGCCGATGAGGTACCACTTGAGCCTTGATTTCTTCCGCGGCTTGGCGACGGGGGAGGCCACGGCGTTTCCGGACGAGAGGGATGCAGTCATGGTTGTAGCATTCACGGGTAATTGGTTAAGGGTCAAACGTTCAAGCCAAGCCCCGCGCCCCAAAAAAAACAGCGTGGGGAGACCGGAGCCGGCCTCCCCACGCTAACACAACTAACAACGAGCAAGGGCGGAGGAAACAATTGTCCTCCAAAAGGAGAACCATTTTGCGGCCAACCGTCGCAAATACGGGCCAGACCGCGTTCCGGGCAGGGTCTAAACACAGGAATTCGGGTTGGCCCTCGATCGGCATGACCCAACAACACCATCCCGGGGCCAATAGTTACACTAAACTTTGATGAACGGGTGTGCCGAGGGATGGGCGGGACGCCGATTCAGCCGGCAGGCGCGGCCCGGGGCGGCAGGGCCGCCCAGCGGCCGGGAGAGGGCGCCTTCCCGGGGAACCGGATCGGGAGCGCCCGGGCGGACGACACCGGCTTCCCCCAGAGGTATGCCGAGAGCGATCGGGGATCGCCGCCCAAGGTGGCGGGCAGGCTGACGGGCCGCTCCGAGGAGCCCGGGTCGACCGCCGCCAGGCCACCTTGCGTGCTGAAGACGAGCACCGTGTGGCCCAGGCGGCCTGCGGGGGTGTCCACGTAGTAGGAAAGCAGCTCGGGAGAGCCCGCCTCCCCCCCCAGGGCCGCCCTCCGGAGCAGGGCCGCGACGCTCTCCTCGAAGCACGCGTTGGGCGGGGTGCGCGCCCCAAGGCCCCAGGCGCCGGCCGGCTCGTCGACCCATGACCACGAGACGAAGCCCGGGTCGATTGCCCGGAAGAGCGGCCCGGGATCGGCCTTGTCCTTTCCCAGCGTGCCCATGGTGAGCGAGAGGCTCTGGGTGCCGTCGGCGCCGTTGTAGAACCAGAGGATGCCCGACAGCTCGAACACAAGAGCGTATACGATCTTTGGATACTCGCTTCGGCGCCACCTGGGGCGCGCGCCGCTGTTCTCGATGCGCACGAGCCTCGCCCACATGTCGCCCCCCAGCATCGAGCGCGCGGCGAGCGCGTCCTGGAACCCCTCGGGGGCGCCGCTCACCGCGGCGGGTGCGGGCGCGGCGGTGGCGAGAAGCAGCGCGAGGAGGATGAGGGTGCGCACAACCCTCTAAACCCGAGCGCGCGGGCATCGGATCCAAGAATGCGACGGGCCCGCCCGACTTTGCGGCGAACGCCCCCGCCGGCGCGACAAGCGGCTACTCGACCCGCCCGAGGAGGGCCTTGATCCGGTCCTGGTAGCCGCGGCTCAGGCGCAGCTTTGTCCCGTCCTGGAGCACGACGGCATACTCGCCCTCGAACGAGGGGCTGAGCTTTCTCAGGCGGTCGGCGTTCACGATCGTCGAGCGATGGATCCGGATGAACCGGGCGGGATCCAGCCGCTCCTCGAGCGCCGCCATGGTGCCCCGCATCAGGTGCGTGCGCCCCGCCACGTGGAACTTCACGTAGTCGCCCTCCGCCTCGATCCAGTCGATCTCGCTGGTCTTCAGGAAGATGATCTCGCCCGAGGATTTCAGCAGGATCCGGTCCCTGCCCTCCCCCTCGATGTGCTCGAGCAGCCGCGTGAGCCGGTTGTCGACGATGTCGTTGCGCTTGCGCATGACCAGGTCGCGCGCGCGATCGAGCGCGGCGGCGAACCGGACGTCGTCATAGGGCTTGAGCAGGTAGTCCACCGCGTTGAACTCGAACGCGCGGAGCGCGTACTCGTCGTAGGCCGTGACGAAGACAACCACGGGCGCGACCTCCGGCCCGACGCGCCTGAGCGTCTCAAACCCGTCGCAGCCCACCATCTGCACGTCGAGGAAGACCAGGTCCGGCCGAAGGCGGGTGATGAGGTCCGCCGCCTCGACCCCGCCCGACGCCTCGCCGACGATCTCGATGCCGCCGTCGCGCTCGAGGAGCAGGCGCACCCCGCGGCGGGCGATCGGCTCGTCGTCCGCGATCAGGGTGCGGATGGGGAGCGGCTGGGCGGGCTTGCGTTGGGGCGTCATGTGCGGCAGGGCAGGATTATCTCCACCGAAATCCCGCCCGTCGGCCGGCCGCTCAGCGTCATCCTGCCGGCGCCCCCATAGAGCTTCGCGATGCGCTCCCGGGTGTTCGCCAGGCCGGTGCCCTCGACCACCCTGCGGTTCTCCGGCAGCCCCGGGCCGTCGTCGAGAACCTCGAGGTGCAGCGATCCATTCTCCACCCGCCCGAGGATGTCCACTCGCCCCGGGCCGGACTTGGGCGCGACCCCGTGGAGGATCGCGTTCTCGACGATCGGCTGGAGGATCAGCCACGGGACGGGCACGCCGAGCGCCTCCTCGTCGATGGAAATTGCCACGGTGAGGCGGTCGGGAAACCTGGCTTTTTGAATTTCAATGTAGCGCTCCAGAAAATCCATTTCGACGCGAAGGGTCGTCTCGTTCTTGTGGGTCCCGTCCAGGGACATCCGCAGGAGAGAACCCAGGCGGGCCAGCAAAGTTACAGCCATTTCATTCTTTCCGTCGCGCACCAGGACCGAGATGGTGTTCAGGGTGTTGAACAGGAAGTGGGGCTTGAGCTGCTCCCGGAGCGCCTTGAGCTCGGCCTCGATCAGGCGGCTCTCGAGCTGGACCGCCCTGATCTCCTCGTTCTTGAACCTTCGCTGGAGCTCGCCGCCGTAGCCGAACGCGATCACGGCCCAGTAGTACGCCATGTCCACCATGTTGTGCCCGTAGAAGCTCCTGGAGGCCGCGTGCCAGAACCCCCCGGTGATCGGGTCGAAGAAGATCGAGTACGCCTCGATGCGCCCGAGATAGAACGTGGCCATAACGAGGAAGCTGAACAGGATGTGAAACAGGACGCCGCCAACCCAGTGCCCAGAGCTGAGCGGCATCCGCGCGCGCAGCATCAGGATGAAGGGCGCCAGGCACGCCCACATCGCGGCGCGCCCGAACTGGGGGATGGCGACCTCGGCAAAATCGGCCCAGCTCATCTCCGCCCTCATGTTGAAGTAAACCTCGAGCGAGAGCACGAGGCCGAGGAAGGCCCACCCCGCAGCCGTGGCGGCTATCCTTAGCCATCGATTCTTCATGTAGTGAGGGCCCTTCATTCCGCCGATGGGTCGGCCGGTTCAAGCCGATATCCTTCCTTTTGCGACGAATCGACGGAAAACCGCGCCAGAGCGCATGCGGCGCGCGTCCGGAAAAAGGACGAGCCGCTTAACAATCTAGGCGCGCAGCGATCCCTGGCGGCGCTCCCGCTCGGCCCACAGCGCGGCGCCGACGATTCCGGCCTCGTTCAGGAACTCGGCCGGGACCATCCTCACGCGCGGCTTGACGAACTTGAAGAACTTCCGGTGCTTCGCGCTGATGCCCCCGCCGATGATGATCAGCTCGGGCCAGAGGATGTCCTCTAGGATCCCGACGTAGCGGCCGAGGCGGGTTCCCCACTCCTTCCAGGAAAGGTCCTTCCTGTGTTTCACCGACGCCGCGACCCTCCTCTCGGCATCCCTGCCGTCCATCTGCAGGTGGCCGAGCTCGCACGGGAAATGGGCCCCCCGGAAGAAGAGGACGGACCCGACACCCGTCCCGAGGGTCAGCATGAGCGCCTTCCCGCCGAAATTCCTCCCTGCGCCGAATTTCATCTCCGCCAGGCCTGCGGCCGCGGCGTCGTTCGTCAGCGCCACGTGAAGGCCCATCGCCCTGCTGAAAAGCCTGGCGCCGTCGCAGCCGATGAACTTCTTGTCGAGGTTCGCCGACGTCAGGATCGTGCTGCCGTGGATGACCCCCGGGAAGCCGATCCCGACCGGGCCCCTCCACCGGAAATGGGTCGCGATCATGGCGGCGGCATCGGCCATCTCGGCGGGCGACAGGGGGAGCGGGGTCTCGATCTTGAACCGATCGGCCAGGAGGCGTCCGGTGGATGCTTCGACCGGCGCGCCCTTTATGGCGGATCCGCCGACGTCTATGCCGAGCGCCCTCATGCGGCACACGTAGACAGCCCGCCGGCCCCGTTTCAATGCCATGTTTGGGCACCGGCGTCTTTCGGGTCAGTCCCCTTGACGCGGGGCCCGCGGCCCGTTCCTCTTTTCGGCATGAAAGTAACCTATTACCTCGAGGTCCTTTCGTCCTGGTGCCACTGGGTCGAGCCGGTGTGGGCCGACCTGAAGGCGCGGTACGCCGGGAGGGCCGAATTCGAATGGCGGATCGCCCTCATGCGCCAGGAGGACTTCCCGGTTTCCCGCAGCCAGTGCGACTGGTTCTACCGCAGAAGCGGAGGGACCGTCATGCGCTCGCCGGTCATGCTCAACTCAGGATGGTTCGAGGAGGGGCGCACGGACGCCTTCGCGAACCCGAGCCTGGTCGCCGAGGCCGGCAGGGATTTTGGATTCCACGATGACACGATCCGGCTCGCGCTGTCGCGGGCCGCGCTGGCCGACGGCAGGAAGATCGGCCGGATCGAGGAGGCCGTTGCGGTGGCGGCGAAGGCGTCCGGGATTCCCGCCAAGAAGCTCCGGACGAGCGCGGAGTCCGCCGCGGTGAGGGCGAGGGTGGACGCGAGCACGGCGGAGTTCTTCTCGCACCGGATCACGCAGCGGCCGTCGTTCGTCCTCGTGGATTCCATCGGCGACAAGTCCGTGTTCTCGGGCCTGGTCAGCCTCCAGCCCGTAGCGGCGGCGATCGACGCCATGCTTTCCGACACGGCCGCCTATGCCTCGCACGCCGCCCACCACGGGGCGCCGCCGAAGAAATAGCCCGGGCCGACCACCATGGACTACGTCAACCTCGGGCCGACGGGACTGAAGGTGTCCCGGATCTGCCTGGGCACGATGACCTACGGATCCAGCAAGTGGAGGCCGTGGGTGCTCGACGAGGCGGAGAGCCGGCCGTTCCTGAAGCGCGCGCTCGAGGCCGGCATAAACTTCTTTGACTCGGCGGACATGTATTCCCTCGGCGCGAGCGAGGAGGTCCTCGGGAGGGCCCTGAGGGACTTTGGCCAGGGCCGCGACCGCGTTGTCATCGCAACAAAGGTCTTCAACGCGATGGGCGACGACCCGAACCAGCGCGGCCTGTCGCGAAAGCACATCCGCCACGCGCTCGAGGACAGCCTCAGGCGCCTCGGGACCGACTACGTCGACCTGTACCAGATCCACCGGTTCGACCCGGAAACCCCCGTCGGGGAGACGATGGAGGCGCTCAACGACCTCGTGCGGGCGGGCAAGGTGCTTCACCTGGGAGCGTCGTCGATGTTCGCCTGGCAGCTCTCGAAGATGATCCACACCGCCGAGGCGCGCGGATGGACGCCGTTTGTCACGATGCAGAACCACTACAACCTGCTGTACCGCGAGGAGGAGCGGGAGATGATCCCGTTCTGCGCCGACAGGTCGGTCGGCCTGCTTCCCTGGAGCCCCCTCGCGCGGGGCATCCTCGCCCGCGGCCCGGATGCCGCCACGGCCCGCGCAACCACCGACGAATACGCGCGCAGCCTCTACGGCGCGGGCCTTTCCGAGGGGGACCGGGCGATCGTCGCGGCGGTCCAGAAGGTCGCGGCGGCACGGGGCGTCCCCCCCGCCCAGATCGCGCTCGCGTGGCTCTGCCAGCGGCCCTGCGTCGTTGCGCCGATCGTGGGCGCGTCCAAGCCTCACCACATCGAGGATGCGGTCGCGGCTCTTGCGCTCAAGCTGGGCGCCGAGGAGATCGCGGCGCTCGAGGCGCCCTACGTCCCGCACGCCGTCGCCGGACACCGATGAACTCGAAGGCAGCCTTTTTGAGGGCGGCGTCGCTTGCCGCGGCGGCCGCGCTCGCGGCCGCAAGCGCCCTGGGCGCGACCGGGACCGTGTTCGATGACCGGAACGGCGACGGCGTCCGCGAGCCGGGCGAGCCGGGCCTGGCCTCCGTCGCCGTATCAAACGGCGTCGATGTCGTGCTGACCGGCCCGGACGGCGCCTACCAGGTGCCCGACCGCCCGGGAGATGCGGTCTTTGTGATAAAGCCGAGGGGCTGGCGCCCGCCGGTCGACGGGGAGAACCTGCCGCTGTTCCACGCGCCGGGCGGAGCCGGTGCGCCGGTCGATTTTCCCCTGCGAAAGGCGGACGAGCCGGACGACCTGCGGGCGCTCATCCTCACCGACCCGCAGCCGTCCTCCCCCCTCGAGGTGGGCTACCTTTCCCGGGGCCTGGTCGAGGGCGTCGGCCGCAGGGACGATGTCGCCTTCGGCGTCACGCTCGGCGACGTCGTCTATGACCGGCCCGACCTCTTCCACCCTGTGAACGCCGCGCTGGCCCGGATCGGCGTCCCCTGGTACAGCGTTCCCGGCAACCACGACCTCGCCCTCGGCACTCCGGACGAGCGCGCTGCCGCGGCGCCGTTCGAGGCGGTCTATGGCCCCTCGACCTACGCCTTTCACGCGGGTCCCGCGCTCTTCGTCGCCCTGGACGACGTGAGGCCGCTGGGCGGGCCGCGCTAC
>CAYVKH010000119.1:0-6738 GCA_964451965.1 uncultured Opitutaceae bacterium
AAAAGGAACCGGCGCGCGTAAACCCATGTCCGCTGCGTTCACATCGGCTAAAGACGCAAGGAAGCCGATACGCGCGCCGGTAGGTGGTTAGTCGGTTATCGGGCGATGGACTAAGCAGGCTTCGCCGCCGGGATGGGGCGAGACTGCCCGATGGTCGCTGCCGCGAGAAGAAGTTGTTCTTCGTCGAATAGATCGGAGCCGAGAGGATCCACGTCGACAGGGTCGACCTTGCGAGTCGTCACGGCTTCAAGGATCAAATCCCCCAAGTGCGGTTCGCTCCGGCGGAGCTCGTGGATGGTGGTGAGTTTCCGATACGATTTCATGGTGTTTAGGCGCAGAGCGCGTCAGTCATCGCGGCAAACCCCTCGGCGAGCCTCATCCCGGAGTCGAAGTGTGCCGCGGCGATCATCGTGACTTGGCCGGCCTGGGCCGCGGCCACCGAGGAAACGGCGTCGACTTCGATGCCGGGCCCCCAGAATCCCATGAAGAGTTCGGACCACTCGCCGAAGATGATCGCTGAGCAAACATTACCCGAGGCGCCTTTGGTGAGCGTGTCGGGAACCGATGGTGTGACCGCGGCCGGATAGCCGAGAAGCTGGTAAGGCTTGCGCCAGATCGGAACCGACCCGTTAGCGAAGATCGGAGTCGTCCGCAGTTTCTTCCTCGCCAGCGGCGAGGTAAGCCATCCGAGATTGCCGCGGTCGGCCTTGTTTACGCCCGTCACCTGGTACTCGAGGTTGCAGAGATTCTGGAAAGTGGGTGCGGCGCCACTCACGCCCCCGACTTCTGTCACGATTCCTGCGACATTGATGATGCCCAACGGCACGTTTTGGGCCCCGGAGCCTCCAATGACCTGGCGCTGGATCTCGACGGCAAGGGCACGAATCAGTTCCTCGCGGAGATACTTCTCCGCAGCTTCCTGTTCCGCGAGCAGTTCCAGCGACACATCGAGGTAAGCTGTAACCCGGTGCGGAGACAGTTGCAGGCTCTGAAACATCTCGGATGCTCCGGTGGCGGCTGCGTTCTCCGACAGCCAGCTTGCAGCCAGGCCCGGCTTTGAACGCGGAAAATTGACGTTGGCCGTCAGCCCACCGAAGACGCGGGCCCCGAGCCCCTCGAGTACCAGGGCATCGCGGAAGCATGCCCCTATCTCGTGCACCTCGGTCCCGATCGCTTGGCCGCCCTGGTCGAGCGTGGCCGTGGTCGTGCCGGTTGCTGACATGGCGCGAGACTCCCCTTCGTACCACGGAAGCCAGATTCCGTTCTGTGGATTGATCTTGGAGCCGACTGCCTGGCGACGGCATTCCTCCTGCGCGGCCTGCTGGTATTGGGTCAAGCCCGACCTCGGCCCCATTGCGAGTGTCGCGCTGCGGGCAATCTCTGTGAAAAATGGAAATCTGCGGTTCATGGTGTGTGGGAGTTGCTGTTCGAGGCCCCAACATACGGAGCGAAAATCGAAATTTCTAGGCGTTGCTTTATCCCGTTACGTCCGTTGGTGCCTTAACGTCCCGAACTGCCCACGCGCGGCGGCGGCATTCATCCCTCCAGGCCTGCACGGCGTGATCCGAGATGCGGACGCATCGGCTTCCAAAGTGGTACGCCTCGAGTTGCCGTCTCTTGATCGCGCTCCGAACGACTTTCTCGGAGATGCCGTTCATCGCAGCGACCTCCTTGATCGTTAGAGACTCTTTGTTACTGATCATGGTTTTGTATTCGGTACGTCATTACACCCATTCTCGATGTTTCCATTGCTCGCCGTCTATGCGATTCCGAATGTCGCGGCCGGCGGCTCGGATCGGCCGCTCGCAAATAGGTGCGCCGTGGGCTTCCCGCTGCGCTCCATTGCTTCAACTCGATTGTGGCAGGGCCCGCACAGCGCCACCAGGTTCTCGCCCACGAAAGCGAGATCCGGCCGATCGATCAATGGCCGAATGTGGTGAACCGTGGTCGACAGCGCCGGCCTGGCGTCCTCGTGAAACTTGAACGGGTCGGCGCAGAGTGGGTTTTGCGCCAGGACATACTCGCGGGCCTTGCGCCAATTGTTGGTGCTGCGGATCTTTGCGGCCAGAGCATAACGCGGATCCTCCTCCTGCTTCGCCTTCGCATTTTGTCGATTCACCCGATCGCACGAAACCGCGCGGGCTCGTTGATGCTCGGCGCAGAAGTTTCCGTCGAGCACGAGGGCGCGGCATCCGGGGTGTTGGCAGGGAGATGGAGGCTTGCTTGGCATGGTTCAGTCCGGTTTCGAGAAGCCGCAGAGGACGTTCACGACGGTCGAGAGGTCACAGTCGGCCGCCTTGGCAATTTCGCGGTTGGTATACCCTTTCGCGCGAAGTCTGATGATCTCGCGCCGCTTGGCCGGCGAAACTCCTGCGTTGAACTCGCGCCAATTTTTCGAGGCAACGCCGGGCCCGCGGCTGATCATCTCGGGCGCATGGCGCTCCAAAATGGCGATCATGTTCGCGACGGTCTCGGATGTGCGGCTCAAACCCGGACTCGATGCAAGGGATGACGGCGGACGATTCATGCATATGAGGCGCGCACGGCGGCTAACAACTCGTCCTCGGTCATGGCCTGTTCGCGCTCATTCAATAGATTTAGGCGCGCCAGATATTCGCGCTCGGATTCAAAGCATGCGTCCGTCAAATACCTGTTCTCGCCGCGAGTAAGCCCCATTCCATTCCACGGCAGTTGGCCGCCGGCTTTGGCCTCCGCATCGTCTTTGTCGAATCGCTCCCAATAGAATCGAATCGATTCTTCGGTCGCCGCGGCGATGTCGCCTTGGCCGAAGCAACCATTGGAACAAAAGCCGATGATCCGCCTGCGGGGCTCGGGCGCATCGAACATCCACCATGCCCAAGGGCGAACACCCAGCCGCGGCCCTTTGTATCCAGAGTCAAGCCACCACGAGCCGCATTCGTCCGGCAGGCCCGTCTCCCACATTCGCATTATCGCTGCGCGGTGGGCTTCCCATGAGGCGCGCGCTTCTTCCTTCGTGGCGAATACCGAGCATCCCGACCGCGACATTCCCTCTACATGGCCGTTGAAAAAGAACTCCACCTTTTCCCAATCGAGGGTGAGTTCATCCCGGCGGCGCGCTAACTTCCGTTTTCGATTCATGGCATTTGTTATCCAACGATCTTCGGCGAGTCGGGCGTGCCTACGGCGTCGAGTCCGATGTCGCGAACCAGGCGCGCGAACGATATCCGAGCGTCGCGCTCAACGTTTACCTCGGGCCGGAGCCTCGGAGCGCCGAAGCGGTCGTCGTAGCTCAAACCTTTCTCGTCGATAACGGCGCGAGCCTCTTGGGCCCGGTCCCATGCCTCGCAGGCAAGCTGCAAGAGTCTGAGATGGTGGGCTTCGAGCTCGAAAGTTGCGACGGCCGCCTTCCACCATTTCTTAGTCGCGGCCTTGAGGTGCCGCGGCGCCGTCGGCTGGCCGGTTTTGGGATGGGATGGGTTGTGTTTCATGGGCAAAATCTGTTTTCAACGAAATCGAGAGGGGTGAAAGTTTGACTGCGCGCCGCGTGGTGAGACCTGTTCGTCCAGAGATTTGACCCATGCCCCCAGGGGTGGCCGGTGGGTATGCCGGGCCCTAGGTCCGCGACTTCGGTTCGCCTTCACGCCTTTCCTTCCGGGTTCGCCTGCCTCGCTCTCGAGACCTTCGCGGCTATCCTCTGCTTGTAGAACGGAAGGATCGTGGTCCATTGGTTGCGACCGAACATGCGAACGTCTTCGTCGTCGGGCCCGAGGATCCTTACCCAGTCGACGGGTTCGCTGATCTCGGTCTGTTCCGTTTGCGCCGCGGCTTGGGGTGTTGCTAACGATGCCCAGTGTTTCGCGAGTGCCGGTGCAGAGATCGTCCAGTCCCTGTGAAGCTGCCTGTAGCGCGCCGCGCGACGTTCGATCTCTGCCGGCGTGACGTCAGGCGATACGACCTTGATCTCTGCAAGGGCCTTGGCGATCGATCCCCATGCGGATCCTGTGACTTGAGCCGGGTCACTGCCGTCTACCGACGCGAGTGCATCGATGATCTCGTTTCTGGCCCGAATCGGCGCTTTCCTTGGCCCTTTTCGTGGGTTCGTGCCGCCAGGCACGGACAAAAGGTCTTTATCTGAAGGTTGAGAAGAAGGTGAAGGGCATCGTTCTGGCATATGCGCCGGTAATGCCGTGGCATTGCCGTGGCATTCACCCCATCGACTCTTTGCCTTCGCGGCTTGCCGGTCGCGATATGCCTCTTGTTCGGCTCGGACTTCCTCTAATCGGGGGTTGCGAAGCATCCCGTCGCTATCCTTGGGAAACTTGTCGCGGACCGCGGCCAGCGCCTTACGGCCGCATCCGGCGAGGGCCAGCAACACCTTGTCGTCATCCTGCAATCCTTCGTTTACCCACTGATAGTCAAGCAGGCGAATGTATGCCCCGACAGCCTCAGCGGTTAGGGGTGCGACGCTGACGAGGAAGTCTTGCGCGTAATGCTGATAAGCCGGACCGGGCTTTCGGATCCGGTGGATATTGTCGTCACTGCTCACGGTTCACCCCTTTCTTCCGCTTGCGTTTCATCGCCGCATCGCGGTCAAAGCCTCCCAATAGAAGCCGCGCCCAGGTGGACCCGGAAATGCCGCGGGGTCGCGAAAGTCGCCTGAGATTGGCTTTCATAGCCGGATCGCCTCGAGTTGTTCTCTCAGCGATTGAATTCGCCCAATGATGCGGGTTTGCCGCTCCGGCGGCGGATCGTCGTCGAGTTTTGCGTTCTCCGTCCGGAGGCTTTCCGAAATGCGGGCATAGCGTTCGGCCGCGGGGTTGGCGGGATGCCGCAACTCGGCGGCATAGTTCGGCGCGCTCACGCGGCGCCGCTCTTTCCGGCCACGAACTTTTTAAGGACCTCGATTGAAAAGAGCTTCGTTTTCAGGCCGGGCACAGCCGAAATCAGCCCGCGTTTTTCGAGGCGCCAGAGCGTGACGCGGCTCAGGTTTCCCAACACTGCACACGCTTCATCCGCCGTGTAGACCAGGCGCTGAACGTCGGTCCGGGCCACACACTTTTCGTCGATATTCATCGGCAGCCTTCGTAGTTTGGACCGACCGTGCGAGCCGCGAGCCAAGCCGTAAGCGCCTCTTCGTCGAAGAGAATGCGGTTGCGGTTGATGACTATCCTAGGGATCTGTTGCCGATGGACGGCTACCCAGAAAGCTGTGTTTTCCGAGTACCCTAGCAGTTTGCGGACCTGATCGGATTTCAAGAATCGCCGATCCGCGAGCGGTGTTTTCGAAGGGCTCATGTAATTGAGCCCAATGTATCTATACGGAAACCTACGCCTGACTACACCTATTTAGAGCAAAACTATCATATACACATTCAATCGCTCTGGGGGGTGTCCTAAAATAGTTCCGGCTCTGCGTGTTATTTCGAAGGAAGCTATGCAGTTTCAAGCAGCCCCGAAATTCACCTTCGCCGCCATCGTCGCGCTGTGCTCCTGGCGCAAGTGTCCGTAGGTTTTCATGGCCAGAACGCCGCCGTCATTGTGGCCAAGCCAGCGGCTCACGGTCGGTATGTCGACGCCGGCCTCGATGCAGTTCGTTGCGAAGAGATGCCGGAAATCGTGGTGTGTGATTCGCTGAATGCCGACCGCCTTGCAGGCCCGATCGATTGATTTTTGGCATTCGTTGACGCGAAAGATTTCGTCCGCGGAATTGCCGCCGACCAGCTTGCGACGCTCGCACACCTTTAACAGCAACGCCTCGGTGGCCGCGAATAAGGGGACGATCCGGTCGGAAGCGTCGGACTTGCCGCCCTTCACCCTCAGTTGCTTTTTCTCAAAATCGACGCTGCCCCATGTGACGCCCGAAACCTCGCCTATCCGGCATCCGGTGAAAAACAGGAAGCGGCAAAAGTCCGCGATCTCGACACCCCATCCGCCTTGAACCGAACCGGCCGAGATCGAAGCGAATATGCGGTGCGTGTCGGCAACGCCGGGAAGGGTTAGCTTCTTTTGCCCCACCTTTTTCTTTAGCCGCGCCTGGCCATCCGGGGCCATCACTGAAACCGGATTCGAGTGAATCGCGCCGGCATTGACCGCTATATCCATCAGGCGCCTTAAGGTATCGACAGCCCGGTTGACGCTGGTCGCCGAGTTGCCGCTGATGGCCGTCTTCGCGCCCGGCGGCACAAAGCTCGCGCCCTTGCCGGATTTGAAATCCGAGGCCCATCCGGCGACGGCGCCAGGGGTCACCCCGCGCGGCTTCATGTGCTCGAGCTCGGGCCAGGTCTTTCGCAGCTTGGTCAGACCGCTGAGCCGGGCCTTGACGGAATTCGGTTTGAGGTCCGCGTTGGCCTTCACGCGATCCTCATAGATGCGCATGAGGTCGAGCACGGATCCGGTCCCGGCGCCTACCTTCGACCTGCTTCCCCGCAAATTTTCGATCTTCGCGCCTTCCTTGTTGAGCCGCAACTTTGCCACGGTAAACACGGTGGTCCTGAGGGACCGCCAAATTTGTTTGTCGCCGAGCGTCCACCGGCCGTAATACTTACCGCTGGTCCCATGACGCAAAAGGTTCTGCACACTAGTTCTTTCCCACTGTTTCTTTCCCGCTGTTTCACTGGTTATCGTTGGCATACAAGAATCCTGTAGAAAATGCCTGTGAAGGGCGATACAAGAAACTTTCATAACTCTTTGTTTAATAATTACCACGGGTTGGTAGCTCAACGGTAGAGCAGTTGCCTTTTAAGCAATTGGTTCTGGG
>CAYVKH010000120.1:0-6629 GCA_964451965.1 uncultured Opitutaceae bacterium
TAATTTCGCGCAAAAAAGTTTCGTTCGAGTTGGCTCCGCCCTTCGATTTTGCCTCTGTATTCCTCGCCGAAACGCGTGGCAGCTTCAACACCCGTCCAACGCCCCAAATAGCACTTTCGGGGACACGTACTATTTGGTGCTCGGGACAGGACTTGAACCTGCACGCCTTTCGGCAACGGCTTCTAAGACCGTCGTGTATGCCAATTCCACCACCCGAGCAGCCGACAATCAGATCCTGATCAAGGCCTCTCATTTGCCAATCCATCGCCAACTAAGCGAGCATTTGTGAGCATCGACCCAGCGCAAGTCCGACCCTCGGCCCCTTGAATGTGAATCCTTGGAATTCCCACTTAACCCTTTACATACGGTGACCATGTCATCCGGTCACCCCGTCCAGCAGGGAGACTTGGTTCTCATTGCGATGGCCGCAGCCGCGGCCGTCCTCCTCTGGCTCAGCTTCCGGATGCGGCGCCTCGAGCGCATCATCCGGGACCTCCCCAACTCGAAGGTCCAGGGCGTGTTCGTCGGGCTCGTCGAGCTCAACGTGACCGCCGAATCCGAGAAGCCGCTCACGAGCTTCCTCGGCGAGCGGCTCTGCGTCCAGTACTTCTACCGCATTGACGAGGAATGGTCCCACACGGTCACCGAGACTTCCACCGACGACAAGGGCCAGGCCCAGACCCGCGAGCGCGTGGTGATTGAATGGAAGACGATCGCGAAGGGCGGGACGGCGGAGCCGTTCTACGGGCGGGACGAAACCGGTGCGATCCTGATTCGACCCGATGGGGCGAAACTCGAGGCGGTGAGCTTCTTCGACCAGACGGTGTCGAGCGGGCACCCCCTGTATCTCAAGGGAGCCACGCCGGTCGCTCTCCCCGGGTCGACCGGCCACCGGCGGTTCGTCGAGCACGGCATTCCTCTGCACGCCCCGGTCTTCATCGTCGGCCACGCCCGCGAAAGGGACGACATCGTGGCCCCGGAGATCGCCGCGGACAAGGGCGCCGCCATTTTCCTCATCTCGGCCCAGCCAAAGAAGGGGATCCAGGTCATGTACAGTGCCTACTCATGGCTAGCCTGGCTCGGCGGGCTGGCGGCCTGCGCCTTTGCGGGCGGGCTGGCGGCAAGGATATTTAATTTTCCATGGCCGCCGGCCGCCGGCATTGCCGGACCGGTCGCGCTTTACCTCGTCGCCTGGGCAACGGGATGGGTCTGGATGGCCTTCAACAGCCTGGTTGGCCTTCGCGCGCGCGTCAGGCAGGGCTGGTCGCTGATCGACATCGAACTGAAACGGCGCAACGACCTCATCCCAAACCTGGCAAGCGCGGTTTCGGGACTGAGCGCCCACGAGGCCGGGGTGCAGACCGCGGTGGCTGCGTTGCGCGCCCAGATGGGCGCGACGCGCGCCGGCGAACCCGGTCCCGATATCTCCGGCGTCTCGGGAACCGTCCGCGCGATTGCGGAGAGATACCCGAGACTGGTCGCGCAGGAGGGCTTCAGCCACCTCCAGGGGCAACTGGTCGAGACGGAGCAGCGGATCGCCCTGGCCAGGACCTACTACAACGGCATCGCCACGCAGTTCGCGACCCGCCTGGGCCAGGTCCCCGACGCGTGGCTGGCCTCGGCCGGCGGCTTCAAAGCGGAGCCCCTCTTGGGGGCGGAAGGTTTTGAGCGCGCCCCGGTGACGGTGAACCTGTCGACCGCCACTTCGCCGGAAGGCGCCTAACGAGGGGTTTCGCCAGGGGGTTCCAAGCCCGCAGAAACGTCGGGCGGACGGCAGAACGGGACCCAACCCAGGGTTCGTGGATCTGTTGCGGGTCGGCAATGGGGTTGCTGCCCCGAGTACGGCTAACACCCCATTTCACCCAGGCCTCATCCGCTGTAACCTGCGGGGACACCTCCCTATGAAAACTCCACGCTCCCTCCTGCTCGTGATCGCCACTGTCGCCCCTGCCATCCTTCTCGGGTCCTGGGGCTGCACCAAGTCCGAAGACACCAAAGCCAAGGAAGTCGCCCAGGACATAAAGACGACCGCAAAGGACGTCGCAGCCGACGTGAAGACCGCGGCCGTCGACACCTGGGACAGCATCAAGGATTTCACGTTTGAAAGGCGCTCCGATTTCTCCGCCGGCATCGACCGTATGGCGAAGGGCCTGGATGACAAGGTCGCCGACATGAAGGCCAAGGCCTCAACGGTGCCGAATGCCGCCGCAAAGGACAGGGAGGCGGCCATCAAGGAGTACGATGAGGCGCGCGCCGACCTGAAGACAAAGCTCACCGACCTTGGGAACGCCACCGCCGACGGCTGGGCCGACGCGAAGGCAAAGGTGGCCGCCTCGTGGGAAAAGGTGCAGGCCGCCTACAAGAAGGCCACGAGCTAAGGCTCTAGTCCCAGACGCCCCGGGCGGCGCGGGGCCAACCCGCGCGGGGTGAGTCACCGCGTCGCGATCCCCACACGGTCGCCCATCCGGCCATAGGTCTCGATGCAGGAGGCGCTCTGGGCGACTATGTCCGCGTCGAACATGATGCGGCTGTACCCGAAGAGCGTGACGACACACGAGCCGCCGAAGGCGAACATGCCCTTCTCCTCCCCCCTCACGACCGGCCTGCCCGGGAGGTAGCTCTGGACGATGCTTCCCACGTTTGTCGCCCCCACCTCGACGATCGCCATGGTCCCGAAGTCCGGCGCCTCGATGAGGGTCACGAACCGCTTGTTGTCGACAAGGTACCTGATGTTCCTGCGAAGCGCGATCGGGCTCACCGAATAGAGGCTGCCCCTGATGAGGCGCGGTTCCGACGGGATGCCCGAGACGGGAAAATGAAAGCGGTGGTAGTCGCTCGGGCACAGCCGGGATATCAGCATGGAGCCCCCTGAGAACCGGGCGGCGAGCTCCTCGTCGCCGAGGAGCTCGCCCAGGGTGAACTTGGCGCCCTTGACGTAGAACCCCTCCGCCCGGTCTACATCTGGGAACGCAAGGTGCCGGCCGTCCGCAGGCAGCACCGCGATCTTGAGCCCCTGCGCGATCGGCCTGCTCTCGGGCTTGAGCGCGCGGTGGAAGAACTCGTTGAAGGTCTTGAAGTCGAACGCCGACTTCGCGAACTCGGTCACGTCGATGTCGTAGTCCGTCACGAACTTGAAGATGAGCATGTCGCTGCCGCGCCTGTTCATCTTCCGCCCGTAGTACCATGAGAACAGGCGCCGCCGGACGAAGAGCCAGACGGCGAACCGGCCGACCGGATTGTCATAGGCCAGGCGGAGCCAGCGCTCGCCGAAGACCTTCTCCTCCTTTGTGGTCCGTTCGTACCTGTCGTAGTAGAGTATGGGCTCGGAGGGCACGGCGGGCAGTTGCGATTTTCCCATTTTTCGCAGATTCTCCCATTCCGCCATGGAAAACTTCACCTTTTTCAATCCCACGCGCATTCACTTTGGACGCGGCCAGATTGCCGCGATCGACGCGGAAGTCCCGGCCCAGGCAAGGGTCCTGCTCCTCGCAGGCGGTGGAAGCATCCGAAAGAACGGTGTGCACGGCCAGGTCCTCAAGGCACTCGGGAGCCGCGTGCTGTTCGAGTTCTTCGGCGTCGAGGCGAATCCCGACTTCGACACCCTGATGAAGGCGGTCGCGCTGGTCCGCCGCGAGAGGATCGACTGGATCCTTGCCGTCGGCGGCGGCTCGGTGCTCGACGGCGCGAAGTTCGTGGCGGCGGCCGTCCCCTATGGGGGCGACCCCTGGGAAATCCTCGTGACGCGGGGCTCGAAGCTCCAGTCCGCCCTGCCGATAGGGACCGTCCTGACCCTCCCGGGCACGGGATCGGAGGCAAACGGCGCGTCGGTCATCAGCCGCCGCTCGATCCGGGAGAAGCTCGCGTTCATCAGCCCCCTTGTCTACCCGAGGTTCTCGGTCCTCGACCCCGAGACCACCTTCACGCTTCCCGAGCGCCAGATCGCGAACGGCGTCGCCGACGCGTTCACCCATGTCATCGAGCAGTACATGACGTACCCGGCCAACGCCGCGGTCCAGGACCGCTTTGCCGAGTCGGTGATGTGCGTTCTGGCCGAGGAGGGCCACAAGTCGGTCAAGAACCCGGCCGATTACGACGCACGGGCCAACGTGGTCTGGGCGGCCACCTGGGCCCTGCAGGGGGTCATCGGGGCGGGCGTCCCCCAGGACTGGGCCAGCCACACGATCGGCCACGAGCTGACCGCGCTGCACGGGATCGACCATGCCAGGACCCTGGCCATCGTCGTCCCGAGCCTCCTCGAGGTCCAGCGCGCGACCAAGGGCGCCAAGCTCCTCCAGTACGCGGAGCGCGTCTGGGGAATCCGCGACGGTTCCGAGCGCGCCCGCATCGACGCGGCCATCGGGAGGACCCGGGCCTTTTACGAGTCCCTCGGGCTTCGCACGCACCTGGCCGACTATGGCGTGAAGCCGGAGGCGGCCGCAGAGGTGGCCGGCAAGCTTAGGGCGCGGGGCGTCCTCAAGATGGGGGAGCGGGGCGACATCACGCCCGACGTCGTCGAGAGAATCCTGAGGCAGGCGGCCTAGGGGGCGCCCTCCTCACGGCAGGCGCCTGGCCGGTTCCGAGTCCCAGAACTCATAGCGGGCGCGGTTCCCGTCAGGGGCCGGCGCCGCTTTGACATCGAGGTGCATGACCTGGAAGCCGCCCGCCCTGTCGTACGCGGGCCACGCCGGCACCCCGTCCCCGTTCGGGTTGCCGGTCTTGGCGAAATTCGTCCAGTAGGTCTCCATTGTCTCGGACAGCCTCCAGTCCTCGGGCTGCGACGAGACGTCCTTCTTCGACGCGAGCGCGCCGAACACGTAGACGATCTCGCTCGCGTGAACCGCGCCGACGTCGGCGCCGGTCGCGGGGGCGCCGTTGACCACGGTCCCCGCGGCAACGGGAACCGCCCTGTCGAACTGGTACCTGAACACGGGCGACCCTCCCGTCCCAAGCTGCATCTCGATCCACTTCCACGTCGAGCCCGCGATGAACTGGTCCCCTGCGAGGTCGCCGGCCGACCGGACTGCCTCCTCGTCGGTTCCGGCAGGGTAATGCCTGAGGACGTCGCCTGCCGCGTCCCCGTATTTTGCGCGGACGTCCTCCGCGAAGCTTTTCGCGGTGGGCCGCTTGCTCCCGAAGGTGCTGTACACCCTTGTCTCGTCGGCGTTCCAACCCGCCAGGAGCGGCACGTGGCTCTGCTGTCCCCCTTCGAAGATGGCGTCTGCGTCCCGTGGGAGCACATACCCGTCGACGACCGGCCCCATGTGGAAGTCCCTGGCGTCCAGCGCGGCCTTTAGGAGCCGGTCGGCGGGAATGGCCCTGAGCTCGGCGGCCGACCTGGCGCCCAGGGAGGAGGCGAAGGCGGATCCGGCCTGCTCCGCCGCCGAAAGGGCGTGCATGCGCCCGGGCACCCGCCTCAGTCCGAGGATGGCGCCGCTCTCGCCAATCGCCTTCTGGAAGAGGCCCTGCGCCCTCGGCGACGCCATGAGCGCGCTGACCGAGAAGGACCCGGCGGATTCGCCGAAGATCGTGACGTTCCCAGGGTCGCCGCCGAAGGCCGCGATGTTCCTCTGCACCCATTGCAGGGCCGCAATCTGGTCCATGAGGCCGTAGTTGCCCGATCCGTGGCCCGACTCCCTGCTGAGGTCCGGGTGGGAGAAGAACCCGAATACGCCCAGCCTGTAGTTCATGCTGACGACGACCACGCCCTTCCGGGTCAGGTCCCCGCCATCCTGGCGCGGCTCGGACGAGGATCCCGCCTGCAGGCCCCCGCCGTAGATCCACACCATGACCGGCAGCCGGTCGTTCGCGCCCCCGGCGGGTGTCCAGACGTTCAGATAGAGGCAATCCTCGCTCGGCCCCTTGTCGCGGAAAATCATGTCCGAAAAGATCGCGCCCTGCATCGGCCTCGGCCCGAACTCGGTGGCCTTCCGGACGCCGTCCCATGGCGCGACCGGCCGGGGCTCCGTCCATCGGAGGTCGCCCACCGGCGGGGCGGCAAACGGGATCCCCTCAAACACGCGGACTCCCGGCCGCGTCCCGGCCATCCCTTCCAGGATCCCGGAGTCGATGCGCACCTGGTTGTCGGCGGACGCGCTTCTTGGAAGCGCCATGGCAAGCAGCAGAAAGGCTATTGCGGTTCCAAGCGACGTCGTTCGGGTATGCATGGGGTTGGCCTCTGGCTTCAATCGGGGGTGGACTCGGGCGGGCCGCGGAGGGCCCGCTCGGGTTGCGCGGGGCCCGGGCACCCCGGCGCGACCGGCAGCAGAACCCGGGGCGCCGGGGAGTGTCAACCGCCTGCTGCCGCCGTCAGGAGATCACCCATTCGCCATTCTTGACCGAGAACGTCACCGTGGACCCCTCGGCGACGCTGCCGGAGATGAGCCCGCGCGCGAGGCGCGTCTCGATCTGGCGCTGGAGGTAGCGCTTGAGGGGCCGCGCGCCGAACACCGGGTCGTAGCCCTTCTCGGCGGCCCATTCCCGCGCCTTCTTGTCGAGCGCCACGGTCACGCGGCGGTCCGCGAGCCGTCGGTTCAGGTCGGCGAGCAGCAGGTCCACGATGGAGCCGATCTCCTCAAGCGTGAGCGGCTTGAACAGGATGGTCTCGTCGATCCGGTTCAGGAACTCGGGCC
>CAYVKH010000121.1:0-6623 GCA_964451965.1 uncultured Opitutaceae bacterium
CAGTTCGACCACCACCGGCCCCTGGCGCTTGCGCGCTTCGCGCAGTTTGCCGCCGGCGTCCCGGCCCACTTCTTCGCCCTCCAGAAGGAGCATCGGCCTGCGGACCGCCAAGCGCTTTCTGAGATCGCGGGATCACCGACCTTTCGCCGCAGATCGGGGACTTCGAGGACACCGCGGCGATCGTCGCGGCGCTGGATGCCGCGGTCACGGTCGAAACCTCGGTGGCTCAACTCGCGGGCGCCCTCGGCGTCCGGACCAGGTCCTCCTCGCCCATTCCCCGGACTGGCGCTGGCTCCTCGGGCGCAGGGACAGCCCCTGGTACCGGTCAGTGAGCCTCTACCGCCAGCCGGCCCCGGGCGACTGGGACTCCGTGATCCGGGAGGTGAGGGACGGGCTTTCGGGTCTCCTGAGGCGGGAGCCTTGACGCAATCGTCTTGCGGGCGCAGGCCCTGGACCTGCCGCGGAGTTGTCACGGAATCCTTTCCGGCGCCGCCCCACAAATGAGTGACATAAGCCGGATTCTGTGGCCTTTTTGGAGTCGTGCGATTTCCACACTAGCGCGATGACCGCCGCCAGGGCACCCGTGTTTTTGAGCTATGCTTCGCAGGATGCCGCCGCGGCCGGGCGCATCTTCGCGGCGCTCCGGGAGGCGCGGATCGAGGCCTGGTTTGACCAGGGCGAGCTGACGGGAGGGGAGGCGTGGGATGCGAGCATCCGGGAGCAGATCAGGACCTGCTCGCTTTTCCTCCCCATCATCTCCTCCGCCACGCAGGCCCGGAGAGAGGGCTACTTCCGCAGGGAATGGAAGATGGCCGCCGAGCGGACCCACGACATGGCGGACGGGACGCCGTTCCTCGTGCCGATCGTGATCGATGGAACGACGGATCCCGAGGCGCTCGTGCCCCAGGAGTTTCGCGCGGTGCAGTGGACGTTCATGCCGGGCGGTGAGGTGCCGCCGGCGTTTGCGTCCCTCGTCCTCAAGCTCCTCGACCGCAAGGCGGACCCCGAGTGGGGGACCTACAGACCCGCGGGGGCCACCGGTCCGCGTCCGGTCCGCGCGCGGCTTGTCGCGGCTGCGTGCGCGGCCGCGTGCCTCTCGGCGCTTGCCCTCTGGCTGACCCTCCGGTTCGGGAGTCACGCGGCGGGCTCCGCCGCCCCTGATTCGAATTCGGTCGCGGTCCTCGCGTTCGCGGACCTGAGTCCGGAGCGTGACGCAGGCTATTTTTCCGACGGCATCAGTGAGGAGCTCATCAATTCGCTCGCTAAGATCCCGGGCTTGAAGGTGTGCGCCCGGACCTCCTCCTTCTTCTTCAAGGGAAAGGACGTCCCCCTCTCCTCCATCGCGCAGGCGCTCGGCGTCTCCTACCTTATCGAGGGAAGCGTGCTCAAGATCGGGACCCGGGTGAGGATCACGGCCGAGCTCGTGAAGGCCGCGGACGGCTACAGCGAGGCCGTGGGCCCCTTTGAGCGTGAGGTCCAGGATCTCTTCAGCGTGCAGAACGAGATCGCCGCCTCGATCGCGAAGAGCCTGTCGCTCAGGCTCGGGGTCGCCCCGGATGCGGCGCCAATCAACCCGAAGGCCGTCGAGCTCTATCTCGCCGGCCGCCACTCCTGGAACAGGCGCACCCCGGCCGGCTACGATGAAGCCGAGCCCCTCTTTGTGCGGGCCCTGGACATAGAGCCCAATTTTGCGCGAGCCGACGCCGCGCTCGCGGACGTCTGGCTCCTGCGCGAGGAGACGGCGCTCGTCATCGGGCGCTACGACCAGCGCTCCTCCACGGCGATGGAGCGCGTGCTGAAGAAGATCCGCGAGGCCGTGGCGATGGACCCGGACTCCTCCGAGGCCCACGCCTCGCTGGGGGTGGCCAACTGGATGCGTTGGAATTTTCCGGAGGCCGAGCGCGAGCTGCGGGTCGCCCTCGCGCTCAACCCGAACAACGCCTACGCGCACCACGCCCTGGGGCGCGTGCTCCTGAGCGACGGATGGATCGACGAATCAATTTCCGAGCTTGGAATCGCCTCAACCCTGGACCCCCTGTCGGCACGGATACTCGACAACGAGGCGTGGGCGCTCTGCTGGGCGGGCAGGTATTCCGAGGCGCTGAGGGCCAGCGCCCGCGCGGTCGTCCTGCAGTCCGACTCGGGCCAGGCGCTCACTGTCAATGCGTTTGCGCTCGTGAAGCTCGGGCGCGTGAAGGAGGCCCTTGCGGAGGTCAAACCGCTGCTCAATCGGAACGACACCTCGTCGGACGACCCGATCCGTATCCTGGCCAGGGCCGGCGCCCCGAGCGACCCGGCGACGCTCCTCCCCCGGGTCGAGCAGGGGGCGATGGGAACGGCCAAGATCGCGGGCTACCTCTGCCTCGGCCGAAGGGAGGACGCGCTCGCGTCCATCGACGCGCAGAGCCTCCTCGTGTGGGACTGGGCGAGCACCTTCTTCGACCCGCTGTTCGACCAGATCCGGCAGGACCCGCGCTACCTGAGGGCCGTCGACCAGGTCGGCTCGGGCGAGGCGTACGCGCGCGCCCAGGCGTGGCGCGCGGCGCACCCGCCGCAGCCCGCGCCCTGAACTGCGCCCCCTCTTTTTATGTCACATCCTTCCCCAGATTGCTCCAACGACCCCATTGGCTGCCTCAAGCACCTGTTCGTCGACACGGTCCTCCGGCAGAGAATAGCCGCGGGCCAGAAGCCCGCGCAGAGGCCCGTGTTCCTGAAGCCGCACGGCGTCGCGCACGGGTGCTTCGCCGTCCGTCCGAGCCTGCCCGAGGAGCTCCAGGTCGGCGTGTTCGCCGGCAGGAGCTACCCGGCGTGGATCCGCTTCTCGAGCGACACGCACCCCGCCGATCCCGACCTCAAGACGAACTGCGGGATCGGCCTCAAGCTCTTCGACGTCCCGGGCGAGAAGATCCTCGAACCGAAGGCGCCGACGCACGACTTCCTCTTCCAGAGCTACCCGATCTTCTTCGTCGATAACGCGACGGAGATGTGCGAGCTGATCCGCGACGGGGTCGTCGGAGGGAGCTACGACCCCTTTTTCAAGACCCACCCGAAGACCAAGGAGATCCTTGCCGAGATGGCGCGGGTGGAGAGGAGCGTCGCGACCATGGACTACTGGAGCGTCCTGCCGTTCCGTTTCGGGTTCGAGCGGCACGTGAAGTACAAGCTGGAGCCCATCGAGCCGGCGGGCCATTTCAAGGCGCTTGACCCTGCTGCGGAGGATGCCCTGTACCTCGACTTGAAGGAGCGCCTCCTTGTGGGCGAGGTGGCGTTCCGGTTCCTCCTGCAGTTCAGGAAGGAAAACATGCCGCTCGACGCGGCGACCGTGCGCTGGAGCGAGTCGGAGAGCGAGCCGGTCTGGGTCGCGACGCTCACGCTTCCCCGGCAGGACATCGATGCCCAGGGGCAGGAGAACTATGGCGAGAACCTGGCCTTCAACACCTGGCATGCGCTCCCGGTGCACGCACCCGTGGGCAGCCTCGCTGAGGCACGAAGGGTCGTCTACCAGGCGTCGGCGGAGATGCGCCGGGGCGCCAACCACGTGCCGACTGCCGAGCCGGCCGAGCCCAGGCCGTTCTGCCCGCCCCCTCACGAGCAGCACATGGCGATTGTCCGCGCGGCGATCCACCCCTCTATCGGCATCGCCCGGGTGGGCAACAGCCCGGAGGAGTTCTTCTTTGCGCCTGAGGTCAGCGAGCCCCTGCCCGAGAAGGACGGTTACCGGGACCCCTCGGGTGCGCTCAAGCGGCAGGCCGCGCGCTTCCGCATCTACGGCTACGATGTCACGGGCGCCGCCGTGGCGGAGCTCACGGCGGAAAACGCCTCCATCGACTGGTGCGTCCACGTTGCGAACCTGAAGGCGGCTTGGTACCGGTTCAACGTGGCGCTCGACATCCCAGAGGCGTCGGGCGCCCAGCCCGCCGGGCGACGCAATGCGGGCTTCACCGGGGGCGCGCGGGGCTCCCTCGCCAATGATCCCGGCCCGCGCTGGATCCACGGAGTGGACGTGAAGGGGAGCGACTACCGCTTCGACACCGGGACCGTCCGGAGCCGCAAAGTCTACCTGGGCGAGGTCCGCACCGACGAGATGGGACGCCTGATCTTCCTCGGCGGGCACGGGCGCGCAGAGTCGTTCGATGGATCGATCGCTACCGACTTTGCCAACAACGACGGATGGTACGACGACACCTCGGACGGGCCCGTGACGGCGACCGTGCTCGTGGGCGGACGGGTCGTTCCCTGCGATCCCGCGTGGGTCGTGACGGCGCCGCCGAACTTTGCGCCGGAGCTCAAGTCGGTGCGGACCCTCCACGACCTCCTCCGCCAGGTGGCGATCGACGCCAAGGCGATCGTCGCGCCGCCGCGCCACCGTCCCGTCTCCTTTGCAAGGGAGGTTCTGCCCATCTTTCGGAGGATGGCGGACCTGGCCTGGGTGAACCGGGGCTTCGCCGTCCAGTTCGGATGGGGCGGGCCCTCGGATTTCCTCGCGCCGGAATGGCTGCGGCGCCTTTCCACGCCCCCGTCGGGGCCGGAGGGCCAGGGGCACGACGAATTCCGCGAGATCAGGCGCCAGCTGTTCAACGCGTTCCGGAAGCCCGATACCGACCATTTCCGGAGGCCCGACTCGGAGAACGGCTCGCCCGGCCCCTGGCCGTGGATCTATGGCGACGCGATCGAGCTTCCCTACGGTGCCTCGCCGCGGCAGAACACGGCCCTTACTGACCAGCAGATGCGGGCGCTCGAGTCGTGGGCCGACGGCCGATTCGTGAACGACATCGACCCGGCTGCCCCGACGCCGCGCCTTCTTTCGGATGTCACCCTCCGGAACCAGCCGGAAACCCTTGATGAGGCGAGTCTCAGCTTCTGCCTCGCCGACGCCTTCCATCCCGGCTGCGAGATGACCTGGCCCCTGCGCAACTGGTCGTTGTTCATGGCCCCCTACCGGATCCGCCACCGGGCGACGGATGTCGACGAGCCCGACTACGGCGATGTGCTGACCTCGGAGATCGCGCTCGGCGCCGGGGGCCCGCTCCAGGGCCAGGGTCCCGGGGGCCTCACGCGCTGGATGGGGGTGCCGTGGCAGACGGACACCGCGAGCTGCCGGTCGGGCTATGACACCCGGTACGACTCCTTCGTTCCGACATTCTGGCCGGCCCGGGTGCCGAACGACGTGCTGACCGAGGATGACTACGCCATCCTCATGGACAAGGCCCGGTCACGCGAGGATCGCCTTGCCGCTTTCAGGCGGCGGAGGCGCTGGCTGCGCGACCTGGACATGAAAGCATCCGCCCTGCACCAGATCAACAAGATGGTGCGCGTCTTCGGAAGCCTGGGTGTCGTTGAAAGGCGCCCGGGCCCCGGGGAGGAAGGATTCCCGGAGACGGTCTTTGTCGAGACCCGGGGGCTCGACCCGAAGCAGGCGCCCGCTGCAGCGTCCGAGGCGGAGACGGACGTCCCGGAGCTGGAGACCCAGATCTTCAGGCACCACGTGCGCGGCCGCCCCGGTGCGTGAGCCCCGAGGCGAGCATTCCGGTGGCCGTTATCGGCGGGGGCATCGCCGGATGCTCCGCCGCGATCGCGCTCCAGCGGGCGGGGCGCCCCGTGCTGGTCCTCGAGGGCGCCCCGGAGGCCGTGGCGCCGATCGGGGAGACCCTGCCGTCGGCTGCGAAGCCGCTCCTGCGGGAGCTTGGGGTGTGGGACGCGTTCACCGGGGACGGCCACCTTCCGTCGGCCGGTACCGTCTCCCTCTGGGGGGGACCCGAGCCGGTGGTCACCGACGCCATCGTGGACCCGCATGGCGGCGGGTGGCAGGTGGACCGCAGGAGGCTGGGGGGGCTTCTCCGGAGGAGCGTGGTCGAGGCCGGGGGGCGGCTCATTGAGAGGGCCGTGCTCGAGGCGGCGGAGCGCGCGGACGGCGGCTGGAGGCTCCGGGCTTCGCGGGGGACGGGGGATGAAGGAGTCGTGGCCGGCCTTGTCATCGACGCCTCCGGCAGGCGCAGCGCCTTTGCCCGGATGGCGGGAGCCTCGAGGCAGTACGCGGACAACCTTGCCTGCCGGCACGCGCGGTTCGGGGGCGCGGGGGCGAGCGACGACCGCGACTCGAGGACCTGGGTCGAGGCGGTCGAGGGAGGCTGGTGGTATTCGGCGAGGGTCCCCGGGGACGCGCGGGTCGTGGCGTTCCTCACGGACGGGGACCTGATGCCAGAGTCCATGGCGGAGGCCGCCGGCTTCGTCGGCCTCCTGAGTGAAACCCAGGGGATCCGCCGCCTCGTGGAGGACCATCGCCTCGATCTCCTAGACGGCCCGCATACGACCGCCGCCCGGAGTTCGCGCCTCCTTACTGCGGGCGGCGAGGGATGGATCGCCGCGGGTGATGCCGCGCTCGCATTCGATCCGCTTGCCGGGCGGGGCATGTGGGCGGCGCTGCGCACGGGGCTCTGGGCCGCGGGCGAGGCCGCGCGGGCGCCCGGGATGGGATACCAGGAGAGGCTGGACCGTGCGTGGGGGGACTGCGAGAGGATGCGGGTTTCGACGTACGCAACCGAGACGCGCTGGACCGGGGCGCCCTTCTGGCGGCGGCGCCTGCCTGCCGGCTAAAAGAACGGATTCGAACAAACACCTGCGAA
>CAYVKH010000122.1:0-4377 GCA_964451965.1 uncultured Opitutaceae bacterium
CCTTGCGCTCGCCTTCGCCCGGTTTCACACGAAACCAAGTCGAAACCATAAGCCCTGTAGCACCGCCAATCTGAATGGTAGGACCCTCGCGACCCAGAGCCATGCCGCCTCCGATACTTGCCAGGCCAGCGAAGAATTTCACAGGCAGCACACGCCGCCAATGGAGCTGCTCTTCTCCGAGCACCACAGATTTGATGTGTGGGATGCCGCTTCCCGAAGCTTCGGGTGCAAAACGGCGCACGAGCCACAGTCCCAGTCCTCCTCCCACTGAGCCCACTATCAAAGCCCCAAACAGCCCTGCTATCAGTGAAAGCCCGTGAAGCCAGGTGATGCGATGGACCTCCGACCATTGCAGAGCTTCCCGAAATGCCGAGGAAATCAATCCCGCTACCAGTCCTATGACCAACGCCTTCGGCAGGATATGGCGCCGCTTGACCTCTTCTGCCTGCAAGCCGGAGCCCTGTTTCTGATCCAAATTCATAGCGGAAGTTTCCGGATGGCGGGACGGCATGACAAGCCGCAACGCGTCGAGGCGCCCGTCTTGGTCAAGGCACACGACCAAACCGGTTTTGACTGCCGGCTGATTTGCATCACGATTCGCCCGCGCTTGTGCCTCGTTGCCGCCGCTCGGATGCCGGTGATGGCCTTACTCCAATGAAATTGTTCAATCTTGCCGCAGCCTTGACGACTCTGGCCGCGGTCTTCGGCTACATCAACTATCGATGGATACGGCTTCCGGCTACAATTGGCGTCCTCGCTTTGGCGCTGGCCGGCTCCCTGACGACGATCGTTTTTGACGCTTTGGTTCCCTCCGCAGGCATGCGGGAGGCCGCAGCCACGCTTCTTCAGGGAGTCGATTTCCACGCCGCCCTGATGAATGGAATGCTCTGTTTCCTCCTTTTTGCTGGCGCGCTCCATGTGGATTTTGCCGATATGCGGGCGAATGGCCGTTTCGTTGCTGTCCTCTCCACCGTCGGGGTGTTGATGTCGACTATCCTCGTTGGCTTGGGGCTCTACCTGGTGCTTGGGGCGATCCACCGGCCGCTGCCTTTGCTTGTCTGCCTCGTCTTCGGGGCGCTCATATCGCCGACCGATCCGGTCGCGGTGCTTGGCCTGCTGAAGGATCTGCATGCGCCCCGGGACATGACTGCACTCATGGCGGGTGAGTCTCTCTTCAATGATGGTATGGGGGTGGTTGTCTTTGTCGCTTGCGCCGGCCTCGCTGGAGTGGGAACTGGCGATGGCGCGCCCATGGTCCCAGACATCGCCCACTTGGTGCTGTTTTTTGGACGGGAGATCGGAGGCGGACTGTTGCTTGGCGCTTTTACCGGCTATCTCGCTTATCGGGCATTGAAGAGCGTCGATTACCACCCGCTGGAACTCTTGGTTACCGTGGCGCTGGTGATGTTTGTCTACGGTCTATCCTTAGCCTGCGGCGCCTCAGGTCCCATCGCCGTCGTCGTCGCCGGCATGATCATCGGCAATCCAGGGCGGAAGTGGGCAATGAGCGAGAACACCCGCCGCTACATGGACGCATTCTGGAGCATGGTTGATGAGATTCTGAACGCCATTCTGTTTCTCTTGTTGGGCCTGCAATCGCTCGCCATCTCGTGGCAGTCCAGCACTCTCCTCGCCGGACTGGTCCTTGTGCCGGTGGTGCTCCTGGCGCGCCTGGTGTCGGTGGCGGCGCCAATGGCGCTCCTGCCGCGGTCAAGTCCGCGCCACGGCTTGGTTACAATCCTCACCTGGGGCGGCTTGCGGGGCGGCATTGCCGTTGCGTTGGTCCTTTCGCTTTCCGAATTTCCCGGGAGGCCTCTCCTTCTCGGCATAACGTTTGTCGTCGTAGTGTTCTCAATCCTGATCCAAGGAACGACGACGCCCTGGCTCCTGGTCCGCTATGGATGGGCGTCATCCGCAAGGATTCCCCGCAACCTGAAGCTTGGGGGCGCAAGACCGGACTCCATGCCGAATTGAGGTCCGTGGGAGACGTGGCGAAAGAGATGGATAGCCCCTCTATTCTGGTCGAAATCGGCCACGGGCTTGAACCGATATTCTATGAGGTTCGGGCGGCGGACCGTATCCAATACTGTTCAAACGTTGCCACCAATTCGTAGAAGATGCCAAATTTGCGTCTCTCGCAGAGGCAAGATGCCCTGTGCCGAAGCGGATCCACGAAGATCAGGGATCCAAACGCCATTTAGAGATCCTCGTCCCTAAAGGCTCGGCTCTGCTCCGGTGCAGTCTTCGGCGCCGCGCCGGCGCGCGAAGCCTGCGGCAATCGAAATGGCTTCGCGCGGCCGACATTCTATCTGCGCAAAGGCCTTAGCGCCCGCTCAGCCTCCGACGCATCTTGGCAAGTGATTACTTGTACGCCACGTCTGTAATGTACCAGGGCGAGGATGTTGAGCCCAATGTCCTTTGATTGATCCGGTATGATCCGCACTGCAGTGCCGATTCCGGTCGCCTTGCATGCATCCATCATCCTGCCAAGGTCGACTGCGCAATCCAGTTCCATCGAGTCCAAGCCGCTGAGATCGGTCAACAAGGTGAAGCCGGTGCGCATTTCCGGAAGCAATCTCTCAACTTTTTCAATGCACGCTCTCATCTCAGCAGTGGTCACATGCCCCAGATGTCGTATTTGAATGAGATTACGGGATATATCACCAAATACCTCGCATTCGGATTTCTTGTTCATTCTTCGGATTGAGATGCACCCCTTCGCACAAATATTACTGCCGGATAATGGGACTCCGATATGCGGATTCCCTCGACAGCGCCTCGAAACCGGAGATCACGTCGAACAGTTCCTCGTCGATGCCGCTCTGGCGCAGCTGATGGAAGGTTCCGTGAAGCTGCTCCAGCAGATCGTCGATGTTCTTATCGGCGCGTTGCATGGCGGCCAGACGGCTCGCGTTTTCGCTCGCGAGGGAATCGGCG
This sequence comes from uncultured Opitutaceae bacterium, assembly GCA_964451965.1. Lineage (GTDB taxonomy): Bacteria > Verrucomicrobiota > Verrucomicrobiia > Opitutales > Opitutaceae > Palsa-1447. Next base: position 2,938 of record CAYVKH010000122.1, read on the forward strand.
CAAGCCCGGAAGAGTGAGATAAAGAGGTATTCCCGGATGAGTGCGCGCAATGTTGTCGTGCCACTCTCCATGATCTCGGGCAGGTTTTTGGTCGGCCACTGGACTTTGGCCAAACCTTGGGCCCAGGACGCGTCGAGCGGCAATAACCGCTGGCCGACGGGCTCGTATTGTGCTCCGGACTCAGGGCGATTGTGAAAGACATATAGACACGCATACTCGCCTTTGGCCCGGCGCGCCTCGCTTTCAATTTGAATCTGCCCGACGAGCGGGGTGATCGCGCTGACGGAATTCGGCACCGTGAACAAGCCGACCAGAGGCAGGCCCGCGTCCACCAGGCGCGCGCTGACACGCTCGCCGACCGCCCAGACCTCGAGTTTGGCCGGCAAAGTGGACAGCGTCTTGATCGCATAATCGGCAACGACATCGTTGAACTGCCCGACCAACCCCTGATCAGATCCAAAAACAATTGCGCCGACCGCACCAGCGTCGGAGTCCATCTTCCGTTCTGGCGTTAATGCGGACAGATTTCGCTTCCGAATGCATGATCCCAACCCGAGCTCCACTACCCGATAGTAGTCGCTCAAAGCACTCACCGATCTCTCGTATTGTCCGATGCTCGAAGCCGCGAGAACCTTCATCGTGCGCACGACGGATTGGAGATCGCCGGCGCTGCTAATCTTACGGCTCAGGCTCGCTATGGTATCGCTCATGGCTTCTTCACGGGTGCAGTCTTGGGTGCAGGTTTGACGTCCGTTGATGCCTCCGGCTTAGGCGCAGGTTCATGCTTGGCTTCGGGCTTCGGCTCTTTTGCTGGCTCCGGGTTGGGTTTGGGCTCTGGCTTGGGTTTCGCAAGAGGCGGAGCATCCGACATTGACCCGCCGGCGGGCTTGGTTTCGGATTTGGGGTCTTGTTTGGACTCTGGTTTTGTTTCCGGCTTCGGATAAAATGCGGCGAGCGCCTGGCGGGCGATCTCGATGATGGATTTGCGGTCGGTATCGCTCAACTTATCCGCGGTTTCGAACCGCGAGGACACCTCCGCCGGAACCTTCGCCGCCGCGTCCTGCACGGCGCGTTCGGCATCCCTCATCCGGTCAACCGGGACCGGATCGAAAAGGTCCCCGATCAACGCCAATAGGATCGTAATTTGGGCAGGCACTCCTACCGGGGAGAATTCTGGCTGCTTCAGGCAGGCGCGGATGCGCCGACCATGTTCTATGATCTTGCGCGTGCCTTCATCCAAACGGGCACCAAACCGAGCAAACGATTCCAACTCCTCGAACTGCGCGTAAGCGAGCTTTAGGTCGCCCGCGACCGCTCGGTAGGCGGCTCGTTGCGCCTTGCCGCCAACGCGCGAAACGGACTTTCCGACATCGACCGCGGGCAGTACCCCCAATTCAAAAAGCGAAGGTGAAAGATAGATCTGGCCGTCGGTGATGGAAA
>CAYVKH010000122.1:4477-6455 GCA_964451965.1 uncultured Opitutaceae bacterium
ACCCCCAATTCAAAAAGCGAAGGTGAAAGATAGATCTGGCCGTCGGTGATGGAAATCAGATTGGTCGGAATGTAAGCAGAGATGTTCTGGGCCTCGGTTTCGATGATGGGCAGGGCGGTGAGCGAACCGCTGCCCCGCTCCTTTCGAAGATGTGTGGCGCGTTCCAGGAGGCGCGAATGGATGTAGAAGATGTCCCCGGGGAAAGCTTCCCTCCCGGGCGGCCGGCGGAGGAGGAGGGAAAGCTCCCGGTAGGCGCGTGCATGATGAGTGAGGTCATCATAAACGATTAGGACATCGCGGCCCTTTTCCATGAAATGTTCCGCGATGCTCGTCGCGGCATAGGGCGTGACATAGGCCAGCCCGGGCGCGTCGTTGCCTTCGGCGACAACGACCACCGTATAATCCATCGCGCCTCTTTCACGGAGGTTTGCGACAACCTTGGCCACGGCGGACGCACGCTGGCCGATCGCGCAATATACGCAGAGCACATTTTTCCCGCGCTGGTTCAGGATGGTGTCGATCGCGATTGCCGTCTTGCCGGTCCGACGGTCGCCCAGGATCAACTCCCGCTGGCCGCGTCCAATGGGGATAAGTGCATCGATGACCTTCAGCCCGGTCTGCAAGGGCACGGTGACGGGCGCTCTGTCCATAATGGCGGGCGCAGGGCGTTCGATTGGCAGTCGCTCGTTGGCTGTCACCGGGCCTTTGTCATCGAGCGGTCGGCCCAACGGATCGATCACCCGTCCCAACAAGCCATCGCCCACAGCAACGTCCATAACCCGGCCCGTGCGCTCGACTTCATCCCCTGCGTGCAGATGCGAGTATTCGCCGAGCAGCACCACGCCGATTTCGCCCGGGTCTACGTTGAACGCGATGCCGAACACATTTCCGGGAAACTTGAGCAGCTCGTCGAAACCCGCATTGGGCAGGCCCGAAACCCGTGCGATGCCCGTTGAGATGCTCATGATCGTTCCCACCTCGTGAGGCGTCAGTCGCGGCGAAAAATTCTCGCGCGCCTGGCTGAGGTCGGCGAACGCTCGGTCGAAGACGCTCTGCAAGGTCTCGGGCGTCGCAATCATGATCCGACGGCCGCGGCCTTTGCTTCCGCAGGCTCCAGACCGGCCGTTGTTTCGACTTTGGGTTTAGAAGAGGCTTCGGCTGCAGGCTCGGGTTTCGCTTTGACCGCTGATGCGGGATTCGCATCGGGCGCAAGGGCGGTCTTCGCTTCTGATGTGGCCTTGGTCTTAACTTCGGATGCAGGGGCAGCATTGGCTTTCGCTGGCGGCTCTTCCTTCGCCGCGGGTTTGGTCTCTGCCTTGGCTGCAGTCTTTGGTTCAGCCTTGGGTTCGGCATCCGGCTGGGGCTCTTTTTTGGCTTCGGGAGTCGGCGCGGCTGCAGGCTTGGGCTCCTGTTGGGCCTCAGATTTTGAGCTGGTTTGGGCGGTGGCTTTCGCTTCTCGGCGCGGCTTCTCCTCGGCCTTTGTCTGCGAATTCACCTCGGTCTTCGTTTCGGGCTTGGGCGCGGCCTCCGGCTCTGGCTTCTCCTGCTCTTTCAGCAGTTCGTCGACGCCCTTCTCCAGCGATGCCAAATACCCTGCGATGCTCCAGGCCACTTTTTGTCCATTCGCCGTGAGTTCGAGTCCGCTGACAAGATCCGGCGAAGTCTCGAAGCGAAGATGAACATCAGCCGAGAAGGTTTCGTTAATCGCGTTTTGGATCTTTGCACGTTCCTCTGCCGGCAGCTCGAAAGCGCTGCGCACGACCGCAGGCTCAGGCGCCGTCTTAAGGGCGGCTCCAAGCGCCTCTTTGGTTTTGTTGTCCATCTCTCGCAGGCGGCGTGTAAACACCTCGCCCATGCGTTCTTCGAGGGTCGTCGTGGCAAGATCACTCAGGGCCTTTCGGGTGATCGCAAAGACCTCGTCCTGCGTTCGGCGAGTGATGGCTTGGTTCAGGTTCTTGACGTCGTTCTTCAGCGTTTC
>CAYVKH010000123.1:0-6396 GCA_964451965.1 uncultured Opitutaceae bacterium
CAGAAGATCGCGGACTACGCCAGGAAGGGCGTGAAGATCGTGATGTCCCAGTCGGGCCCGATGGTTAAGACGGAATCCCCGACCTACGCGCCCGGCTGGGCGATGGGCGTGTTCGCAACCGACGGGAAGGGGAACCCGATCCAGGCGGGCTACTACGGGGGGATGCTGCTCGATTTCACGAGCCCGAAGATGAACGACTGGCTGTGGCCGCAGACCCAGAAGCTGAACGACGACGGGGTTGCGGGCTGGTGGCTGGACCTGGACGAGCCAGAGGGCGAGCCGCCCCAGACCCACTATTACGCGGGCCGGCCGCCCGAGATCCACAACCAGTACTCGCTCCTCTGCACGATGAGCTTCGAGGGCGTACAGCTCGCGGTCCATCCGGACCAGCGCCCCTTCATCCTGTCGCGGACGGGCCCGGCCGGATTCCAGAGGCACCATGCCGCCGTCTGGACGGGCGACATCTACAGCGACTACGCGACCTACCGCGCGCACCCCCCGGAGATGCTCAACTCAAGCCTCTCGGGGCTGGTCTACTGGGCGTGCGACACGGGCGGGTTTCTCGAGGGCTACTACAGGAATGACATGCTCGGCGCACACGCGCGCCTCTACGAGCGGTGGATGCAGTTCTCGGCGTTCGCCCCGATCACCCGCGCCCACAAGGCGGGCGGCGCCCCGGAGCCCTATGCGTATGGCCTCGCGACCGAGCAGGGAACCAGGCACTACCTGCAGCAGCGCTACCGGCTCCTGCCCTACATCTACTCCCACGCGTGGATCGCCAGCAAGAAGGGCCTTCCGATCGTGCGCCCGATGGCGCTCGAGTTCCCGGATGACCCCGCCTCCGTCGCGACGCCGGGCGACCAGTACATGTTTGGCAGCGAGCTGCTCGTGGCTCCAGTGCTCTACGAGGGCCAGGCCAACCGCAGGGTGTACTTCCCGCCCGGGACATGGGTCGACTGGGATACCGGCTGCGACTATGCGGGCGGGCGCGAGTGGGTTGTCGCCGCGCCCCAGAACCGGATCCCGGTCGCCGTCAGGCCCGGCGCCATAATCCCGATGGCCCCCGACATGAGGAACACATCCGAAAAGCCCTGGGACCCGCTGACGCTTGAGGTGTTTCCCTCAGGCAAGTCGGAATTCGCCCTCTACCACGACGACGGCCGATCCTTCGCCTACGAGGCCGGGGACTTCACCGTGACCCGGCTCTCATGCGACGAGACGGAACGCGCGGTCGATTTCACGGTGTCGGAGTCGAACAGCCTCTACACGCCGACGCGCTACCGCATGAGGTTCCATCTTCGCCAGAGCCCCGTCTCGGTGTTCGTGGACGGCGCGAAGCCCAAGGGCGGCTGGTCGTGGGACGCCGAGGGGCGCGTGCTCTCCTTTGAGTTTGATGCGACGGGGAACACCCGCCACGAGATGGAGGTCCGGCTTGACGGAACGCCGCTGGCCCCACGCCTTGCCCCAACGATGGCGGCGGATGCCATCGACCCGAAGGGCGAGTCCGCCGGTTCTGGCGGCAGGCCGATCCCCCACTTCTTCCCAGCGCCCGCCCTGCCGGCCACGCTCAAGGCCAGCAACTACGACAACGGAGGCGAGGGGGCCGCATTCCACTCGAGCCGGCCGCAGCCGCCAAAGCGCGTCTACCGCGATGACGACTTCGGGCTCGCGCCGACGTCGGACGCCGGGGGAGGCTACGTCCTCTCGGGCCTCAGGGCCGGGGACTGGGCCCGCTACTCGGTCGATTGCGGCAACGGGGGGTACTTCGACCTCACCGTGCGCGCCGCGAGCGCCCAGGGCGGCGGCCGGATCAGGTTTGTCGCGCTGGACCAGACCATGGCGACCGCGGACATCGCCCCGACGGGCGGCGACGACGTGTTCTCGGACTTCCGGTTTCCCAACGTCTATCTCAACCCGGGAGAGCTGAGCATGCTCCTCTATGTCGAGGCGCCGGGAGCCTCGCTCAACACCGTTGAGCTCAAGCCGGCGCAGAGGCCGCCATCCACCTACGCAGCGGCGCTCGCCTTCCGCAGCGGCGTCGCGGGCCTGACCGGCCTTGGAGACCCGAGACGGCCTATCGGCTATATAGAGAACCTCGGCCGGGCCGGCAGCGGCCTCACTTTCGGCGTCTCCGCGGGCGCGGGAGGCCCGCGGGTCGTGCGCATCCTGTATTCGAGCAGCCAGCAGGCGCCGGTCGCGCTGACCCTTGCCGTGGGCGACGGGCCGGCGGTGAAGCTTCCGATGGCCCCGACATCAGGCGAGTGGAAGGCGGTCGACGTGCAGGTCGACCTGGCCGCCGGGGGCAACCGCGTCAAGATCGAGGGGCACGAGGACGGATGGAATTCCGTGCAGGTGGACCAGATCGAGATCCTGCAGCGCTAGGGCCCGCGTGCCCGCCTCAGGGGCGAGGCTGATCTTCCGGGCTCAGACGATCTTGCACCGGATCAACGCATCCTCGTCGAAGGTATACACGGCGCACAGCCTGTGGTAGCCATCCGCGATGACCACCCTGCCGATCTGTTCGTCCCTCACCAGGAGCAGCGGAGCGAGTCCCTGCCCGTCCTTTATCTTCTTCCTGTCCCTCTCAACGTGCGAATTGCTCACCCCCAGCAATGAGAGTCCGGATGCCCGGAAGATGTCCTTCGCCTTGAACTGAACAATGGGCGCCTTCCTAAGCGCCTTGATCATCTCGGCGACCCGGAAGTCATTGTGTAGAAGCTGCAGGTACGATTGGGCCGCCGGGTAGTCGTGCTCCTCCACGTCGGGAAGCCATATGATATTCTTCGGCGGTTCGGCAGCCATATTGGTCTCCTCCTCGAGGGGTTTCAGCTGTCAGGCGGAATCCGCGATTTGCCGAGGAGGTCGTTCCATTCGCGGATGGCGACCGTCTTTACGAGGCCGCTAATGACAAACGGGTCGCCCCCTATGAACTCCTCCGCCGCGGCGCGCGTGGTGAACACCGCCAGTGCCCCGTCGGGAGGATCGACAAACGGGCCCGCCATCAGGAGGGTCCCGCGGGCGTGGAACTCGTCAATCCTGGCCCGGTGGGCCGGGAAATGCAGCCGCGCCAGCGGAAGTTTGTCCGCGTTGGTTTCGTAGGATATCACGTACTTCATCTTTGCAGCCTTGGTCGCGACGATCCGGGATGGGCCCCACATGGCTCCCGGCCCTCGCCAGAGACACGCCTGAACTGGAGCCAGACCGGAAGGGGCTGGCCTTGATCGCATCCGGTGACTCGAGCCACACTTAGATTCGTTTTGATTGAGTAGTTGTTGGTTCAGTTGACGGCGGGTGCCATCGCTAAACAAGGGCTGATGCCGCTGAATTCTTACGCTATGCTGCCAGTCTTGTTGCCAAATCAGAAGGCCGATGACCAACGTAATAATACGTACGGCCGAAACGGGTGTCAGAGACGAAGGTCCTAGGACGAAGGACCCTGAATCGTGAGGCTAAAGCTCTGGGAATTGATCGGTTGCGCAATCGACTCGATGAAGGGAGCTCCAAGAGAGCAGAGATTCCTCCGAGCCACAGATTGGAGGCACGGCTCTTCCTGCGTTAATGCATAGGACTCGCCGACTATGCCAATACCCCTTCCGCTTCCGCGCTCCGAGACTCCCAAGCCCGCACGCTTCCCGCTGCAAGCAGACCGGACGGAATGACAAGATTGCCGCGTGTGGTAAGGATCACTTCCCTAGGCATCGACTGCGTGCGCCAGAGATTGCGCCTGCGAGGTTGAGCCTGCGCGAGGATAGGCCTAAGCAAATCCCCAATGCACAATGCCCCGTTTACCTTGCTTCGAGCTCGCTGTTTCGAGCGCGCCTTTCATTTGCTTCCGCCCGGGTAGACCACATCGGCGTGCCGTCGTTTGAACGCCAGAGTTGCCTCTCCAAGCTCGGAAATCCCACCGTTGCTGTCCACCGAGTTGGAGGTCCAGCCCATCGCACCCTCCCAGCCGTTCTGGAACGCGCTCTCGTAGTCAGCAGTGACGGTGTTGCCCTTGGTTCCGCGTGCGGGAAACTCCCCGACAATGGACGGCTTGTCGGTCGGAAGCCCGTATGCCTTCGACGATGAATACAGCGCATTGCCCCAAAGCGGCCCACACCAGTCGTAGTAGTGCGTGGAATTGAAATCCAGTCGCGCGCCGGGATCGTTGAATGCAGCGCGCAAGGACGCGTCGCTCACCTTGTTCCCCTGCGCGGACTTTGCGACGTCGCTACCGTACTTCGGCATCGCCATGCCGATCGTGACCAGCGCCTCGCTTTCGCGGTGAATCTCGCTGGCCGCGCGCGCGAAATAGCTCTGAAGCCTCTCCCACGGGATCTTCCCGTCCTCGGCGTCTTCGAACACCCACTCCGGCTCATTCATAAGGTCAATCGCCCAAAGGCGCGGTGCGGGCCCGTAGCGCCCCAGGAGCGGGTGCAGGTAATTCTTGATATACGAGTCTATCCCCTCGTCCGTGCTTATCCACTTTCGCCACATCTTGGAATTGTGATGCTTGGCATTGAAGTGATCGAACGACATCAGGGTCACCAAGACGTACACCTCGTGTTCCTTAGCGAGGTCAAGGAGGCGCCCGAGGTCGGCCCAGTAGGCCGGCGTGGCGCCGGAGACATGCCCGTTCTCGTCGATTTCGATTCCGACGTCCCCGCTGCATGAGATCCAGATCCTCGTGGCATTGATTCCGCGATCATGGAGCAACTGGAGATGGGCGCCCCACCAGCTCGGATCGAAATCGCCGCCCAGTTCGTTCCAATGATGCCACGGCGTGTTGGCGCCGTTTATCCAGATTTGGTCGCTTCCAACCATGAATTTCCCACCCGAGATCGTGATCCGCTCATTTGCCTTTCCGGGAACGGCCGAGGTCGCAGCAGCAGCATACCCGGTTAGGATCAGAATTGGGACAAATGCAGTAGCGAGGCGGCGGAGCATGAAACTTTCATGCAGCAAAATGGATCTTCGTTTGCGCGCGGCGAACTAATTCACGGGCATCGGTCTCCCCTGACGTTCTTTCGAGAAACTTGTTGGCGAGGCAGGCGAAAGCATCCTCTGCGAACCGTGCAACTCCCGCCGCGAACGCCATGCACCCAACCGGCCACTAAGAATCCCGTGCATTGTCCTTGTCGACGGATACGGTTGTGATCTTCTCATGAAGCCTTAGTCCTTCAAAGAGAATCATTAACGTCATGGACACCGAAGGAGTTTATCGCCGCAGAGGGAGATGGCTGCGTCAATTGCAGCCTGTCGCACGGAATTTGGTGCGCCCTTAACATGGTCAATGATTCGCATTGTTTGCGGGACTGGACGTCAATCCGAAGCATCGACGAGCATTCAGCGCCAGGCGACCTCAACCTGAGTGAACTGACCTGGATTCAAGCGATCAATCGGCGCGCCGCCGAGCGTTCGAACACTCAATCCGGTTTGGGCCGTCAGCCTATCAAAATTTCTCAAGGCCCTTTCGACGGCAGCGAATTGCCACCATTTAAAAGAGTTACTTACATATTGGTGGACGCCGAGGGAGTCCATCGCCGCCGAGCTATTCGGCTGTCTTAGTTGCAACCGGTTTCAAGAATCTGATTGCCTGGCACTGGCGTCCTCATGCCTGAGCCTTACTGGGCCGAGAATTCTCAGCCCATCGCTTGAAGACCATCCAGGGCGGCCGCGAGAGTCAATTGGGGAAGACGGCGACGAGTTCAACTTCGATCACGTGATCAGGTTCGTAAAGGCGGTCGACTTGCACCCATGTGGCGGCCGGAAAGTCCGTCCCGTAAAACTCGCGCCGAATCGCAAGGTTGGCCTTCAAAGCGTCGAGCTTGGTCGTGTAGATGTTCTCCTTCACGACGTCTTGGAAACCGAGGCCATAATGGGCAAGGGTTCTCCGGAGCGTGCTGTAGGCGGAGCGGATAGCGGCGGGCATCTCCCCAGCGCCGACGGAGCCGGAGATATAGAGCGTGTTGCCGATACGCACGGCCTGGCGGTAGCCGATGTTATTCTCCCAGTCACCGAGCATGAACTTATCGGTCTTCAAGGCCGACTGTTCGACTGAAACCTTCTCCGGAGCGTCGGCAGCGCGCAGGCTGGCTGCGACCAGCAATAGAGGCAGGATGGAAAACAAGGACTTTTTCATGATGGATGACTCTGGATAGCGAGCGGACAATGTTCACTAATTCGATGACTGCGCAACTGCATCGGGGATCCCAAGGCGGATCCAGCACACGTGGCTGAATGCGCCGCCACAGCCAAGCGTCGCTTCTCAGCAGGCAAAAATAACCCGAGACTCCGTGAGCGTTTCCGGCTGGGCATAGGCCCCCGCCGGCATGCGTGGTATTTTCTTACACAACATGAGCCACACTGAAGACCGCACAACGGCGCGTGTGTTGTTGCTTATGAATCCACCCC
>CAYVKH010000124.1:0-6333 GCA_964451965.1 uncultured Opitutaceae bacterium
GGGTGATGATGTACCTCGTCCACCTCGGCATGTACCAGAGCGTGACGCACATCACCGTGACAAAGGCCACCATCCACAGGTTGAAGTCGGCGAACAGGGTGCCGAGGGCCAGCACGGTGCCGAAGTCGGTGATGAAGCAGGCGGCGAGGATCGTCTTGCCGAGCGGCGTCTCGCTCAGCTTGCCCTCGATCATCACGGCGTAGACCACGGCGACGGACGTGGTCGACAGCGCTATCCCGGCAATCTGCGCCTGGTGGAGCGGCCATCCCAGGACGTACTGCGCGAAGAGCCACACCGCCCCGAACGGGAGGGCGAACGAGAGGATGCCGATCGACAGGCTGGCCCGGAGGTTGGCGCGCAGCGAGGCCGGGTCTATCTCGGCGCCGGCCAGGAAGGTGAGGACCCCGCTGCCGAGGAGCGCCAGGAAGTTGGTCCACTCCGTCGTCTTCAGGGCATGGTGGCCGCCCCCGAAGTCTATGTTGCCCGCGACGACGCCGACGAGGATCTCGATGAGGGCGACGGAGATCCCGGTCCGGATGGAGATCAGGCTCGCCGCGAAAGCCAGGCCCATCCAGATCGCGGCCACATACCAGATGTTGTCGAGGATCATGGCGAGGCGACGGGCGGCGGTCAGCCCGCGGCGGGTTCGCCCGGCGCCGAGGGCGCCCGGGCCTTTTCGCCCCGGTAGAAGATGACACGCGCCCTCTCAAGGGTCATGAGGCCGCTGTGCATCATCTCCTCGAGGACCGGCAGGAACGCATTGATCTTCTCCTCGCTGTCCACGATCTCGATCACGACCGGCAGGTCGTCGGACAGGCGGATGATCTTCGTGGTGTGGAGGCGGCTCGACTTTCCGAATCCCATGCTGGCCCGAATCACGGTGGCGCCGGCAAGATGGACCTCGCGCGCCTTGAGGACGATGGCCTCATAGAGCGGCTGGTGGTGCCAGCGTGCGGATTCGCCGATGAAGATCCGAAGGAGGATGGCTTCCTGGGGTATTTCCATGGTCGGGGCGTTTGGGTCGGCGCTTCGGCGTCACATGGATCCGGCGTGGGAAGAACGCCGCTAGAACTCGGGCGCGTTGTTCGCCGGGTCGCTGAGCAGCGCCTCGAACCGCGGGTCGCCCCGCAGGGACCTGAAGGAGGCGCCAAACCAGATCCCGTTCCGCGTCGCGCGGGCGTTCGCCCCGAAGGGAACCTTGAGCAGACGGGAGAGTTCCGCCAGTGCGCGGTCCTTCTCCCCCACCTGCGCCAGCACCGACGCGTGGAGCAGGGCGTTGGTCGGTCCGTCGAGGGCGTCGCGCGCCTCCGGAACGAGCTCCATGGCCTTCTCGCTGCAGCGGATCGCCTCGTCCTTCTCTCCCTTTATGGCATGCGCCTCGGCAAGGCACGCCCACAGCGAGGCATTCGACGGCTGCCGCGCCACCTCGGCCGTCAATACGGGCATTGCGGAATCGACGCGCCCCCTGGCCGCGCTTGTGTCACCCGCCTCCGACAGAATCTGGGCGGCGTCCACGTCCTGCTGCCAGTGCTGCAGGCCGGTTCCCTCGACGTAGGGATGCTCGCGGTCAAGGCGCACTGCCTCGGCCAGGTTTCCCAGCACCCGCGCATTGATCTTCAACATCCACGCCACGAGCTCGGATTCCGAGGGCGGAAAAGTCTTCCTGGAGAAATCCTCGATGCCCGCGGTTGAGCCGCTGTGAAGATAGACGGTCGCCGCGAGGAACCCCGCGGGAAGGACCTGGTCGGGATGCTCCTGCACGAGACGGCGGCCCAGGGCCTCGGCCTCGTCGTAGCGGCGGGTGCTGAACAGGAACTGAAGCAGCTGGGCGCCGTGCTGGAGGTCGGCGGGATCGAGCTCCAGCGCCTTCCGGAAATTCAGGAGCGAGTCCGCCCAGTGGCCCTGCCTGCGGTGGATGAGCGCCAGAGAGTAGTACATGCCGGGGTCGTTGGGCTTGAGCTGCGCCAGGCGCATGTACTGCTCGACGGCGCTGGCGTAGTCCCGGTACCCGTAGTAGTAGTAGTCCCCGGTGCTCTCGATCACGGACGGATCGTCGGGCGCGAGGCGCGCCGCCGTGTCAATCGCCTCCTTCGCCTTGGCGAGGCGGCCTTCGGTGTGGTCCGTGTCGGCAAAATAGGCGTGCGCCTGCAGCGATCCGAGCTCGGCCCAGGCAATCGCGAATTTCGGGTCGAGCCCGACGGCCGAGCGCAGGAGGGGCTCGGTGACCTCGAGCGGCGCGCCGTCCCTCCGCAGTTTGCGGGCCTTCAGGTAGAGGTCGTAGGCGTCGGCATTCTCGGTGGGCCGGCGCTCGATGAGCGTCTTCTCCTCGGGGGAGATGGCCGCGCTCAGGGCGCCCGCGATGGCCTGGGCAAGCTCGCCCTGTATCGCGAAGATGTCGGTGACGTCCCGGTCGTAGGCCTTGGCCCAGATGTGCTCGTCGGTCGCCGCATGGATGAGCTGGCCCGTGACGCGGACCTTGTTCCCGGCGCGGCGCACGCTGCCCTCCAGGATGTAGGACACGCCCAGCTCCCGCGCGATCTCGCGGATGGGCTTCGTCGTGGAGCGAAACTGCATCACCGAGGTGCGCGACACGACCCGCAGCCCCTTGACCAGAGCCAGGTTCGTCAGGATGTCCTCGTGGATGCCGTCGGCGAAGAACGCGTTGTTGTCCTTGTCCTCGCTCATGTTCTCGAAGGGAAGGACGGCGATCGACTTGTCCGCCTTGGCCGGGGCGGCGGCGGGCGCGGCCTCGCTCCATTTGCCTGCGTCCAGGACGGCGGAGTCAGCCGCCGCGAGCAATTTCGCGACCTCCTCGGGGCTGCGCCTCGGCCGAAGCACGAGAAGCGCCACCACTCCCGCCACCAGGACGGCAAAGCCGCCCAGAACGATGAGCGGCAGGGCGCTTCGGTGGCCGCCCGATGCGGGACCCCCGGCAGCCCGGCCCTTCGCAGGCCCGGCCGGAGCGCCGCCCGCGCCCTTCTTCGGCGCCTCGAGCAGGCTCTTCACCTGCTCCACGAACTGGGAGCTCGGCACGCCGTGCTTCAAATGGGTCCATTGGTACCGCATGAACTCCTCGGGCACCGAGGCCTCGTCCGAAGGGGTGTCGTCGATGACCACGGGCACGATGAAGGGCATTCCCGCCGCCATGTCGTGGGTGCGCTCGACCCCGATCTTCCATTCGCGCCGGAAGTAGCCCTCGCCCCGTTCCTGCGTCGCGGCGGAGATGATCGGCATGAAAAGGGCGCAGTCGCGGATCTGCCTCTTTATCTTCTGGTCCCAGGAGTCGCCTCCCCGCAGCTCGTTCTGGTCAAACCAGACCTCAAGCCCGAAGGCCCTAAGGGCGTCGGCGACGCGCCGGGCAGCGTCGGTGTCCTCCCTGGCGTAGCTCAGGAAGACGGCGCGGCCCTGCTGGGTTGAGGTGCTCTCCGGCATTGGACTCGTAGGTAGGTGCCAGACAAGCCGATGCCTTGCGAGTAGAAAGCCGAACGGCGTCGTTGCCAGTACCCCTCTGCCCCGCCGCAGGCGAACGACTTTCAGAAAGCCGCGGGTGGCGGGTTCTCACGGAACGTGGCGAGGTCCGCTCTTAAACGAGATGCCGTCGCGATTGATGATCCATGGTTGGTTCAGCGCCTCTGAGACGCCCTTTGCCGAGGCCATGCCCCACCCGACTCTTCCAGCGTTTCCGTCCCACCATTGCACAAAGAGGACCGTCCTTGGCATCTTGTTCTGAAACGCCGACACCAGGGTTCTCTCGTCAAAGTTGGGATTTCCCAACTCCGGGGACCCTGCGCCAAACTCGCACATGCAGACCGGCTTACCCGTGGAGACCAGCTTCGAGTAGCCGTCGACAACGGACGCATCAGCCGGCTGGTCCATGTACACGTCTTGCCCGACGATGTCCACGTACGCGTCCCCGGGATAGTTGGTAGTCGTGGGAATTCCCGGCTGTCCGGATTCAAAGAGCCAGACGAGATTGTGCAGCCCCTGGGTTTTCTCCATGTAGGCATGCGTGAAGCGCCAGAGCTCGATGAACTGCTCAGAGGAAAGGCGGAAACGTGTTCCCCACCAGAACCAGTCGCCGCCATTCTCATGAAAGGGCCGAAGGATGACGACGACGCCGGCGTTCTGAAGCTCCCTGATTCCGGCCGCGACCAGCCTAAGGGAGTTCATGAACGCGGCGTTCGTCGGCGTTCCGGACTTCAGCAGGCCGTCGGCATCGAGGCCGGACACGCTGTACACCGGGCCGCCCGTTGTCGGATTGGGCATGTGCAGGTTCAAGACAACCAGGCCGCCGGCATTCCAGTAGGCAATGGCGCTGGCGTTGAACGATGTGACCGGCACCCCGGAAACCTGATCATAGTGAAAGTAGTCGCCGCTGATCAGCCCCAGCCATTTGCCTGTGGCGGCATGGATGGCGTTGATCGGCGCCATGTCGCCGGTCTCGACGTATTGCCCGGAGATGGTGTGGGTTCCGGATATCTGCCTCAGATAGGCGAGCAGGTCAGCCGGTGTTTGAATGCCGTGCGGATTCGCGAGGAGAGTCGGCAGTGTGAGGAGAAACAGCGCAAAGTGGATGCAGCGCCTCGGCAGGACGAGATTCGTACGTCCGCCGCAGGCCATCTCACCCAGGGTTCCGTGACCTTCGTCTTGAGAGGGAATCGGGTCCATGACTGAGGGGTCAGTTTGGCAAGTGTAAGGATTCACGGACAAACAATACTCAATCCATCGGAATAACATCCGTCATTGGTTTCAAATCCCCTGGACACCATCAATGGCTAATCATTCGTACTTGTTGCCCGGGTCCTGCCGACCCCGTCCGAGGCCCTCTCCTCTTCCTTATGATACCTGCACAGCCGGGCCTCGTCGGCGAAGGCCGCGAGCAGGTCCGGCTCCGCGTCGAAGAAATGGTCGGACGGCGAAAGGATGAACCCGCCGCCGGCCCCGGCCTCGGCAAAGCAGCGCCGCACTTCGGCGCGCGTCTGTTCGGGGGTGCATCCCGTGAAGAAGTGGAGCTGATCAAAGCCGCCGATCATGCACACCCTGCCGCCGATGCGGCGCTTGGCTTCGGCAAGGTTTACGTCACCCCCCATGCCGACCGGCGTGAACGTCTCCATGGCGTCGGGTCCCATGGCCGCTATCCGCTCGAGCAGCGGCATCATCCCGCCGCAGGTATGGTAGACAATGCGCTGCCCCGCGGCGTGCGCCGCAGCAATCACGGGCTCCTCGTAGGGCGCGACGAAGCGATCGAAGATCGCCGGCGAGATCACCGTTGACGAGGCCGCGCCGCCGCCCAGCTCGATCAGGTCGTACCTCGCGCCCTTGAGGGAGCGGGCGTAGGCGAGCTTCCTCCGCTGGAGGATCCCCAGGAATTCATGGACCCACGCGGGATCATCGTACGTCTCGAGGATCAGCCGCTCGATCTCCACGAGGCAGGCCGCGTCCTGCCAGCAGCCCGGCTGGCCGAAGACGTCGAACGTGCACATGTGGCTCCGGATGATCCCCCGCTCCCCAAACCGGTCGGCGGCGCGGTTGACCGCGTCGACGTCGCACTTGGGCGCCGGCATGAACGCGCCCAGGAGGTCGATGTCCCGCTTGTCCTTTATCAGGTGCTCGGCGACCCACGAGGTGTGCTCGTTCGACTGCAGGACCATGGAAAGCTCGCCTCCCGGCGTGAAGAACCTGAACCGCTGCGTCCGGAATTCGCCGCCGGGAAGGTCCTCGGTGGAGATGCGCCACTCGTCCGTCACCACCCGGCGGGCCTCCAGGAAGCCGATCTTCCCCTGCGCCGGGTCGCAGCGCTCGCCTGCAGCCTCGCCCGGCCTGTGCGCCACGACCCAGTCGATGGCATCCAGGCCCAGCGCGTCGAAGAACCCGCGGCTGTCCGCGCCCTTGAAGAACTCCCTCAGGTAGGACTCCATCAGGTGGTGGGTGGTCACGGGAAGCCGGTCGGGGACCCGCCGGTCGAGCGCGCACAGCATCCTCTGTCTTGAGGTCATGGGGCATTCCTCCGGGTTGCGGGGTCCGCTTCGCTGCCCTCCAGGTGCTCGGCGGCGAGGACCAGGAACACGTAGTCCGAGGTCGGGTAGCCAAGGCAATATTCCCGCTGCTGCCAGAGGAAGGGCCAGTCGACGAGCTCGGGGAAGTCCGGGCGGATGAGCGCCGTGCCGGAGGCGATGCCGCCGGGGATGTAGGACGAGTCGGCGCGGTTCTGGCCGTAGGCGGGGATCACCGACCTGGCGCCGACGCCGGAAACGAACGACGAGGTGTTCGGGCCGGGGTGGCAGCCGAGGACGAACGCGATCGCGTCCAGCATGTACTCGTCCGTGAAGATGT
>CAYVKH010000125.1:0-5978 GCA_964451965.1 uncultured Opitutaceae bacterium
AGCGCTTCCACGACGCCCTGCAGAAGAAGGACGAGGCGTTCTCGCTCTTCAACCTGGGCTACCTGGACCTCGAGAACCGGGCGGCCGCCGAGCAGATATTCTGGCAGATCTGCGAGCAGATCGCCAAGGAGGGGGAGAAGGCCGGCTACCAGCCCGAGGAGCTCCACGACCTGTCGACGCTCCTCGCCGACCAGTACGTGTGCAATTTCTCTGTGTTCCAGTCGCTCCTGGACCACTGGGCCCTGAAGCAGCTCTTCCCGATCGCGCCCCTGCACCGGCTCAACGAGCGGCCGACCGTGAACGCGATCCTGGTCGACATCACGTGCGACTCGGACGGGAAGATCGGCAGCTTCATCGACCTGCAGGACGTGAAGGACTACGTGGCGCTCCACCCGCTCAACAAGAAGCCCTACTACCTCGGCATCTTCCTGACAGGCGCCTACCAGGACATCATGGGCGACCTGCACAACCTCTTCGGTCGCGTCAACGAGGTGCATGTCTTCCTCGAGAAGGACGAGCCGAACGGGTTCTACATCGAGGAGGCGCTCAGCGGCAGCCGCATAGCGGACGTCATCGAGGGGGTCCAGTACCAGCAGGAGGACCTCTGCAGGAGGATGAAGGCCCAGATCGACGCCGCGACCCGCAAGGACATGGTGAAGCCCCGCGAGGGCGTGCGCCTCCTGGAAGTGTACGAGAGCCAGATGCTCACGAAGACCTACCTGAACATCGAGCGGTCGAAATCCGCCCAGAAACCCCCCACATGACCCCCACGCCCCTCAGGACCCTCCTTTCGGCGATCGGCCTGGGCGCCGCGGCCCTCGTCGCGCGCGCCGACGCCCCCGCCACTTCCCAGGACAAGGCGGCGCCCGCCGAGGCCCGCGTCGACGACCTCATGGCGAGGCTCACCCAGGACGAGAAGCTCTCGCTCCTCGGCGGCGACAGGGACTTCTACATAAGGCCCATCGCCCGCCTCGGGCTGCCCGAGATCAAGATGGCCGACGGCCCGCTGGGCGTGCGCAACTACGGCCCCTCGACGGCGTATCCCGCGACGATAGGGCTCGCGGCCTCCTGGGACCCGGACCTCGCCCGGGAATTCGGGGCGGCCGTGGGCAGCGACGCCCGCGCAAGGGGCGTCCACATCATGCTGGGGCCGGCGGTCAACATCAACCGCGTGCCCCAGAACGGGCGCAACTTCGAGTACCTCTCCGAGGACCCGTACCTCGCGGGCTCGGTCGCCGCCCAGATCGTGAACGGCATCCAGAGCCAGGGCGTCGTGGCGACGGTCAAGCACTTCGCCGCCAACAACCAGGAGACCGACCGGGGCACGATCGACGCGAGGATCAGCGAGCGGGCGCTGCGCGAGATCTACCTGCCCGCGTTCCGGGCCGCCGTGGAGCAGGGCCACGCGTGGGCCGTCATGTGCGCCTACAACCGCCTGAACGGGACCTACTGCAGCGCCGACGACTGGCTCAACAACCGGGTGCTCAAGGGCGACTGGGGCTTCAAGGGCGTCCTCATGTCGGACTGGGGCGCGGCCCACGAGACGCTCGGCGTCGCGAACGGCGGCCTCGACCTCGAGATGCCCTCGGGGCGGTACATGAACCCCGCGGACCTCGCGCCCCTGATCGCGTCGGGGCAGGTCAGCCAGGCCACGATCGACGACAAGGTCCGGCGCATCGTCAGGCTCGAGGTCGCCAACGGCTTCCTCGACCGCCCGCAGCTGATCGCGTCCACGCCCAAGGACGACCCCAGGACCGCCGCGGTCGCCCTGAAGATCGCCAGGGAGGCGATCGTGCTCCTCAAGAACGAACACAACGCCCTCCCGATCACGGGAAAGAAGCTCAGGAGGATCGTGGTCCTCGGCCCGAATGCCGCCGGCTTTCCCGCGGGGGGCGGCAGCGCCCATGTCGAGCCCTTCCACTACGTGAGCGTCATCGACGGCCTGCGCAAGGCCGTCAGCTCGAAGGTGCAGATTGACGCCATCCCGGGGCCCGGGCCCGAGCTCCTCAGGAGCCTCCTGCCCGCCTCGTCCTACGAGGGCCCGCTGAAGCTGGAATTCCTCACGGGGGGGTGGCGCGACCGCAAGGTTGTGGCGACCGTCGCGGACTCGCGGATCGACCACGACTGGGCCGGCCAGGCTCCCGCCCCCGGGGTCGAGCTCGCCGGCTACACGGCGAGGTGGACGGGCGCCCTCCGGGCGCCGGCCACCGGGAAGTTCATCTTCATGGCGCAGAACCACGGGTTCGTGACCGTAAAGCTCGACGGCAAGAACGTCATCTCGAGCTGGTCCAACCCGGGCGACGCCCTGTTCGCGGAGGCGGCGCTCGAGGCCGGCAGGACCTACCCGATCGAGGTCACCGCGCACTACGACAACCAGGGATCGCCGGCCGTCCGCTTCGCCTGGGGCGCCGCGCCGCCCATCCTGACCGACGAGGAGGCCGCCCGCGTCCGCGCCGCGGACGCCGTGGTGGTCTGCGCCGGGTTCAACGTCATGCTCGAGGGCGAGGGGGCCGACCGCTCCTATGAGCTCCCGAACGACCAGCCCGAGCTCATCCGCAGGGCCGCGGCGCTCAACCCGAGGACCATCGTCGTCCTCAACTCCGGCGGCGTCGTCGCCACGGCCGACTGGCTCGGGAAGGTCCCGGCCCTCGTCCAGGCCTGGTATCCGGGCCAGGAGGGCGGCCGCGCGGTCGCCGAGGTCCTTGTGGGCGCCGTCAACCCGAGCGGCAAGCTCCCGATAAGCTACGAGAGGCGCCGCGAGGACTCCCCCTCCTACGGCAACTACCCGGGCTCCAACGGGAAGGTCGACTACGCGGAGGGCATCCTTGTCGGGTACCGCTGGTTCGACACGAAGGGCGTCGCGCCCCTCTACCCCTTCGGGTTCGGGCTGAGCTATACGACGTTCCACTATGACAAGCTCCGCATAGACCCGGCGCCGGACGGCCGGTGGTCGGTCACCTTCGAGGTCACCAACAACGGGGCGCAGAACGGCGACGAGGTCTCGGAGGTCTACGTGAGCCCGCCCGTGACGTCGAAGGCGGCGCGCCCCGTGCGGGAGCTCAGGGGCTTCAGCCGGGGGCACCTCGCCACCGACCAGACGATGACGGTGACGGTCGGTCTGGACCGGCACGCGTTCTCGTATTTTGACGAGGCCAGGAAGGATTGGGTGGTAGAGCCCGGCTCCTACACGGTCGAGGTGGGCTCGTCGTCGCGCAACATCATCCTCTCCGGCGCGGTCGACGTGGAATGAGGGCGCCCGTCAGCGCCATTCATGGCGCGGATAGCGGCGCGAGAGCTCCGGCTTGATCCTCGGGTAGATCTCCTTCCAGAAGCTCGCCAGGTCCTCGGTGACCTGGAGGGGCCTCTGGTTCGGCGCCAGCACCTCAATCTTGACCGGCACCCTTCCCCGGCCGAGCGAGAACCGGCCCTCGATCCCGTAGAGCTCCTGGATCCGGGCGCTCAGGACGGGCGGCCCCTCGTTGGAGTAGGTGAGCCGGGAGCGCCGGCCGTTTGCCATCGTCAGGCGCTCGGGGACCGCCTCCTCCATCGCCGCCAGCTGCTCCGAGGTGAGCCAGTCCCTGAGGACGGGCATGACCTCCCTGCCCTTGACGCCCCTCGCCGAGGTCTCCCCGTAGCACACCTGCTCCACCAGCGTCACCCGGTCCGGCGGCGTGACCGGGTTCACCTCGTACTCCGGGAACCACTCGGCGAGGCGGTTGACGCGGATGATCCACTGCTCAACCGACTCGTCCCACGCGTCTATCGTGATCCGCCCCGCGATCACCTCGCGCGCCAGGAGAGCCGCCGCCTCGTCCGGCGGGACGTCGTCCGAGCCCGACTTCGACTCGAGGACCAGGTCCCTGAACCGCCTCTCGCGGCGGGCGACGACGCGCTTGGCCGCTGCGTCGTAGGCGACCTCGCGCGTGTCCGCGAGCTCCCCCGGGAACAGCTCCGCGAGCCACGACTCCTCGACCGCGGTCGCGATGTTCAGGAGCACGCTCACCTCGCCGCCCCGGCCGCCGACCTCCGTGATCTCGGCGGCCACCAGGAGGGGCGACTTGGCGATCGCGCTCTCGCGCGCGAGCAGCCCGCGCCGCCCGTGGATGAGGTCGCACCGCAGCGTGCTCGTGTCGAGCCTGCGGGCAAGGTGGTCCGGAAAGCCCGCCAGGACGCACTTGCGGACCTCGGTCCCGTCGACCCTGCGCTCGGCGACGTCCAGCCCCTCGGCCGAGGCTATCTCGAGGAACTGCCCGAAGAGGGGGCCCACCTGCCGGGCCGCCTGGGCGTGGATCCCCAGCCGCCGGCAGGCCTCGACCGAAAAGCCGCTGCGCTCGGCGTACCGCCAGGCGCGCATGAGCAGGAAGAAGTCGCTCTCGTGCTCCTCCCCGAGCGCCTCCTCGCGCGCCTGGTCGACCTGGCGCGGCACCCCCCTGAGCAGGAAATTCCGGCCCTGCGTGAGGGCGGCCATCATGGCGACCGGGCGCACGCAGCCGCGCTCCTGCGCCGCAAGGAACATCCGGGCGTAGCGGGGGTGGACCGGGAAGCGCAGCATACGCCGGCCCACGTCCGTGATGGCGCCCCCGGGCCCGGCCAGGGCCCCGAGGTCGGCCAGCAGCGCCTCGGCGCGCTCGATCCCCCTCGGCTCGGGCTTCTCGAACCAGTCGAAGCCCGCGATGTCGACGATCCCCGAGGCCTTCAGCGCAAGGACGACCTCGGAGAGCTCCAGCCGCTTCACCTCGGGCGCCTCGTGGGCCGGCCGCTGGCCGTGCTCGCGAAGGGTCCAGAGCCTCACGCACACCCCGGGCGCCGTCCGCCCCGCCCGGCCGGCCCGCTGGTCCGCGCTGGCCGCCGATATCTTCTCCACGAGGAGCGTGTTGATCCCCCTCTCGGGGTCGAAGCGCGCGGTCCTCGCGAGCCCGCTGTCGACCACCGCCGTGACCCCGTCGATCGTGAGCGACGTCTCGGCGACGTTTGTCGAGACGATGATCTTGCGGCCTTCCGCGCGCGACACCGCCCGGTCCTGGGCCTCCGGGGGAAGCTCGCCGTGGAGCGGCAGCGCCCCGAAGCCCCTCAGGGCGCGCAGGCCCTGGATTGCCTGGATCGTGCGCCCGATCTCGTAGGCCCCCGGCATGAAGACGAGCATGTCGCCCTCGGTCTGGCCCGCCACCCGCTCGCATTCCCTGGCCGCGACGTCCCACACCGGATCCGCGTCGAAGTTCGCGGGCTTGGCGAGGTACTCGATCCGGACTGGGAAGGTCCTCCCCTGCGACACGAGGACGTCGCACGGCGCGAGGTAGCCCCTCAGGGCGCCGGAATCGAGCGTGGCCGACATGACGGCGATCCTCAGGTCGGGGCGCCCGTGGCGCTGGATCTCGAGCGCCCTCGCGAGCGAGATGTCCCCGTAGAGGTGCCGCTCGTGGAACTCGTCGAATAGGATGGCGCTCACCGAGCGCAGCTCGGGGTCGAACGTCATCTGCCGCAGCAGTATCCCCTCGGTCACGAAGCGGATCCTCGTGCGCTCGCTGACCCGCGACTCGAGCCGGATCTGGTAGCCGACGACGTCGCCCAGGTCCGTTCCCACCTCCTGCGCGACCCGGCGGGCGAGCATCCTGGCGGCGAGCCGGCGCGGCTGCATCACGACCACCTGGCCGCGGTCGAGGAACCCGTGGCGCAGGAGCATCTGTGGAATCTGCGTCGACTTGCCGGAGCCCGTCGGCGCCTGGACGATCACGCGGCCGCTGGAGCGCAGCGACGCGATGATCGAGGGCTCAAGCTCGTAGATGGGAAGCTCGCGGTGGGGCATGCGCGGATTGTGAATAACCGGTGAGTTACGTTGCTCCCATGTTATTCACAGCATCAGGCTGTGAGGGGAATGTGCATAAGAAAAGCTTCACCAATCCGTAACCACGCCGCAACCTCACCGCGTTCCTTGATAGAACAGTCGCAGCGCGAAGGCCTGAAAAACCCTTCGAAAGCAC
>CAYVKH010000126.1:0-5939 GCA_964451965.1 uncultured Opitutaceae bacterium
CGGCGCGAGGCGCTGCGCCCGGTCTGGGTACGCGTCGCGACTTTCAGTGTGAGCGGAGTTTTCATGGATTCGTTCCCCCTGGTCCCCCGAGAATCGGAGGCAGGCGTAGTTGAAAGGGAAGATTAGAAAGGCCGGGCAATGGGAAATCAACCAAATCTTCAACGGGCCCAGCGGGCCCGCGCCCCTTCTCCTGAGCGCACCCTCGCGCGTCGCCCTTTGCGGCGGGTTTTGGCTCGCAAGGCCAGCGGCCTGTTTCAAGCGTGGTTGCCCCATGCACCCCACCCTCGCGACCCTTGGCATCAGCGCACTTATGGGACTTGCAGCGACCGCGCGGGCGGCCTCGCCGTCCTGCTGGGTGTATTTCGGCACCTCGGCGACGGATTCGAGCCGGGGACTCTACCTTTCCAGGCTCGACCAGGACACCGGCTCCCTCTCGCCGGCCGTCCGCGTGGCGGACAAGTCGGACTCCGTCTTCGTGGCCTTTTCGCCAGACAGGAGGCACCTCTATTCCCTTGCCGAGGTTCCGGGCGCAGGGAGCCGGCCTGTGGAGGCCATCGAGACCTACGAGGTCAACGCGTCGACCGGCGCCTTGAAGAACGTGGGCGAGCGAGTCGTCGACGGCTCCGAGGCCTGCCACATCAGCGTCGACCCGTCGGGAAGGTGCGTGCTGACCGCCAATTACGGCGACCACTATGTTGAGGTGTTCCCGATTCGCGCCGACTCGACGGTCGGCGAGCGCAGCTGCGTCATCCACCACAAAGGCCACGGCCCCGACGCATCCCGCCAGGAGTCCGCCCATCCCCACTCGATCAACGTGGACTCCTCGGGCAGGTTCGCGATCGTGGCGGACCTGGGCCTCGACAAGGTGTTTGTCTACCGGTTCGACGCGGCAGCGGGCACGCTCTCGCCAAATGATCCCCCGTTCGCCGTGGTGGCGCCGGGAGCCGGTCCGCGCCACTTCGCGTTCCACCCGGACGGCAGGCACGTATTTGTGATCAACGAGATGGGGGGTACCATCACCGCCTTCAATTGGGACAGTGAGAAGGGAATACTCACGCCCTATGAGACCGTTCCGATAGTGAGAAAGGACTTCAGGGGACTGAACAAGTCCGCCGAGGTGGTCGTGGCGAGGACCGGCAACTTTGTCTACGGCTCGAACCGCGGCGACGACAGCATCGTCGTGCACGCGTTTGACCCGTCCACGGGACAACTGACCTTCGTCCAGAGGATGGGCGACGGGATCAAGGTCCCGCGCAACTATGCCATCGACCCGTCGGGAAGGTGGCTCGTCTGCGGGAACCTCGAGGCGAATACGGCGACCGTGTACAGTATAGACGCGCAATCCGGCCGCCTCTCGCTTGTCGGGTCAATTTCGGTGCCGGAGCCGCTTTGTGTTCGGTTCCTGCAGATGTAAGGGGATGCCCGGCTGCCAATTTATTCTTGCCCGCATTCCCGGCGTGTCCGTACTACAACCCTTCCGCCCCCAAAAGGGCTCGGTGGAAATTGCCCGGTAGCTCAGTGGCAGAGCAGGTGACTGTTAATCACTTGGTCGCTGGTTCGATCCCAGCCCGGGCAGCCATTTATCATAAATGGCTTAGGTATTTTTTGATTTCTGCAAAATAATCTGCTTGGCCACTTCTTGGCCACATTTGAGGTCCTATAAGATTCGCGAAAATCACTAAATGGACCGCTATCAGGATGTCACCGATGCAATTGGATTCGGAGGCCGTCGAGGGCCAGGGGCAGGTCACTTTGACATTCGTCCCCTCCTCTGGATGTTGCACAGCGATGCGCTCGAGATTGTTGTGGGCGTTTGCCCGAGGCCCGAGATTGAATTTCGTGGTGCCTCATTAGCCTCAAACGGCTTTTTGCCAAAGCTTCCATTGCTTGACCGTGAATCATGATCCGAGAAAACTTCTTCCCGCCTAAGGAGCCGAGGCCTAGATCAGAGGAGAACTCCAATCGCAATATCTCCAGCCATCCTAACTTTGCCGCCTTTGCAAGTCGCAACATACCGATCCAATGACCTTCAAGATCCGAAGGATCTGCTGGTTAGGGTCATTGATGAACGCAAAGGCTGATGCCCTTCGGAAACATCACGGCGGTG
Source organism: uncultured Opitutaceae bacterium (assembly GCA_964451965.1). Classification (GTDB taxonomy): domain Bacteria; phylum Verrucomicrobiota; class Verrucomicrobiia; order Opitutales; family Opitutaceae; genus Palsa-1447. Next base: position 2,108 of record CAYVKH010000126.1, read on the forward strand.
AGGTTTCGGGGACGGATGATCACACTTATGCAAAGCATCGTCGAAAAAAAATACTTCGCGCGCCTAAAGCAAGTGGCGCTCTTCCCAGTTCACCTTCTGCTCACATCCCGTTTCCGAATGGTTGGATATGTGTTGCTCTTCCCGATTTACAGTCTGCTCGACGCCCGTTTCGGCTTCACGGTCTTCTTTCGGCATGCGGGTAGTTGGTGGGCATATACTCGTGGCAAAATCTTTCCTGTGCCTGCCCCAAGGGTGTATGTGCTGGAGTACTTCCGGCGTTTTGTGCCGGGCAAAGGCAGCTTGGTCTTCGATGTTGGCGGGGAGCTTGGCTACGAGACCGAGCAGTTTTCGAGGATGGTCGGCCCAGGGGGCCGCGTCGTGGTGTTCGAGTGCCTGCCGGATCACATTGCACGTTTGCGAGCCCTCGCATCCCGGCGTAAGAATATTTGCATAGTTGAACGGGCTTGTTGGGACAAGGCAACCAAACTCGAGTTTTTTGTAGGCCACACCCCAGGCAGCAACACGGCTGTGGCCTCTGCCCGTGGCCAACATGGCCAGGCCCTCGCCAACCAACTAAGCCCAAAACTTACAGTAGAAGCTGATACCCTCGACTCGCTTTGGCGAGATTACGCGGGAGGTCAAACGGTGGACTTCCTAAAAATGGATATCGAAGGGGCAGAATACGAGGCACTTGCTGGCGCTGCCGAAATGTTGCGCCAAACTCGCCGGGCGGTCATTGCCGCCTACCATATCCGAGACGGCGTGCGAACCGCGAATCGCGTAGCGGAGATGATGCGATCTGCAGGTTTCCGCGTTGAAATAGGCGACAATTACCACGTGTATGCACACCGCATCTAATTACGATTGACCGGCTTTCGCCTCGACCCGCAGGCATAAGAAGGGGGCAATCTCGTCGGTAAGTAGGATCAGGTCCCTTATGGGCAGTTGATCGAATTCGATAAGGAGCTGCAGCACTGCTGTCCGAAAAGCGGGTTAAGTTGATTTTTTAACATACACTTGGAACGACGATTATAGAGTTTTCGGGGTGTGCTCCATTTTGTGTTCGCTCGGCGTCTTTGCGCCATGATGGCCCGGATTCATACCGGCCATGGCCACTCCGACCGTATTCACCCAAGTCCTTTCGCTCGGGCACCACGAGACGTTTCACCGCTGCGTCGAACGCTATTGTGGCGACGCCTGCATAAAATCTTTCTCGTGCTACGACCAGTGGCTGGCGATGGCGTTCGCGCAGCTTACCTCTCGCGAGAGCTTGCGCGATCTGGAGGCTTCGCTCGGCGCCCGCCGAGCGCTGCTCTATCAGATGGGGTTTCGCGGGCGAGTAGTGCGGAGCACGCTGGCAGACGCGAACGAACGCCGCGACTGGCACATCTTCGCCGATTGGGCGCAGACACTCATTCGCCGAGCCCGCAAGCTTTACGCCACAGAGCCTTTTGCGCTCGAACTGGAGCAGACGGTCTACGCTCTCGACGCCACAGTGATCGACCTGTGCCTGAGCCTGTTTCCTTGGGCGTATTTTCGCTCCACCAAGGCGGCAATCAAGCTGCACACCTTGCTGGATCTGCGAGGCCCCATCCCCACGTTTGTCGCTCTGACAGAGGGTGCGGTCCACGACGTCAATATCCTCGACGACCTGCCGATCGAGCCGGGTGCGATCTACGTCATGGACCGAGGCTATCTGGACTTCGCTCGCCTCGCCCGGATCGCTCGCGCGGGAGCGTTCTTCGTCATCCGCGCCAAATCGAATCTGAAATTCCATGTCGCGAAGAGTCGTCCCGTGGATACCACTTGCGGCTTGCGTTGCGATCAAATGATCCGGCTGCGCGGTTTCTATTCGAAGCAAGGCTATCCCGAGGCGCTGCGCCGAGTGCGCTTCTACGATTCCAAGCAGGAACGCTCCCTGGTCTTCCTGACCAATCACTTTGGGTTGACCGCGTTTCAGGTGACCGAGGTGTACCGAGCACGCTGGCAGATCGAATTGTTTTTCAAATGGATCAAGCAGCACCTTCGCCTGCGCGGCTTCTTCAGCAACGACCCCAACGGCGTGCGCGTCCAGGTCTGGACCTCCATCTGCGCCTACCTTTTGGTGGCCATCGCGAAGAGGGAAAACGCGCTCCGTCAGAGTCTGCACCAAGTTCCGCAAGTCGTCAGCCTCTCCTGCCTGGAGAAAGTGCCTCTGGATGAATTGTTTGCGAAACATAATACAACGAATGAGCCGTTTGATATTCCTATTCAGCTCGAAATCAATGGGTTCTGATCAGACAGCTGTGGCACCGTCCCTTCAAAATTGAGACCTGGCAGATCATTCGCAGTCATCGGAGTAATTCACGAACAAGGCGCAATATCCATTCGCTCAAATCGGCCCCGTAAGAGCGCTAGGAATGGGTATACCCGCCCCATGCATCTCAGGCTAAAGCGGCTGCCTTTTTCTCAGCCTCTTCCAGTTGCTCTCTTATGGCCGCACGAAGAGCGGGAGACCGCACCAATGAATCTTCAAAGCTTTCCCTTTCTTCAGACGGTGTTTCGGGTGCGGAAGCTGGTGCCTCTATAGTGGGTTGCAGGAGGCCGAGCAATCGAGCCTGCGCCTCGATGGACCGGATAACGATCGCAGCCCCTCGTGCCGCCTCTGGGTCTGTCGGGGTCTGGGCGACTGGCAGCCACGCCTTCAGAACGGCGTCAAGGCGGTCCAATTCGAGCCGGCGCCATGTCTCAGCCCCGTCATGGCTTCCGGCTTTTAGATCCTCGAGAACGGACCGAAGGTAATCCGAGACGGTTCCAACACTGACGTTCAGTTTTTCAGAGATTTCCCGCACTGTGAGGCCTTCAAGTCTCAGAGTCCATGCGTCGGCGCATCGAGTCTCACGCTCGGCGGTCCGCACGTCGTTGACGTGCCGGAGCTGGTTGGGCATCCGGGGTTGGGATATGGTTTCGGGTATCATCGTTCTTCAATGGTTTCGATCCCGGACCTACTGAAGAATGCACTCCACGGAGGCGGCGGCAGCACTAAGTCGGCATCGGGGTTCATGTTGAGGCAAAAACCCCTTGGCGGCCAGAATCGGGCGCATTCGGGTGAGTTTGGTGAGTTTCAATCGGTTTTTCCGATAAAGTCCCATTATTCATCTCACGTAGGGACTTTACTGAAATTGCCGTTTCAAACTCACCAAAGTCACCAACCGGCTTCTGGAATGCGAAGCGCGTGAACCCTCCATGCGCCTTTTCCGACTCCGCTTTGCAGACGCTTACCAAGTGCGGCCATAGCCTTCCTAGACGTTTGGCGAGCCGCTTTGCAGACAGCTTGCCCTCAAACGATGGATCGACTTCCACAAGCGCCCTTAGCAATTCTGCGGACGTTCCATTGAATGGTCCGGCCAGTAACAATTCGAGCAATGCCGCTCCTATGTTGTCGTTCTCCAGATTGAAACGCCCTTTGTCCAATTCGGCGGCCTGAAGCGCGGCAACAGCCTGGGCCTGTAGTGCGGCGGTCGTTCGGGCTTCCGGCCCATTGTGCGGCTTGGCGCTGGCAATGGCCCGGCCAATACGGACGGCCAACGAAGCGAAGTCCGGATGGCGGGCGTTTAGACCTGACGGCACGGGGTCCTTGTCGGCTAGGGCGTGCCTAAGTTTATCGACGATCCAACTGAGGCTGGCGTCTCGGTTACGCAGGATTTCGTTAGATAGTTCGGTTTCTGCCGTCGCCCCCTCCCGGCGGTTGAGGCGCACAACTAAAAGCCGGTCGGCTAGCCCGGCATCGGCGGCGAAGGCTGAGAGGGACCCCGGAAGTTGGACACGGGGGGTCGGTCCCGTTAGATCAAAA
>CAYVKH010000127.1:0-5913 GCA_964451965.1 uncultured Opitutaceae bacterium
AGGAACAGGCGCGGCTCTTCACCAGAATTGCCTTGGAGATCATGGACGCGGACCAGTTGTCGGAACTCATTCGGCAATGGAACGCGACGTGTGCTTCACACGGTTGGGCGCCTGTCGAAAACCCCGAAGATGATGGTCCACTCGACGCCGAAACGGAAAAACTCATCGACCGGGTGCTCAGACGCGCCACCAGGGCGGCCAAGAAGCTGCCCTAGCGCAGCTGCGCCGAGCATAGATGGCTGTGCGACGCCAGATCGGACGAGTCGATTAACGCCGAGACCGAGAAGGCGATTGACCGGGCACTAGGGCGGACGACGAAGCAGGCCGGAGTCTGAGCCATGCCCCGAACGCTTTCCGACGAGGATGTTGAGGCCATCGCCTCACGCCTGGCAGTATTGATCCAGGAAAGGGGACCGCTCCGGACCGAACCCGGAGCGGCCTATACGGTCGACCAGGCCGCGCGGCTCGTGTCAATGCACCCGGAGACCTTGCGCGAGAAACTGCGGGCCCGGATCGTCGAGGGGAAGCGAAGGGGTGGGGGATCCTAACATATACGCGGGGCTGAGCTCCTGAAATTGGGGTAGCAGGGTCCTCCGAAAAGAGCAAATTCTCAACCCAGAGTATCGAGATTGATGAGATTCAATGCCGTCGGAAAACTGTAGCCGCCGAATACGAGAAAACTCGTCCATTGAGCCACGCCCAATTTTTCGGCATTAGCCGCATACTTCGCCCGCAAATCGTCTCCACGCGAAACGCCGATGACAGTCTTGAGCTTGTCGAAATATTTTTTCTGGGCGGCGCGCACAAACAGTGGGAAGCGGACTGAATGACCGGCAAATACAAACGTGTGTGGATACCACCGCCCAACACCCGAGACTGTTGAGAATAAAAACACCAAAAGGTCAGCCTGCATTATCTCTAAAAAGGTTATATCGCCGCGGGTAGCGCGATCCTTGATCCCGTCAGCGAGCAAACTCAGGCGATTGAGTTTCAATCGTTCATTTCGATGATACAGCATTTTCGATGATCCCCAAAATGCGTCCACAGATGCAAATTCCCTTCCGATGGCCAACTCGGACTGAGGCAGCAGATAATTACTCTCAAGGATGGTACGCAGTAGTTGGAAGCGATCGGTGCGAATCAGGGCAGCGACCGTGTAAAGGAAGGTCTCATAGATGAAGATGGTGTGCCCATCGAACCACGTATCGTTCCAAGTGGTCAGGTTGTCCGTCCTGAATTTGAGCGCCAACAAGCGTTCCAAGAAGTCCATTAGGGCCCCTTCGAAGCCCGTTTCTTTGCCTGATTCAGCCTCAAGAAGCACCCAATCTATCAGCTGGTCCCTGATTGGAAGAAGTGTTCGGGGTATGCTTAAGATTCGATCTTCAAATCCCTCGGGAGTCGGTGACTCTTTGATCCTCAGAGAATCGGCAAATTCAATGGCGGCATCCAAGAAATCGCGCCTAGCCTTCTTAATCGTGGCCTTGTTTTCGGCGATCGCTGCCTCAAGTATAGCAAATTTCCCGCGAGTGGACATGGACGGGGTTGTTGGCTCCGAAAGATACTCGGGCGCCTTTCCTAGCGGCGGTTTAACATGCAGAGGCTTCCCGTTTAGATGCCGAATGAGGTGCTCCCAACTATCGTTAACCTTTTCAGGCGTGGAGAAATCAAACCATATTCGCGATTGAAAGAATTCGGGGAGATAGGGTTCTCCGCTTTCTTGCCACTCCATCACCAAGGGCAAAAACTTGCTCTGATTCACCGACTCATACACTTTCCTGGACATTATCTGCGACTCGGTTCCAACGCCGCCGGCGCGTTTGTTTGCCTTTTCGGCATATTGCTTATCTGAGAAGACAAGCACGTGGGTCACCGAGTCGTCGGTCACCATCTTCTCCATAAAGACATTCTTATCTTGGCCTGCGACCAGGTCCCATTGGTCGAGAATTACGTCGACCCCGTCTGCGCGTAATTTTTCTGCGCATTTAAGAATCCAGTCGCTATGCGCCGGAGAGGACCAGCAGTACGATATAAAGACTTTGGGCATGGGTTACGGTACTTCGTAATTCAAAGGACTAGCCATACGACACTAGGGCAACGGGTCCGTTGTTCGAGGAAGATAACAGCGTCTTTTTAAGTACGCGGGAATTCAGATTCGCGGCCGAGTAATGGAACCCCAATGGTCGCCCGCGAGCGCAGCGAACCTTAGCAATAGTAGCGTCGAGGTGAACGACTGCGCTTCGGATATGCCGGTGAATTCGCCATGGGCCGCGTCGTCTCTCCAGTATTTCAACAATGATAAGCCTGCCGCAGCTTGGTCCCGAACAAAATCCGGAGCGGAACCAAACACCGACGTTTGCACGCGGCCCCGGCCGCCCTTGGTCAAATATTCCTTCATTACGGCAACCCGATCGCCTTTCGCGAACGCTAGGGCCAACAAAATAGATTCTGCGGCCGCGCCACACATAGCGCAGCAGGCAAGGTGGGCGTTCGCCTGATAGCATCGTATGGCTTCCTGGGATCGTTCTAAGAATCCGTCGCCGAACCGTAAGCTATACCTTGAAAGCATTGCGCTGATCTGCGTCGGATCTATCGCGATGAACGGATCCTTTTCTGACTCTGCGAGCCATTGTCGACCGAGCGGCGTTATAGAATACCCGTACCCGTCGCTATTACCCTGACCGCCATATTCCCGAATTCCCGGCCTCAATAAACCCCGCCGGCAAAGCTCCCAAGCTGCCGCAGTAAAGGCCTGCATGTTCGCGCGCATGAAAAGCTCATTGTCTCCAAATGGAGGATTCCCCTGCTCCCTCGAAATTAGGAGCGGAAGATAGAGGTCATAACCGTAAGATCCCTCAGTGTAATTACTCGAAGCCCTCATCCATTTCACAAGAAGGGCGTGGGCGTCGGTCTGGGTAATCTTATCGACCATAGGTCCTTGCCTATATAATTGAATCCCGAGAATCGGGTGCCGGCAGCCCAGAACTCGGTTCGGGAAAGTACCCTGTCACGGCCACATGCTGCGCGTGCAATTGCGAAGTTGTTCCTGTCGCGAGATTGGATTGTTGCCCCTGCTTGGCCCAGTTCTCGAGATCAGCGATCAAATCGGTTGTCCGTTGTTGATTTGTCGCGAACGCCATGAGCACTGGACACCCCATTATCTCGTTCAAGAATTTCAGTGACGCCTTTAAAATAGGGCCTCCCACATTGTTTATGGCCCATTCGCCGCGGTTCCCCGCTTTCTTTCGACGATAAGTCAAATGGGCGACCTCCCCATGCATCCGGCGAAGGTCAGCACCGTCCATTCCGGCGATTGAAAATCCGGGGATAAAATCTGTCGCCCACATCGTATCGGGTTGGGTAGATTTTGAGGCGAAAAACTCGTCTAGGCATCGCGCGTGAATGATGAACGACTCGAGTTCGAGGTTCACCTGAAACCGTGACTTGGCTGTGAATCTCAACGCTTTCGCGGCTTCGAGCATCATCAATATTTCATAGAGCGGATGGTCGAGCTCCTCGGCTAGCTCGGCCACCGATTTGGTCGGTCTGATTGGCATGGCTCTTGGCTTGGTTCTTTGCCCCGAAATCGTGCAGGAACCACCGACGGGAGCAAGACAGCCCGATAAGCCCAATCTGAAGCCCTATCGCTCAATAACCTCGGGAGATCTTGCGATGGGATAGGGCAGCGGCTTGTCTCGATGCCCGCGGAAACGTTGCACGAGAAGCCGCTGGCGCCTTAGAGTGGCAAAATGGATTCGGCGCCCACGACGCATCAACGGGAAGAGCTCGAATTCCTTGCAAGGCAACTAGGAAAGGTCGCGCCGCAAGGCCTTTTAAGGGCCGAAGCAAATGCGACAATCAAGACCTGGCTCGCTGAGTCGGGAAGAAAGGGCGAATTACTCGACGCGTGGGAGGACCATCAGTACCGGTTCATGTTGCTAGGGCGGGACAGCGACGGGGTCAGTGATTTGGCTGTTCTTACAGATTGGCTCAACGGTTCGGACTGGCGGGAATCATACGGCATCAAGAAGCTCGCGCAAAAGGAGGTCCTTCGGCTCGTTCGCGAAATTGGCGGCCAAAACAAGGGGGAAGAAGAAAACGACCTAGCGCATCGGATTTGGGATCACATTCGCGCCAATCGGCCCGATCTACTCAAGGGCGGTGCCAGAGCCGCCGGGAGGGGATGCCTCGTCACGATCCTATTCGTCGCCATTCCGATAGGCTTGGCCGGTGCGGCCATCATTCGGCTATGCCGATAGGGCGCCCTGCGGCGAACTCGGTTCGGTGGCATTAGGGAGCATGCCCCGGTCCGGGATCGGGGTGCCTAGGGCAAAGGAATCGGTGCGCACGGTGTTTTTCTCAATTGCGGGGTCCGGTTCGGGCGCGTATTGTTGTAGGATGATTACAGTCCTGAATGTCGCCACATCCCTTAGGAAAGCTGCCGGCGGCATTTTGAAGATCGACGGGCGAAACTATGAACTTGGCGTGACTGACGTTGCACAGCACGGAAGCGGTGTTGCGGGGCACGTTCGGTATGCCGTCAGCGCTTCGACAACGGACGAACCCCAAGAGGTCATTATTTTATCGAAGAAGCTGTTTTCTACTTACGCGGACGCATTGGCTGCAGAAGGAACAGCCTTCCCGATCCCAGAGGTTGCCGAACGCAAGCCGAGGCAGATTAAGGCTATCGAAGCATTGATCCATCAATGGCACTGCGAGGAGATCTTGGGCGACGAATAGCGAACATTTCGTTCGCCAACGCCCCACCTGGGGCAAAGGACAGTGCCGAAGCCTGCGTACCATTTTGAAGCGGACCCTGTTGCTTTATCTGTGCGAGCCCATGCTAAAAAAGGCCGCGACCAGGGAAAGCAGCATCAGAACGAAAATGATAATTGCCAGTTGATCGGTGCGGCTTCCGCGAATCCGTCTGCCACAATGGGGGCAAACTTCTGCTTTTTTCGAAACGGGTTGGCCGCAGTCGTCACAGGCGACGAGCTCGGGGCGCTGGCTCCCATCGGTTTCACCTTTTGAAAAGATAGCCATATTGGAATTGGGTTGCCCCGCCAGATGCCTATCTAGGACGCGTTGCGGCCGGACGCAACGCAGATGACGGGCCGGCCCGCGGGCGGGGCGTATGGGATGGGCAGCCCAAGCCATTTTATGGCGCCGGGGTAGGTCTCGGTATGCCCCAGACCGAGATCGGGGCGTCAAGGGCAAAGGAATGGGTTTCCAATACCGCCGACAATTTCCGACGATTGGTTACCCCTGGATCATTCCTATAAATCCAACGATCAAACCGGCGAAGAAACAAACACCAGCGGCAATTCCAAGGCAATGAAGCGGCCAGTCGTGGAATTTGACTCCCTTGCGGGTCCAAAACTGCTCCGAATCAATCTCGTCAGTGTAAAACTTACGCACATCACCGTTCAATGATCGGGCGATGGCTTCGCACCCGTAGTAGTCGATGGCTGCTCTTATGACCGTCACAAATAGGCCAACGCCAAACAAGACTACCGAATATTTAACCAGACAGTTTCCTGCTTTTTGAGAAAGAAATGCAGCATCAGCAACTAAACCGCCCGCATTGAGCCCGAACAGGTAACCCACTATCCGCTCCCTGGTCTCACGAAGCTCCCGCGAAACCCACTCCTGCATCTCCTTTATGTGCGCGACCGATTGCCCCAATTGCGGTTCTTGTAGCTCGGAGAATTTCATTATTGTTCTTCTACAGGGGTTTTCTACAGGGGAGCACCTTTCCGGGCATTTCTAACCGTTTCACAGAAATAGAAAAATCGTCATTTCTCCTCTGAAAACACGAAATTAGAAACTGAGTGAAACGATAGGAAACACCGTGTTTCGAATTAAAAGGCAACTGCTCTACCGTTGAGCTACCAACCCGTATTTTGAATTGTAGAA
>CAYVKH010000128.1:0-5883 GCA_964451965.1 uncultured Opitutaceae bacterium
AGCGCAACGGCGCCCCGGTAGCGACGAAGGTCGTCCTCCCGGTCCGCGTGGTTGCGGCTCCGAAGGCGGACGTCTTCGTGGCGTCGAACTGATCCAGGACAGAGGATAACCTAGGAAACAACAAAGGGCGCCCCTGCTCGCGGGGGCGCCCTTTTTAATCCCCGGCCGCCGCCGAAATCCTTCCTTGCCGGCCGCCCACCTTGCGTGTGTGCTCGATCGTTTTCCCCCGAGGAAGAGCATCCCATGCCGAAACGCCACCGCCCCATGCTGTCAGCCATTGTCCAATGGTTCGACGCCGACTATTCCCCGACGGGGGCAGAGGCCGCCCGCGGCGAGCCCGACCGGGTCGACTGGTTGCGCTGCATCCCCTTCATCATCCTGCACCTCGGTTGCCTGGGCGTCATCTGGACCGGGGCCAGCTGGTTCGCGGTGTCGGCCGCCGCCGTCCTCTACTTCGCACGCATGGCGGCCGTGACCGGGGTCTACCACCGCTACTTCTCGCACAAGACCTACAGCACGTCGCGGCCCATGCAGTTCATCCTCGCGCTCTGGGGCGGTACCACCGTCCAGCGCGGGCCGCTCTGGTGGGCTTACCACCACCGCCACCACCACCAGCATTCCGACGAGGCTGAGGACGCCCATTCGCCGCACGTCCACGGATTCTTGTGGTCGCACATCGGCTGGATCACGAGCCGACGCAACTTTCCGACGGACTACTCGAAGGTCCGCGACCTCGACCGCTATCCCGAGCTCGTGTTCCTGAACCGCTTCGACGCGATCGTCCCCCTTGCGTTTGCGCTTGCGGTCTGGGGACTGGGGGCCCTCATGCACGCCTTCGCGCCCGGGCTCCACACCAGCGGGCCGCAGATGCTCGTGTGGGGATTCTTCATAAGCACCACGGCTCTCTTCCACGGGACCTCGTGCATCAACTCGATGGCGCACCTGATGGGTAGGCGCCGCTACGAGACCGGCGACGACTCGCGCAACAGCTTCATCCTCGCGGTCATCACGCTCGGCGAGGGCTGGCACAACAACCACCACCGCTACCAGAGCGCGACCCGCAACGGGTTCTTCTGGTGGGAGATCGACGTCACGTACTACCTGCTTACGTGCCTCTCGTGGACCGGCCTCATCTGGGGGCTCAAGCCGGTTCCGGCCTCCGTCCTGGAGGAGGGCGGGCAGTCCGACCACCGTGAATCCGTCGCCGCGGCAGCCGGGGCGCGGCACGCGCACCCGGACCACTCCTCCCTGAAGAGGATCGTGCCCGCCGCGGCCGCCATCGCGGTCGCAGCCGTGAACTCCACCCATCCCCCGGGGCCCAGGCGGGCCGCAGGACACGAGATCCACGGAGGCGCCGCAGGCCTGTCGCAGGGCCTGCAGCAGGATCCCGGTCCATAACGCTTGAGCCTCATTGGGGTTTAGCGTAGCGTGGGTGTTCTGTGAACGAACCCCTCCAGCCGGAAATCGCCGCGCGTGCCCGCACCCCGTGGCAGCGCAACGTGATCGATCCGATCGCGACCCAGCTCACGCAGGGCATCACGCCGGAGAAGATCGCCCTCACGCTCGCGGTCGGCAGCGCGCTGGCGCTGTTTCCGATCCTGGGGACGACCACGCTGCTCTGCCTGCTGGCCGGCATCCTGCTGCGCCTGAACCAGCCGATCATACAGATGGTGAACGCCCTCTGCACGCCGCTTCACCTTCCCGTGATTTACTTCATGGTACGGCTCGGGGACTGGATGTTCGCGGTCCCGTCGGCGCACCTCGGCATCCGGATGATGAACCACATGCTCTGGGACGACCCGAGGGATTTCTTCGAGAGGTTCGGCATGACGGCCGTTCACGCCATCGCGGCCTGGGCCGTCATCTTCCCCTTCTGGGTGGCGATCACCTACCTGCTGTCGCTGCCCGTCCTGCGGGAGGCGCTCCGCCGCCGCGTGGTGATCGTGGCGCCGACGGACGGGACCCCTCCGCCGCCCCACCCCGTTCCCTAGCGGCCGCCGCGCCGGGAACCCGCGAACTTCCTCAGGTACTTGAGCGCGACCTCAAGGTCCTTCGGGACCGGGGCGGCGATCTCGACCGGCTCCCTGCTCGCCGGGTGGACGAAGGCGAGCGAGCGGGCGTGGAGGGCCAGCCGTGAGACGAGCGGCCTCTCGGAGTCGAGCCCCTTGTACATGCGCTTGAGTCCCGAGAGCAGGAGCACGGATCCCGGATCGCCGTAGAGCCCGTCGCCGAGCACGGGGGCCCCGGCCGACGCGAGATGGACGCGGATCTGGTGCATGCGCCCCGTGAGAGGCCTGCACTCGAGCCATGCGAACCTCCCGAACGACTCTAGTATCCTGAATTCCGTTACGCTTGGCCTTCCCCCGCCCCTGCGGAATACGCGGACGCGGCCCGGGTCTCGCTCGTCCTGGCCGAGGGCCAGGTCGATCGAGAACTCGTGGGGAAGCGCCCCGGCCGCGTCGCGCATGGCGGCGCCCGCGCCGCCCGCGCGCTCCGGCGGCAGGACGCTCACCAGAGCCAGGTATACGCGCCTGGCGGACTTCGACTGGAACTGGCCGCTCAGGAAATCGAGGGCGGGCTTCGTCTTGGCGCACAGGACGATCCCGCTCGTGTCCCTGTCCAGCCGGTGGACGCACGCCAGCGACTGCCCGTGGGAACCCCGCACGAGGCCCATCAGGGTCGCGCGGGCCCTTTCCGAGCGGTCCGGGGAGACGGGCAGGCCGCTCGGCTTGTCGAAGGCCACGAGGAAGTCGTCCTCGAACAGGATTTCTGGAGGGGTCACGGGGATACGCTGCGCCGGCTCGGACGGAAGCCAATCGATTCCCCACGGCAATGCCAGCGTTTCAGGAGCGTCTGCCGGGGGTCAAAACCCGGTAAGTTTGTCCGCGCCGCCTGAATTCGCTTGCCGCAGGCGACCGCCGGACGCTGCCTTGGTGCTGGTAGGGTGCTGGAATGGCTGTTGTCCCTAGAAGTCTACTCTCAGTCGGCGCGGGTCTTCTCTCGACCCGCGCGGCAATCGGATTGAGGCGCGGAAGGGACCCGGTGCCCAGGCAGGGCGCGGTGTTCAGGCACCTGACGCCCATGCTGGCCGGCGGATCCGTCTGGCGGGGGGTGGGCCTCGAGGCGCGCATGCCCTACGACGAGTTCCGCAGGAAGGTGCCGCTCTGCACCTACGAGGACCTCGCCCCGCACGTGGACCTCATGAAGAAGGGCGAGCCCGACGTGCTGTGGCCGGGGCGGTGCCAGATCTATTCCGTCTCGTCGGGCACGACCGCGGGCCGCACGAAGTACATACCCGTCACGGAGCCGATGCTCAACCACTTCAGGCAGTGCGGACTCGACTCGCTCCTGTGGTACACGGCGCGGGTCGGGCACGCGGGGATCTTCCGAGGCCGCCACCTCTTCCTCGGGGGATCCACCACCCTCGCCCCGATCACCGAGTCCGAGCCCTTCGAGGCCTACGCGGGCGACCTGAGCGGGATCGCCGCCCTCAACCTCCCGCGATGGGTCGAGGACCACTACTACGAGCCGGGGGCCGAGATCGCCCAGATGGCCGACTGGCCGTCGAAGATCGCGGCCATCATCGAGCGGACCGCCCACGTCGACATCTCGCTCCTTGCGGGAATCCCCAGCTGGGTCCTGATGCTTGCGGACGCGCTGCGCACGAGCATGTCCCATGGCAAGGCCCGCGTGGAGCACCTCCAGGCGATCTGGCCGAACTTCGAGTGCTTCGTCCACGGCGGCGTGCCGATCGGCCCGTTCCACGACGAGCTGCGCGCCATGCTCGGGCCCACCGTGAACTTCCACGAGGTCTATCCCGCCTCCGAGGCCTTCATCGCGGCCCAGGACGCCGACTCGGCCGCCGGCCTGCGGCTGATGGCGGACGCGGGGGTCTTCTATGAGTTCCTCCCGATATGGGAATACGACGAGTCGCGCATCCCGATGCTCGGCGAGAAGGCCGTGCCCATCGAGGGGGTAAAGGCCGGGGTGGACTATGCGCTCGTGCTGACGACCCCCGGGGGGTTCGCGCGCTACCTCATCGGCGACGTCGTCCGCTTCGTATCGACCGCGCCCGCCCGGCTCACCTACGTGGGGAGGACGAAGCTCCAGCTCAGCGCGTTCGGCGAGCACGTGATAGAGAAGGAGATCACGGACGCGCTTTTGGCGGTCTGCCGCCGCAACGGCTGGACCATCGTCAATTTCCATGTCGCACCGATCTTCCTGAGCACGACCACGAACCGGATCCGTGGCCGCCACGAATGGTGGGTCGAGCTGAAGCCCGGGACCATCACCACCCCCACGGGGCCCATCATGGCGGTGGAGCTGGACGCGGAGCTGAGGCGGCTGAACGACGACTACGAGGCGAAACGCACCGGCGGAGCCCTCGACGCCCCGTTTGTCAGGCTCGTGATGCCGGGGGTCTTCGAGCAGTGGATGCGCCACCACGGCAAATGGGGAGGCCAGAACAAGGTGCCCCGGTGCCGCAGCGACCGGATCATAGCCGACGAGCTGGGCCACGCCCTGCAGTTCGCAAAAGACTAGCGGGATGGCACGCTAGATGCTTTAGGGAATCATCCTGCTCAAAGCGGGTTTTGGGTAGTATCGAGCCGGCTTTGCGGCCGGCCAGACTAATAGCGGGGCTGGCGTTAAGGGGTTATCGCCAGCCCCGCGCCCATTTCAGGCCGCGGGGGGCGCCAGGACCGCAAGGACGTCCTTCTCAAAGTCCGCCGCGGGCTTCCGGCCGAGCTTCTTGCTCCGGATCAGCCCGTCGCGGTCGATGATGAACGTGGTCGGATAGCCCTCTATCGGCGCGAATGCGCCCAGGATGTCGTCGTTGCCCATCACGACCGTGTAGTTGATGCAAAATTCCTTCATGAACTTCCTCACGGGCTCCGTTCCGTCCGTGTCCATCGAGATCCCCACGACGACGAGCCCGTCGGCCGCGTACTTCTTCTGGAGCGCCACGTATCCCGGTATCTCGGTCCGGCAGGGAGGGCACCAGGTCGCCCAGAAGTCGAGGATCACGACCTTCCCCTTGAACTGGTCGGAGGTGACCGTCGTCCCGTCGACGCCCTTCAGCTTCCAGGCGGGGGCAGGCAGGGGAAGGGCCGGCGCGGCCCCCAGGGCCGCGAGGGGCGAAAGCGACAGGACGAACGCCGCGGCGATTCTGGAGAACCCGGATTTCATCGGCAGTAATGAGGCGACCTGCGCCTCCGAAACCCTGGCACAGGGCCCGCGCCTTCGCAAATCAGGGATGGGCGTCCACCAAGTCGAGCTCGAGTGTGTCGATGAACTTCTTCATGGCCGGCGTCAGGACGCGGCCCTTGCGGTGGAGTATGGCCAGCGGCCGTGTGAACTCCCCGCCCTTCAGCTTGAGCACGGCGAGGGTCCCCTGCTTCGCCTCCTGCAGGACGGTCGCCTGCGGCACGATCGCGATGCCGTGGTCAATCTCCACGGCGCGCTTCACGGTCTCGATGTTGTCAAACTCCATGACCGTCTCGATATCGAGCTTGTTGTCGCGGAAGATCTGGTCGACGGCCTTGCGGGTCGGGATGTCCGGATCGAACCCTATGAACTTCTGGCCGGCCAGCTCCGCCACCGTGACCTCGCCGCGCTTCGCGAGCGGATGCTGGGGATGGCAGATGACGATGAGGTAGTCGTTCCTGAAGGGGATGTTCTCGATCTGGCGGACCTTCGCGGGGAAGGCCACGAGCCCGAAGTCCACGCAGTTGTGCAGGATGTCCTCGTAGACCAGGTTCGAGCGGCGGTACTCGACGCGCACGTTGACCGAGGGGAAGTCGTGCAGGAACTTCTTGATGTAGGGCGGGAGCTCGTGGAGGCCGATGGAATAGATCGTCGATATGCGGATGGTCCCGCTGACGA
>CAYVKH010000129.1:0-5882 GCA_964451965.1 uncultured Opitutaceae bacterium
ATCGCGCGGGAGGAGGTCGTGCCCTGGTCGAGGGCGAGGACGCAGCGGGTCATGGCGGGGCGGCCCCCGGATCGTCGCAGCGCGCGCCGCCCGGCGCAAGCACGGCGGGCTTTCGCAAACGATTGACTCCCCCTGCCAAAAAATGGCTGAACTTGCTCGCGCGGGCGCAATCTCAGCCCATATCTCCTACCGACCCATGGCACACAGGCATCCCATCCTCCTCTTCGCCGCCCTTTGCGCGTTCGCCGGCTGCGAGTCCGCGCCCGCCCCGCAGGCGCCGCAGGACACGACCAAGTTCACGGTCGAGAACACGGACCGGTTCGTCGTCCTCGACTCGGCGACCGAGGCGGTGGTCAGCTGCACCGGCCTGCAGGAGCGGACGCTCGGGGACGGGCGGCTCGAGGTCGTCGCCAACCTGAAGAACGGGGGTGCAAAGCCCGTGCAGGTCCAGGTCCAGTGCGAGTTCCTGGACGGGGAGGGCGCGCCCGTGGGCGCCGTCGCGCCGTGGCAACTCCTGGCAATCTCCGGAAACTCGACGGAGGTGGCGCGCTTCACGGCCCCTGTCACCGCCGCGAAGAAGTACGCGATACGCGTCCGCAGGGCGCGCTGACGGGGGCTATTTCTTCTTCCCGGAGTCGGCGGGGAACGTGACGTCCTTGGAGGCCTCGTCGATCTCCCTGACCGCGGCGTCGAGCGCGGCCTTGTCCGCGGCGCCGTCCCTGATCACGGGCTTGCCGCTCGAGAAGTCCAGCGTCTTGCCGTCCGCGATGGGGACCGCGGCCTGGCCGCGGACGGCCAGCCTCGGTTGGGTTCCGTAGGCCCAGAGCGCAGCGGCCGTGGCGGCCGCGCTTATGAGGAGGGGGATGACGCGCCGGTTCTTCACCGAACGTATCGTTGGACAACGCGCGGCGGTCCGCAATAACACTCATCGATGCATGCTGTCTATAGGGAGGCGCGGGCCACTCTGCTCCTGGCGGTTCCGATCACGATCGGCCAGGTGAGCCAGATGCTCATGGGCGTCACCGACAGCGTAATGATCGGTCGGACCGGGACCGTCCCCCTCGCCGCGTCCTCCTTCGGCGTCGGGATATTCAACATCTTCTTCATCATCGGGGTGGGGTTGCTCACGCCGGTGGCGGTGTTCGCGTCGAGGGCCCGGGGCGCCGGGCGCCACGACGAGGCCGGCGAATTCCTCAGGCACGGCCTCCTGCTCGCGCTCGGCTCCGGCGTCGTCGAGGTGGGACTCATCGTCCTGCTCGGCTTCCACCTCGAGTGGTTCCGCCAGCCGCCCGAGGTGCTGGCCGCCGTGAACCCCTTCTTCATGCTGCTCGGGCTGTCGCTTGTCCCGGCCCTCGTCTATCTCGCCCTCCGCCAGTTCGCGGAGTCGATGGGCAGGCCCTGGGTGCCGATGGTCATCATAATGGGCGGGGTCCTGCTCAACGTCGTGCTGAACTGGGTCTTCATCTACGGGAACCTGGGCGCGCCCCGGCTGGGGCTGGCCGGGTCGGGCATCTCGACCCTCATCTCGCGCACCCTCGGGTCCGCCGTCCTCTTTGCCTGGCTGCGCCTGGACCCCAAGATGCGGGCCGCATGGCCGAGGCGCTGGATGGCGCCCCTGTCCGCGGAGCGGATGAGGCGGATGCTCTCGGTCGGCCTGCCGGCGTCGGGCGCGCTCCTCTTTGAGAGCGGCGCGTTCGCGATGGCGACCGTCATGATGGGCTGGCTGGGGGCCGTGTCCCTGGCGGCCCACCAGATCGCGCTGTCATGCGCCGCGATGACCTTCATGGTGGCGCTCGGCCTCTCGATGGCGGTCGGCATGCGCACGAGCGCGGCGGCGGGCGCGGGCGAAAACGCGAGGCTGCGGCCCATATGGCTCGGGGGGACCCTCATGGGCCTCGTGGTGTCGGCCGCGATGACCGTCCTCTTCCTTGTCTGCGGGCATGCGATCGCGTCCTGGTTCATCGGCGACCGGGAGGTCGTCTCTGTGGCGAGCCTGCTTCTGGCGGTGGCCGGCGTCTTCCAGATCTTTGACGGGGGGCAGGTGATCAACTCGGCGGCGCTCCGGGGGCTGACCGACGTCAAGGTGCCCGCCGCCATCACGTTCGTGGCCTACTGGGTCATCGCGCTGCCGCTGGGATACGTCCTCGGGGTGAGCGCCGGATTCGGGCCGGCCGGGATCTGGAGCGGCTTGGCCGCGGGCCTGGCGGCGGCGGCCGTCCTGCTCGGGATCAGGTTTGTGCGGCTGACGCGCCCCGGGGGCGCGCACGGCGCCTGACGCCGGGCGGTCAGTCCGCGCCGAGCGCCTCGGCGAGCGCGCCGATGATCTCGTCGGCCGGCTCCGTGCCCACGCAGAGCCGCAGCATATCCGGGTCGAGGCCGTTCGCCACGAGCTCGGCGCGCCCGGCGGGCGTCTTCACCAGGTCATAGTGGGCGAGGTACATGAAGGGGCAGATGAGGGTCGTCCGCATGCCGAAGCTCGGCCCCTTGGGCAGCCGGAGCCTGTCATAGAAGGCCTCAAGCCGCCCCCGCAGGGTGAAAGTGATGATCCCCCCGGTTGCGCCGGGCGATCTCGCGATCTTCATGTAGTTGTCCCGCGAGGCCTGCTCGAGGGCCCAGTGCGTCGTGCGGACCGCGGGATGCGACGCCAGGAATGAGGCCACCCTTGGGGTGCTCTCCTCGATCCTCCCGAGCACGGCCGCGGTGTTGCTGATCTGCGCGGCGAGGCGCGCCAGGTCGCGGGGGTAGGGCGGCTCGACGGCGGAGGCGACGCCGCGGCGCAGGACGTCCGCCCCGCGGGCGCCGGGATTGACCGCGACCAGCCCGGCGATGACGTCACCCTCGTTGCCGGTGTACTTCGTGAGGCTCGTCACGACCAGGTCGGCATGGGGCATGCAGTCGACGCTGAACGCCGACGCGAGCGACGGGTCGAGGACGAGCTTGGCCGAGTGCCTGCGGCACAGCGCCGCCAGCGCCCCGACGTCGGGGGTCTGGACCAGCGGGTTCGTGGGGACCTCCGCGAGGACGCCCGCGATCCGGTCCCCGCGCTCCGCGAAGATGCGCTCGAGCCCGGCCAGGTCCATGACGTCCCGCACGTGGATGTAATCGTCCTTTGAGGCCGTGAACTTCCTCAGGATCGCGATCGTGTCGAGGTAGAGCCAGCCCAGCTGGACCCAGGCGGTCCTGCCTTTCGGCGCCTGGAGGCCGTTGACCGCGCGGAACGCCGCGTAGACCGCGTTCATCCCGCTGTTGGCGAGCGTGAGGTTCTCGTCGGGGACACCCGCAAACATGGGCCGCAGGAATTGCAGCACCTCCTCCCGCGAGTCGCCGGCAAAGGCCTCCTCGCCGCCGGGCACCGGCCCCACCCCGATCTGGGCGAGGCGGTCCTCGGCCTCCCGCGACGAGAGAAACCCCCCTATGTTCTGGAGGTAGAGCCTCGCCCTCTGCGCGAGCTCCGGCGACCCGGGATGGGACACGCCGTGCACCCCGTTCCCCTCGAAGGGCGCGGCGCCCGCGCCCGCCCCGGCCGAGCGCAGGTGGGCGAGCAGGCCGTCCGCCATCGCTCTGGACGAGGCGAGCCAGAGGGTCCGCCCCGCAAGCCCGCCCCTCTCGGTAAGCGCCGCGGCGAGGCGGCGCGCGAAGGGATGGACGACGAACCTCGGGTAGCCGGTCTGGAGGCTTGCGATGACCGCCGGGTCCTTCTCCTCGTAGCCGCGGACGGCGGCCATGGTGGGCAGGCTGCACGACACCGCGTGGGGGCTGTCGGGTATGGGCGTGCCGAGGGGGATGTGCGCGAAGGCGTGCATCGGACCCGGGGAGTGTTGGCGCGACCGGGCCCTTGGCAACCGGAACGTGGCGCCTTCCGTGTCATGCGGGCGTCTTGGATTGCGCTTTTTTTCCAGGGCGGGGCGGGCTAGCCTGCGTCCGGCCGCGGCGTTCCTTCCGGCGCGGCCCAACCCCCCCTCCCATGATCCATGCCATCTCCAGCCTCAGTCCCGTCGCAATCCTGGTCGTCGCGCTCGTCGGCTTCGGCCTCGGCACCCTGTGGTACTCCCAGTTCCTCTTCGCAAGGGCGTGGATGGAGGAGATGAAGCTCACGCCCGAGTCCATCAAGGCCAGCGCCGGGCGCGTGCCGCTCCTGATGTCGGGCGCGGTCCTGTGCACGATCGTGTCGACCTTCACGCTGGCGGCTCTCGTAGCCGCGCACCGCTGCGCCGGCCCGCTCAAGGGGGCCGAACTCGGCCTGTTCGTGGCCGCGGGCCTCGTCGCGGCCCGCGAGGGGACCAACGCGCTCTTCGAGTGCCGAAGCCTGCGCCACTTCCTCATCGTGTCGGGCCACGACGTCGCCCTGTGCACCGTCCAGGGCGCCCTGCTGGCGGTGTGGCACTGAAGCGGTGAGGATAGTATCCTGGAACGTCAACGGGGTGCGGGCCGCCCTCAAGAAGGGCCTCCTCGACTTCATCGAGGGGAGCGGTGCGGACGTGATCTGCCTGCAGGAGACCAAGGCGCATCCGGGCGACGTGCAGCACGTCAAGTGGCCGAGCGGATACGAGGTCATCTGGAACAGCGCCGAGAAGAAAGGGTACAGCGGGACCGCGGTGCTGACGCGGGTGAAGCCCGGCGAGGTCCGCAGGGGGATCGGGGCCGCGCAGCACGACAGGGAGGGCAGGGTGCTGGCCGTCGAGCTTCCCGGTTTCTGGCTCGTGAACGTCTACCAGCCCAATTCGCAGAGGGGCCTGACCCGCCTCGGCTACCGCGTCGGGAAATGGGACCCGGCGTTCCGCAGATACCTTTCCAGGCTCCAGTCCGGGGGGAAGCCGGCGGTGTTCTGCGGGGACCTGAACGTGGCCCACGCCGAGATCGACCTGGCGAACCCCAGGTCGAACCGGCGCAACGCAGGCTTCACGGACGAGGAGCGGACGAGCTTCGGGAAGCTCCTCGGAGGCGGCTTCGTGGACACCTTCCGCGAGTTCGAGAAGGGGCCCGGGCACTACACCTGGTGGAGCCAGATGGGCGACTGCAGGGCCAGGAACATCGGGTGGAGGGTCGACTATCTCGTGGCCGCCGAGGGTCTGCGCCCCGCGCTCAGGCGGGCCTGGATAAGCCCGGAGGTGATGGGCAGCGACCATTGCCCGGTGGGCCTTGAGCTGGGCTGACCCCCGGAAATTAATTGGCGGCCGGCGCGTCCCCGCCCAACATGGGCGCCCATGAAGCTCGTCGCATGGATCTTTGGTGGGCTGGTTGGGCTCTGGCTCCTCCTGCTCCTGGTCGGGTTCGTCCTGCCGGGGCACTTCAAGGTGGAGCGCTCGACCGTCATCTCCGCGCAGCCGGCCGCCGTGTTCCCGCGCGTGGGGGACCTGAGGGCGTGGAGGCAGTGGGGCGTCTGGTTCAGCCGCGACCCGGCGATGCAGGTCGCCTATTCGCCCGCCACGACCGAGGTCGGCGCGTGGAGCCAGTGGAAGAGCAAGAGCCAGGGCGACGGCAAGATGACGATCACGGCGGTCCGCCCCGGGGAGTACTTCGAATACAGGATGGAGTTCGCCGACATGGGCCTGGCGTCCCGCGGCACGATGGAGCTGGCGGCGGGCCCCGGCGCGACGACGCGGGTGACGATGGGCATGGAGGGCGACCTCGGGCGCAGCCCTATCAACCGCTGGTTCGGGCTGTTCATGGACAGGCTCGTGGGGCCGGACTTCGAGGCCGGTCTGGCGAACCTGAAGAGGATCAGCGAGGCCCCCGCGAAATGAGCGAGCTCAAGAGCCTCCTGCTGCGCGGCCCGCGCCTGACGCTCGCGGTCGCCGAAAGCCTCACGTGCGGCCGGCTCCAGGCAAGGATCGGCGCGATCTCGGGGGCGTCGGAGTTCTTCCTCGGGGGCATCACCGCCT
>CAYVKH010000130.1:0-5845 GCA_964451965.1 uncultured Opitutaceae bacterium
CCGCCGCCTTCTTTGCCCCGTCGATGAACTCGTTCGCCTTGAGCGCCTCGTTGTGAACCTCGTCGAAGGACGGGATCTTGTCGTCCCACTCCAGCAGCGTGGCGGAGATTCCGCAGAGCCTGGTCGCGTGCGCGTAGAGCTTCCAGACCGGGTCGAGCACCGGATGGTCGTGCGTGTCGAGGATGTACTTCTCAAACTTGGTGTGCCCGGCGACGTGCATCTGACCCACCCGGTGGTGGGGGATGTTGTTCACGTAATCGTAGGGGTCGAAGGAGTGGTTCTTCGACGAGACGTAGATGTTGTTCACGTCCAGGAGAATCCCGCAGTCGGCAAGCTCGACGACCTCGGTCAGGAACTCCCACTCCGTCATCTCGGAGGCGTGGAATTCGGCGTAGCTGCTCACGTTCTCCACGCAGATCGGGATCTCCAGGTAGTCGCGGACCTGCCGGATCTTCTCGGCCGTGCGCCGGGCGGCCCCAAACGTGTAGGGCATCGGCAGGAGATCGTGCGTGTAGGTGCCGTCCACGCTCCCCCAGCAAAGGTGGTCCGAGAGCCACGGCGTCCGGGTGCGTTTCACGAGGCCCTTGAGCCGCCTGAGGTGCGTCCGGTCCGGCTTGTCCGCGGAGCCGAAGTACATCGATACCCCGTGCTGCACCACGCGGTACTGCTCGAGGATCCTGTCAAGCAGCTCGAGCGGCCTTCCGCCCTCGACCATGAAATTCTCGGAGATGATCTCGAACCAGTCCACGACCGGCTTCTTCGAGAGAATGTGGGCGTAGTGGGGAACCCGCAGTCCGATGCCTATCCCGTAGTCGCAGTGGCCGTTGAACCGGTTGGCGGGCATGAAGAAAAAACGCGGCCGACTGGAAGCCGGCCGCGTCGCTCAAAAGTAGCAGATCAGGCGAACGTGACTTTGCTCGGCTCGTCGGACTTGTTCGTGTTGCATCCGCCCTTGCCCTTGCAGGAGTTCTGGCCCTTGCAGCCGTTGTCCCCTGCCTTGCAACCGCCCTGACCCTTGCAGGCGTTCTGGCCCTTGCAATCGTGCTTGCCCGCGTCCTTGGAAGCGTCCTTGGACGAGTCGCTATCGCCCGTTACGCCGATGGCATAAGCGCGCGTGGCCATGGAGCCTGCATAAAGCCCGGCCATGGCCGCGGCGGTGACGATGAAACGTGTCGATTTATTCATAACACTCTTCTATTATTGGTTTTATGGGATACCGCCGCGGACCGGCGTTGTGCCTGCCCGTCACGGTGTGGAATTAGAGTTACTTACAGGCACTATTATTCCCCAATTGTCCCCTAATTACAATCTGGAACGGAAACCGGGGCCTAACGCCGCCGGAAAGTCACAGGATCCGGTCGGCCATGGGCCCGCCCTTCTCGAACATGGCGAGGTTCCCGAGGAAGTGCCGGACGAGCTCCGTGTTGACGTCGTTGCGCCCGCCCGCGGTGTGGGGCGTGATGAAGCAGTTCGGCGCGGACCAGAGGGGATGGGCGGGCGGCAGGGGCTCCGGAACCATTACATCGAGGTACGCCGCGCCTATCCGGCCCGACTTGAGGCCCTCGATCAGCGCATCCTGGTCCACCGTGGGCCCGCGGCCCACGTTGTAGAACCGGGCGCCCGGCTTGAAGCACGAGATCCGCCGCGCATTCACGTACCTGAGGGTCGTCGGGTTCTCGGGCAGGATGTTCACGACGTGATCGGCCTCCGACAGGACCTTCGTCAGGTCCCCCTCGGAGACCACCCGCACCCCCGGCTCGCTGTGGGTCTTGCGCCTGACGGCGTAGATCCGCGCCTCAAAGGGGGCCAGCAGCGCGGACAGCCTGCGGCCGATGGCACCAAACCCCAGCAGGACGACGGTCTGGCGCGCGAGGAGGCGCGACTGGTCCCTCCTCTCCTGGTACGGCCACGAGCGGTCCCCCAGCTGGCTGGCGTGCGAGGGAAGAAGCTGGCGCGCCAGGGCGAGCATCATGGCCAGGACATGCTCCGCGCAGGAATCGGCGTAGACTCGCGAGGCGTTCGTGAACACGGCGCCCCGCGCGAGGATCGCCTCCCGGAAGGGTTCGTTGTCGTAGCGCGTGTATCCTGCGCTCGACACCTCGATCCACCGCAGGCCCGGGTTCTCCACGCAGTCGGCGGGGTCGGGCTGCCCAAACGCTATTTCGGCCCCGGCAATCGAGGGATCGCGCCCGCCGGCGGCCAGGACCGAGCTCTCGCGGCTTCCGGAGAGGACGAGGCTGTGGGCCCTGGTCCCCCTGGCAAGCAGGGCCATCCCCTCCTGCCCGAAGTCGCCGTTGCACCAGATCTTCACGGACCGACGGGGTTGACGTATATCCGGTGGGTGTCGGAGGCGTTCCCGAGGGTCACGGCGTTTCGGTTCAGATTGTAGTAGCGGACCTTTCCGCCGATGGAGACGCGCGCCTCGACGAAGAGGCCCCTGCGAAGGACCTCGTCCTCGGCCCGGTATTCCACCCTGAAGGCCACCGGCGCGGCGCCCGGGCTGCGGATCGTCTGGGAACCGAGCACCTCGGGCGGCATCCCGGAATTCGAGGTGTCGACGACCCTGACCGTGATCACGGCGTCCGCCGGGAGCGCAATGGACGCGCCCATCTCGACCTGGCCGTTCAGAACCCGCGACGGATCCCCCTCGGGGGTGAGGTCGAGCTGGCCGCATCCCGAAAGCGCGAGCGCGGCGGCGGCGGCTAGGAAGCCGAGTACGTGTCTCATGGAAGGAATTCGGTCGTCATCACCTGGTCGACGGTAAGCTTGCCCTTGGGGAGGATCCCAAGGTCCTCGAGCTGCCGGATCTGGATCGCGTACCGCTCGCGCGAGATCCGGCCGGTCTGCGAATCATCGGTGGCGTGGCGCCCTATCACAAGCTTCTCGTCGATGATCATCTTGCGCGAGAACGCCAGGAATCCGTCCGAGTTGTTGGGATTGAGCCTCTTCATCAGCTCGTGGGCCGGGGATGGGTCGCCCTCGATGTAGTCCTTCCACCCCCGGATGTAGGCGGCCATGAAGGCGCGTACGCGGTCGGGGTGGTCCCTCGTCCATGCCCGGTTGGCTATCAGGCAGGTGTAGGCGTCGAAGCCCGCGTCCCACGCATAGAGGAACTTGGGGTACTTGGCCCCGC
Source organism: uncultured Opitutaceae bacterium (assembly GCA_964451965.1). GTDB lineage: Bacteria > Verrucomicrobiota > Verrucomicrobiia > Opitutales > Opitutaceae > Palsa-1447. The sequence continues at coordinate 3,134 of CAYVKH010000130.1, forward strand.
CCCTCACGATGTAGAACGGCTCCGCGGTGTAGTATCCCTGCTGGATGAAATTGCGGTCCGCGATGAAGTTGCCGACCGCGAAGTTCTGGGGGATGACGTTGAAATTGATGTGGTACTTGTTCTTCAGGTAGGGAAGGAAGGCCCATTCCAGCCGGGCCATTATGGTCTTCCCGTCAAGGTCCTCGAACCGCTTCACGGGGTTGTCTGCGTGGAGCATCAGCACCGAGGGGTCGTTCTGGAACACGGCGCCGATCTGGACCAGCGGAAGGCCCTGGGAGATGGCGAGGAGCGAGTTGGTGCTGTCCGACTGGCCGATGTCCGCCTTTCCGGTCGCGACCTTCTGCGTCACGAACCCGTTCGGGCCGCCCTGCAGGATCGTGACGTCGAGGCCCGCCTCCCTGAAGTAGCCCTTGGCCAGTGCCTGGTAGAACCCGCCGTGCTCGGGCTCGGCAACCCAGTCGAGCTGCACCGTTATCCCGAAGGGCGCACCGGCGACTGCCGGCTGCTGCCGGGAGCAGCCGCTGAAGGCGAGCGCCACGCCGGCCGCCGCCAAGGAGCTCAGTCTAGGGGGACTCATCCGGGCCGGGAACCTAGGGGCGCGCGGAGGCGCCCGCAACAGCGCAGTGCTCGCCGCGCGGGCATCGTTTGTGCTAAATGTCGGACCGATGAAAAGCAGAAGTCCCGCCGCGCTGGCCCTCCTCCTTCTTGCCGCGGCGCCCCCGTCCGTCGCCCTCGAGCTGCACGGCGAAAGGAGCTCGCCGTACGACCTCGCGCTGACGGGGAGGCTGGCGGGCGTGCGGGACGGCGAGACCAGGTACGCGCGCTGGTCGGACCTCCGCGGGCTGCCCACGACGCGGATCACGGCCGACGGGGAGTTCATGAAGGGCCCGCAGGTCCTGACCATCGTGTTCCTTTCGGACCTCTGGAAGGCGCTCCCGACCGACCGGGGCGCGGACTCGGTGCTCGCAACCTGCTCCGACGGGTACCTGTCGGTCTACACGTCCGCGTTCATCTCGGACTACCGCCCCTTCATCGTCCTCGAGATCAACGGCAGGGGCCCGAAGGACTGGCCGCCGCCCGGCCTCGCCTTCGATCCCGGTCCGTACGCCATCCTGGTCTCTGCGGACGTCGTCCCCGCGGCCGCGAGGTACCCGGGCGTCCAGCACAAGAAGCCGTGGGGTGTGAAGGCGCTCGAGGTCGCCTCCTACGCCGACCGTTTCAGGGGGATCTACTCCGGCAGGTGGGCCTCCCCCTCCCCGGAGGCCGCTTCGGGCCGGGAAATCTGGGTCAATTCCTGCGCCAGCTGCCACACGGGGCCGGCCGGCGTCGCCGGCGGCGCCAAGGCCGGCCGGCCCTTCCAGGTCGTCGCCGCCTACGCCGCCTTCGACAGGGCCTTCTTCGTGAAATATGTCAGCGATCCGAAGTCGCTCATGCCCTGCTCGAAGATGGAGCCTCACCCGGGCTACTCGGACAGGGACCTGTCCAACCTGATCAGGTTCATCACGGCGGACCAGGAATAGTCCGTGCAAAAAGAAGGGGCCCTCCTTTCGGAGGGCCCCGTTTCTTTGATCTTCTGGGACAGCCGGCCGGTCAGAACCGGTACCTAATGGTCACCGAGGCGGTGGTCGGCGGGCGCACATAGATCGTGTCGTTGCCGGCAAAGCTGACGTCGATCGGGTCCAGCACCCTTTGGTCAAAGATGTTTTTGACGTTCAGGCGGATATCCCACGCCTTCTGACTGAAGGAGATGTAGCCATCCCACTCCTCCTCGGTCGGGATGTGGAGGGTCTCCTGGTCGTTCGCATACTGCCGGCCCTGGATCTGCGGGCCCATGCCCACCGCCCAGCCCATCGGCGAGGTGTAGACCAGGAAGAAGTTGGCCTGGACCTGCGGGATGCCCGGGGCGCGCATCTTGCCGGTCGCCGGCGGGTATCCCGTGAAGTTCGGCTCGCCGAGGCCCGTGCCCTTTGTCCCGTCGACGTTGTAATCCGTGTTGTAGCTGTCCAGGTAGTTGCCGGTCTCCTGGAAGAAGTAATCCCCATAGACCGTCGCGTCCTGGTAGGAGAAGTTGCCGTTGATCGTCCACTGCCTCGAGGGCTGGTACACCGCGTCGAGCTCGATTCCCTCGTCCTTGATCTGGTCGGTCTGTCCCCCGATCTGCACGCCGACCTTTGTCTGCTGGAAAGCGGCCACGCTGAAATAGAGCGTGTTGTGGAGGAAGCTCTCCTTGTAGCCCACCTCGAACAGCTTGCTCACGGACGAAAGCGACCCCTGAAGCTGCTGCGCCGGGGTGCTCGAGCTGACGGCGCTGACGTTCAGTCCGCCGAAGTTCGAGGTGCCCAGTATGGCGTCCGCGCGGTCATACGTCGCGTAGATGGAGGAGGTGTCGGTCAGCTTGTATGAGAGGCTGATGAAATAGGACTCGTCCTCCTTGGTCCCGCTCACGTTGTAGCCCGCATACGTCGTGTGGGTGACGCCGTCCTCAGTCACGTTGAGCGGGCTCGACTGGCCGCGGGGGATGTAGATCGGCGTGGTGAGGGGATAATAGGTGAAGTAGGCGTAGTACCCCTTCTCGATGACCGGCGGGGTCGAGTCCGTCGCGCTGATGTGATCCCACCGGAAGCCGGGCGTTATCGAGAACTTGCTGGTGACCTTTATCACGTCCTGCGCGAACAGCGCCGAGTCGTAGATGTAGGACCACTGGTCGCCCGT
>CAYVKH010000131.1:0-5799 GCA_964451965.1 uncultured Opitutaceae bacterium
AGCTTGCGATGTCGGGCAAGGGGCTGCCGCAGACCTACTCTGTCTACCGCTCGACCGAAATCGACCAGTGCGCCGAACAACCCCAAGCCGCGGCGGCTCCGAAACTCGACATGCCGCCCAAGAGCATCGTTACGCTCTACGGCAAGTGCGACAGTATGAAGACGCGCCAGGCCCTCGACCCCATTCCCATCGCCTGGATCGACCCCAAGCTTTCCCAGGCGGACAAGACCGAGCACTGGGGCGATCCTACCCCCGTCGTTGCACCTCCCTTCCTCATCGCCGCCGGCTGGCAACGCCACCCCGGCGACCCCGATAGGATCCGCCAAATGGTCGGCGCCGGCACGTCCGTCAATACCACCGACTCGCGTGGCTGGACCGCCCTGCACATGGCCATTCTTTGCGGCAACCAAGGCAACGCCATCCCGACCCTCCTAGGCCTCGGCGCCGACGTCAACCAGGCGGCCAAGGACGGCTGGACCCCCCTTCACGCAGCTGCCGCCAGCTTCCACAGCAATCGCTACCCCGTCTTCCGTCTTATCATGGGCGCCAAGCCCGACGTGAACGCGAAGGCACTGGACGGCTTGACGCCGTTGCACGCGGCCGCCATCAGCGCTTTCGTGGGCTACCAGCAGACGGAAGAGGACGTGGTGAACCGCGTACGCGACTTGATCAAAGCGGGCGCCGCGCTCGAAGCGCAGGACGCCAACGGCCGCACGCCGCTCCACTGGGCGGCCATGCAGGGCGCCATGATCGACATGAGTATTAGCGACTTCATGGTCAAAGCCCTTCTAGAAGCCGGGGCGAATGCAAACGCCGTCGACAAGCTGGGCCGGACCCCGCTGCACTACGCGGCCGAGCAGGGCTTCATTCCAATTGTGGAGGCGCTGCGCCAAGCCGGTGCCAAAACCGGTGCCAAGGACAGCCAGGGCAAGACTCCCGCCGACTTGGCCACTCCGCGGGCTTTGACCGCCACATTGGATCTTCTGAAGGTAGGCTTGGACGCCGGAACGGCTGTGGGAACTGGGATGGGCCCACCTGGGAACACCGCCAAGGGGACGGGAGTTCTTGGAGCGGAATTAATTCGCGCCACCCGCGCCGACGACGTCGAAGCAGTTAAGTCGCTTCTGGCTCGAGGGGCCGATGTCACGTATATGGACAGCGATGGGTTCCGTGCCGTGGACCGTGCACGTGACATCGGCAACGCCGAGATCCTCAAGATGCTGCAAAAGGCCGAGAAGAAACTGCCGGCGCCCGCAACAGTTCCAGCCACTGGCAAGTAGAAGGCAAACACCAAGACGGCGTCTTGGAATGGATCGACCGCCGAAGGCGGTCCGAAAAGAAGGATCCGTTCACCAATGGTCTCCGAGGACTAGGGTTTCTATGAAATAACTAACTGGTGAGTGACTTGAGGGATCACCAGCGCCGCAGGCGCGAACCTTGGCCGGATGTTTCATGAAGGGGTCTTTGCCGGGTCATTTTTGATGACGCTCCTTAAAGGCATGACCCACGTATGAAAAGAGCCTCTTCGGCAATTACGTCAATTCGCGGGGAATGCACGGTAACTGCGTGTCCGTGAGGGAACGTTGAGAGAAATCGCAAGCTAGGCAGACAGCCGGTAACGAAAGGAGGGCCCATCCGATGAGCCCCGACAGACCGAAAATTCCACGGAGCCGAGCCTCTTGAAGACAGGTAAAGTTTCCTCCCCGAGGATTCCAGCCTTCCCGTGATTTCAACGGGGTCGGCGTCTGCATCGCCCTTTTCGGAGCTTGCCCGCTGTTCAATCACGGTGCCGCCTGAGGACTCCCTGACCCTCCGACGGGAACTATGTCCCTAAGTGCCTGATCGGCTTCGTTGCCTCTGCCGACCCTCCGGACGGTATCAGGCGGAGCGACCCTTCCCAGGCAATGTTTGTTGTATTCACTGAGGCCTGGTGGTTCTTCACGGCGCACGAAGGAATTTAGGTAGTCCCGGCTATTGGTCGCCTAGCAACTGGTTGCCACTACTATCCGCGCAGTCTGCTAGTGATCGATTACTCGCCCGGTGTCCGCGTCAAAAATGACCGTGGCCCCACCGGCTGGAACCAGGTATTCGGAGACCTTTCCGTTCTTAAGAGTGATTCGATGCAGCCCCTGCTTTCCAGTATGCATGATCACCATCCCGCTACCGACGTAGAACACCTCTTTGTCGGTTCCATAGACATGCGCTGGAGTCTGTTTCAGCACATATTTCATTACGCCACCACTTTGGTCAGGTAGACCGACAAACCACGCTTTGGATTCTGGAAGCTCCTTCCGAGCAATCGCCACAGCACCATTTTGGCTGTAGACCCCCATGGAGGTAACGTCTCCATCTGAGACAAAGAATAACGGGCTGACTGCTTGGGCTCCAAAACTGTATTGGTAGGAGAGGGCATCATGCCCGATCGATACCCCTGCTTCCCCGCCCGACGAAAGGATTCCCAATTTGATTCCGGTCGTAGCCTCCATGTTCTCCAAAGAATGGATTCGGCCATCTGAGTATCCCGGGGCATAGAACCAGATCAAATGTCGCCCCTCTTTGGCCACACAGCTTCCTATATATTTACGTTGTTCGTCGGTAATCCTAAAGGTATTGTTGAATACAATCACTTTGTATTGCTTCAAATTGACTAAGTGCAGGTCATCTAGGTGGACGTAGTCCGCCGCAACTCCCGCTTCCCAGACCGATGAAGGGTTGTATCCAGTAATGGCCGACACTGGGGCCAACAGCGAAATGTCCGTGCTCAGCTCGTAATAGACATCCGTATCAAAGACCATCAGCACGTCAGCATCCGACCGGTATGGCTGACCTGATTCCCTGGTGAAGACAACTCTAGTCTCTTCGATGGCCTTCAGCAGCGGTGGGAAATCCCACCAACCATTGCTCCCATTATCCTTTGCCTCGGCATATTGTCGCCCGCCCGCAACACCAAAATCGAAGAACCAGAATCCCTGGCCCTGAACCGCGGAAACAGCCATGTTTCGCCTAACGATGGCGACCGCGGTGTTGATCGTTTGGTCGTATCCCGGAGTCCTCGAACTGGCTCCGATTGGCGTTAGCGCCGAAATGTTCGGTTGGGTGTCGTATTCGTCTAGCCATAGCTTTCCGTGCAGACGACACGTAGCAGGCAACCCTCGAGAGCGCGCAGGCTCTCCCAATTCGAATGCATCAGGGAAATAACATTGGGGACCGGCCAAGAAATCAACGTAACGCGAGTTCAAAACCCTCTCCAAGGCCAAATGCCCTCCAAGCGTCTCCTTGGAGAACATCGGGAAGAAATACCCATAAAACGCGCCGACCACTATTGGGCGCCCCCAATGTTCCTTCACCGTTTTCGAGAATTGAATCAGGCAATCGGCCACCAGCGCATGCTGACACTGGTAATAATCCACAAGGTTTCGGTGATTTGATAGGTCGAGGAAAAGACTCTTGTTCGCCTCTGCTCGATCCTTTGCACTCGGCACTTCGGCCGAGTCGAACGAGACATCCTTGCGGTTCCACGCATCCCGCAGGCGGTCTTCGGTACCATATTTCTCTCGAAGCCAGTCCTCAAAATGCGCCTGCATGCTGGAGCTTACATCGGGTATGTTCTCAATGAAGCCCCAATAGTGCCATTCGCCGTATATGCCTGCGGCAACCTGAATGGCGGCTACAGATTTCCCCTCCTCAGTTCTTGCCAATCTCTCGCAAAACTCCGCGACTTTCCCAGTCATGGTATCCAGCCATAGTTGTGACGCGAAGCTATATCGAATCACGCCGCTCGCGGGGTCATTATGCTGATATCGCTTGAATCGGGCTGCTTCGTCATATTCCACGTGTTCGCCATCTGCATAGCTCGCACATTCGCCACGGTGCATCTTGTACCACCATTGAGGGGGATGTACGTGTAAGCGGATCATGATCGAAGCTTCGGGGCATACGTCGGTGACGCCCCTGATGAGCTTTTGGACAACCGTGAGGTCGAGCGGGGTTCGTTCATCCGACCAGATCTGGTCGAAGAACAAGGGAAACTGGAAAATGCGAACTCCTTTTTCAGCCATCCGCCTAATATTGTGCTGCGGCATCTCTTCCCACGTTAAGCGACCGCCGGGCAAATCGGTCAGGGCGTAGATAATCGGATACTGCTCCCGTCCATTGATGAGAAGAGTGGGCCTCCCGTTCAACAACCTGATTTCTGATGACTTCGTCTCTGGGGCTTCCGACGCGAAGCAGCAGATTGTGGCCGATATCATGGCCAAAGAACCGGTAATATGGCGGAACCTCATCGACGGGAGGGCCAGGATGGAAAAGGACCCAATGATTACGGAAGCGCTGCCGCTCCGGCCATTTCGACGAATGTGTCGCGGACATCCTGGCGGTTGTTGCCGGACCACTGGATGAGAAATACGCCGACTATGTTCTTCTTCGGATCGACCCAGCCAAAAGTGCCGAAGGCACCGCCGTGATGGAAAGCCCCGGGCGAGAGGAAGGTGAGTTCGCCAATGGGATCCTTGGTGACTTCCCATGTAAGTCCGAAACCTGAGCCAAAGCGCCATCCGGCATGGAGTTCACCGGTTTGCACCGTGGTCATGACTTCGACGGAAGCTGGAGAGAGTAAGCGTCCGCCGTTGTAGGAGCCATTGTTTAACATCATTTGATAGAAAGCGGCAAGATCCTGCGCCGTGGAATAGACGGCAAATTCGGGGCCAGAATATTTGGCGCCTTGACGATAGTTATGGGGATCACCGGCGAGAAGGTCATTGCCCGCTTTAACCATTTTTCCGTCTTTTGAAGTATATACAGAGACGAGACGGGATCGCTTATCAGCGGGAAGGAAGATGCAGCTGTCCTTCATTCCGAGAGGCTGGAAGATGCGAGTCCGGACGAATTCCTCATAGGGCATCCCAGAGGCGACTTCGACGATGCGACCAAGGACGGCGATACCCAGACTAGAGTACTGCCATCTCGTTCCAGGTTCGAACTCTAGAGGTTGCTGGGCATAAATGGCGACGGCTTCGGCCAGAGTGCGGTCCATCTTGATTTTCACTTCCTGTATACCCGGCGGAGGGTCGTCGCTCATACCCGACGTATGGGTCATGAGGTCACGGATAGTAATAGGACGTGAAGCCCGCTTAAGGACGCGGCGGTCCTCGGATCTGGAGTCAATCATCCACTGACCACGGAATTCTGGCAGATGCTCTTCAACAGGGTCGTTGAGACGGATCTTCCCTTCCTCGACCAACATCATGGCGGCGACGCCAGCGATGGGCTTGCTCATCGACATAATCTGAAAGATGGAGTCGGAGCGCATGGATATCCCAGCTTCAACATCCTGCCAGCCGAAGGCTGAGAACTGAGCCACGATTCCTTTGCGTTGCACAAGGGTGACTACGCCTGGAATGTGGCCTTCATTGACGTAAGTTTGCATCCGTGCAGTAATGGCAGCGACGGCTAGGGGATCCATGCCGGCCTTGATCGGATCACTACTAACGTTTTCTCCTGCGAGGGCAGGAGCCCAAAGAAGAAGCAGAGAAATGAGGGCTGGAGCAGAATTGGCAATGAACCTTGATGAGAACATAAGCGGAATTGGGATCCTTCTGAATGGGCGTTTGGTGTGGGGTTTCATGACAGTGAGGAGGAATTCTGTTTGTCCCGGGCAAACCGAGTTTGTCGATTAGCTTCGTTATGAGTAATCTGATGGGGAATGCCTCATGCCAGCCAGCGCGCAAGATTCGCCGAGACGAAAACGTCGTCCACAAGCCATGGGTAGGCCTTTGTCACGCGGGTGATCTCGGCTGCTTG
>CAYVKH010000132.1:0-5769 GCA_964451965.1 uncultured Opitutaceae bacterium
AGAAGCTCTCGAAGCGCCTCAAGGTGATCCAGGGCTTCATCCACTCGAGGTCCCGTCCGGAGTGGATGGTCCTCGAGGTGCTGCCGGTCATCCCCCCGGACCTCCGCCCGCTCGTCCCGCTCGAGGGCGGCCGCTTCGCGACCAGCGACCTGAACGACCTCTACCGCCGCGTCATCAACCGCAACAACCGGCTGCGCAACCTGATGCAGCTGAAGACGCCCGACGTCATCATCCACAACGAGAAGCGGATGCTCCAGGAGGCGGTCGACGCCCTCTTCGACAACGGCCGCCACGGCCGCCCCGTGACCGGGGCTGGCAACCGGCCGCTCAAGTCCCTCTCCGACATGCTGAAGGGCAAGCAGGGGCGCTTCCGCCAGAACCTCCTCGGCAAGCGCGTGGACTATTCCGGCCGCTCGGTCATCGTCATCGGCCCGGAGCTCAAGCTCCACCAGTGCGGCCTCCCGAAGAAGATGGCCCTCGTCCTCTTCGAGCCGTTCATCATACGGCGCCTTAAGGAGCTCGGCTTCGTGCACACCGTGCGCGGCGCCCGCAAGATGATCGAGAAGCGCTCGCCGGAGGTGTGGGACATCCTCGAGGAGGTCACGAAGGGCCACCCGGTGCTGCTCAACCGCGCCCCGACGCTTCACCGCCTCTCGATCCAGGCCTTCGAGCCCGTCCTCATCGAGGGCGAGGCGATCCGCATCCACCCCCTCGTCTGCACGGCCTACAACGCCGACTTCGACGGCGACCAGATGGCCGTCCACGTCCCCCTGTCCCTCGAGGCGATCATGGAGTGCAAGCTCCTCATGATGGCGACCTCGAACATCTTCTCGCCCTCCTCGGGCAAGCCGATCCTCACGCCCTCGCAGGACATCGTCCTCGGCGCATACTACCTGACGATCGAGCCCCGCAAGAAGGCGGCGAAGGACGTGCGGGTCCCCTTGCTGTCCGGGCTCCAGGAGGTCCTCTTCGTGAAGGCCGACGGCGCCGCCAAGATGCACGACTGGGTCGACATCCCGAACCCGGACTACGGCCGCGACACGGTGTTCGGCAACAAGGACAAGAAGATCCTGCGCACCACGGTCGGCCGGGTGATCTTCAACCAGATCTGGCCCGCCCCGATCGGGTTCGTCAACTTCCCGGTCCCGAAGTCGAAGCTCGGCGACCTGATCCTCAACACCTACAAGACCTCGGGCGACGTCGTCACGGTCGAGGTGCTCGACCAGCTGAAGGAGCTCGGCTTCACGACCGCCTTCCAGGCCGGCATCTCGATCGGCATCGACGACATGATCATCCCGGAGTCCAAGAAGGAGATCGTCTCCGACTCCCGCCGCAAGATCGCCGAGGTCGAGGGCCAGTTCAACAAGGGCATCATCACCGACGGCGAGCGCTACAACAAGGTCGTCGACATCTGGACCAACGCCACGGACCGCATCGCCAAGGAGGTCTTCGCGAAGCTGGAGGCCAACGAGGGCAAGACCGAGGTCAACCCCGTCTACATCATGATGGACTCGGGCGCCCGCGGCAACAAGCAGCAGGTGCGCCAGCTCTGCGGCGCGCGCGGACTCATGGCCAAGCCCTCCGGCGAGATCATCGAGCGCCCCATCCTGTCCTCGTTCCGCGAGGGCCTGACGGTGCTCGAGTACTTCATCTCCACGCACGGAGCGCGCAAGGGCCTCGCCGACACCGCCCTGAAGACGGCCGACGCCGGCTACCTGACCCGCAAGCTCTGCGACGTGGCCATGGACGTCATCATCGCCGAGGAGGACTGCGGCGCGCGCGACGGCGTGTGGAAGAAGGCGATCTACGAGGGCGACGACGAGATCGTCGGCCTGAAGGAGCGCATCATCGGCCGCTGCTCGAGCGACAACATCAAGAACCCGCTCAAGCCGAGCGAGACCATCGTCGGCTCGGGCGAGCTCATCACCGAGGAGATCGCCGCCAAGATCGAGGACGTGGGCATCGAGCGCGTGAAGATCATGTCGCCGCTCACGTCGTCGTCGAAGCACGGCATCGACGCCCGCTCGTACGGGATCAACCCCGCCACGAACCGGATCGCGAAGATCGGCGACTCGGTCGGCATCATCGCGGCCCAGTCGATCGGCGAGCCGGGCACCCAGCTCACGATGCGGACGTTCCACATCGGCGGCGTCGCCTCCGGCGGGTTCAAGACGCCCGAGATCCGCATCAAGGCGGCGGGCACGGTGAAGTACCGCGCCCTGCGCCTCGTGCAGGCCGCCGAGGGCGGGAACATCGTCCTCAACAAGACCGGCTCGATCCAGATCCTCGACGACGAGGGCAAGGAGCTGGAGACCTACAACATCGTTGTCGGCTCCTTCCTGCACGTCGGCGACGGGGAGAAGATCGCCAAGGGCGCCGTGCTCGCGGTCTGGGACCCGTACAACGTCCCTGTCCTCTCCGAGAAGGGCGGCACGCTCGTCTTCAAGGACATGATCCCCGGCGTCACCGTGAAGCGCGAGCTCGACGAGTCGTCGGGCCGCATCGCCACCGTCGTCATCGAGCACAAGGAGGACTTGAATCCCCAGGTCGAGGTCCGCGACTCGAAGAACAAGCCGCTCGCGGCCTACTCCATCCCCGTCGGCGCCCAGATCGCCGTCAACGAGGGGGACACGATCGCGCCCGGCGCGCTGCTCGCCAAGACGCCGCGCCAGGCTTCCAAGACCAAGGATATAACCGGCGGCCTTCCCCGCGTCGCAGAGCTCTTCGAGGCGCGCCGGCCGAAGGAGGCCGCCGAGATGGCGCGCATCGACGGCATCGTCTCCTTCGAGGGGACGATCCGCGGCAAGCGCAAGCTCGTCGTCAAGAACGAGGAGACGCAGCAGGAGGAGGAGCACCTGATCGCGGCCGGCAAGCACATCATCGTGCAGCCCGGCGACGTCGTCCACAAGGGCCAGCACCTCACCGAGGGCGCGGCGGACCCGCACGAGATCCTCGAGATCCTCGGGCCGGCGGCGCTCTACGAGTTCCTCATCGGCCAGGTCCAGGAGGTGTACCGCCTCCAGGGCGTGACCATCAACGACAAGCACATCGAGATCATCATCCGCCAGATGCTGCGCAAGATCCGGATCACCGACCCGGGCGACAGCGAGTACTTCTGGGGGGAGCAGGTGGACCGCGCTGCGTTCCTTTCCGACAACCGCCGGATCGAGGAGGCGGGCGGAAAGCCGGCGGAAGCCGAGCCGATCCTGCTTGGCATCACCAAGGCCTCCCTCGAGACCGAGAGCTTCATCTCGGCGGCCTCCTTCCAGGAGACGACCCGCGTCCTCACCGACGCCTCGACGCTCGGGAAGGTCGACATGCTCAAGGGCTTCAAGGAGAACGTGATCATGGGCCACCTGATACCGGCGGGCACGGGCCTGCCCCAGTACAGGCACCTGAAGATCAGCCTCCCCTTCGGCGCCGAGCTGATCGACGAGACGAAGCCCGTGGAGGCAAGCGCGAGCTGACCTTGGCCGGCCGACTTCATCAGGCGGGGCAGGGGGCCCCATTAGGCCCCCTGCACGCCTGATTCCCCGCTGCCGGGGACCCCTCCGGCCGCATCCCCGCGCCCGCGGCCAGATCGCGGGCGTTTTTTCTTGTGTTTGGGGGGCCCAAAAGGGATTTTGAACTCCCTTTTCTTCAGTACATACGCACAAACGGCACCCGCCGGCCTGTGCCTCTCCTCGCGAGCCGCGCCCGAATCGCGGATTTCGCGAACCAGAGTTCATTTCGCCAAAAAGTTCTTGCCGACGTTTTGGCGCAGCGTAGTTTTAACCTCTTTTCCCAATCTCAACCGTCTCGTATGCCGACCATAAACCAACTCGTACGCAGTGGCCGCCGAAAGGTGCGCATCAAGTCGAAGTCCCCGGCACTGGAGGGCAACCCCTTCCGCCGCGGCGTGTGCGTCCAGGTCATGACCCGCACCCCGAAGAAGCCGAATTCGGCCATCCGGAAGGTCGCGAAGGTCAGGCTGACGAACGGCAACGAGGTCATCTCGTACATCCCGGACGAGGGCCACAATCTCCAGGAGCACTCGATCGTCCTCGTGCGCGGCGGACGTGTTAAGGACCTTCCCGGCGTCCGCTACCACATCGTCCGCGGCACGCTGGATGCGACGGGCGTAGAGAAACGACGCCGCAGCCGCTCCAAGTACGGCGTCAAACGCCCGAAGGAAGCCAAGAAGTGATCCGGAAAAGAACCTAGACCATGTCACGCCGCCACAGAGCCGAGAAACGCACCGTCATCCCCGACATCCGGTACAACAGCCCGCTTGTCGCCCACCTGGTGAACGTCATCATGAAGTGCGGCAAGAAGAACCTTGCCCAGCGCATCGTCTACGGGGCCTTCGAGAAGGTCTCCGAGAAGCTGGAGAAGGGCGATCCGGTCGACCTCCTCCTGGGGGCCCTCGAGAACGCCCGTCCGCGGCTCGAGGTGAAGAGCCGCAGGGTCGGCGGCGCGACCTACCAGGTCCCGATTGAGATTTCGTTTGAGCGGCAGGAAAGCCTCGCGATCCGCTGGATCGTCGACGCCGCGGGATCCCGCAAGGGCGTCACCATGCGCGACGCCCTGGCGGCCGAGATCATCGATGCCTACAACAACACGGGCACGGTGGTGAAGAAGAAGGAAGACACGCACAAGATGGCCCAGGCGAACCGCGCCTTCGCCCATCTCCGCTGGTAACGCCAGAGAGGTCTCCATGTCCGCCGTAGAAGAACCTTCCATCACTGTCGTCACGGACAAGGCAAAGATCTCGCCGAAGAACTCGCCGGCGCGCCCGTTCCCGCTCGAGTGGACGCGCAACATCGGCATCGCCGCCCACATCGACGCGGGCAAGACGACCACGACCGAGCGCATCCTCTTCTACTCGGGGGCCGTCCACAAGATGGGCGAGGTCCACGACGGCACCACGGTCACGGATTGGATGGAGCAGGAGCGCGAGCGCGGAATCACGATCACCGCGGCGGCCATCTCCTGCGCCTGGAAGGCCTCCTGCGGCCCCTGGGAGGGGATCAAGCAGCGCATCAACATCATCGACACCCCCGGCCACGTGGACTTCACGGCCGAGGTCGAGCGCTCCCTGCGCGTCCTCGACGGCGCGATCGCCGTCTTTGACGCCGTGGCGGGGGTGCAGCCCCAGTCGGAGACCGTCTGGCGCCAGGCGAACAAGTACAACGTCCCGAGGCTCGCCTTCATCAACAAGATGGACCGGGTCGGCGCGGACTTCCACCGGTCGATCGACGACATCCGCACGAAGCTGAAGGGCAACGCGCACGCGCTGTTCCTGCCGATCGGCGCCGAGGAGAACTTCTCGGGCGTGGTCGACCTGGTGCAGATGATCGCATACGTCTTTGACGACGAGAAGGACCCGCTCGGGCTGACGCCCGTCACCGCCCCGATCCCGGCCGACATGCTGGACGAGGCGAAGGTGTACCGCGACAAGCTGATAGAGGCCGTCTCCGACTTCGACGACCACCTGGCCGAGAAGTACCTGGCCGACCACGACATCGAGGTGGACCACCTGATGCTCGCCATCCGCAAGGCGACGATCTCGCTCAAGTTCTTCGGCGTCATCCCGGGGTCGGCCTTCAAGAAGAAGGGCATCCAGCGGGTGCTGGACTGCGTGGTCAACTACCTGCCGAGCCCGATCGACGTGCCGCCGATGTCGGGCAAGGACAGCGACGGGAGCCACGTCGACGCCGTGGTCGACGACAAGGGCATGGTCGCCGGGCTCGCCTTCAAGCTCTGGACCGACCCGTTCGTCGGCAAGCT
>CAYVKH010000133.1:0-5681 GCA_964451965.1 uncultured Opitutaceae bacterium
TGCCGGGGGCCCACCCGTTCCCATCCCGAACACGGCCGTTAAGCCCCGAGCAGCCGATGGTAGTTGGACGTTAGGTCCCGCGAGAGTAGGTCGTTGCCAGGTTATGGCCCGGTTCCTCGAGAGAGGGGCCGGGCCTCCTTTTTTTGCGGGGTCGGGCCGGCCGCTATTTCTCGCGAACGACGCCGAGGGACTCGACCGGGCCCACGATCACCCTGCCCGGGGGCACGTCCACGTGCTGCAGGCCGCCGCTGTCGCGCCCGAAGTACTCGGACGCCTTCGCGACCATGCCCTCCAGCCGCTTGTCGAACGCGGTGCCGTGCTCGCGGATGCTGAAGCGCGCCTCCCACAGGAGCGTCGACTTCTTCTTTGCGACAAGCGCCTTGTAGTCGAGGGCCACCAAGACGACGAAGTAGCGGTCCTCCTCGAGCTCGCCCAGCATGTCGTGCTTGCGCCTTCCCATCGGCGAACCGTCCATCGCCCCATTTGTGGCCACCCACCACGAGTCGTATCCGAGGAGCGCGGCGGTCTTCATGTCCGTGTCCTCGCGCCGCTGGTTCTCGGCCTGGATCCCGATGGTCGCGCTGAGGAGGGCGGCGTCGGCCTCCGCAAGCATGGCCTGTGCGGCCTTGGCCTCGGAGGGTCTTTTAATGTTCGCGTCCTTTAGCATCAGCAGGGCCCGGTCCCGCCGTTCGTTGGCCTCCTGGGCCAGGTTGTGCGTGTTCGACTGGGTGGCATGCTCGGGAGCCTCGGTCGTTCCCCAGGAGATCATGATGAGCTCGTCAGCGGCCTTGGGATCCCCGGCGGGGAGGTACCCCTTCTTCGCGAGCGCGGCAGCCATGATGCGCGCGACGTCCATAAAATCCACCTTGTCGATCGTGGGGTCGACCCGGGCGCCCCAGTTGTCCCCCTTCCCGAAGACGTAGGTCTCCGGCTGGAACGTCCCGTCGGAAAGCTGCTTCCGGACGTAGTCTTTGCCCACCTTGGACGCTACCGCCTCGACGTCCTGCGCGCGGACTGCCGGCTGGAGCACGAGGAGCGCGCCCGGGCTCAGGATAAGAAACACGAACAATGGCCTCGGCAGTGGGATTCGGGAGAGTAATACCTTGTTTGGGGATATCATGGGGCGTGTGGCAGGCGGACGAAGCCGGGCGCCCTCCGCACCCACGGCGTGTAGATCGGAGGCCCAAGATGTCATGCCTGCATTGGCCGTACCATTGAAGAGCGCCGTGTGTTAACTCATTTTGGGTCCGAGGAATAACGACAGTGGCCTGGTTTCGGACCTTCTCGGAAGGCCCGCCGGCTGGTTGCCCACGCCCAACGCATCCGCGGGAAGGCAGGCCGATTGGCTTCTGCCAACCATTGCGGGGAACCCCGGGAGCATGGCGCCGTTTCCTCCCGGGAAACGCTGTTGCGTCGGCAACGGGCCGGCTGTGTATCAGGGTCCGCCCAGTGCCATGAAGAAAGACACCGCCGTAAGGAACTACATCGTGCTGCCCTGCTGCATCCTGCTGCTGAACCTCTGCGTGGGGCTCGTGAGCTACAAGGCAAAGGTCCTCGACGATCCCCTCCTGCAGACGGCGGCCATCATGGCCATGGTCCTCTTCGGCGGCTCCCTTGTCGGGCTCGTCATGGCCCCGGCCATCGGGGTCGTGGTCGGGAGCCTCCACCGCGGAAGCCGGCAGCGCTGGGGCGGCCTCGGCGAGATCCTGTTCCTCATGCTCCTGGGCGCCCTCGTCTTCTGGCTCTACTACCGGATGTACATCCTGGGCCCCGAGTACCTGCTGCCGCCGGGGTGGCGCAACCCCAGGCACTGAGGTCCGGGGGGCGCGGCTACACCGCGGGGTACGAGTCCGTGGCCTCGGTGATGTGGGCGCGGCTGCGCTCGGCGTATTTGATCCAGCGCCGCGACCTCCAGCGGCGGTACATGAGGAGCCCCCGGAACCACTCGTCCGTGAGGAGCGCGATCCAGACGCCGACGAGGCCGAGGCCGAGCTTCAGGCCGAGCAGCCAGGCGAGCGGCACCATCACGCACCACATGGATAGGACGGCCATCTGGATCGGGAAGCCGACGTCGCCCGTGGCGCGCAGCGAGCTAATGACGATCACGTTGAAGACGCGCCCGGGCTCGGTGATGACCGCGATCCGCAGGAGCAGCGCGCCGCCGGCGATGATCGCGGCGTCGTGCGTGAAGCGGGAGAGGAGGAACGGCCCCATGGCGGCTATGACCGCCATGGTGCAGGTGACGATGAGGAGGCCGGTCCGCAGGCTCTTCAGCAGCCTGTGGTACGCCTCCTCGAACATCCCCGCCCCGACCAGGTGGCCGATGATGATCTCGGTGCCGAGGCCGATCGAGAAGCTGAACAGCATGGCCAGGCGCTGGATCTGGAGCGCGTACGACTGGATCGCCAGGCTCTGGCTGCCCATCCTGGCGACAAAGGTCGTGACCGTCATGAAGGCCGTCCAGTAGCACATCTGCTCGCCCGCGGCGGGAAGGCCGATGTGAAGGATGCGCCGGACCCTGCCCCAGGAGATGGAGAGGAAGTCCCCCGCGCGCAGGCGCAGGTGGATGCGGTAATCGAGGAGCATCCAGAGGGCGACGCAGGCGACGCAGCGGCTGAAGATGCCCGAGAGCGCGACGCCGAGGACGCCCAGCTGCGGGCAGCCGAGGAGCCCGAAGAGCGTGATGCAGTTGCCGGCGACGTTGAGCACGTTCTGGCCCAGCGTCACCAGCATCGCGTCCCTCGTGTGATGGTGCGCGCGCAGCGTCGCGGCTATGGAGATGTTCATGGACTCCATGAACAGCGTGCCGCCCATCAGGGTGAGGAAGGGGAGCCCGTACTGCATGAGGTCGCCGGGCAGCTGCATCGCCCGCAGCATGGGGAAGGCGAAGAAATAGACCGCTGCGCTGAAGGCGCTCCCGAGCCAGGTGTTCACCGCGATCGCGCTCGTCGCGATCCTGTCGGCGCCCGCCCGGTCCCTCGCCCCCAGGTGGTGGGTGATGACGACGCTCGTGCCGATGCCGATGAAGTTGAAGGCGACCATGAAGAGCACGATGACCTGGTTGGCGACGCCGAGGGCGGCGACGGCCCCGTCGGAGACGTGGCTCACCATGAACGTGTCGACCGTGCCGATGAGGACCCGCAGCGTCTGCTCGACGAGGATCGGCCAGGCGATGCCGATCAGGCTCAGCCGTGCGGGCGGGGGCTTGGTCGCGGTCAAGGGACCTCCAGCATACGCGAGCGCGGCGGTGGGGAGTCAACCGTCCCGGGATCCGCCCCCGGGACCGGGGGCGGGATCCGGCAGGGGGCTCTTGTGCTCGGCGCGGAAACCGTCCAGCTTCCCGCAATGCCAAACCTTCCCGGCGCCCTGCAACGCGCCGCCAAAGCCCTCTTCCCCATGAGAATTGCACGAATGCTCGCCCTCGCGGCCCTGATCGCGCCCGTCTGCAGGGCCGACGACAGCGTGGCCCTCGCCAACAGGTACCTGGAGCTGACCGGGGCCCCCGAGTTCCTTCGGCAGGGCTTCGAGAGCGGCATCAAGTCCTCCCTGGACAGGATGAGGGCCCAGGGCGCCCCGGCCGAGCTCGTGGACGGCATCCAGGCCGAGGCCCGGAGCTTCTTCGCGAAGAACTTCAAGTGGGACGACGTCAAGCCGAGGCTCGCGAAGCTCTACGCGGACGCCTTCACCGAGGCCGAGCTGCGCGAGATCGTCGCCTTCTACGGGACGCCGACCGGCCAGAAGGCCGTGGCCAGGATGCCGGCCCTGACGCAGGAGGGCGGCCAGATCGCAATGAGCGGCGTGCAGGCGAAGATGCCGGAATTCCAGCAGCGCGTCGGCGCGATGATCCAGGCCTTCAAGGACAAGGCGGCGCAGGCCGCCAAGCAGCAGGCCCCGGCGGCCGTCACGGTCCCGGCGGCGCCCACGAAGTAGCCCGGGCGCGGTTCCGCTCGAGGATCATGTCCTCCGGCCTCTTCCCCATCGGTTCGCTTGGGCCGCTGGCCGTCGTCTTCTGGCTCCTGCAGCTGGGGCTCATCGTCCACGTCCTGCGGACGGGGCGGCCCTATTGGTGGATTTGGATCCTCTTTGTCGCCCCGCTCATCGGAGGGCTCGCCTATGTCCTCGTGGAGCTGTCCCCGGACCTGAGGGGGACGCGGGGCCTCCTTGCGGGCCTGAAGCCGAGGAAGGCGCGCATCTCGGACTGCCGCCGCCGGCTGGAGGAGGCGGACACGGTCAGGAACCGCCTGGCCCTGGCCGCCGAGCTCGCCGACGCGGGGATGGCGGCCGAGGCGCACGAGGTCGCGGCCCAGTGCCTGCAGGGCGTGTTCCGCAACGACGCCCGCACGCTCGTCGCGGTGGCCCGCTTCAAGGTCGCGATATCCGCCTATGAGGACGCGCTGGCGCTCCTCGGCCGGGTCGACACGACCGGCGACAGGATGCTCTCGATCGACCTGGGCCTGCTCAGGGGCGCCTGCCTTGCGGGCCTGGGGCGCTTCCCGGAGGCCGAGGGCGCCTACGAGGGCGTGATGGACCGGTGCATCGGGGAGGCGGCCCGGGCGGGCCTGGCCCTCGCCTACGAGCAGACCGGCCGCCGCGGGGAGGCCGCCGCGATATGGGCGGACATCCGCGCGAAATACCGGGCGACGAGCCCCGCTTGGCGGCGCTCCGAGAGGCGCTGGTACAGGCTGGCAAAGGCCAGGGCCCTGGAGGGCTGACCCGGCCGGGCCGCCCTACTTCAGCAGCATCTCCTTCACCGACCTGCCGGCCGGGATCATGGGAAGGACGTGCTCGGTGTACGGGACCACGACGTCGAGGAGGAAGGGCCCGTCGCAGTCGAGCATCTCCTGGATGGCCGCGCGAAGCTCGCTCTTCTTGATCACGCGCCGGCCCCTTACGCCGAACCCCTCCGCGATCTTCACGAAATTGGGATAGAGCGCGTCCGGGTTGTCCGGGCCCCCGACGTTGCTCTCGTCCCCGAGGATCGTGTTGCCGCGGACGCTGCCGTAGAACCGGTCCTCCCACTGGACGACCATGCCGAGGTGCTGGTTGTTGAGGATCATCGCCTTCGCCGCGATCTTCTCGATGTGCGCGGTCGCGAGCTCCTGGATGTTCATCGCGAACGAGCCGTCGCCGTCGATGTCGATCACCTGCTTGTCGGGGCAGGCGACCTTGGCGCCGAGCGCGGCCGGGTAGCCGAAGCCCATCGCCCCGAGGCCGAGCGAGCTGATGTAGCGGCGCGGCTCGTTGAATCGGTAGAACTGGGCGGCCCACATCTGGTGCTGGCCGACCCCGGTCACGATGATCGCCTCGCCCTTCGTCAGCTCGTAGAGAGCCTTCACGGCCTCCTGGGGCTGGATGTGCTTGCTGTGCTCGAAGCTGAAGGGGTGGTCCTTCTTCCACTTGGCGATCTGGGCGTGCCACGGAGCGGTGTCGGGCGGCGTGAACTTCGCCGCCGCGATGAGCTCGTTCAGGCGCCCGAGGGCATACTTGACGTCGCTCACGACCGGCATGCCCACGCGCTTGTTCTTGTTGTGCTCGGACCCGTCTATGTCGATGTGGACGATCGTCGCCTGCGCCGCGAACTTGCGCGTGTCGCCCGTGATCCGGTCGTCAAAGCGGGCCCCGAGCACGATCAGGAGGTCGGACTCGTCGACGGCCCAGTTGCCGTAGGCGGCGCCGTGCAT
>CAYVKH010000134.1:0-5476 GCA_964451965.1 uncultured Opitutaceae bacterium
AACGTGAGCCTGCGCAAGAGCCTGTTCGGCCTCTTCCAGGGCATCCTGCAGTACCAGTACGAGACCATCCAGATCTACAATGTCAGCCCGGGCGCCTCGCAGATCATCCAGGCCTACTCCGGCATCCACGACGTCTCCCAGCTGACCTTCGAGGTCATCCGGGACACGCGCGACAAGCTCATCAGCCCGACCTCAGGCAACCGGGTCGACTTCACCACGACCGTCGCGGGCGGCCCCCTGGGCGGCACGGACCAATTCTACGGCTTTGAATTCAGGGGCTCCCAGAACTTCAAGGTGTTCGAGCTCCAGACCCAGGTGCTGGAGCTGGTGGCCCGCGCCGGCGTGAGGGACAACTACGGCGGGTTCCCCGTGCTGCCCTACTACGACTCCTTCTACCTCGGCGGACCCGAGACCCTGCGCGGGTTCAACTACAACGAGGTCAGCCCGCGCGACGCCTTCTCGGAGCCGATCGGCGGAAAGACCTACGGCATGTTCACCGCCGAGTACTCGGTGGAGATCGTGGACCCGATCCGCTTTGCCTTCTTCTATGACGTGGGCTTCGTCAACGCCTCCGCCTACGACTTCAACCCGAGTACCTACAACGACGACTTCGGGATAGGCCTGCGCCTCATGGTGGCCGGCTCGCCCCTCAGCCTTGACTATGGTATCCCCATCAGGGGAGACCACTTCAACAAGCAGGGCGGCCAGTTCAATTTTTCGTTTGGCACCCGCTTCTAAATCCGATTCGATTGCCCTTTCACACCCTTCGACAACAACCCATGAAGAAATCCATCCAGTCCATATTCGCCGTTGCAGCTATCGCTTTCTCGGCGCTGACGGCCCACGCCCAAACGGCCCCGAAGATCCTCGTCGTGGATCTGGCCAAACTCTTCGACAGCCATTACAAGACCCTGGAGCAGCAGGCCAAGCTGCAGGCCGACGAGGCGAAGGCGCAGGACCAGCTGGCCCAGATCACAAAGGAGGGCAACGCCCTGGTGGAGCAGTTCAAGGAGCTCGACGAGCAGTCCAAGAACCCGACGGCGACCGCCGAGGCCAAGGCCAAGGCCCAGACCGACGCCCAGAAGAAGTACGACGAGATCCAGCAGAAGCGCAGCGAGCAGAACTCGTTCGTCCAGAACACGAGCAACACGCTCAAGCAGCGCTTCCAGACCTTCAAGACCCTGATGATCGAGGAGATCACCAAGACCGCGACCGAGATCGCCAAGAAGAAGGGCGCCACGCTGCTGATCGACAAGTCGGGACCGACCCTGGTCGGCGTCTCCAACGTCCTCTATTTCGACCCGAGTCTCGACATCACCGAAGAGGTGATGGCGGAGATCAACAAGGACCGCCCGGCCGTCACGCCGACGCCCACGGCGGCGGCAGGCGCGACCGCTGCCCCGAAGGCCGCCGACTCGCCGAAGATCACGGTGCCCGGCATCACGCCGACCAAGTAAGGCGGGCCCCTTTCGGGGTCATCGATTTCAGGCCGAACCCCGCTTGCGTTGAGCAGGCGGGGTTCTTTGTCTATCCACCATGAAGGTCTCGTTCACACTGGCTGAGATCGCGTCGATAGCGCGCCCCACGAGGACCCAGGGTGCGACCAGCGAGGTCATCCGGGGCATTGCCTCGCTCGGGTCCGCAGAGCCCGGGGATATCTCGTTCCTGGGCAACCCCAAGTACAAGGGGGCTGTCGCCTCGACCCGCGCCTCGGTCGTCCTGCTTCCGCCCGACTACGCGGGGGCGCCCGGGCCCAACCAGGTGCACATGACGGTCGACAATCCGTCGGTTGCGCTCGCACGCCTCTGCTCGAGGGTCGAGCAGGCGCTCTGGCCCAAGCCGAGGCCGGGGATCCACGCCTCCGCGGTGGTCGCCCCGGATGCGAGGGTGGCGACATCGGCGACGATCGGGCCGCTGTGCGTGATCGAGCAGGGGGCGACCGTGGGAGAGCGGGTGCACCTGCACTCGGGCGTCTTTGTCGGCCACGGGTCCGCCGTGGGCGAGGACTCGTGGCTCATGGCCGGGGTGGTCGTTTCCGCGGAATGTACCGTCGGCAGGCGGGTCAGGCTGCATCCCGGCGTCGTGATCGGATCGGACGGATTCGGCTATGAGTTCGTCGGCGGCCGCCACGAGAAGGTGCCCCAGGTCGGCACGGTCGTGATCGGCGACGACGTCGAGATCGGCGCCAACTCGACGATCGACCGCTCGCGATTCGAGAGGACCGCGGTCGGCGAGGGCACCAAGATCGACAACCTCGTGCAGATCGGCCACAACGTCGTCATCGGCAAGCACTGCCTGCTCTGCGCCCAGGTCGGCATCGCCGGGAGCGTCACGCTGGGCGACTACGTGGTCGTGGGGGGCCAATGCGGCCTGGCGGGCCACATCACGGTGGGCTCGGGCGCCATGATCGGGGCCAAGTCGGGCGTGAAGGACGACATCCCGCCGAAGACCTCAGTCTGGGGCCAGCCGAGCCTTCCCCTCCTCCTGGAGCAGAAGATCGTCATCCTGCGGAACCGCCTGCCCGAGCTCTTCAAGCGCGTCGACGCGCTCGAGAAGCTGACCGGCGCCGGGCCGCGCTGACGCCCCGCGTCAGATCTCGGCCAGGCGAATGCAGGCCGCCTCGCGGCCCGGGCCCGATGGGACGAGGACCGGGACGGCCTCCCTGCACCGGTCGACCGCGTAGGGGCAGCGGGGATGGAAGGCGCAGCCCGGGGGCGGGTCGATGGGAGAGGGCGGGTCCCCCAGAAGCACGATCCGCTGGCGCGCCCTCTCGACCTCCGGGTCGGCGACGGGGATCGCGCTCACGAGGGCCCGCGTGTAGGGGTGCCTCGGCCGGTCGATGACATCCTCGGCCGGGCCGAGCTCGACGATCCTGCCGAGGTACATGACGGCGACCCTGTCCGAGATGTGCCGGACGACCGACAGGTCGTGGGCGATGAAGATCAGGGTCAGGTTCATCCCGCGGCAGAGCTGGGAGAGCAGGTTGAGGATCTGGGCCTGGATCGAGACGTCGAGCGCCGAGACCGGCTCGTCGGCCACGATGACCTTCGGCCGCAGCGCGAGCGCGCGCGCGATCGCTATGCGCTGGCGCTGGCCCCCGGAGAATTCGTGGGGGTACTTCCGCGCGAGGCGGGGGGCGAGCCCGACCGTGTCCATCAGCTCGTGGACGCGGCGGCGGACCTCAGAGGGGGGGCAGATCCGGTGAACCCGCAGGGGCTCGGCGAGCGTCGCGAAGACGGTCATCCTCGGGTTGAGCGACGCATAGGGGTCCTGGAAGATCATCTGCAGGTCCCGGCGGCAGGCCTGCATCTCGGCCCGGGACGCCTGGCCGAGGTTCCTGCCGTTCAGGATCACGGCGCCGCCCGTCGCCGGAACGAGCTGGAGGATGGTGCGCGCCAGCGTGGACTTGCCGCAGCCCGATTCCCCAACGAGGCCGAGCACCTCCCCCTGGCGCACGCCGAGGGTGACGCCGTCGACGGCGCGAACGGCGCCGGCGTGCCGCTTCACGAGGAATCCCGTGTGGAGCGCGAAGTGCGTCCTCACGTCCCTTAGTTCCAGGATGTTCTCGGGCATCGTGCGGGTCCTCCCTAGGCGCCGACCTCGATCTCCCCGGCCCTCGCGCGCACGCAGGCGTGCGCGTGGCCCGGCGCGACCTCGGCGATCTCGGGGCGCGCCGCGTTGCACACGTCGGCCACGAAGCCGCACCGGGGCGCGAACGCGCAGCCCGCGATCGGCTTCGACACGTCGGGCGGGACGCCCGGTATCGTGAAGAGCTCCTCCCCCTTCGGCTGCGACCCCGGGATGGAGCGCTTCAGGGCCCGCGTGTAGGGATGGAGCGGCGAGCGGAAGAGCGTGCGGGTGTCGGCCGTCTCCATGATCCGGCCCGCGTACATCACCTGCACCTTGTCGCAGAGGCCCGCGACCACCCCGAGGTCGTGGGTCACGAAGATGACCGCCATCCCGAGCTCGCGCTGCTCCTTGCGGATCAGCTCGAGGATCTGGGCCTGCACGGTCACGTCGAGCGCCGTGGTGGGCTCGTCCGCGATCAGGAGCTCGGGCCGCGTCACGAGCGCCATCGCGATCATCACCCTCTGGCGCATCCCCCCGGAGAACTCGTGCGGATGGAAATGAATGCGGCGGGCGGCGTCGTTGATCCCCACGGCCTCCATCATCTCGACGGCCCGCCGAAGGGCCTCCTTCCTCGAGACGTCCTCGTGGATGAGGAGGGGCTCGATGACCTGCTCCGAGACCCGCAGGTACGGGTTGAGGGACGTCATGGGGTCCTGGAAGATCATAGAGACGCGCTTGCCCCGCACCGACCGGGCCTGCTTCGGGCTGCAGTGAAGGAGGTCGATGCCGTCGAACATCGCCGAACCGCTCTCGATCCTTCCCGGGGGCTGGGGGACAAGGCCCATGATCGAGTAGCAGGTGACGGACTTCCCCGAGCCGGACTCGCCCACGATCCCGAGGGTCTCCCCGCGCTCCACCGAGAAGCTGACCCCGTCGACCGCGCGGTAGACGCCGTTACGCGTGTGGAAGGTCGTGCGCAGGTCCGTGACGGAAAGGAGCGGCATGGCTGGCAGCAGCGTGTCGGCACCGCGCCCGCTATGGCAAGTCCCGCACCGCGGCCGCGACGGCCTCGGGCGGCAGGTCCGCCAGCCGGCCGCCGCCCGCGGGCGGGCAGCCCGGGGGCTGCAGGATCCGGCGCGGGGACGCGAACACGGGGCCGGTCCTTATGGGATTGGTGGGACCGAACAGGCCGACCAGGGGCACGCCGAGCGCGTTGGCCAAGTGCATGCCCCCGGTGTCGTTCGACACCAGGAGCCGGCAGCGGGCGACGGCCGCCGCGAATTCGACGAGGCTTGTCGAGCCCGCAAGGTCCGTCACGCGCCCCGGGCCAAACCCGGCGGCGATCTCGGAGGTGATCGCCGCGTCGCCGGGGGTGCCGAAGAGCGCGAAGTGCTCGCCGGGAAGCCCCTCGATGAGGCGCCGCCAGTGGGCGACGGGCCAGCGCTTCGAGGGGTCGTTCTCGGACCCGGCTATGAGGCCGATCGGCCTTGCCGGCGCAGCGGCGGGCCCGGCCTGCCCAATCCCGATCGCGCGCGTGGGGAACGGGCTGAAGTCCGCCGGCGCGTCCAGGCCGAAGTGCCGCAGGAAATCCTCCCAGAGCCCGACCTGATGGTGGGCGGCCTCGTCGTAGCCCCCGGGCGGCGCGTAGGCATGGGTGAGGAGCGGGCGGCGCCCGCCCGGCCTCGCGATCCCGAACCGCTGGGGGCAGCCCGCGGCCCGCGCCTCGAGGTCCCCGCGCAGGGAATTCGTGAGGAGGATCCAGACGTCCGGGTACGAGGCCCTGAGCGCCAGGAAATGCGCGAGGTAGCCCGGCCCGCGCGCGGGGAGCGCGCGGACGCGGTCGGCGACGCCGAGCGCCTCGAGGAGCGGGACGAAGGCGGGCCTCGCCAGGAGCGTGATCTCGGCG
>CAYVKH010000135.1:0-5465 GCA_964451965.1 uncultured Opitutaceae bacterium
TGACGAAGACGCCCAAGGTCTACATCGGGGGCGCGTTTGTGAGGTCGGAGAGCGCGCGGACGTTCAAGGTGAACGACGCCACCGGGGCGTTCTTCGGGAACATCCCGCAGTGCACCCGCAAGGACCTTCGGAACGCGGTCGAGGCCGCCGCCAAGGCGGGTCCGGGATGGGCCAGGCGCAGCCCCTACAACCGCGCGCAGATCCTCTATCGCCTGGCGGAGATGCTCGAGGCCCGCAGCGGGGAGCTGGTCACGTCCCTCGTCCGGTTCGGGGCGCGCGAGGCCGACGCCGCGAGGGGGATGTCCGTGGGGGTCGACCGCCTCATCCACTACGCCGGATGGGCCGACAAGTACGAGCAGCTCCTCGGGAGCGTCAATCCCGTGGCGTCGGCGCATTTCAGCTTCACGGTGACCGAGCCGATGGGGGTCGTCGGCATAATCTCCCCGGACAACCCCCCGCTCCTCAGCCTCCTCTCGATGCTGGCGCCCGTGATCGCGTGCGGCAACACGGTCGTCGCGCTTGCGTCCGAGAAGGTCCCGTACCCGGCGATCCTGCTGGGCGAGATGCTGGCGACGAGCGACCTGCCCGGAGGGGTCGTCAACATCCTGACGGGCTTCCGCAGGGAGCTGGTGCCGACCTTTGCGACGCATGCGCACCTGCGGGCGGTCTACGCGGCCGCGAACGGCGAGGAGCGCAAGGCGATCCGGCTCGGCGCCGCCGCGAGCGTCAAGCGCGTGCGATTCACGGACATTATTGGCAAGGAGTGGTTTGCGGACTCGGCGCAGGGCCTCGAGGCGATCCGCGACTTCGTCGAGGTGAAGACGACCTGGCATCCGATCGGGTCGTGAGGAGCCCGGCGCCCTTCCCAAGGGCAGGGGCCCATCCATCCACCCTGCCGGACCGCTCGTCCAAAGGTTGCCGCCGGCCGCGTCCCGGGCTGTAATATGATTCCGATGGAAGTCTCCGCGGACATTTCTCTTCAGTCGGGCGACGCAGCCCAGCGCGAGCAGGCGAAGATGAAGCTCTATGTGCTTTTCCAGTCGCTCGGCTGGACGGGCCTCCTCGCGCTGAACGTGTGGATGACACTGGCGTTTCCCGACCCCGACGCCAGGTGGGACATGCCCACGACGGTCGCGGTGTTCTTCATGCTCATGGCGGAGGGCCTGCTGCTGACGCATTTTCTGCGCCCGATCATGGCGCGCTGGAAGTGGAAGCAGCTCGGTTGGCGCTCCCTCATCCCGAGGATAGTCGCCACGGCCTTCGCGTTGTCGGCGGTCTGGTACGCGCTTCTGTACGCCTGGATTCACGGGATCGTCGGCCTGCCCTGGAACTCCAAGTATTCGCTGGTCCTCATCTTGGTCTGCGACCTTTGCTTCGGGGCCTTCTTCTTCTCGGCGTGGCTCTGCCTCTATTTCTTCTACAACGTCTTTGAACGCCTTAACCGGTCGGAGATCGATCGCTTCCAGCTGATGACGAGCGTGAAGGAGGCCGAGCTGAGGGCGCTCAAGTCGCAGGTCAACCCGCACTTCATCTTCAACTCGCTCAACTCGCTGCGCGCGCTCATCGACGAGGACCCTGCGCGCGCCCGCATGGCTGTGACGCAGCTCGCGAACCTGCTCCGCTACTCGCTGCAGAGTGGCCAGCTGGAGACCGTCCCATTCGAGGACGAGCTTGGCATCGTCAACGACTACCTGGCCCTGGAGCAGGTCCGCCACGAGGAGCGGCTGCGGCTGCGGCTCGACATCGCGCCCGAGGCCCTCCACCTGCCCATCCCACCCATGCTGCTCCAGACGCTCGTGGAGAACGCGGTCAAGTACGGCATCTCGCCAAGGCCGGAGGGAGGCGAGATCGCCATCACGGCACGCAACGAGGGCGGGGCCCTCCGGATCCAGGTGTCCAACCCGGGCGAGATCACCCAGGCCGGGCGCGTGTCGTCCACCGGGGTGGGGCTGCACAACGCGGCCGAGAGGCTTCGCCTCATCTTCGGCGAAAGCGCCACGCTTCAGCTTCGCTCGGACACGCCCGCCATGGTGGTCGCCGAGGCCGTGATCCCGCTTCCCCAACACTCATGAAGGCGCTGCTCATCGACGATGAGCGCCTCGCCAGAAACGAGCTGAGAAGGCTCCTTGCCGCGTTTCCGGAGGTCCGGATCGTGGGCGAGGCGTCGCAGGCGAAGCAGGCCCGCGAGCAGATGGCCGCGCTCAAACCCGACCTGCTGTTCCTCGACGTCCAGATGCCGGGCGAGACGGGAATCGAGTTCCTCGAGTCCCTCGAGCCTCCCGTCCCGCAGGTCATCTTCACGACCGCCTACGACGAGTTCGCGGTGAAGGCGTTCGAGCTCAACGCGCTCGACTACCTCCTCAAGCCCGTGGATCCGGCGCGGCTCGCCGCGGCCATCGAGCGGCTTCGCGGGAAGGAGCAGGCGTCCGGAGAGAAGAGGGCGCCCGCCGGGGGCCTGGACGCCAAGGACAGGGTATTCGTTCGGGAGGGGGAGCGGTGCTGGTTCGTCGAGGTCGGCCAGATCCGGCTGCTGGAAAGCGAGGGGAACTACACGCGCGTCCATTTTGGCGATGCCCAGCCGCAGCTCTTCCGCTCGCTCAACGCCATGGAGGAGCGCCTCGACCCCAAGTTCTTCTTCAGGGCGAACCGCCGGCAGATCATCAACATCTCCTGGATCGACAGGATCGAGCCCTGGTTCAGCAGCGGGCTCCTCGTGCACCTGAAGGGCGGGGCGAAGGTGGAGCTCAGCCGGAGGCAGGCCCAGGAGTTCCGGGAGCGGATGAGCTTGTGAACCGCGGGATACCGGGCATTCCGGAGACATGATCGAAGCCAGGCTCCTCACCAAGGTCTTCCGCGACAAGAAGAGGGGCGAGATCCGCGGGGCGGACGGCGTGTCGTTCCGGGTGGAACCCGGCCGGATCTACGGCCTCCTGGGTGCGAACGGGGCGGGCAAGACGACCACGCTCCGGATGCTCGCGACGCTGCTCAAGCCGACGAGCGGGACCGCCGTCGTCGCGGGCTACGACGTGGTCCGCGAGCCGGACAGGGTCCGGGCAAACGTCGGGTTCCTGGCGACCAGCACGGCCCTATATGCCCGGCTCACGGCCCGCGAGATGATCACCTACTTCGGGCGCCTGAACGGGCTCGGCGAGCCGGCCCTCAGGGAGCGGATGCGCCTGCTCGCCGACGAGCTCGACATGCACGACTTCCTTGACCGGCGCTGCGAGAAGCTCTCCACGGGGATGAAGCAGAAGACGTCGATCGCGCGCACGATCATCCACGACCCGCAGGTGATGATATTCGACGAGCCTACGCTGGGCCTCGACGTCATGACGGCCCGCTCGATCGTCCGGTTTGTCCGCGAGTGCCGCGGCAGGGGCAAGACGGTGATCTACTCGACCCACGTGATGAGCGAGGCGGAGAAGCTCTGCGACGTGGTCGGGATCATCCACGAGGGCGCGATCCGGGCCGAGGGCACCGTTGCCGAGCTGAAGGAGCGGACGGGCGAGGCCGACCTGGAGGAATGCTTCGTCAGGATCGTCTGTCCCAAGGAGGCCAAATGAGCTGGCGCGTGATCGGGACGATCTACGGGAAAGAGCTCCGGGACTCGCTGCGCGACAAGCGCACCCTGGTGTCCACGATCGTGATCCCGACCTTCATAATGCCGGCGCTCATGCTGGTCGTGGTGAAGGCGACCGCGGTGATCGTCTCGAAGGCGAGGGAGGAGATCCCGAGGATCATGGTCCTGGGCGGCGCCGATTCGCCCGGGATCCGCGCGGAGCTCGAAAAGACGGGCAAATTCCGGCTCGAGCGCGCGTCCGCCGACTGGAAGGCCCTCATCTCGAACAAGAGGGTCCGGGCGGCGGTCGAGATCCCGGCGGGATTCGAGGGGGCGCTCGGGTCGGGCTCGGCCCCCGCCATCACCCTCTACGACTACCAGGGCGAGCTGAAGTCGGGCCTGGCGGTGGAGCAGCTGCGCAACTTCTTCACGGGGCTCCGGTCGCGGGCGACGGCAAGGCTCCTGGCCGACCGCGGCCTGCCCGCCTCGATCGCGCGCCCGTTCGAGGTGCAGGAGGCCAACGTCGCACCGCCGGAGAAGGTCGGCGGAAACCTGATGGGGGGCTTCGTGCCGTACTTCCTCATCCTGCTCTGCTTCACGGGCGCCATGTACCCGGCGATGGACCTCACCGCGGGGGAGAAGGAGAGGGGCACGATGGAGACCCTCCTGTGCTGCCCGGCCGCCAGGACCGACATCGTCCTCGGGAAGTTCCTCATGGTGCTCACGGGCGCCCTCTCCGCGGTCGCGTTCTCGCTGATCTCGCTGAGCCTTTCGCTCCTGATCATCGGCTCCACGATAGGGACGGCGACCGCGGGGATGGGCCCGGCCGGGGCGATGACGCCCACCATAGACCTCCTTGGGATCCTGGGCGTCCTCGCCATGGTGCTGCCGATCGCGGTGCTCTTCTCGGCGGTCGTGTTCTGCGTGTGCCTCTTTGCCAAGAGCGCGAAGGAGGCGCAGAGCTACATGACGCCGCTCGTGTTCATCATCATCGTTCCGTGCGGGATCGGGCTCCTTCCGGGAATCGACCTCAACTACCACCGGGCCCTGGTCCCCGTCGCCAACGTCTCGCTCGTCTGCAAGGAGATGCTCTCCGGGGTCTGGCACTGGGGCTACATCGCCGTGATCTTCGGGTCCACGGCCCTCTATGCCGCGGCGGCCCTGGCCCTGGCCGTCTTCATGTTCAGGCGTGAGGGCGTGATTTTCAGGACCTGATACGTAAATACCGTACGAAAGGAGGCTGGCTTTGTGTAAACGGCGTGTAAAATGGGTCCGGACCAATGGTGTTTAGCAACCGCATATGGTCTAATCGGTGTCACCTAGGGAAATGTCCCCATCTAATAATAGTGAAGATCCCCCAACGCCGCCCATGAATTCAACTGCGCCATTCCAGAGTCAGTTTCGGCCGGAGCTCAGCCTCAAGCGCCGCGGCCATTCCGGCATTCACACCCCGATTGAGTCCGACGACAGCACCCCGCCCTTCGAGAGCGACAGTGCGGATCCGCACGGCTATGCCGCGCTCCAGGCGGCCTGGGACAAGCTTTACAGGGCCCGCTCGATCCTCGAGGCCGAGCAGGCGCACCTGCGCGACGACCGGATAGCCATCCAGGGCGAGCTGGACGCGCTCGACGCGCGGGAGCAGGCGGTCGCCGCGCACGAGGAGCGCATCCGCCAGATCGAGCTCCAGGCCTCGCTTGCCAGGGAGGAGGCGCAGGATGAGAAGGAATCCGAGTCCACGATCTCGCGGCTGACCCGGGCCCCGTTCGACATTGCGAAGTCGGTTTTCGGCCAAAAGAAGTGATTTAGCGTGCCTCCGCAGCCTTCCCCCCGTAGGGGAGGCGTGTCATGGGCACCGTCCTGTTCCCCCAACACGTGATCGCGCGCAAGCGCGACGGCGCCGAGCTCG
>CAYVKH010000136.1:0-5376 GCA_964451965.1 uncultured Opitutaceae bacterium
CCGACTGGGACATCACGATCTTCACGCCCTTCCTGGCGTAGTCCGCGATCTTCTGCGCCGGGGTTAGCCCGTGGGCCGAGTCGATCCACCGCTTGGCCCAGACGTAGTCCGTGACCACCTCGGGCCAGTCGGCGTCGATGACCATGACGTCGACGGGGAAACCGCGCGCGTTCAGCTGGTTGTAGGCCTCGTCGAGCGCGTTCCAGTCGTAGTAGGTGCACTTGCTCTGCCAGTATCCCAGGGTCCAGAGCGGCGGCAGCGACGGCCGGCCGGTCATGCCCGTGTAGCGTTCGATCACGTCGGCGAGGCGGGGCCCGTCGATGACATAGAGGTCGATCTCGCCGCCGTCCGCGTCGACGCGCAGCTGGTCCGCACGGGTGTGGCCGAGGTCGAACCGGAGCCGGTGGACGTTGTCGAAGAAGACGCCGTACGCGTGCCCGTCGCGGCCGGTGCTCAGAAGAAGGGGCACCGGGTACTCGGCGGTGACGTTGCCGGAGTTGATCTGCTGCCCCGCCCAGAGCTCGCGGATGACGCCGCGCCGGTCCAGCCGGCCGTTGTTGTGGTTGTCCTGTCCCAGCCCGAAGAGGCGCTCCCCGGCCGCAAGCGTCCCGGTGAGGGTCCACGCGCCGCCCGCCTGCGCGCCGATACGGGCGTCGGCAAGCAGCTCGGGCCCGCCGTCGGAGGCGCGCACCTCGAACGCCAGCGTCGAGCGGCTTATCCGGACCTCGAGCGCGCCCGTGGCGACCACGACCTGGTCGCCCTTCTCGGACCGCGTGAGCGTGCTGTGCGTGTCCGCCGCTGCATCCATGGCGAGCGAGGGCTGGCGCGCGAAGTCGCCCGCGGCCTTCATCCAGACGCGCACGACGTGGGGCTCCCTGGCCTCGATCCTCAGCCGCGCTCCGGCCGGCCCGTCGACGGTCGCCTGTTCGTTCTGGGCCCCGGGCGCGGCGCCAAGGCAGGCGGAACCCAGTGCCGCGATGGCCAGCGCCGCGCGGGGCACCAGGCGGATATGCATGCGGGGTTTCAGCATGACAGGGCAAGGGTTCATCGGTTGCGTCAAATTGGCAACCTCTTGCTCCAACAGCCTCTGCGTCTCCGGACGGGGCGGGGCACGGGCCGCGGGGCCCGCCGTTTATGCTTCCCTTTTGGGTCGAGGCTTGGTTGACCTTAGGACCCGTTGTGCTCTGGGTTCAGCCCCGCACAACGCCCACAAGCACACCATGCTACACACCATCTCAGTCCTCGTTGAGAACAAGTTTGGAGTCCTGGCGCGCGTGGCCGGAATGATTTCCGGCCGCGGCTTCAACATCGACTCCCTCAACGTCGCGCCCACCCACGACGCCGCCCTTTCGAGGATCACGATGGTCCTCAAGGGGGATGACGCCGCGCTCGACCTGTGCACGAAGCAGCTTCGCAAGCTCGTGAACGTCGTGGAGGTCAGGGACTTCAAGGAGGGCCAGACCATAGCGCGCGAGCTGGTTCTCGTCAGGGTCCGGGCGGACGCGAAGACGCGCCCCGAGATCCTCCAGATCAAGGAGATATTCCGCGCCAGGATCGCCAACATGGCGCAGGATTCGCTGATCATAGAGCTGACGGGCGACGAGGACAAGGTGGCCGCGTTCCTCGGCCTCCTCGGGCCGTTCGGGATAGTGGAGATCGCCAGGACCGGACGGCTCGCCCTCACGCGGTGACGCGCGGCCCCAGCCGAATTTAACCATGCCTGCCAAAGTTTACACCGACAACGACGCCGACCTCGGCGTCTTCAAGAACAAGACGCTCGCCGTGCTGGGCTACGGCTCCCAGGGCCACGCCCACGCGCTGAACCTGAGGGACAGCGGCTGCACCGTAATCATCGGCCTCTATCCGGGCTCAAAGTCGCGCGCCGTCGCCAGGCAGCACGGCTTCAAGGTGTTCGACACGGCCGAGGCGGTCCGCCGCGCGGACGTGATCATGGTGGGCCTCCCGGACATGAGGCAGGCCGCCGTGTACAAGAGCGACATCCTCCCGAACCTTTCGAAGGGGAAGACCCTGCTCTTCAGCCACGGCCTCGCCGTTCACTTCGGCCTCATCAAGCCGCACAAGGACATCGACGTCATCATGGTCGCCCCGAAGGGGCCCGGGCACATGGTCCGCAGGCTCTATGTCGAGGGCAAGGGCATGCCGGCCCTGGTCGCGGTCTTCCAGGACCGCTCGAGGAAGGCGAAGAAGGCGGCGCTCGCGTGGGCGAAGGGGATCGGCTCGACGCGGGCCGGCGTCCTGCAGACCACCTTCAAGGAGGAGACGGAGACCGACCTGTTCGGCGAGCAGGCGGTCCTCTGCGGCGGCGCCAGCGCGCTCGTGCAGGCCGGATTCGAGACCCTTGTCGAGGCGGGCTACCAGCCCGAGATGGCCTACTTCGAATGCCTCCACGAGCTGAAGCTCATCTGCGACCTGATGTACGAGAGCGGGATCGCCGGGATGCGGTTCTCGGTGTCCGAGACCGCGAAGTACGGCGACATCACGCGCGGCCCGCGCATCGTGAACGCGGCCACCAAGCGGGAGATGCGGAAGATCCTCAAGGAAATCCAGACAGGGAAGTTCACCCGCCAGTGGGTCGCCGAGTACAAGGGCGGCCTGAGGAAGTACAACCGGCTCCTGAAGAAGGGCGCGGCGCACCAGATCGAGAAGACGGGCCAGCGCCTGCGCGGCATGATGCCCTGGATGACGAAGAAGAACCTGAAGGGCGTTCAGGCCTCGTACTAACCGCCCCCCTGCCAGCGGGGCGCCTGAGAATGGGAAAGAAACTCGTCCTCGCGACCCGCAAGAGCCCGCTCGCGCTCGCCCAGGCGGAGCTCGCCGCCGCGTACCTTCGCGAGCGCACCGGCGCCGTGTGCGAGCTCCTCAAGCTGGTCACGACGGGGGACCAGCAGGCGGAATGGTCCCTTGAGGAGAAGGGCGGCAAGGGCCTCTTCACGAGGGAGCTCGAGGCGGCGCTGCTCCGCAGGGAGGCCGACCTGGCCGTGCACAGCGCGAAGGACCTTCCGGGCGACAACGCCCCGGGGCTCAGCACGGCGGGCTACCTCCCGCGCGAGGATCCTCGGGACACGCTCATCCTGCGCTCGGGCGTCGCCGCCCCGAAGACGCTCGCGACCGGCAGCCCCCGGCGCCGGCACCAGGCCGCGCTCCTCTTCGCGAACATGGCGTTCGTGGAGATCCGCGGAAACGTCGACACGAGGCTCAAGAAGATCGCCGAGCGCAACGCGGCCGATGGAACCATCCTTGCGGCCGCGGGCCTGAAGCGCCTCGGGATAGGTTCCTGGCCAGGCGTCGAGTTCCACTCGATCGGCTTCGAGAGCATGGTCCCCGCGGTGGGCCAGGGGGCGATCGCGATCCAGTGCCGGTCCGAGGACGAGGCCGGCTTTGCCGGGGTCTTCGACGCGGCGACCGCCCGGGGGCTCGGGCTCGAGCGGGCGATCCAGTCCGCGCTTGGCGGCGGATGCCACACCGCGCTCGGCGCCCACGCGACGGGCGACACGCTCTTCTTCTTCCACGAGGACGTGGGCCTGAGGACCATTGCCGTGACAGGGGACGACTTCGCGTCCCCGGTCGCCGCCGCCGCCCGGATACTCGGGCAGCTCGGGCTGAAAAGGGCCGCCGATCCCCATGGCTGAGTCCCGGAATCTTCCACTCGAGGGGCGGCGAATCGTGGTGACCCGGACGCGGGACCAGGCTTCCGAGCTCGCGGTCAGGCTCCAGGTCCTCGGTGCCGAGGTGGTCGAGCTGCCGGTCATCCGCATCTCCAAGGAGGTCTCCAACCAGGCGCTCGCGGACGTGATGCTGGAGCTCGGGGGCTACGACTGGCTCGTGTTCACGAGCGCGAACGGGGTCCGGCACTTCTTCGACGAGTTCTTCAGGATATTCGACGACATCCGCTCGCTCGGGCTCATCCGCGTCGCCTGCGTCGGGGATTCCACCTCGAAGGCCGTGGCCGAGCTGCACGTGAAGGTTGAATGCAGCCCGGGGAAGGCGACGGCCGAGGCGCTCGCCGGCGAGCTGATCGACACCGGGAGCATGGACAACGCGAAGGTCCTTGTCGTCACGGGCAACCTGAACCGGGACGTCCTCGTAAGGAGGCTCGAAGAGGCCCGCGCGATCGTCGACTGCCTCCAGGTGTACAAGACCGAGGCGGTGGATCTCTCGTCGGATGGCGCCGCGGCCGACTTCCGCCGGAAGGGGGCGGACGCCGTCCTCTTTGCAAGCTCCTCGTCCGCCCAGTGCTTCGTCGACCAGGGGGATGTGCTGAGGCTCGAGAAGGGCGCCAGGAAGCCGGTCAACGGAAGCATCGGCCCGCAGACGAGCGACACCATGCGCAAGGTCGGCCTGAGCGTCGACTTCGAGGCCCGGACGCCCGGGATCGACGAGCTGGTGGCGGAGCTCGTGAAGGCGCTCGCATGAAGGTCCCGTTCCTTGACCTTGCCCTCCAGCACAGGGCGCTGCGGGACCAGGCGCTTGCCGCCCTCGCGGCGACTTACGACGCCACGCGCTTCTGCCTCGGTAAGGACGTGGAGGACTTCGAGAGGAACTTCTCGTCGGCGCTCGGGTACCCGGGCGCCCTGGGGATGAACAGCGGCACGTCCCCGCTGCACGTCGCCTCGATGGTCGCGGGATTCGGTCCGGGCGACGAGGTCGTCGTCCCGCCCTTCACCTTCATCGCGTCCGCATGGGGCGCCACCTACGTGGGGGCGAGGCCGGTCTTCGCCGACATCGAGGGGGACACGTTCAACCTCGATCCGGCGGCGCTCGAGGCCGCCATCACGCCGCGGACGAAGGGGGTTGTCGTCGTGCACCTCTTCGGCCTGCCGGCGAGGATGGACGAGATCATGGCGGTGGCGCGCAAGAACGGGCTGTTTGTCATCGAGGACTGCGCGCAGGCCGTCGGCGCGCGGTACAAGGGGACGCCGGTCGGTCTCCTCGGCGACGCGGGCACCTTCAGCTTCTACCCCACGAAGAACCTGGGCGGGTGCGGCGAGGGCGGGGCCTTCGTGTCGCGAAGGCCGGACGTGATGGCCATGGCGAGGAGGGTGCGCGTCCACGGGATGGGAAAGCGCTACCACCACGAGGTCATCGGGGGGAATTTCCGCATGGACGGGTTCCAGGGGGCGCTTCTCAACGTGAAGCTGCCCCACCTGGCCTCTTGGACCGCGCGGCGCAGGGCGATCGCCCGGACGTACCTCGACGGGATCAGGCTCGAGGGGGCGAGGCTTCCGGCCGCGCCCGCGTACGGGGAGTCGGTCTACCACCAGTTCACGATCACCCATCCGCGCCGCGACGCGCTGCGCGAGCACCTGGCGGCGCGCGGAGTCGGGACGGACCTCATCTATCCCATGCCCCTGCACC
>CAYVKH010000137.1:0-5330 GCA_964451965.1 uncultured Opitutaceae bacterium
ATCCTGGTCGACTGCTCCCACGACAACTCGGCGAAGAAGCCGGAGCGCCAGCCCGAGGTGATGCGGGCGCTCCTCGCCCAGATCGCGGCCGGAAACACCTCGATCATGGGTGCGATGATCGAGAGCAACCTGCTGGCGGGCAGCCAGCCCTTCCCCCAGCCCGTCGAGAAGCTGAAACGCGGCGTCTCGATAACCGACGGCTGCATCGACTGGCCGACGACCGAATCCCTCATCCGGGAGGTCCATTCCGCCCTGGCCGCCCGCTTTTCGCCGTAGGCCGGCGGCGGAGCGGCCCGCCGGGCGGGCTACGCCTCGGCGTCGGCTATCCGCTCGACCGATCCCACGAGAAATATGTAGGAGAGGGCGCCGGTCAGCGCCACGGCCGAAACGAACGCCAGGGCAGGGGCGAAGCCCCCGTACTTGACGATCACCCCGATCACGAGCGGGACCACCATCGCCGCCAGGTTGCCGAAGAAGTTGAAGACGCCGCCTGTCAAGCCGAGGAGCCTCCTGGGAGCCATGAGGGACACGAGCACCCACGTGATCGACGCAAAGCCATTGCCGAAGAACGAGACCGTCAGGAAGAAGACGATCCATCTCGGGTCGGAGACAAAGTTGGCGCCGACCACGCAGGTGGACAGGAGCATCCCCCCGATGATGGGGATCTTCCGGGCGGCCGCGGGCGACACGCCGCGCCTGACGAGCCTGTCCGAGAGCAATCCGCCGGCGATCACCCCGCAGAACGCGGCTATGAACGGAAGCGACGAGAGGACCCCCTCCCCGGCGAGGTTTATGTGGCGGCTCGTGACCAGATACGTGGGAAACCAGGTGAGGAAGAACCAGGGGACGGCGTTCAGCGAGAACTGGCCGATGTAGATGCCCCAGAGCTTGCGCTTGGTGAGGACGAGGCGCAGGTCGGCGGCGTTGAGCGCAAGCGCGCGGTCGGGCGCGTGTTGCCCGTCCACCCAGCCCCCGCCTGCGCGGATGTGGTCGCGCTCTTCCGGTGAGAGTCGGGGGTTCTGCGACGGATCGCGGTATGCGAGGTACCAGAATGCGGCCCAGGCAAGGCCGATGCCCCCGGTGATGAAGAACACCGAGTGCCAGCCAAACCTGGCCTGCGCCCGGACGAGCACGTAGGTGATGAACGCGAGTCCGGCATACTGGCCCGCCGTGTAGAACCCGATGGCGCCCGCGCGCTCGCTCTCGGGGAACCAGGCGGTGGCCAGCCGGTTGCATATTGGAAACGCCGGGGCCTCGAAGATCCCGAGGAGCAGGCGAAGCCCGAGGAGGACGAGGAAGGTGTGCGCGAACCCCTGCGCAAGGGTCGCGAGCGACCAGAGCCCGCAGACCGCCGCGTACAGCGGCCTCGGGCCGATCCTGTCCACGAGCCAGCCGCCCGGAACCTGGAAGAACGCGTAGGTCCAGCCAAACGCCGAGAAGATCAGGCCCTGACGGACGGGATCGAGCCTGAGGTCGCGGGCCAGCTCGGTGGCCGCCACGGAAAGGTTGCTCCGGTCGAGATAGTTGATCGCAACCGTGACGAAGAGCATGCCCGCGACACGGAATCGGACATGCGTGGTGGCGGGGCTTGGCATCTGGGCCTGCGCGCCGGCTACTCCGCCCCCAGGGGAAGGCGCACGGGCCTGCCGTCGCGGGTGGCGCGATAGATGGCCGTGAACAGCTCGACCGTGCGCCGTCCGTCGGCGGCCGTCACGGCCGGCGGGCGGCCGGCGAGGACGGCGCCCAGAAAATCGCTTATCTGGACGCGGTGAAAATACTCCATGGGGTCGCCGTCGCCGAAGACCGCGGCATCCTCCCGCTTCCACTTCTCGGGCATGTTCTCGTCGCCGGGAATCGTCCAGACGTCGTTGAACGCGGCGTCGGCGATCTTGGTGCTGCCGGCGATGAACATGGCGCCGCCGTCGGTCTGGACGCCGACCGATGCGCCGTTGGCTCCGTGCACCGAGACGCGGGCGTTGATGCCCGGGTTCTGGCTGTTGCTGACGACGATGCTGCCCAGGGAGCCTCCCTTGAACCGGACGACGGCGACAGCCGTGTCGTCAACCTCGATGGTGGGGTGGTTCAGGTTTCCCCAGTAGCCGAAGACCTCCTCCGCCTCGCCCATGTACCACAGGAGAAGGTCCAGCTGGTGCGGGGACTGGTTGACGAGGACTCCGCCGCCCTCGCCCGCCCAGCTGCCCCTCCAGGGGTCGCTTCGGTAGTAGGCCTCGTCGCGCCAGCCGAGGATGGTCGCCGTCCCGAGCACCGGCCTTCCGAGGCGGCCCGCGTCGAGCGCGGCGCGGATCCGCTGGCAGGCCGGATAGAACCGGCGCTGCGAGACCACGCCGATGACCGCCCGCCCCGCAGCAGCAGCGGCCATCATCGCGTCGCAGTCCGCCAGGGTCGACGCCAGCGGCTTTTCGACCAGCACGTGGACACCCGCGCGGGCGGCCTCGATCGCGGGCGCCGCGTGGCCGGGATGGGGCGTGCACACGCAGAGCGCCTGCGCGCCCGTCCTCCGGATCATTTCGCCGACATCGCTGAACGACGGCACGCGGTACCTCTCGCCGAAGGCGCGAAGCCGGTCCGACGGATGGCCGCAGACGCCCACGAATTCCGACTCCGGCAGCGCGCGCAGCGCCGCGGCATGGAGGTGGGCCACCTTTCCTGCACCGACCAGGGCGGTCTTAAGTCTTCCCATGGGTTTGTTGCCGCGGCGTGTCCTTCCCCAGTGTTCAGGGCAAGAGCAGGACCTTCATGAGGCCCTTCTCCTTCGAGCGCAGCCGCTGGAACCATCCCGCGCCCTCCTCGAGCGGCGCAGCCGCGCTGATGAAGTCGGTCACGTTGACCTTCCCGCCCGCGATCAGCCCGAGGCATTCGGGGTACTCCCCGGCGGACGCGCACGTGCCTATCAGCGTCACCTGCCGGGTGACGACGGCCTGAAGCGGCAGCTCGGCCCGCGCCTCGGCGTTGCCGACCAGCGTCACGCTGCCGCCCTTGCGGACGCAGGCGATGGCGGCGCCCACGGTCCTTGAGAACCCGACGACCTCGAAGGCCGCGTCGGCGCCGCGCCCGCCGCAGAGGCCGCGGACCGTCCCGGCCAGGTCGGCCGAATCCGCCCGCAGCGCCGCGGTTGCTCCGAGCCTCAGCGCGAGCTGCAGGCGGCCGTCGTCGATGTCGATTGCGATCACCCGCCCGCAACCCGCCGCCCTCAGGACCTGGACGACCAGCAACCCGATCATGCCGGCGCCCACCACCTCAACGCTCGCGGCCGCCTCGAGCGGCGTCCTCCTCACGGCGTGCACCGCAACCGAAACCGCCTCGACCATCGCCGCCTTCTCGAATCCCAGGCCTTCCGGCAGGCGGTAGAGTATGCGCCCGGGCACGGCCACGTACTCGGCAAAGGCGCCGTCCCGCCGGTACTCCGCGCAGGAGACCCCCAGCACGCGGCGCTCGTCGCAGAGGTTCACCTCGCCGCGCAGGCAGTGCCAGCACCGGCCGCAGTACACCGTCGAGTCAAACGTGACCCGGTCGCCGCGCCTCCAGCCCGCGACCTCCGCGCCCATTTCGGCGACCTCGCCCGCGGCCTCGTGGCCCATGATGAGCGGGGGAATGCGCCTTCCGGTGCTGCCGTCCATGCCGTGGACGTCGCTTCCGCAGATTCCGCACGCCCTGACCCGGACAAGCACCTCGTCCGGCCCGGGCCGCGGCCTTTCCACCTCCTCGACCACGAGGCGTCCGTATTCCTTGAGCACAAGAGCCCTCATCTCAGAAACCAGCGCCCCGCGTCTTGAGGCGGATGCGCATGACGTAATGATCCGCCGTCATGTACAGGGTCGAGCCGTCGTCCCCGAAGGCGCAGTTGGAGGTGACCTGCCCCGTGACGATGGTGCCCAGATGCCGGCCCTCCGGGCTCAGGATCAGGACCCCGCCCGGGCCCCCTCCGAATATGTTCCCCTTCCGGTCGACCTTCATCCCGTCGGG
This sequence comes from uncultured Opitutaceae bacterium, assembly GCA_964451965.1. Classification (GTDB taxonomy): domain Bacteria; phylum Verrucomicrobiota; class Verrucomicrobiia; order Opitutales; family Opitutaceae; genus Palsa-1447. The sequence continues at coordinate 3,985 of CAYVKH010000137.1, forward strand.
AAGGCCCTTCCTGCCGGCCCGGACAAGCGCATTCGCATCAAAGAAGACGCGTCCGCGCGCCACGTTCCCGTCGGGCAGGACATCATAGGCCATCCACACCGCATTCCTCGGGTCCGACACCTGGACATAGAGCGTCCTCTCGTCAGGGGAGAACGCGATGCCGTTGGGAAACGTCAGGTCCCGAATCACCAGGGACACCCTCCCGCGAGCGTCGAGCCTGTAGACGCCGTTGGAATTCAGCTCCTTGCGCGGGCTCTCATTCTGGCCCTGGAGCCCGTACGGGGGGTCCGTGAAATAGAGGTCGCCGTTGGAGCGGTAGGCCAGGTCGTTGGGGCTGTTCAGCCGCCTTCCGTCGTAGCGGTCCGCCAGCACCGTCTTCGTGAACTTCCCCTCGTTCAGGCGCGCGACCCGCCGGTTGCCCTGGTCGCACAAGACCAGGCGGCCCTGAGGGTCGAAGGCCAGCGCATTGGTGCCCAGCTCGGCGCCGAACGGCTCATCTTCCGCGAAGCCGGCCGGCCGCAGGAAAACCGAGAGCCCCTCCCCCTTGCTCCACCGGTAGACCGTGTTGTTCGGGATGTCGCTGAAAAGAAGGTAGCCGCCCTTCTTCCGCCATACCGGGCCCTCGCTCCACGCAAAGCCCGACCCGATCACCTCGATCGCGGCGTCGGGCCCGACAAGGGCGTCGATCGACGGATCGAGGCGCTCGATCGATCCGACGCGGTCGCCGACCTCCTGGGCGCCTGCGCCGAGGGGGAGGGCCATGCCGGCGAAAAGCGCGATGATTCTCCGGATGTTCATGGGATGGGGTGCCGCGGCGCCGGGCCCAAATGACCACAAAAAACACGGCGCTGCAATCTGCCAGAGGGCCGGCCCCCGGGCCCGGCCGCGCGCAAATTTCCTTAGTGCGCTCCTTCCCAAAACCGCTACATTCCGCCTTCCCATGAAATCACCCATACGCGTGGCCGTAACCGGCGCGGCCGGTCAAATCGGCTACTCCCTCCTTTTCAGGATCGCCTCGGGATCAATGTTCGGCGCCGACCAGCCCGTCATCCTTCACCTGATAGAGATCGAGCCGGCCCTGCCCGCCCTGGGCGGCGTGGTGATGGAGCTCCAGGACTGCGCCTTCCCCCTTCTCAAGGGAGTCGTCCCGACCGCGTCGCTCGACGAGGGGTTCAAGGCGGTGGACTGGGCCCTCCTCGTGGGCTCGGTTCCCCGCAAGGCCGGCATGGAGCGAAAGGACCTGCTGGGAATCAACGGGAAGATCTTCACGGGTCAGGGGCGCGCGATCGCTAAGAACGCCTCCCCGGGGGTGCACGTCCTCGTGGTCGGGAACCCGTGCAACACCA
>CAYVKH010000138.1:0-5204 GCA_964451965.1 uncultured Opitutaceae bacterium
GCCAGGGACATCGCCATCTGCGAGCGGGCGAAGAAGAGATCATTCATGTCGGAATGTCTTGATTCAAGTCGGGCGCAGTTCGCGTCGCTATTGGCGGAACAGGGCGGCCCTCACGATTCCCAAGGCATCAGGCAGCGGGCCGGCGAGGCTCTTGCGATATCGCGCCAGATTTCTCGACCCAGGGTCCATCCATCACGTTACAACAGGTCTGTCCTGTCTGCCAATCCCACCATGAGAACTGAATTGAATTCTCCATAAGGATTCGCCGCGCTCCTTGGAGCCCCCGGATCTTCGGTCCAGATGCCGTCCTCGACGAACCGATACTCGTACTGGCCTGACCTGAGCATCAACCGTGCGGCCCAAGCTCCGGACCCCAAGCGTTCAAGTGGGTTGGCCTCCGGATGCCAGCCGTTAAAAGTGCCGGCCAGTCGCACCGCCCTGGCATCGGGAGCGTAATACGTGAACGTGATTTCCTGCTCCTCCAATGCGGGAAACCGCTCCGAGACTGGTTGGATTGGCTGCGCCATATTCAATTCATCCTTTCATCCTGCCGGAACCGCTCTTCTTGCCGCCGCCCGTGAGCTTATTGACGGTTGCCCATGCCCGCGCTTCCGCGGTCTTCACGCTTAGCCCCTTCTTCTCGTAGCCGGTTTCAATGTGCTCCGCCTGACGCTTCTGCTTGTCAGTGTAGCTGGATTTGTCGCCTTGAGCCATTGGTGGTCCTTACTCTCGGGCGCAATGCCTTGGGTCCCATTCGCCGCGGCAAATGTCTCGCATTGGGCTTCTTTGATATTCCGTGACCAAGACTATTCCCTCCACCCTTTCTATCCGCCATTCATCTGAGAAGCGGACCTCCGGCTTCTGCGCTCGCGAGCGTACGCCCGGAGGCGGCCGGGGACCATGGGGTGTTACCCGACTCCGAGGAGTCTTTCCCGCCGATCTATGCCGACGATCGCCGCGGGATCGCATTCTCTAGACGCCGGAGCCACGGGCAATGGAGCCCGGCCCACAAACGCCAGATCTCGCAGTAAAGGCCGCCGCCCAGCCGCAGAGTCCCTCGGGTTTCCCCAACTTCATCCCGCATCGCGGTTTCGGGCTGGAAGCACTGCTGGCAATAGCGGCCCCTGAGCAACGGCCATTATTCGCCTCGGGCGGGCACTGACGCAGGCGCACGGTGTCGGTAACTAGATGTCGATCGACAAAGAGAGCAGCGGATTCCCCGAGGTGAACGTGCACCGGCGGACGACGAAGGTGAATCTGTCGATCATCGTGGCCATTTTGGTCTTTTTCATCGTGGCGGGCGCGGCGGCATTTCGGTTCTCGAAGAAGACAGCGTCGCCGACCAGCGCGCCGTCGAGCGAATCGGAGAGGAAGTAGACCCGCCCTCGGCCCACCCGAGCGCTTCGACCGCAGGCCAGCAGCTTGCGCGGATAAGCTCGGCATTGTTGGCGGTCGCCCGCATCGGGACCATTCTCAGCGAAAGAGGTTTGTCTTCAATAGATCGATCACTTCGTCGCCACGACCGCTCAGCACCGCCTTGGCCATGTAAAGCCCGAAACCGAGCGCCTGCTCCGCACTGATGCTCGGTGGGATCGAAAGCTCCTGGCGATTGACGATCACGTCAACGAGGGCCGGCCCGTCATGCTGGAGAGCCCGCGTCAGGGCCGGGCGCAGCTCGTCGGGTTTCTCAACCCGCAGGCCAAGGATGCCAGCTGCCTCGGCCAGCCTGGCGAAGTCGGGATTGACCAGGTCGGTGCCGAAGCCGACCAAACCCGCCGCCTTCATCTCCAGCTCCACCAGGCCCAGGGAGCTGTTGTTGAACACCACCATCTTCACCGGCAGCTTCAGCTGCGGCAGCGTCAGGATGTCGCCCAGCAGCATGGCGAGTCCGCCATCGCCGGAGAGCGTGATCACTTGCCTCCCTGGGAATGCGACCTGCGACCCGATGGCCTGCGGCACGGAGGCCGCCATCGATCCGTGCGTGAACGAACCCAGCAGGCGGCGCCTGCCGTTCATGCGCAGGTAGCGAGCCGCCCATATGGTGGGAGTGCCTACGTCGCAGATGAACACCGCGTCTTCGGCGGCGACCTCGTCCAGAACCTTGGCGACAAACTGCGGGTGGATCGGCGTATGACCCGGCTCGCCTTTCGCCAGATCATCCAGCGCTTTCCGCGCCTTCTGGTAATGATCGATGCACAGATCCAGATACGCGCGCTCGGTCTTTTCCCGAATCAGCGGCCCAAGCCCCGCCAGCGTGTCGTTCACGGTGCCAATCAACCCCAGATCCACCCGCGCTCGCCTTCCGATCTGTTCGCCGCGCCGGTCGACCTGGATGATCTTCGCCTCCTTGGGATAGAATTGCTGGTAGGGGAAGTCGCTCCCGAGCACCAGGAGCACGTCGCAGTTCATCATTGCGTGATAACCGGAAGAAAACCCGATCAGACCCGTCATGCCTACATCGTAGGGATTGTCATACTCGATGAATTCCTTTCCGCGCAGGGCATGGACGATGGGTGCTTTCAGCCTTTCAGCCAAAGCGAGGAGACCCGCATGCGCCCCCTCACAGCCGGCGCCCCCCAAGATGGTCACTTTGTCCGCGGCATTGAGCAGCTTGGCGGCCTTGCCCAACTCGATGTCGGAAGGGCGCTCGACAGATGCGGCGCCCAAGATACCAAGGGGAAGCGGCGCCGAGGAACATTTGCACAGAGCAACATCGCCGGGCATGACGATAACGGCGACGCCGCGCCTCGTCAGCGCGGTGCGCAGCGCAATCCCGAGTATCCGCGGGATCTGGCTCTCGTGAGAGACGAGTTCGCAGAAATGGCTGCAATCCTTGAAGAGCCGTTCAGGATGCGTCTCCTGAAAGAAGCCGCTGCCGATTTCGCGACTCGGAATCTGCGCGGCGATTGCCAGCACCGGAACGCGACTGCGGTGGCAATCGAAGAGGCCATTGATCAGATGCAGGTTCCCGGGACCACAGCTGCCGGCGCACACCGCAAGCGTGCCCGTCAAATGAGCGTCGGCCCCGGCGGCAAACGCCGCGGCCTCTTCGTGCCGCATATGAATCCATCCGATCGCGCCATTCTTTCGAATGGCATCCGTCAGGCCGTTCAATGAATCTCCCGCCACTCCGTAGACCCGTTTGACACCTGCGGCGACAAGCGTTTCGACAAATACCTCGGCCACGTTCTTAGCCATGATGAGCTTCTTTGTGGTGGATGGTTGGGTTCAGATTGATGGGTGCCAAAATCGAGACCTTTGCCTTGGACTGCCTTCCATGGGTGAAGCGGCCCTCCCGCATATGCGTTCACGAGCCTAGGCAGTAGGCTGCAGGGGCGCTATAGGGTATTACCCGAAGCCGTGAACATATCCTCCGGCAAAGCCGGTTCCGGCATCCGGCGCTCGCAGGGGATTCAGGAGGTCTTGGCCAGGGATTGGCTTGGCGGCGGCCAATTGCCGTACACGAGAAGGCCCACTGGAAGACACTCGCAGCTCCATCCTCTGCCCTCGTCGGGCGGGCCAATTCGGGAACGGGCAGCGCGGGAAACGCTCACCAGCTGACGACCGCCACGGCAAACGGCTCCAGCCTTATGCTGCCGCCCGCCACGCCCGCCTTGCGCGCGGGACCGTCGCCCGTCAGGACATCCACGGCCAGCGCGCCCGCCCTGTCCGGGTCGGGAAGCGGCACGTCGACGGCCCGGTCCCGCTTGTTGACAAGCAGCAGCCTGCGGCCCGCGGAGGTCGTGAAGGCCTGCGCCGCCAGGCCTTCCGAGCCTCCGCCCCCGAGCGTCGTTTCCACCAGCGTGTCGCCGGGGCGGAACGAGTCCCTGATCAGCTTCAGCACCCAGAACCGCGCGTTCGGCCGGTTGTCCTCCCAGTTCATCATGCTCACGCTGGGGAACTGCGTCGGGTAGCCGACCAGCTGCGATTCGCCGATGATGTCGACCTGAAGGCGCGAGAGCTCGATGAAGAGGTAGGCGTAGAGCGAGCCTGCAAGGTTCCAGTAGGCGGGCGGGATCGGCTGCATTACGTGGCCGGGAGTGTTCTGCGACAGGTCGTCGGCGGAGATCACCCCCAGCTCGTCGGCGTCCGTCCCCGTCAGAGGCGAGAGGCGCCTGCGGATGCTCTCGATGTAGCGCACCGCCGCCAGGAACCCGTCGGCCTGGTCGAAGAAGCTGTACTGCCAGTCGCCGGGGGCCTGAGCCCGCGCGGGAACCGCGTAGAAGTGGTAGGAGATGTAGTCGATCGGGATGCCCGGCCGGTGGTTCGCCGGGTTGAGGAAGTACTCGAAGAAGCGCGGGCCGCCGCGCGGGTCGCCGAGCGCCATCCCCATGAACCTGGTCCCGGGGCTCACGCGGCGGATGCCCTCGACGATCGCGTCATAGCGCGCCGTGTACTGCTCAGGCGTCGTCGAATGCTCCCACTCCGGCTCGTTCAGCACCTCCCACACCGGCAGGCTGTAGTGGTGGCCGGACTCGTGCCGCACGCCGTTCTCGTCCGTGAAGCCGCCGTTCACGTACCAGCTCACGAGGCGGCCGTAGTAGTCGCCCAGCTCCCTGCCGCTTGGGTCCCTGAGCTCGGTCCCCTGCGTGTAGTTCCAGACCACCTTGTTGGGGTCGTCCGGATAGGCGACGGGCTTGTCGGTCCTGAAGAGCCACGCTGGAAGGGTGCTGAAGTTGACCACCGTCGGGTGCCCGTCGGTCGCGGCCAGGAAGTCCCTCATCATGGGGTCGATGAGGCTGAAGTCCCACGAGGTCCCCTTCGGCGTGGGCGGCTCCAGCTCGGCGACGGCCAGCCTAGGATAGGGCAGCCAGGGCACGTAGCGCACGTAGTCGGCGCCGAGGTCCTTCACGGCCTTGTAGGAGGCGGCGCCGAGCGGCTCGCCCGGCCGGAGCGGCGGGTTGACCACAACCTGCAGCGTGGGCACGGACCTTGAGACCACCGTGGCCTTGTCCCAGTGGATCGAGAGGGTCGGGGCGTCCTGGCCGCGAAGCCCGCAGGCGCAGAAGACGGCAAGCGCCGCCGCCGGCCGTGCAAGGCCGCCCGTCCCCCATTTCCTTTTAAGGCGGCTCATCGTCAAGGGTCCCCCGCGCGCCGCCCGGTCCCCGGGGACCTCCCCGGGGCGCCGGTGCGCAGGCTTGCCGGTTACGGAACTTCGTAGACCTCGGCCAGGGCCACCCCCGTGGTGCTGCTCACCCCGGAGA
>CAYVKH010000139.1:0-5095 GCA_964451965.1 uncultured Opitutaceae bacterium
AGCTCGTGGAGGCCGATGGAATAGATCGTCGATATGCGGATGGTCCCGCTGACGACCTTCTTCATCTCCTGAAGCTCCGAGAGAAGGGTCTCGTAGGCGTGCAGCACGTCCTTCGCCGACTCGTAGACCCTCTGGCCCTCGCGCGTAAGGTGGAATTGCTTCTGGCTGCGGTCGACAAGCAGCGCCTTGAAATGCCTTTCCATCGCCCGCGCCTGCTGGCTCACTGCGGACTGTGTGATGCTGTTCAACTTGGCCGATTTGGAGAAACTCTTTGTCTCGACCAGGTCGGCGAAGATCTTAAAATTCTCAATTTGCATGATTAGCGCAGGTTGTTGATTACCGAGTATAAGGCCGGACCCTTGGGCAGGCCAAGCATAAGTTTTTCTAAACTAAAGGAATGTTGCCGTCCTACGAGGAATTCAAGCTGAGGGCGGACACCGTACGCTCGAGGATAGCCCAGGCGTGCGCGCTCGCGCACCGCGACCCGGGCGAGGTGGAGCTCCTTGCGGTGACAAAGTCGCATCCGGCGGCAGCAGCGGAGCTTGCGGCGCGCTATGGGCTCCGCGCCGTGGGCGAGAACCGCGTCCAGGAGGGGGTCGACAAGCGGGCGCAGACTTCGGCAGCGGTCGCCTGGGAGCTGATCGGGCACCTCCAGTCGAACAAGGCGCGCCTCGCGGTCCTGCACTTCGACAGGATCCAGAGCGTGGATAGCGCAAAGCTTCTCGAGATCCTGGACCGGATCGCCGGCGAGGCGGGCAAGGCACAGGCCGTCCTCCTCCAGGTCAACGCAGGGCTCGATCCCGCGAAATCCGGAGCCGAGCCCGACGATGCGCCGCGCCTCCTGGACGCGGCGCTCGCGCGCAGGAACCTGCGGGTCGAGGGCCTGATGACCATCGCTCCGCTCTCCGGCAGTCCCGATGTCGCGAGGCGGACCTTTGCGAACCTGCGCGCGATCCGCGACCGCCTCGCGACCAACTCCGGCGCGCGCCTCGCCGTGCTCTCCATGGGAATGAGCGGCGACCTCGATGCCGCGGTCGCCGAGGGGAGCACCGTCGTGCGCGTCGGGACGGCCCTCTTCGGCACGCGCGCGTGAATTGTCGAGCGGAATCTGCTGCGATTCTTTTCTTCCGTTGTTGCCACGCGTAGCCAAAACAGATTCCACTTTTGGGCGTGGAAACGGACACACTGCGCGCCGCTGAGCGAGAGGCTCTGATGAGCCTCCTCGACGATCCGAGCCCCACGGTCCGCAGGGCGCTGCTCGCCAGATTCGCGACCCACGGGGCCTCCGCGGCGAGCCTGCTGCAGGAGATCGCCCACAGCTCGAACCGCGTGCTCGCGCGCCATGCCGCCTGGTTCATGGACGAGCTCAAGCTGAAGGATCCCGTAAGCGAGTTCCGCACCTTCATCCGCTCCCTGAACTACGAGCTCGAGACCGGCACGCTGCTGCTTGCCCGCACCGTGACGCCGCATCTGGACGTCGCCGAATGCCGCGCCGAGATCGACGAGATGGCGGCCCGCTGCCGCGAGCTGATCTCGGAGCCCTCCTCGAACCGCGAGAAATGCCGCGTCATCAACCGCGTCCTCTTCCATGAGTGGGGATTCCGGGGCAACGTGGAGCAGTACACGGACCCCATGAACAGCTTCATCGACAAGGTGCTCATGCGCAGGAAGGGGATCCCGATCTCGCTCAGCGTCCTCTACCTGCTCGTGGGCGAGCGCCTCGGCCTCCCGCTGGAGCCGGTCGGCCTGCCCGGCCACTTCGTAGTCGGGTGCTACGCCGACGAGGCGCCGTTCTTCATCGATCCCTTTGACCAGGGGCTCTTCAGGGACGCGGACGAGGTGTTTGCGCTGCTTCGCTCCAACCACATCTCGCCCAAGCCGTCCGACCTGGCGCCCACGACGGTTCGCGAGGTGCTCTGCCGCAGCTGCCGCAATCTCGCGAACCACTACTCCGCGGCAAGCGACCTTGCCCGCGCGCAGATCTTCTCGGAATTTGCCGACGAGTTCGAGGCGACTCACGAGCGGTACCTGCAGTCCTGAATTCCGCCTTCACCCTGTCCGACCTGGAAAGCTGGCCGCACACCGGCACGGGCCTCGCCGTGATCGGCCACCCGATCGGCCATTCCCTGAGCCCGCAGATGCACAACGCGGCGCTGGCCGAGCTGGGGCGCGCGGATCCGCGGTTTGCCGGATGGCGGTACCACGCGTTCGACGTCGAGTCCGGCCGGCTTCCGGCCGCGCTCGGCCTCCTGGGGGAGCGCGGGTTCCGCGGCGTCAACCTGACGGTCCCGCACAAGGTCCTTGCCGTGGCGCTGGTCTCGGGCCTGGACCCCGGCGCCCTCGAGGTCGGCGCGGTGAACACCCTCCTGCGCGAGGGAGCGGGCTGGCGCGGGTTCAACACGGACGGCTACGGCCTTGCGACCTCCGTGCGCGAGGAGCTAGGAATCGACCTTCGGGGCTTTCCCGTCGTCCTCCTCGGGGCGGGGGGCGCGGCCCGCGGCGCGGCCGTCGAATGCCTCAGGGAGGGATGCGCGGGACTCTGGGTCTTGAACCGCACGCGCTCGAATCTGGACTCGCTGCTCGCGCACCTTGCGCCGCTCGCCCGCGGAATCCCGGTCCGCGGCATCGACGCCGGCCGCCTTCCGGAGGGCGTCCCCGCGGGGGCGCTCGTCATCAACGCAACGAGCGCGGGGCTCCGGCCCTCCGACGCGCCGCCGGCCGACCTGGCCGCGTTCCACGGGGTCGCAGCCGTCTATGACATGATCTACAACCCGCCGCGCACCCGCCTTCTCGCGCAGGCACAGGAGCTCGGCATCCCGAGCGCCAACGGGCTCGGCATGCTCGTCCACCAGGGTGCGAAGGCTCTCGAGGTCTGGACGGGGGTCCCCTCCCGGCTGACCGCGCCCGTCATGAGGGCGGCGGCAGCGAAGGCACTTGGCTACTGACGATTCCGATCCAGACTGCCCCCATGATCCGCTCACTGGCCGAAGTGGCATCCATGCACCCCTGGTTCTTCCCGGCGGTGGCCTTCGTCCTTGGCGCGTGCATCGGAAGCTTCCTGAACGTCGTGATCTACCGGGTGCCGGCCGGAAGGTCGATCGTGCGGCCGGGCTCGGCCTGCGCCTGCGGCGCGCCGATCGCATGGTACGACAACATCCCTATCCTTTCGTGGCTGGTCCTCAGGGGCCGCGCCCGCTGCTGCGGCCGCCCGTTCTCGGCACGGTACCCGTTCGTCGAGCTCCTCACCGGCGCGCTGTTCCTCGCCTGCTGGATGCGCCTGCCGCCGGCGGCCGCGGTCTGCGGCTGGGTCTTCCTCGGCTCGCTCATCGCCGGGACCTTCATCGACCTGGACCACATGATCATACCCGACTCCTTCTCGATCGGGCTCGCGGTGGAGGGGCTCGTCCTGTCGGTGCTCGTCCCCTCGCTGCACGGGCAGCACGGCGATTTCTACGTGGTGGACGGCCTGCGTTCGGGATCCGCCGCGCTGGTCGGCATTATAGCCGGCTCGGGCGTGGTTCTCTGGATCGCGCTCGTGGCCGAGGCCCTGCTCAAGAAGGAGGCCATGGGGTTCGGCGACGTGAAGTTCGTGGGCGCCATCGGGGCCTTCTGCGGCTGGCACGGCGCCATGTTCTCGATATTCGGGGGTGCGGCCGTCGGAACGGTCTGGATAGGGACGGCCCTTGCCTGGCAGAAGATCGCCGGCAAGCCTGGCTCCGGCGCGCCGCGTGCGGAAACACCCGACGGGCAGCCCGCGGACATAGGCCTGGGCGTGCACGTCCCCTTCGGGCCGATGCTCGCGGTCGCCGGGGCCCTCTACTTCCTCTTCCTGCGGGGCCGGGTCGACGCCTGGTTCGAGCAGCTCACCGCCCTGCTTTGACGAGGGCCGCGCCGTCGCCCGTGCGCGCGTGGATGATCTCAAGCCTGGAGCCGAACTTCGCGAGAAAGGCCTCCGAGATCCGCTTCACGCCCTGCTCCCCGAAGGCATCCGTGGTGAGCGCCATCACGGCGCCCCCGAAGCCGCCTCCGGTGAGGCGCGCCCCGTACACGCCCTTCTCCGACTCCAGGCTGTCCACCAAGAAATCGAGCTCGGGCGTGCTGTTCTCGAACCATGTGCGCGAGCTGCGGTGCGAAGCCAGCAGGAGCCTCCCGACCGCCGCGAGGTCCCCCGACCTGAGCGCAAGGACGGCCTGCTCGACGCGGGCGATCTCATCGATCACGTGCCTCGCCCTCTTGAAAGCCGTCCGCGACAGCCTGGTCTCCGCCGCGGCGAGCATCGTCGGCGTGGCGTCCACCAGGCTCGGTACGCCGATGACGCGGGCCGCCTCCATGCACTCCTTGTGCCGGGCGGAGTAGAGGCCGTCTATGAGCGCATGCTTCGAGTGGGTGTTGAAGATCCAGAAGTTCGAGCCGGCAGGCAGCGGGACCGTCTCGAAGCGCGGCCCGCGGCAGTCGATGTAGACAAGGCGGTCGACGCGGCCGAAGCCCGAGACGCCCTGGTCCAGGATCCCGCAGGGAACCCCCACGAACTCGTTCTCGGCCTTGCGCCCCAGGGCGACGAGCGCCTCAAGCGAAAGGCTCGCGCCCGCCGCCTCGAGGAACGCGAGGCATGACGAAAGCTCGATGGCCGCGCTGCTGCTCAGGCCGGCGCCCGCGGGCACGTTCGAGACCGCCATGTAGTCGAAGCCGGCGGGTATCGCGATTCCCGAGGCGCGCATCGCGACCAGAACGCCGAGCGGGTAGTTGACCCAGGACTGCGCGCCGACGACCCGCTCCATCGCGGCCGCGGGCAGCTCGACGAGCCCGGGGTGAGATTCGCTCGCGAACCTGCGGATCGCGTCCGGGCGGCGCGCGACCGCGACCCACACGCTCCTGTCGATGGCCGCCCCCAGCACCGATCCGCCGTTGTAGTCGGTGTGGTTGCCGATGAATTCGATCCGGCCCGGGGCGCGGGCGATGATCTCAGGATCGCGCGAGTAGACGGCGCGAAACCTGGTGATCAGCGTTTCAATCATCGCTCAGCGCAGCCCCCGGAGGCTAGAGCCCGCCTTGAAGCGCACGAGCTTCATCGCGGGAATCTTCATCGGCTGGCGAG
>CAYVKH010000140.1:0-5017 GCA_964451965.1 uncultured Opitutaceae bacterium
GTCCATGAAGACGAAAATCCTGGTCGTTGACGACGAGCCGGACGCGCTCGAGGTCCTCGGCTTCAAGCTGCGCGAGGCCGGCTACACGCCCATTTTCGCGAAGGACGGGACCCGCGCGCTCGCGATAGCCAGGGACGAGCGCCCCGACCTCATCGTCCTCGACCTGATGCTGCCGGAGGTGGACGGGCTCGAGGTGTGCAAGATCCTCCGGCGCGACCCCTCAACCGCGTCCATCCCCGTGATCATGCTGACGGCCCGCGCCTCGGAGATGGACCGGGTCCTGGGCCTCGAGCTTGGCGCCGATGACTACGTGACCAAGCCGTTCAGCCCGAGGGAGCTTGTCATCAGGATACGAAAGCAGCTGTCCCGGGTCCGGACGGGCGACGACCAGGGCGCCCACCTCAGGGTCGGCGACATCCAGATCGACGTGCCCCGCCATGTGGTCCAGGTGGGGACAAGGGGGATCACGCTTACGGCGACCGAATTCAGGCTCCTTGAGATCCTCGCCCGCAGAAGGGGACGGGTTCAGTCGCGCGACCGCCTGCTCCAGGACGTCTGGGGCTACGAGAACCCGATCGACAGCCGGACGGTGGACACCCATATGCGAAGGCTGCGCGAGAAGCTCGGCACGGCGGCCCAGCACCTGGAGACGGTGCGCGGCGTCGGATACCGATTCGCCGCAGAGGCCTGAGGTGAGCCGGATGGAGGCGACCCTCATCCTTCTGGTCGCGATAGCTGCCATGCTGGCGGCGGCCTGGGGCAGGGAGCGCATGCTCAGGAAGGCGGAGGCCGAGACGCACGGCCGCGAACTGGCCGGCCAGAGGTCCAACCGAGAGGCCGAGCTGCGGGAGCAGGCCCAGCGCACCTCGACGCTGTTCGACCGCATGGTTGAGGGCCTGATAGTCGTGGACGCCGGCGGCAAGATCCGGCTCGCCAACCGGGCTGCCGCGGCCCTCTTCGGATTCGAGGGGCCCGCCGTCGGGAAAACGGTCCTCGAGGCCACGCGGCACCACGAGGTGGCGGCGGTCGTGGGCCGCCTCGACCAGGAGCTTGAGGTGCTTGACCACGAGCTCCGGATCGACTCCATGGTCGCGCCCCGATTCCTCCAGATGAATGCGCTCGCGCTGCGGGACGCGGCGGGCGAAAGCGACGGGGCAATTCTGGTGTTTCACGACCTGACCCGCCTGAGGCAGCTCGAGGGGGTGCGCCAGGAGTTTGTCGCAAACGTGAGCCATGAGCTCAGGACCCCCCTGTCGCTCATAAAGAGCGCCTCGGAGACGCTGCTCGACGGCGCAAAGGATGACCCGGCCGCGCTGGCCCGCTTCCTCCACATCATCGACAAGCACGCGAACCGCCTGGCGCTCCTCATCGACGACCTCCTGCTGCTTTCGACGCTGGACTCCGGGGGACTACGCCTGAACAAGCAGCCGCTGCCGATCAGGTCCACCGTGCAGGACGCAATCGACGACCTTCATCAGCGGGCGCTTGCCCGTGACGTGACGCTCAGGAACCTCGTTCCGGGCTCGCTCGTCGCGTTTGCTGACAACGACCGGATTCGGCAGGTGATCTCGAACCTCATCGACAACGCCATCAAGTACGGCCGCGCGGCCGGAGTCACGTCCGTCGAGGGCTGCCACCTGCCGGACGGCCGGGTCGAGATCACTGTCGTCGACGATGGCCCCGGGATCCCCAAGGAGGCGCAGGAGCGCATATTCGAACGGTTCTACAGGGTGGACAAGGCAAGGTCCCGGGAGCAGGGGGGAACGGGTCTCGGATTGGCGATCGTGAAGCACGTTGTCCAGGCCCACGGCGGCGAGGTCCGGCTGGAGAGCGAACCCGGCGCCGGCTCAAGGTTCATCATCAATCTCCCCGCGGTGCCCGCGTCCTGACGGGCGCAGGGAACTCGCTCCGCGATCAGGCGGCCTGAAGCAGCCAGACGAAGGCCGCGCCTAGAAGCCCGGTCACCGGCAGTGTAAGGACCCAGGCGAAGACAATTCTCTCGACCACACCCCACTTGACGGCGCTGAAGCGCTTGGCCGCGCCAACGCCCATGATGGAGGAGGAAATGACGTGGGTCGTCGAGACCGGGACTCCGATCATCGAGGCTCCATAGATCACGCACGCGGCGGATGTCTCGGCGGCGAATCCCTGGACGGGCTGCAGCTTCACGAGCCTCTGTCCCATGGTCCTGATGATCCGCATTCCGCCCCCGGCCGTCCCCGCCGCCATCGTGACGGCGCACATGACGACAATCCACTTTGGCACGGCGGTGAATTCCGGAATTCGCAGGAACAATGCCCAATCCGGCAGATGCCCAAACAGCCCCTTCCGTGTCGCCGTGTAGAGCGCTAGCGTCAGTATGCCCATGGTCTTTTGCGCGTCATTCGACCCGTGGCTGAATCCCATGAAGCCCGCGCTCGCGAGTTGCGCCTTCCCGAAGAAGAGAGAGACGGTCCTGGGGCGCAAGCGGCTAAGGGAGATCATGATGGCGCCCATGAGGAGCATCCCGCCGAGAAATCCCGCAATGGGAGAGGCGATCATCGGCAGCACAACCTTTGGCCAAAGGCCCGTCGACCAGCGCAGGACCGCCAAATTGCCCCCAGAGCCGGCCAGAGTCGCTCCGCACAGCCCGCCGACGAGCGCGTGCGACGAGCTGGACGGCAGCCCCACCCACCAGGTGGCGAGGCCCCAGATAACCGCCGAAATCAGGGTGCAGAGCAGAATGGGCATGGTCACCGCGCCTGTGTCGACGATGCCTTTCCCTATGGTTGTGGCCACAGCTGTTCCGGAAAGGGCTCCGATCAGGTTCCAGAAGGACGCCCAAGCCACAGCTAGCCTGGGCGTCAGCACCTTGGTCGACACGACCGTGGCAATGGCATTTGCCGTGTCGTGGAACCCGTTGACATACTCAAATACCAGGGCAACCAACACGACGAGGGCAAGAAGCGTCATGGCGCTTCCCTCTACGAATGCTTCAGCGCCACCTGGACGACGATGTTCCCGGCGTTCCGGCACCGGTCCACCGCCTGCTCCACCATCTCGAACAGCTTCTGAAGAATGACGAGCTCCTTGGCAGCGCACGGTCCCTTGTAGAGCCCTTGCAGCTGTTCGAGCATTACCTTGTCGGCCTCCCCCTCTGCATACTGGAGCCGGTCGTTGGCCTCCCGGATGGACGAGAGCTTCGAGCCCTGGCGAAGCTGCTTCACCATGAACACGAGGGAGCCCGCCGCCTGGCTCATCAGCTCCGCCTGCCGGCCGAACATTTCATGCGGAACGCGCCCTGGGTAAATCGACAACCGCTCGACTATCTTCTCCACCTGCTTGGGGATGCGGTAGAGCGCCACGGACAGAGTCTCGATGTCCTCCCGGTCAAGCGGGGTGACAAAGGTCTTGGTGAGCGCATCGGTCATGAGGTGGCGGATGCGCTTCTCCTTTCGCCTGGCCTGGATGAAGTCGTCGAGTCCGGCCGGCTGCTTTCCGTCGTCCATCTGGTGCAGGAACTTCGCGAACAGATCGACGCTCACCTTTGCCTCCTCGGCCCCCTCCTCAAGGAGGTCGAAGAATATGTCGTTTGTGCCTATCAGCCTGTGGAGGAAATTCATCTGCGTCCTTTTAATTAGATGCCGCGGCCGTGGCGAAGCAAAATGTGTGAGTCGCCCATGTCAGGCGAAAGCGCGCAGTCGCAGCCAGAGGAGTCCAATGTATTCATGGATGGCGAGCGTGCTGCGCACGAGTGACTCGCTGTCACACCCAAGGTCGTCCCAGTTCATCCTGTCGTCTCGGCGGGAAACAAAGTCGGCGGGGCAGGGCACGAAATCGACGCCCGCCCTCCGGAACAGGCCTGCGGCCCTCGGCATGTGCCAGGCCGAGGTGACGAGCGCCACACGCCCGCCTCCGGAAAGCCTGGCGGCGGCAAGCGACTCGTCCTCCGTATCGCGCGCCGAATCGACGAGAGTGATCCTTGCCGGGCTGACGCCGAGCGACTCGGCCGCCCGGGCGAGCACGGTGGCAAAGGACGGCCGTCCGCCGGCTCCGGGCCCGCTCACTATGAGGCGCGCGTCCGGAAGGACCCTGAGAATCCTGACCGCCTCGACCGTCCTGGCGAGGGCGGAGGCCGAGAGCTGGCTGGTTGCGGACAGCCCGTTCATGTCGCTGTGGCCCCCGCCGAGCACCATGACGAACCGGCAGCCCGCTATCGAGGCCGGGGCGGGCGCGCCCGCCGCGAATTCCGGGATCGGAGGGCACTGCTCCTCGAGGGGACTCAGGAGGCGGGTGCTGACGAACCTGTTCGAAAAGAGGGCGAGCAGCACCGCGGCCGCGGCCATGAGCCGGCGCGCCAGCCTCGGGTGGTGCGCCGAGCGGCTCAGGAGGAGGCCCCCCGCCAGGAGGGCCAGGCAGAGCGGCAGCGGCATCAGCCAGTACGATATGACCTTTTTAAGCCAGAACACGCCCTGTTTCAGCTCTGCGGCTTGAGCTGGGCCACCATGGCGCCGAACTCGGGGATGCCCTTCAGGCCCTGCAGGTCGGGATCATGCGACATCCATTCAAAGTCGCTGTATCCGAGGCCGATTGCATGGCGGAGCGAGCGCAGCGCGTCCGCATTGCGTTTGCTCAGGGCCAGGCTGCACGCGAGGTTGTAGTGGGCGGTGGCGTTGGCGGGCTGAAGGCGGACCAGCTTGCGGTCCATCTTCAGGCCGTCGGCGATCCGCCCGAGCTTCGTGTAGAGGCCCCCGAGGATCTCGATCACCTCGACGCACTGCGGATCGTGCCTTAGGACGCCCTCGAAGAAGCCGAGCTCGAATGCGGTGTCGCGCGGGGAATCTTCAGACATTTTCAGGGGCCTTTGCCGTCAGGATCTCCGGGGGCACGAACCCGTGTCCCTGAGCGTGTTGCAGCGCGCGCTGACCTGAAGCCTCTGCGAGACAGGCGAAAGCCCGAGCTTGGACGATACGGTGCTTCCGTACCACTCCATGAACGGGGCGCTTATCTCAAAGATCCGGTCGCAGTCGAGGCAGAC
>CAYVKH010000141.1:0-4975 GCA_964451965.1 uncultured Opitutaceae bacterium
TCAAGGGGCAGTTCTACATCGAGCCGAAGCCGAAGGAGCCGACGAAGCACCAGTATGACTTCGACGTCGCGAGCGGGATCGCGTTCCTGCGCACGTTCGGGCTCGAGAAGCACCTGAAGTTCAACATCGAGACGAACCACGCGACGCTGGCGGGGCACTCGTTCCAGCACGAGATCGAGGTCGCGGCGGCCCAGGGGCTCCTGGGCTCGATCGACGCGAACTCCGGCGACATGCTCCTCGGCTGGGACACGGACCAGTTCAACACGGACGTGAAGGAGATCACGCTCGCCATGGTCTCGATCCTGCGCGCGGGGGGCCTCGGCAAGGGCGGGTTCAACTTCGACGCGAAGCTCCGCCGCCCGTCCATCGACCCGGAGGACCTCTTCTACGCGCACATCGGGGGGATGGACACCTATGCGCTCGCGTTCAAGATCGCGCGCCGGATCATCGACGACGGCGAGTTCGAGGGTTTCCTCGGCGACCGCTACTCGAGCTACGACTCGGGTTACGGAAGGGAGATCGAGAGGGGCTCAACCGGGTTCCGCGAGCTGGAGAAGCTTGTGCTCACGAAGCTCGGCGAGCCCGCGCCGAGGAGCGGGCGCCAGGAGTACCTCGAGAACATGCTGAACCGCTACCTGACGGGGGGCTGACGGCCATGAGCATCTACGTCGGTGTCGACAGCGGCACTCAGAGCGTCAAGGCGGTGGCGCTCGATCTTGAGACCGGGCGCATCGTCGCGGAGGCGCGCGCCCAGCACCACCTGATCGACGGCCTTCCGGCGGGCCATATGGAACAGCACCCCCAGGAATGGGCGGCCGCGATGGACTCGGCGATCGGCGAGGTCGCGTCCCGGATCGACCGATCGCGCGTGCGCGGCATCGGGGTCTCCGGCCAGCAGCACGGCTTCGTTCCCCTGGACGAGGGGGGAGGGGTCATCCGCCCCGCGAAGCTCTGGTGCGACACGAGCACGCACGCCGAGTGCGCGATCCTGACCCGGAAGCTGGGGGGCCCGGCCGCGGTCATCCGCAGGACGGGCCTGCCGTTCCTGCCGGGCTACACCGCCCCCAAGGTGCTCTGGCTGAAGAGGCGCGAGCCCGGGAACTTCAGGAAACTAAGGCACATCCTCCTTCCGCACGACTATCTCAACCTCCACCTCACGGGGAACACCTTCATGGAGTTCGGGGACGCGTCCGGGACGGGGTTCCTGGACGTGAGGAGGCGCGCGTGGTCCGAGGCCGCCATGGGCGCCGTCGATGACCGCGTGGCCGGCTGCCTTCCCGCGCTCTCCGCGTCGCATGAGCCCTGCGGCGTCCTCCGCCCGGAGATCGCATTGCGCTACGGTTTCCCCAAGGGGACGATCGTCAGCGCGGGCGGCGGCGACAACATGATGGGGGCGATCGGGACCGGGAACGTCGTTCCGGGCGCCGTCACCGCGAGCTTTGGCACGAGCGGGACGATCTACGCCTTCTCGCGCAAGCCTGTGGTCGACCCCTCAGGCGAGATCGCGGCCTTCTGCTCGTCGACCGGCGGCTGGCTGCCCCTCCTGTGCACGATGAACGTCACCGGCGTGACGGAGCAGGTACGGGCCCTCTTCGGGTGGAGCCTGGCGGACCTTGAGGGCGCCGCGGCGGGCGCCCCGGCTGGATCGGACGGCCTCACGCTTCTTCCCTACCTGGACGGCGAGCGCACCCCCAACCTGCCGAGGGGCACCGGCGTCTACTTCGGGCTCGACCGCAGGACGCTCGCGAAGGGCCATCTCGCGCGCGCCGCGATCGAGGGGACAACGCTCGGGATGAACTACGGGCTGCGCAGGCTCTATAAGCTTGGCGTCAGGCCCAGGGAGATCCGGCTCACCGGCGGCGGTGCGCGGTCTCCGCTGTGGCGCCAGGTCGCCGCGGACATCTTCGGGGTCCCGGTTGTCGCGATGGCGCAGGACGAGAGCGCGGCGCTCGGCGGCGCGCTGCAGGCGGCCTGGTGCGATTCGCCCGGGCGAGGCTCCGGCGCCGCGCTCGCGGAGCTCTGCGCCAGGAGCGTCTCCGTCGACGAGTCGACCCGTTGCGCCCCCGACAGGAATCGGGCTGCGCTCTACAGGCGGCGCCAGCAGTTCCACGACCGGCTATGCTCGGACCTCAGGGGCGCCTTTGAGGCGCGCTGACAGGGGGGCGGGAGGAAGGCCCCATGTGCGTCCGCTACACCCTCCACAAGACGGACGCGGCGCTTAACGCGATCTCGAAGGCGCTCGGCGTCCTGCTCGGCACGCCGGACTGGGCCACCCCGCGCTTCAACGTGGCCCTCACGAACACGATGCCCGTTGTGGCGTTCGTCGACAACGCGCCTGGCGTAAGGCCGATGCGCTGGGGGCTCGTGCCCTACGGGGAGCGCTCGAGCGCCAGTCCGCGCCTGCTTGCCAACGCGAGATCCGAGACCGCCGCCAAGATGCCGGCGTTCCGAAAGGGCATCGCCGGGAGGAGGTGCCTCGTCCCCGCGAATGGATTCTACGAGTGGAAGGCGAGCGGCGGAGTGAAGTGGCCGCACCTCTTCACGCTCGTGGACGACGAGCCGTTCGCGTTCGCGGGCATCTGGGACCCGGCCGGCGACGGCCTTCCGGAGACGTACTGCATCCTGACGACGGAACCCAACGAGCTCGTCGCCCGGGTTCACACCAGGATGCCCGTCATCATGACGTCGGAGACGATGCCGCGGTGGCTCGGGGACCGGCCGCTGGGGGACGATGAGCTCAAGCTTCTCGTCAGCCCGATCGAGGCGGGACGGATGGCGTGCCGGCCGGTGAGCCGTTTCGTCAGCAACAGCCGAAACGAGGGTCCAGAGTGCCTCGCGCCGCCGAATCACGCCCCCCCAGAGCCCGAGCTCGATTTCGGCTAGTTAGGGCGCCCCTGCGCTATCGCCCAGACGCCCTGCGGGCCAGGTATTCCCGGGCCGAGTCGAGCTTCGCCCGCTCCTTCGGTGTGAGGCTGGCCATCCCCGACTGCGCGATCTTGTCGAGCAGCGCGTCGACCTCGGCCATCGACCTGCCCTTCGCGGGGCCTGAGGCCGAGGTCCGGCCGTCGTCGGGCGCAGGCTCCTCCGGGGAACCCTGCGGGAGCCCAAACTGCCCGAACCGCGGAAGGTCGAGCCTCCCCTGCTGGTAGCGGACGAATCCAATGGCAAAGGCGACCGTGGACCAGAGCGACAGGATCCCCAGCCAATCTCGGCCGGCGAGCTCCATCAGCGAGTAGATGCCGACCAGGACCACGGCCACCCACTTGGCCAGCACCCCGAAGAACATCACGACGTCGGGATAGAGCGTCGCGAAGGCGACAAAGAGCGCGAACGCGCCGGCCTCGCCAGAGAGCTGCGTCGGGAACCACAGGCCGAGCAGCGTGAAAAGCAGCGGGGGCAGGAGGTAGAGGCAGGCATAGAGGCCGAGGAACGTCCGGCGCCCGAAGACCTTCTCCACCTCGCGGCCGAACGAGGCGATCATCGCGATGTCGATGACGAACCAGAGGCTCGGCGGGTTCCACAGCCCGTAGGTGGCGATGCGCCACACCTCGCCCTTCAGGACGCTCGCGCTCTGGAAGGGAAGCCACGCAAGGAGATGCGTGGCGTTGATGGCCAGGAAGACCGAGGTGGCGACCATCGATACGCCAAAGACCAGCGCCAGGAAATACGCCGCATAGACGGGATAGCCGCCAAGCCACATGACGGGCTGCTGTTCGTCCTGGGTGCTGTATCCGTTCACGTTCTTGGGGTACGGGAAAATGACCTCCGTGGCGTCCGCCCGCAAGCGGCGAACGCTGTTTTCAATGGCCGTAACTTTTCGGCCGCCGGCGTGTTCTTGGAAGTAGAAGAAACCCATGAACAACATGAAATCCAACATCCTTTCGGTCAGCCCAGTCCTCGCCGCCGCCGCAATCCTACCCGTGAGCGCGGCCACCGCCTGCATCGCTTTAACAATGGTCGGGATCCTCGCGGTCTTCGTCGCCGACTACGGCCGCACCTTCGAGATGCAAAGGCTTCAGGGAGAGCGGTCATGATCATCCCAATTACCCTAGTCGCCGCGCTTACACTCCTCACGGCGTGGGACAGCGCGGAAAGCTGAGAACAGCATGAAACCCAGCGCCTCTTCAATCAGCCAGGTCCTCGCCGCCACCGCTGCCGTTGCAGTCCTTCCCCTGGGCGCGGCCGCCGCAGGAATCGCCTTCACGGTGGTCGGGATCCTCGCGGTCTTCGTCGCCGACTACGGCCGGGCCATCAAGCCGCTTGGCCTTTCGGCTTAGGTCGGTCTGGGCTTGGTCGGCCGCATGCGGCCGGTTGTGCGAGGCGGTCTGCCTTGATAGGATAGGCAAGAGATGAATTCCTTGTCTACGCACCCTTAACGCACATAGAAACCTGCAATGAAATCCGTCGATTTCGGGTCCTCATTCACGTTCGTCGCCTTTTCCCAGGGGCTCGGCAACGCCACGGACGGTGAAACACTCCAGGTCTTCGAACTCCCCGATGGATTCGTCCTCAACGTTCCCATCTCCGCGCTGGCGGTGACCATCCCCAAGAAGGAGCTCAAGAACAACGTCGTGAAGGGGTCAAAGATGAATCCCCGCTACTTCCTGTTTCAACACGAGCGGCGTCCTGACATCTCGGTCAGCGGATGGATCGAGAAGGCCGAAGGCTTCACGTCGACAAAGAAGATCTGGCAGGGCGACATGATCCAATGGCAGATCAACGGCCTACCCGAACCTAACGCGGTAGAGTTCAAGAAAATCGGGGGCTGGGACGCGGTCTTCTACAACCTGAAGATCGGCGACAACGTCCACTCAAACATCCGCGCCCACTGGATCCAGGATAACACCTGGGTGGACATCCACATCACGGCCCTCGCAACGCCGAAGTCGCCAAAGCAAACCCGCGCGACGCTCCTCAGGATGCTCGAGCGCGTCCACGTCGAAAACACAAACGACACGCTGGGCTGAAAAGAGGC
>CAYVKH010000142.1:0-4938 GCA_964451965.1 uncultured Opitutaceae bacterium
GAATTACCTGCCCGGCAGCTAAATGAGCGCGAAGATCAAATGACATGCGAATAGTTTCAGAGAATCTGCTGGTCAAAAGCGGCCGTCGCGCCTCTCAAAGCCGGTTGGTTTACCCCAAGTGTGGCCTCCGATCAAAAGCCAGGCAGCGATCCATTGCATCATGTTCTCGAGCGAAGTGGGGGGCGGGCCAAAAAGGGCGTGAGACCGGCTGGCATCACTCAACCAAGCGGTCTTCTCTTCCGTGCCAGTGATACGCACCTGTCGGCTGAATAATTCTCCAAAACGCAACGCCAACATTCGGACGGAAAGGATCTCGGCGCCGGTGATATTAATGGGCGTGCTGGATGCCGCGGCCAAATCCGCCGCCTGAATACAGTGAGCAACCGCGTCGCTCTGCCAGATGGCATTGACATACCCCGTAGTTACGTCGATGCGTTCGCCGCGAAGGACTTTTTCGGCAATGTCGACGAGCAAGCCATAGCGAAACTCGACGGAATAATTCAGGCGTACCAATGCCGTGGCCGTTCCGTTTATGCGTGAGGCTTCGGTGAAGGCCCGTTCCCGGTCTACACAGGAAGTGGCGTAATCACCTAAAGGTGCGACGGGCGTAGCTTCGGTGGCGCCCCCGGAACCAGCGGACACGAAGGGGTAGACGCACCCTGTGGAGAAGGCGACGATACGACTGCGCGCGAAGCGGTTGGCCACAAGGCGCGGCAGCTCCACGTTAATCATTCGGAGCTTCTCTGGGGATTCCGCAGTTCCGAATTTTACTCCCGCCAAAAAAAAGACGGTCGCTTTGTCGGGCAGCGAGGCCAAATCCGCGGGGTTTGTTAGATCGCAAGTGTGGGCTGTTACCCCAAGGGTCTCGAAAGACTCGCGGCTGCGTAGTGTCTGGAAACGGGACACAGCGATGACCGAGTTTGGTTTGCCGATCATATCGAAGGCGCGACGCAACATGAGGCTGAGGTGCAGACCAATCTTACCCCCGGCCCCCAATACCAGAACTGGCCCGCTCATTCCCGCCACCACTTGGGCCACGGCGTTGCTTGGGCGGCTGAGGAATTCGTCAAGCTCCTCAGGATTGCATGGCAGTTGTCGGGAAATGGGCGAAAGGGATTGATTTGTCGACATCAGGTAACTAATCAGTTACTGAAATTTGAAGATACTCAATTCTAAATTGCAGCAACTTCTGTTTCTACCCCTTAATGTATCTTATGGTTGGGCGCCCTGCCGATCCTCGTGAGTTGCTCGCCGCATTGGTGGCGATGCCCAGCGTGAACCCGGAGGGGGATTTCGGTCACTCCTCGCCCGGTGAAGCTATGATCGCAGGTTGGGTTGCAAACTATCTTCGCCATTTGGGAGCGGGTGTTGAAACGCCTATGATGGCAGTGGGCCGGCCAAATATATTGGCGGTCTTTGAACCGGTCGCGCCTGCTGCAGCTACCATCGTGCTCTGCCCGCACCTGGACACTGTTGGGGTCATGGGGATGACAGTGCCGCCTTTCAAATTGACTCATCGTGGGGAGCGGCTCCACGGACGCGGGACGTGTGACACGAAGGGTCCGATGGCGGCACTGCTGGCCGCTTTGCGCCGATGGACGCGATCGCCTGCACGCCGAAAGAACCGGATCCGATGGGTCGTGGCAATGACCGCCGGTGAAGAACAGGGTAGCCTAGGCGCGCGATTTTTGATCGAGCGTGGGCTCCATGCCGACTTCGCGGTAGCTCTCGAGCCTACGGGATTGCGGATTGTCCACGCAGCCAAGGGAGTCTTACGGCTGTGGATCGAAACACGGGGCAGGGCCGCACACGGCTCGCGCCCAAATCGTGGGCGCAATGCAATCTATTCGATGCTTCCGCTTGCGATTGGATTACGCGACAAGACCGCGCCAGCTTTGGCCTCCAGGCGCCACTCGGTGCTAGGGGCGGCCAGTCTGAATCTCGGAGCAATTACGGGTGGGCAAGACTTGAATATCGTTCCTGACTATTGCCGGTTGGGTCTGGATATCCGGACGCATCCCGCTTGCGGCAACGACGAGGCGTTAGAAATGGTCGAACACATGCGATCGAGAAGCGCACCCGATGCGCAGCTTAAGATTCATTGTCGCGGCGAATCCTTCATTACGGCGCGGGACAATCCTTGGGCGCGCCAACTTCGCGGAGTGGCGAGAGGGTGGGCTGCCGCCGATTGGTTCTGCGATGCCAATGTTTTTGCGGCACACGGAATTCCAGCTGTCGCCTTCGGTCCTGGGAGCATAGTCCAAGCACACACGGACAACGAGTTTATTACCCATCGCGAGCTCGATCTCGGCGCGGATGCGTTCTATAGGTTGCTGGAGGGGGGCTTTCGCTGAAGGGAGAACGAAGCCCGGCACTAGCGAGGTTACATGCTAACTGAAGCGTCAAATTGAACACACCACATTGTCATCATGGCTTCCTCTGAATCACCCGCTCCCCTTCGCACAACCCTGATAGGGTTGGGGCGCATAGGCTTTGGATATCATGCTCCGGCTATCGCCAATCATCCCGGGCTGGTTTTCGTCGGGGTGGCCGATCCGCTCCCGGATAGGCGGGCTGAGGCAACCGATCAATGGAACGTGCACGGCTTTGAATCGGTTGAGGATATGTTACGGGAGACGCACCCGGATTTGGTCGTCGTTGCTTCTCCTACGTCCTTTCACCAGAAGCATGCGTGTGCGGCGTTTGCCCATGGTGCGCATGTTTTATGTGACAAGCCTGTGGCGCGCTCTGTGGCTGAATTCGACTTGATGCTGGCCGCTGCTGCAAAGACTAAGCGGCGGTTTCTCGCCTACCAACCCTATCGCCTCAAGACGGAGCTGCGAATCCTGCGCGAATTGTTGGCCCGAAACGTGATCGGGCCGATTTACGCCGTCAAACGGGCCAATTCCAGCTACGTGCGGCGCGCGGACTGGCAGGCGTTTCGCGCCAACGGTGGAGGTTTATTGAATAATTACGCGTCGCATCATCTCGATGAAATGATGGCCCTGCTGGCTCAAGATCCGATTCGTAGCGTGTTTTGCCAAACCCGTAGCGTGGCCACGATTGGCGACGCAGAAGATGTCGTAAAGATTGTCCTTGTTACGACAAACGGAGTGCTGGTCGATCTGGACATAACCCAGGCATCCGCTCAACCGATATCTCCATGGCAAGTCTTCGGGTCTCATGGTGCAGCCACGTGGGATGCCGCCGCTGGGCTCTGGCGGGTCCGATACTACATTCCCGAAGAGGCACCGGTTCTTAGCGCAGAGCGTGGATTGGCTGCAGCGAACAGGAAGTATGCCCATGAAGATCTGCCGTGGCGAGAGCTGACGGTAGAGGCTGACAGTGCCAGCGAGGTTGACTACTATGAGTTGGCTTGGCGGCACTTTGCCCTGGGTGAGGCTCCTCCTATTACGACTGATGAGATGCGTCAATTACTCCGGCTGATCGAGCGATGCCGAGAGAGTGCTAACACCGGGAAAGTGGCGTAAGGCGCGCTTTGCTTGGAAGTTCGTTTTGGCAATCAAGCCCGAGTGACCTGACTTCCTGCATGTCGCCACCATTCTGCCGCGCCGTGTCCACAGTAGATTGTCCGTCCAAGCGAGACCGACTACGCGGCGCTACTCTCATAAGTGCCTTGGGCCGAAACGCTTAGGGTGCCATGTCTCCGCGTATTTGACGGCGGCGAAGTCTCGGATAGCGGGATAATTCCATCGGCCGCTGAGACGCTTCGATGGGCGCGTCAGTTGCGCAGCAAGCACGGCTGGAAGGCCGATATGATGGTTGAAACCGATGATGGGCTTGTAACCCGTGAGGCGATTCGATGGCTCTGTTTGCAGGCAAAGGATGTCGCGATGTTGTGGGATGCGCACAGCATGTGGCGCACGATCGGCATCGATTCAGTTGCGTAGTGGCCTCGCATCGTGGAAGATGTTGTTCATATCCACGTTAAGGATGGTGTTAGTCGCGCTTCGGAACGCCCTCCTTATACCCTTGTATTACCGGGAGATGGAGAGTTTCCAATGCGGCGATTGGCTGACGCGCTCAGACGCGACGGATATGGCAGCGCGGTCAGGCTCGAATGGGATCGGCAATGGCATCCGAATTTGCGCCCGATAGAAATGGCTCTGCAAACCGCCGCCAATCGTGGATGATGGTGAATGCCAATCGCAGCAAGGTGACCTTATCGGAAAATGATCAAAATTTTCGTCGAGCACATTACTTTGAGAGTCGTTTCAGTCGAAGGCAGTGACACTGCTCGTCCACAATTTCCGATGAAATATAATGTCCTTGTCAGATTGAGTGCCCGAAAACTAGCTACCGTGCAGTGAAGAATGACTCAAATCGGCCACTTCGGCGAAATCCCATCCGGACGCGCCGCCGGCTCCTAGAAGCGGGCATTCGTTTCTTCTCGGCACAAGGCTATCACGCTGTGTCTGTGGATCAAATTGTGGAGGCCGCGCGAGTAAACAAGCGGATGGTTTATCACTTCTTCGGGAGCAAGGAGGCATTGTTTCGGGCGGCGCTCTTGGATGTTTATCAACGGATTGAGAAAATTGAATTTCATGCTATTGAACAGGGGGAATCCCCCCAAGAAAAACTGACGCGCGTCCTTGAAGGTTATTTTGAGTTTCTGGACCAGAATCCGGAGTTCGTCCGACTATTGCTGTGGGAAAATTTGGAAAAAGGACGTCATCTAGCGGTCGAGGATCACCGGCTAACCAAGGACCCTTTCATGAGCCGATTCCGACAGATTGTCGAAGAGGGCATTGCCTCGGGAGATTTTCATGCCGGCATCAACATCCAGCACCTAATGGTTCATTTCATTGGATTGTGTTTCATCTATCATTCTAACCGTTTTTCATTATCCCAAAGCTTGGGGATCGATCTTGGTGACCCGAAGGTGAAGGCGCGGGGTCTTGCTCAGGTATTACATCT
>CAYVKH010000143.1:0-4935 GCA_964451965.1 uncultured Opitutaceae bacterium
GAATCGTCGCGCCCGTGTAGTAGCTGCAGATGTACGAGAAGTCCGCGATCTTCTCGGACGAGCCGTCGATGTCGGGATAGATGAAGCGCCACGACATCGCGTAGAGGAAGACGGCGACGCACACGCTGAAGGCGCCGATGAGCCTGCGCGGCGCGAATTCGGCGCGCCAAGCCCGCACGAGCCCCGTCCAGCGCCCGCCCAGCCAGAGCGGCTCCCACGAGACGGAGGCCGCCGTGATCAATGCGACCGAGAGGAGCGTCGAGAAGAGCTCGAGGCCCGGCAGGGTGGGCCCCAGCCCGTGGTGGCACTCGATCGCGTAGACCAGGGTGACGGCGAGGATCGGGCCGACGGCCAGGGCAAACCAGCGGTTGCGCCAGTAGAGTCCGGCGATGAGCATCAGCCCCCACACATTCACCGCCAGAAGCGAGAGCGTGAACAGCAGTCCGAGGTATTGCATGCGGCGAGGCGGGGGTTGCTAGGGAATATGCGCCCGATTATGGGCACCGTCGGGATTCCCGCAAGGAATTGTCCCCGTGGAGGGGAGTTTTTGGGGGGTTTCCGGGGCCCCGGCGCGCTCCCGGGACCCGTCTATCCCTTGAGCATGCAGCAGTGCTTGAATTTCTTCCCGCTGCCGCAGGGGCACGGGTCGTTCCTCCCGGGCTTCTTCGCGGCGTTCCTGAACGGCGCGGGACCCTCGCGAAGCGCGCGGGCGTACAGCCAGGCGCCGCCCTCCCGGATGAACTCCGCCTTCTCCTGGAGCACGTGCTCGACCCCGTCCTCCAGCCCGTAGGCGGAGAACTCGACGTAGGCCATGTCGGGCGTCCTGCCCGGGACGTGGCTGTGCACGACAAGGCGGGTCCATTGGGTCGTCGGCTCGCCGGGTAGCGGGACATACGGCTTGTGGGCGGTCGGCAGGTGCGTGCGGTGGAGGAAGCCGAAGTCGCGGGTTGCATGCGCGCTGAACCGGGCGCGCATCAGGTCCTCGGCCGTCGGGGCGAGCCTCTCCTGCGAGAGGACCGGCCCGCAGCAGGAGCCGAGGGGCTTTCCGCTGCCGCAGGGACAGCCTCGGTCTGCATCCTGCCCTGTGCCGGCTTCGTTCGGAGTGGCCATGGGACGACATTGCCGGGCGGGCCGGACGGGCACGAGGGGAATCTGGCTTCCTCGCGGTGAGGCCCGGCCCGGCCGCGCCGGCCTTCGCCCGCAGTCCCGAGGCTGGTCCCCTCTTGGGTTTTACCTAATTTCGACGAATCCGCGGCCCGCGCACGGTTGCGCAGGGGCGGGCGATCGCATATCTGAATCGGTTGTTCGATGAACCCCGGGCCCCCATACTGGCGCGCCAACCTTGCGTTGGCCGCAGCCGTCCTGCTCGTCCTGACCGGAGCCTACCTGGCGTACGTGAGGGTCGTCGGCAACTCGATGGTGTCGCGGCGGGAGATCGAGTCGATGCGCGCCGACATATCCCAGCTGAAGCGCGAGAACGCCAGGCTCACCAAGCAGCTCGCCATCGTCGGCGACAGGCTCGAGCAGCAGGGGAGCGGCATTCAGAATGTCGCCGAGCCCGCCGCCTCCGGCAGGCCTTCCCGGGAGGTGCCCGCCCGCCTCGCCGCCCGGATCTCGAAGCTCAAGGAATACCTTTCCGCGCATCCCGAGATGGCGGATCCCGGGATGAGGCTCCTGAAGGAAGACGACTGGGTGTTTCCGGTCAGGGACATTCGCCTCGACTCCGAGGCCGGCAGGAGGAAGGCGCTGGCACAGGTACGCATCCAGGCCCAGGCGCGCCTTGGAGAGATTGTCGCCTCCGCGGTGCGCGACTACCTGGACGCCAACAACGGTCAGCCCCCGTCCAGCGCCTCGCAGCTCGCCCCCTATCTCAAGGATCCCGCCAACGCGGACCTCCTGCAGGGCTTTGGCAAGCCGGACTCGACGGCGCCGCCGGGATGCCTGTTCCAGAAGGCGTCGGCCGTCGACGACTGGTACGGCTCCACGGCCTATGTGTCCGACAACGAATTCTCGTGCCACGGCACCGGGCCGGGGCTCGCGGTCGAACAGGCGATCGCGGCCTTCCAGCGCGCCACGGGGAATCCGCCGAACGATGCGTCCCAGATAGGCCCCTACCTCAGGGACGTCATAAACCCGGCCGTCGTCAGCGCGGTATTCGAGGGCCTGCGGCCGTCTCCGAGCTCGGCGCCCGTCATCTCCGAATTCGGCGGGATGGTCAGCGCCAGCGGAAGCGGGGACTCCCCGTGAGGTCCGGAAGCCGGCTCCGGCTCGAGTCGGGGCCGGGTCCAGGCCGGGCGGGCCATCGCCCGGCAGGCATCTCCCGCGGCCTGCGCCGCAAGGATTTGGAACCCAAACCGGGGCGCGTGGTCCCAATAATGGGATCCGGGGGTTTCGTTTTCGAATCTCATGTGAACCCAGCTGGCGGACCATTATGACCTCAACTTATTGTGGATGAATAGCATGCCAAACAAAACGGCCCTTGGTACGGGCCATGCTAGCTAGAACACCCCGTGACCCTCCCGCCCCAAGCCCTCCCACAGGGCTCCGACGCGCATTCCATTGTACTCACATATTGAATACGCCGGCCGCCGGGCGTCAGGGGGCACCGGTCTTTCCGCAATTCCCAAGGCCGTGCAGGCTGCGGGACCAGGCGGCGCGGTGCCATCCTCCCTTTAGGCGCCCTTGGAACGCCGACGCGTCGGTGTTCCATCCCCCTTTGTCCCCCTGAGTCGCCTCCCCGATAGAAATTCAACCAGAACAACATGAACCTAACGCGCCTGCTAACAACGACGGCCCGCTCCGTGCTGGGCCTCGGAACCTCCTTCGCCGCTGCGCTGCTGCCGGTCCCAGCTGCCCACGCCCAGAGCAACTACACAACGCCCTACACGTTCTCGACGCTGGCGGGGACCGCGTTCGTCCCGGGCGGGGCGGACGGGACGGGGCCCGCCGCCCAGCTCTATATCCCCATAGGCGTGGCGGTGGACGGAAGCGGCAACGTCTTTGTCGCCGACGCGGGAACCTCCACGATCCGCAAGATCACGCCGGCCGGCGTCGTGACCACCGTGGCGGGATCGGTTTTCGGGTTCGGCAGCGCCGACGGGACGGGCGCCTCCGCGAGATTCAACGCCCCTCTCGGCATCGCGGTGGACGCCGGCGGCACCCTGTACGTGGCGGACACGAGCAACAACACGATCCGCAAGGTGACCCCTGCGGGCGTGGTGACCACCCTTGCGGGCACCCATGGGGTCATCGGCAACGCGGACGGAACCGGAGCGGCCGCACAGTTCAACGGCCCCTTTGGCATCGCGGTGGACGGGAGCGGCACGGTGTACGTCACGGACCAGGTGAATTGTTCGATCCGCAAGATCACCTCCGGGGGCGTCGTGACGACCCTGGCGGGCAGTCCCGGGGTCCCCGGCAACATTGACGGCACGGGAACCGGCGCCCGGTTCAATTATCCGGCCGGCCTGGCGATCGACGGAGGCGGCACGCTGTACGTTGCGGACTCCGCCAATTTCACGATCCGCAAGGTGACCTCGGGGGGCGTCGTCACGACCCTGGCGGGAACCCCGGCGCAAAGGGGCACCACGGACGGGACGGGAGCCGCGGCACGGTTCTATTACCCATACGGGGTGGCGGTGGACGGGGGCGGCAACGTCTATGTCGCGGACAACGGCAACAGCACGATCCGCAAGATCACCTCCGGGGGCGCGGTGACGACCCTCGCGGGCACCGCAGGGGTCGTCGGCTTCGCCGACGGGACGGGCAGCGCCGCGTTCTTCAACGGCCCTATCGGCATGGCGGTGGACACGGGCGGCAACGTCTATGTGGGGGACAACGGCAACAACACGATCCGAAAGGTGACGTCGGGGGGCGTGGTGACCACCCTCGCCGGCACGCCGGGGGTCGGGTATGCGGACGGCACGGGATCGGCCGCGCGGTTCAACGCCCCGTCCGGCGTTACCGTGGACGCGAGCGGCAACACGTATGTCACGGACACCAACAACGACACGATCCGGAAGATCACGCCGGCGGGCGTCGTGACGACGCTCGCGGGAACCGCAGGGAGACCCGGAAGCGCCGACGGCACGGGGGCCGCCGCGCTGTTCTATGCTCCGTTTGCCATCGCGGCGGACGCAAGCGGCAACCTTTTCGTGTGCGACAACGGCAACAACACGATCCGCAAAATAACGCCGGGCGGCCAGGTGACCACGCTCGCGGGCACACCGGGGACAACCGGGGCCAACAACGGAACCGGGTCGGCCGCGTCGTTCAGCAATCCGGTCGGCATCGCGGTCGACGGGAACGGGAACGTGTACGTCTCGGAATTCGGGAATTTGGACATCCGCAAGATCACGCCGGGCGGAGCCGTGAGCACCCTGGCCGGCGAGGTGGGGAGTGTCGGCCACGCCGACGGGACGGGAACCGCGGCGACATTCGGCCGGCCGGCCGGGATCACGACGGATGGTGCCGGCAACGTGTATGTCGCGGACTACGCGAACAACTCGGTCCGCAAGATCACGCCGGCCGGCGTCGTCACGACCGTTGCGGGCACGGTGGGGTCCTCCGGCGACAAGGACGGGGCGGTGGGCACGGCGCTGTTCTGGGCCCCGATCGGCGTCGCGGCGGATGCAGCCGGCAACCTGTTCGTGGTGGACCAGTCGAATGAGCTGATCCGCGAGATCACGACGGGAGGCGTCGTGTCGACCCTGGCCGGCACCGCGGGAATAGTCGGCAGCCAGGACGGCACGGGGGGCGCCGCGCTGTTCAACCACCCGTACTACGTCGCGGTGGACGCGGGCGGAAACCTGTACGTCACGGACAACGGAAACAACACGATCCGGAAGGGCGTCGCCAACGGGGCCCCGCAGGTCGTGGCGCAGCCGACCGACCAGTACGTCTCCGTGGGGGGGAGCGCGACCTTCACGGTCACGG
>CAYVKH010000144.1:0-4869 GCA_964451965.1 uncultured Opitutaceae bacterium
ACGGGGGCTGGCCGCTGAGCGTCTGGCTGACGCCGGACCTGAAGCCCTTCTACGCGGGAACGTACTTCCCGCCGGAGGACCGGCAGGGCCGGGCCGGCTTCCCCAGGATACTGGACGCGATCGCGCGCGGCTGGAGGGAGGACCGGGCCAGGCTCCTTGAGGAGGCCGAGCGCGTCGTCAGCTCCCTGAGGGATAGGGCCGGGGAGGGGGCGGCGCCCCCGGGCGCAGCCTCGACGCTCGCGCAGGCCGCGGGAGCGGCCTTTGAGAAGGCCTACCAGTACTACGCGGAGAGCTTTGATCCCCGCCACGGCGGCTTCGGGGGCGCTCCGAAGTTCCCGAGGCCGGCGAACCTGGCTTTCCTGCTCCGGTGCGCGGCGCTGCAGGGGCTGGGAAGCGAGGCGGGGATCGAGGCCGCCGGAATGGTGGCCCGCACCCTGGGGGCGATGGCGAAGGGCGGCATCCACGACCACGTCGGCGGCGGATTCCACCGGTACTCCGTCGACGCCGAATGGTTCGTGCCCCACTTCGAGAAGATGCTCTACGACCAGGCGCAGATCTCGATCTGCGCGCTTGGGGCCTGGCAGGCGACGGGAGAGGAGCAGCCCGCCTGGCTCGCGCGCGACGTTCTCGACTACGTGCTGCGCGACCTTACGGGGCCCGACGGCGGCTTCTATTCGGCGGAGGACGCCGACTCGCAGGAGCGGGAGGGCTCGGAGCCGGTGGAGGGGGCGTTCTATGTCTGGACGATGGCCGAGGTGGAGCGTGTGCTCGGCGCGGACGCCGCGGTCGCTGCCAGTAATTTCGGGCTGAAGCCGGGGGGAAACGTGCCGCCCGAGAAGGACCCCCACGGGGAATTCACGGGCAAGAACATCCTGGCCCAGGTGCGTCCCCTCGCCGAGACGGCGAGGCTCTCGGGGCTGGAGCCCCAGGCGGCGAGCGACCTCCTGGCCTCGTGCCTGGAGCGCCTTCGCTCCGCGCGGTCGGCCCGGCGCCGGCCGCACCTGGACGACAAGGTGGTCGCGGGCTGGAACGGGCTCATGATCTCGGCCCTCGCCCGCGCGGCCGTCCTGCCCGCCGAGTCGCTCGCCGACAGGCGCGCGGACTACCTTGCGGCCGCGCTCCGTGCGGCCGAGTTCGCCAGGCGCGAGCTCTTCAACCTTCCCGGGGGAATGCCCCGCAGGTCATGGCGCCGCGGATCGGGATCCGGGCCGGGGTTTGCGGAGGACTGCGCCTTCCTCGTGCAGGCCTGGCTCGACCTCTACGAGGCCACGTTCGACGAGGCATGGATTGGGCTCGCGGAGGACCTCCAGCGGGTCCTCGACTCCCTCTTCTGGGACGCCGCCAAGGGCGGCTACTTCAACTCGGCGGCAGGGGCCGCGGATGTTCTCGTGCGGCTCAAGGAGGACTACGACGGGGCGGAGCCCGCGGCGACCTCGACCGCAGCCATGAACCTCTTCCGCCTTGCGTCTCTCACGGGGAGCGAGGCCATGCGCGAGCAGGGGAGGCGGGCGATCGCGGCCTTCCGGGGGCGGTGGGAGGAGGCCCCGCACGCGATGCCCCAGCTGCTGTGCGCGTTTGAGTCCGCGCTCGAGCCGCCGCGCCACGTGGTCCTGGCCGGGAGGCCGGGGACCCCGGAATTCAGCGCGTTGGTCGCTGTGGCCCATGAGGTTCTGGGACCCCGCAGGACCCTGATCGCGCTCGACGCGACTCCGGGTTCGAGGGCCTGGTTCGCGGCCAGGTCGCCGTGGCTGGCGCAAATGGGCGGGCGCGACGCGGGCGCGACAGCCTACGTGTGCGAGGAATTCGTATGCCGGGCGCCGGCCCGGACCCCGGACGAGCTGCGGCAGGCGCTGGGCCGGCCGGGCGCGGGGCGGTGACCCGGGTCCGCGCGGGACCCATTGTTTGCTTGGAACGGCAGGGCCTTTAACATATAGCCTCGACCCCCATGAAGGTACTCGCCGTTGAAGACGACAATATGTCGATGGCGATCCTGCGGCGATCGCTCGAGCGGCTCGGGCACGACGTGATCGAGGCCCGCGACGGGGAGGAGGCATGGTCGGCATGGCTCGCCGAGAAGCCGCGCGTGGCCGTGAGCGACTGGCAGATGCCGAGGCTCGACGGGCTCAGTCTCTGCAGGCGCTTCCGCGCGCAGCAGGGCAACGAGTACATCTATTTCATCCTGCTCACCGCGACGGGAGCCACGACTGCGAACCGCCGGGCGGCGGCGGAGGCGGGCGTGGACGACTTCCTGACCAAGCCGATCGACATGTCGAAGCTCTGGATGAGGCTCAGGGTCGCCGAGCGGATCCTCAAGTACACGACCCAGATGCACCGGCTGGAGGAGATGATGCCGATGTGCTCCTACTGCAAAAAGATCAGGGACGACCAGAACTACTGGCAGCAGATCGAGAGCTACATCAACGAGCGCACGGGGACGGAGATCAGCCACTCGGTATGCCCGGACTGCTACCAGCGCGTGGTCGTGCCGGAGCTCGCCCGCCTGAAGGCGAAGGCGCGGGCCCCGGTCGCTAAAAGGACGCGGTAAGCTCCTGCTGGGCCCCTGGCGCCACGGAGCGCTCCCCGAGCCCGGCGCATTCCGTCTCGTCGTTCTTGTAGAGCCTGAACCTGACCGGGGCGGAGGCCTCGTTCGTCTCCCATCGCCATTTTCCGATCGAGACGAAGCTCAGCGGCACGCCCTTCTCCCAGCTCAGGCCGGGACCCTCGCCCCGGATGAAGAGCCGGTTGCCGATCCCGATGTACGCCGTGACGACAAGGCGGGTGGCGCCGTCCGCGGAAACCGCGGGCTCCGTGACCTCGGGCGCCGAGGGGGCCAGCTGCGAATCGGCCGCGGGCGCCGGCTCAAGGACCAGCTCCGGCGCGGGCGACTCGGGCGCGGGCACGGCAGCGAGCTTCCTCGGGCTGCGCTTGCGCGGGGGACGGGGGGGGCCCGGCGGGCCGGCGGGCGCTGCGGAGGATTCCGGCGACGCCCCGGGCGCGGGCTCCGCCGCCGGGGTTTCAACGGGTGGGAGCGCCGAGTCAGGCACGGAGGCTGCGGCCGGAGCCGGGGCGTCAGCCGGCGCATCGAAAGGGTGATCAGAGGACAGCACGACCGGCTTGATCTCGACGATCCGGCTGGCGATCACCTGCGGGACCTCGGGACCGACCGACGGGGCCGCGGGCGGGGCCGAGGGAACGGCCCTCGCTGCCTCGACGGCCCTCGATACTGCGGCGTCAAACTCGGCGGCTGCCTTCGCGATCTTCCTTGCCGTTGATTCGAGCTTTGCCGCGGCGTCGCCGTCGTCCTTCCTCGCGCCCGCAAGGTGAGCCTCCAGCTCGGCCAGCTTCTTCGCGGTGGCCTCGTGCCTCGCCGCGACCTCGCCGTCGTCCTTTCGCGCGCCCGCGAGGCGGGCGTCGAGCTGCGCTATCTTCTCCTCGATCTGCCGCGAGAGCTGCTCCGACTTGCTGAAATTCTCCTGGGCGGCCTCCGCTATTCCCTGCAGGCCGGTCGCCGCAATCGAGACCTGCTCCGAGACCGAGGCCACGGTGACGGCAAGCGCGTGGAGCGAGCGCTGGCGGTTGTCGAGGGCCTCGTCCTGGCGGTGGGCATAGTCGGCCACGAAGGGGATGACCCCGATCACCGCCGCCACCACGACGCAGACGATGACGGCCACGAGCGGCATGCCGGAAGTCGGGTGGGTCGCGCCGTTCCACACGGCCCAGGCCGTGGCGAGGAGGGCCGCGTCCCCGGCCAGGAATATCCACTTTGGCAGCCTGGGGGTGTCGCTGGGAAGGTTCATGTGAACTGCGCCTGGGTTCTTCTGCTTCGAGTAGGGTGGAATTTCAACATGGAAACGGTCCTGAGGGCGAGCACCGTCCCAAATGCTCCCGGACGGCCGCCGAGAGTCGGTCCCATTCCGCGGGGTTCAGGTCGCGCTTGCGCCCCGGCGAGACCTGGCGGTGGTCGGTGATTCGGTCCGCCCCCCAGCCGAGGGGGGCCCACCGCGCCCCGAGCCACTCGAGGGCCGAGGCGAGCTGCGGGGCGGTCAGCGGGGCGAGGTAGGTGTCGCCCGCGAACGCGACGCCCAGCAGGAAGTCGTTGCAGCGGTCGCGGCCCATGAACCGCGAGGCCCCGGCGTGCCAGGCGACCTGCGTGTCGGGGACCAGCGTGCAGCGGGTCCCGTCGAGATCGATGAGGCAGTGGTAGCTCACTTGGCTCGCCGGGCTGAGCATCCTCTCGATCGTCTCGGCAAAGCCCATCTGGCTGTGGTGGAAGAGGACGCCGAGGCGTTCGTGGGCCCTTTCATCCCGGTTGGGCGAGAGGCGCTCGAATTCCCTGAAGGCCATAGGAGCCCGGGGCTAGACGTGGCTCCACGCCAGCTCGGAGAGGGGGGCGAGGACGGCAACCCGGATCGCCCCCTCGAAGGTCAGCACGACCAGGATCCACTTGAGGCCGCAGTTCCTGCGGATCGCGTACCCGAGGGCCGTCGCCGCGATCAGGACGAGCCCGAAGATCCGCGCCCTCGGGTTGATCAGGAGCGCCGCCATCCAGGCCGCGTACAGGACGATGCACGTGCTCCAGAAGAAGGCGACCAGCTCGCTCGGCCCCATCTCGCGGGGGTCCGCGCCGCGGGCTATCTGCTTAATGCCGACGTAGCGCTCGCTCATGACAAGCTGCCAGATCTCGAATGCGAGGAAGAGCGGCGCCAGCAGCGGAAGGCTGTTCACGTCCGGATCGTGGCCCCCCGGCCGCGCCGGGACAATCCCGATCGGCCGACTTGGTCTTGCGCCCGGCCGGCGCGGCTGTAATCTATGCCTTCGCCGTGCCCATACGAACAGTCATAATCGACGATGAGGTCGTATTCAGGCAGA
>CAYVKH010000145.1:0-4784 GCA_964451965.1 uncultured Opitutaceae bacterium
GCCCTTCCGCACCGAGAGGCGCCCGTTCACGATCATCGACGCCCCGGGCCACAAGGAGTTCCTGAAGAACATGATCACCGGCGCTGCGAGCGCCGACGCCGCGGTCCTCCTCGTGGACGCGCAGGAGGGCCTGCGCGAGCAGACGCGCCGGCACTGCTTCCTCCTCTCGCTTCTCGGGCTGCGGCAGATCGTCGTCGCCGTCAACAAGATGGATCTGGTCGGCTACCGCCCGGAGGTCTTCGAGGCGATCCGGTCCGAGCTCGCCGAGTTCCTGGCGAAGCTGGGCGTCGAGCCCGCAAACTTCATCCCGATCTCGGCCAAGCACGGCGAGGGCCTGCTCCGGGGCAGCGAACGTATGACCTGGTACCGCGGGCCGACGCTGCTCGAGGTCCTCGAGAGGTTCCGGGCCAATCCCCCGGCCTCCGGCGGCCCGCTGCGGCTCTCGGTCCAGGACGTGTACCGCTTCGACGCGCGCCG
Organism: uncultured Opitutaceae bacterium; assembly: GCA_964451965.1. Classification (GTDB taxonomy): domain Bacteria; phylum Verrucomicrobiota; class Verrucomicrobiia; order Opitutales; family Opitutaceae; genus Palsa-1447. The sequence goes on from CAYVKH010000145.1 coordinate 478, forward strand.
GATCATCGCGGGGCTGGTCGAGTCCGGAAGCGTGTCGGTCGGGGACGCGATCGAGTTCGTGCCCGGGGGCAAGCGAAGCCGGGTGAAGTCGATCGAGACATGGCCGCAGTCGGATCCCCCGCCCCGGGGGCCCGTCGGCTCCGGCAGCGAGGTCGCCCTCACGCTCGAGGACGAGCTGTTCGTCGAGCGCGGCCAGATCGGCGCCCCGCTGAACGACAGGCCCTACGAGGCCAGGACATTCACCGCGCGCGTCTTCTGGATACACGACACGCCGCTGCGCTCGGGGGAGCTCATCCCGCTCAAGCTCGGGACCCAGCAGGCCGAGGCCCGCGTGCTCGGGATCCAGAGGACGCTGGACGCCGTGACGCTGGAGACCGGCACCGGCACGACGGGCGAGGTCAAGGTCCACGAGGTGGCGGAGATCCGCCTGCGGGTGCGAAAGCCCATCGCCTTTGACGTCGGGGGAAAGGTGCCGGCGCTCGGCCGGTTCGTCCTGATGAGGGGTCGCCGGATCGGCGGGGGCGGCGTCATCGACTCCGTCGTCGACGAGCCGCCGGACAACCTGGGCAGGAGCCCCGTGAGCCGCGCCGCGATCCTCGGGCACTGCGGCTGCATCATATGGATGACCGGGCTCTCAGGCTCGGGCAAATCCACGCTCGCGCAGGCGCTGGAGCAGCGCCTCCTCACCTCGGGCATCCTCACCGCGATCCTGGACGGGGACGTGCTGCGGACGGGCCTGAGCAGGAACCTAGGGTTCACGCCGGATGACAGGAGCGAGAACCTGCGCCGGGCGACGGAGCTTGCGATCCACCTCGCCGACGCGGGCATCGTGGTCATCGCGGCCCTCATCTCGCCCTATCGGGCGGACCGCGCCATGGCGGCCGAGCGAGCCAAGGAGCGCGGCATCCCGTTCGCCGAGATCTTCATCAACGCGCCCCTCGCCGAGTGCGAGCGCCGCGATCCCAAGCAGCTCTACAAGAAGGCCCGGGCGGGCCAGATCCCGCAGTTCACGGGGATCGACTCCCCGTACGAGGCGCCGCTCGCGCCGGACCTCGAGCTCAGGACGGATCGTGAACCCGTGAGCGACTCGATCGAGAGGCTCACGCAGGCCGCGCTCAGCCTCGCCCGGCCCCTGGAGCAGGCCGGCTCCGGCGCCGACATATGAGTCCCGGGACAGTATACCTGGTCGGTGCGGGGCCCGGGGATCCGGAGCTGATAACCCTCAAGGCCCGCCGCGTCCTCGCCGAGGCTGACGCCGTGGTGTACGACCACCTGGTGGACGCCGCGCTCCTCGAGCTCACCCGCCCGGGATGCGAGCGCATCTTCGCGGGGAAGAAGGGCGGACAGGTCTGCCGCCCCCAGGCCGAGATCGACGGGACCCTCGTGCGCCTGGCCCTCGAGGGAAAGACCGTAGTCCGCCTCAAGGGAGGGGATCCGTTCGTGTTCGGCAGGGGGGGCGAGGAGGCCTCCGCGCTCGCCGCCGCCGGGATCGCCTTCGAGATCGTGCCCGGGGTGACCGCGGCCCTCGCCGCCGCCGCGTATGCGGGCATCCCCCTCACGCACCGGTTGCACAGCTCGGCTGTCGTGTTCCTCACCGGCCACGAGGACCCGTCGAAGCCGGACTCGACGATCCACTGGGAGGACTACGCCCGCCTCAAGGCGACGCTCTGCGTCTACATGGGCGTCCGAAACCTGCCGGAGATCGCCCGCCGCCTGGAGGCCGGCGGCCTCGCGGCCTCGACGCCGGCCGCGGTCGTGGAATCGGCCACGACCGAGGCCCACCGGAGGCTGCTCGGGACCCTTGGGACGATAGCCGGGATCGCCGCCCGCGACAACGTCCAGGCGCCCGCGATGCTCATCATCGGCGAGGTCGCGGCATTTTCGGAGAGTCTCTCCTGGTTCGAATCCTCGGCGCGCCTGGCCGCATCCCGATGAAGATCGCCCTCGTTGACAACGGATCGCTTGAACCCTCGGCCCACGGATGCCTGCGGGCGGCCGCCGCCGCCATCGGCGAAGGTGCGGGCGCCCGCGTCGAGGCGGTCTCGTGGAGGCACAGCAGCCGGATGCCCCCCGGCGCCCTGGAAGGCGGCCGGGCATGGACCCTGGCGCCCTGGGTCCGCGCACAGGTGTCGGCCGGCGAGCGCGAATTCCTGTTCGTTCCCTTCTTCATAAGCCCGCAGGGCTCGATCGGCACCTCCCTGCGCGGCGACCTGGACCGCCTCCGGGAAAGCGAGGGCGGATTGGAGTATTCGTTCACCGACGGGCTGTCGGCGGGAACGTCGCTGCCCGCGATCATCGCCGACCGCGTCCGGGAGGCGATCGCGTTGCTGGGGCTGCGCAGGCCCGCGGTCGTCGTCGTCGACCACGGGGGCCCCTCCCCCGCCTCGGCGGAGGTGCGCGACCAGGTCGCGGACCGGGTCCGCGCGATGCTGGGCGGCGCGATCGGACCCCTCGCCGCGGCGTCCATGGAGTCTCCCGACGGCCCTGGGTTCGGGTTCAACCGGCCGCTCCTTGGCGAGGCCCTCGCGCGGCCCGGATTCGACCCGGGCGACGTGCTGATCGCACCCCTCTTCCTCTCGCCAGGCCGGCACGCCGGGCCCGGGGGCGACCTGGGCCGCATCGCCCGGGAGGCCGAGGCGCGCTCGCCGCGGCTCCGCTGCCATTTCACGGAGCTCGTCGGATCGCATCCCGCCGCCATCGAAACCCTTGCCGGCGCCCTTTCGAGGGCGCTTGGTGCCGGAGCCCGCGCATGAGCACCAACCCGAAGGCAGCAGCGGCCAAGCCGCTCCACAAGAACGAGCAGATCAAGGCCGAGAGCAATTTCCTTCGCGGCCACATCCTGCAGGACCTCGAGGACGCCTCGTCCGCCACGATCTCGGAGGACAGCTCCCAGCTCACCAAGTTTCACGGGATCTACGTCCAGGACGACCGCGACCTGCGGGTCCAGCGCCGCAGGGAGGGCAAGGAGAAGGCCTACGTCTTCATGGCCAGGGTCCGCGTGCCCGGCGGCGTCTGCACGCCGAGCCAGTGGCTCGCGATGGACGCCATCGCGGACTCGCATGGGAACGGCACCCTTAAGATCACGAACCGCCAGTCGTTCCAGCTGCACGGCATCATCAAGAGCAACCTGCGCGCGGCGATCCGCGAGGTGAACCGCGCCCTTCTCGACACGCTTGCCGCGTGCGGGGACGTGAACAGGAACGTGATGTGCAATCCCAACCCGCACCTCTCGGCGCTCCACGGCGAGACCCTCGCGATCGCGAGGGCCGTCGCGGACCGCCTGCTGCCGCGCACGAGGGCCTACCACGAGCTCTGGGTGGACGAGACGCTGGTGGCCGGGGGCGAACCCGCGGAGGACGAGGAGCCGATGTACGGCAGGACGTACCTCCCGAGGAAGTTCAAGGTGGTGTTCGCCGTCCCGCCGAGCAACGACGTTGACGTCTTCGCCCACGACCTCGGGTTCATCGCGATCACGGACGCCGGGGGCCGCCTGGCCGGATTCGACGTGACGGTCGGCGGCGGGATGGGGATGTCGCACAACCAGGTCGAGACCTATCCCAGGATGGCCGATGTCCTCGGGTTCTGCCGCCCCGACCAGGCCGTGGACGTCGCCGAGAAGATCGTGACGGTGCAGCGCGACTTCGGGGACCGCACCGACCGCAAGCACGCACGGTTCAAGTACACGGTCGCGGACCGCGGGCTCTCCTGGATCAGGGCGGAGGTCGAGCGGAGGCTCGGATGGGAGCTCGGGGCGCCCCGGCGCTTTGAGTTCACGGGCACCGGCGACCGCTACGGCTGGACGGAGGGGCCGAACGGGGACGCCCATTTCACGCTCTTCATCGAGAACGGCCGCGTTAAGGGGGCAACGAAGGCTGCGCTGCGCGAGATCGCGAAGGTCCACAGGGGCGACTTCCGGCTCACGCCGAACCAGCACCTCATGATCGCGAGCGTCGCCCCGGAGGACCGCCCGCGGATCGACGCCCTGCTGAGGGAGCACGTCCTCGACGGCGCGCACCGCGCCACCGGGCTGCGGCTCAACGCCATGGCCTGCGTCGCCCTGCCCACGTGCGGGCTCGCCCTCGCGGAGAGCGAGCGCTACCTGCCCGACCTCGTGACCCAGCTCGAGGCCGAGGTCGAGGCCGCCGGCCTGCGGGACGACGCGATCGTCATCCGGATGACGGGCTGCCCGAACGGGTGCGGCCGGCCCTTCCTCGCCGAGATCGGCTTCGTCGGCAAGGCGCCGGGCAAGTACAACGTCTACCTCGGTGCGGCGTTCAACGGGACCCGGATGAACGCGCTCTACAAGC
>CAYVKH010000146.1:0-4664 GCA_964451965.1 uncultured Opitutaceae bacterium
CGAACAACTACACGATCCGCAATTCCGACGCCCACGCCTGGGCGGAGATATGGGACGCGCGCCGCGGGGCCTGGCTGAGGGAGGATCCCCTCGCGGCGGCCTCCTCCTCCGACCCGTCCAAGGAGAGGGGCGACGCGGCCCTGGCCGGCCTCATGGACCGCAGCTGGTCGGCCCGCCTCAACAGCCTCCGCGTGTTCTGGTACCGGCGGATCGTGAACTTCGACCAGCAGTCGCAGGCCGACACGCTCAACGCCGTCAAGAACGTGACGGATGGCTCGGGCAAGTGGCTGCATGCCGAGCTGACCGAGGCGGCCCGCCGAATGAAGGCCTGGCTGAAGGGGCCCTGGGACTGGGGCCGGATCCTCCGGCTCGCCGCGGGGCTGGCCGCGGGCGCAGCGGCCTGCTGGATGATCGCGAGGGGCCGCTGGCGCATCATGTCGATGGCCCGCGGCAGGAGGGTCGATCCGGTGAGGAGGGAGGCGGGCCGGTGGCTGGTGCGCCTAGACGGCCCGCAGGCGCTTGTCGCCGACCTGCAGCGCCTTCGCTACGGCCCCGCGCCGACCTGGCCCCGGCCCTCGGACGTCTTCATGAGGGCGAGGAGGGCCGCCTCTAGTTCGCCGCGGCGCCGGCGCGCCTCTTCTCGAAGTACTTCCTGAGGACCGCCGAGGCGACGGGCGCCGCCTCGAGGCCCCCCGCGAAGTTCTCGCCCGGCTTGGTCCCGTCGATCGCCACCGCGACCGCGATCGTGGGATTCTCGATGGGCGCGAAGCAGATGAACCACGCCTCGTCGACTTTGCCCCAAGGCCTGATGATCTGGGCGGTGCCCGTCTTTCCGGCGATCCTCACACCCGGCACCCTGTACGGCTCGAGCAGCGTCAGGACCTTCGCCGTCCCCATGGTCGTGCATCCCTCCATTCCCTGCAGGATCGCGGCCCTCTGGGCGGCCGAAAGGCCGATCGGGTCGGTGTGCTGGGCGGGCCGCCTCGGGTCATGGAGGAGCGTCGGCGTCGTCCAGAGCTCGCCGCGGGCGAACGAGGCCGCGAAGCAGCACATCAACAGGGGGGTGACCTGCACGTCGCCCTGCCCAATGGACATGTTCGCCGTGTCCCCCGGGGTCCAGCTCTCCGAGCGCGCGCGCCGCCTCCACCCCGGATCGGGGATCAGCATCCGGTGCGTCTCGCCCGGCAGCTCGATCCTCGTCGGGCGGTCGAGGTGGAAGCGCCGGGCCTGGGCCGCGATGACGTCGGCCGACGTCCGCAGGCCCACCGTGTAGAAGTAGACGTCGCAGCTCTCGGCGATGGCGTCGGGGAGCCTGAGCCTGCCGTGGTGGCCCAGCCCGTTGTCGCACGCGAAGCGGCGGTTGCCCACCATCATGGAGCCGTCGCAGTCGGACGGCATGTCCTCGGCGGTTATGGAGCCGCTCAGCAGCGCCGCCGTCGACACCACGATCTTGAAGGTCGAGCCCGGCGAATAGACACCGTTCAGGGCGTTGTTGGGCCACGCCTTGCGCTCCTCGATGTCCGCGGCCGCGGCGAGGCTCAGGTGGGGCGAGAAGGAGTTGAGGTCGTACGCGGGCTTGCTCGCCATCGCGAGGACCTCGCCGGTCCTGACATCCATGGCGACCGCCGCGCCGATCTCGTCGCCGATCGCATCCTCGGCGGCCGCCTGCAGGTCGATGTCGAGGCTCGTGGTGAGGCTGCGCCCCTGGAGGGGCAGCTTGTGCTCGATCGGCGGGTTCACCTTGTAGCCCGCCGGGTCGACCCGGAGGATCGTGTAGCCGGCCTCGCCCTGGAGGGTGGAGTCGAACTGCTTCTCGAGGCCGTCCCGGCCCACGGTGCCCTTCATCTTGAGGGTGGTCAGGCCCTCGCCCGGGAATTCCTCGTCGGCCTCGCTCTCATTCACGCCGACATACCCGAGCACGTGGGCCGCCGCCTCGCCGTACGGGTAGTACCGCGTGTTGGAGGTGTACACCTGGAGGGGCGAGTTCACCGGCAGCCGCTCGATCAGCCTCGCGAACTCCTCGGGCGTGAGGTCGTCGACGAGCGTGTAGGGGAGCAGAAGCTGCCTCTCGAGGTGGCGCTGGAGGCCCGCGGCGTCCACGCTGCCGGAGCGCCCGATGATGTCGTTCACCTGGTCCATGTAGCGCCTGACGACGCTCACGTGCGCGAGCCGCTCGATCTGCGGGCTGGTGGGCAGGTCCTGGTCCCCCGTCTCCCGGTAGTTGGCGCGGATCCGGGCATACTCCTTGCGGAAGTCGGGGCGGAGCTCGTCGAGGTAGAGCACGACCGCGAACCGCGACCTGTTCTCCACCAGCCTGCGGCCGTCGCGGTCCAGGATGTTCCCCCTCGGGCCGGGGACGATGACCCGCCGCTCGTTCTGCTGGCGCTCCTGCTCGTGGTGGATCGCCCCCTTTATGATCTGCTGGAAGGCGAGCCCGCTCGCCAGGGTGAGGAGCATGGCCGCGACCAGGCCGTGGAAGGCGACGATCCTCGGGTCGAATCCCGTTTTCGATTCGACGAGGCTGCCTGAGCGTTCGGTAGGCGCTGCCATTTCGGTCGGGGGCGGGCGCTAGGAGGCGCGCGACGGGGCCGCGCGCGCCAGCTCGAGGGTGCGCAGCTGGAAGGCGAAGAACCACGGGGCGGCCAGCGCCACCGCAGCCTCCGACCAGAAGAGGTCGGAGAGCGTCCTCGGCCACGCCGCCGCGCCCCCGTGGGCGATCCGGGTGAACGACAGGGTCAGGAACAGGGCGAGGTTGACCAGGAGGACGACGGAGACCCTGACGACGGTCTCGTCCCGCTGCAGGCGCTCCCTCACGTTGTAGACCACGGCGTGGGCGGTGGCGAAGAGGGCCGCGTGGGTCCCGAACGCCACCGGCGCCACCGAGTCGCACAGCAGGCCCCCGAGGACCGAGGCGGCGAAGCCCTGACGGAACGGCATCATGAGCGCAGGATACGCCACGAAGAGCCCTCCCGCAAAGAGCCAGAGGTGGATCGGTGCGATCGCGCTGTTCACCTGCGCGACGAGGGCCAGAAGCAGGTAGAGCGTGGCGAAAAGTGCGGCGGTCGGGCGCATGGGGGGTCCGTCCCTACCTCTGGTCGGCGGGCACGAGCACCGTCACCTCGGTCAGCTCCGAGAGCCGGGGGTCGAGCTCGACCTCGCCCGTCTTGAACAGGCCGTCTGCACTCGGCTCCACGTGGGTGATCCGCCCTATCGTGAGGCCCGGGGGGTAGACCCCGCCAAGCCCCGAGGTCGCCAGGCGCTTCGGCACGGTGGCGCTCGCGTAGATGTCGAGCGGCACGAACTCGATGACGCCCTTTGCGGCCCCGAAGACCTGGTTCTCGGCCCCCTGGAAGCTGATCGGTCGCGTGTCGCCGTCGACGACGCAGGCGATCCTGAGGCCCGGGTCGCTGGTGAGCTGGACGATCGACGTGTAGGCATGGACCTCCGACACGCGCCCGACGACGCCGCCGCTGTAGACGACGGGCGCGCCCACGGGAATCCCGTAGTCCGAGCCCTTGCGGATCACCATCCGCTGCCACCAGCTGGAGAAGTCGCGCTGGGCCACGCGCGCATGCTCGAACCTGAAGCGCCCGTCCGGCGGCATCTTGAGGAGCGCCTGCAGGCGCTCCACCTGGCCCTGGAGCTCCCCGTTGCGCTGCACGGAGAGCATGAACGAGGCGTTGAGCCTGGCCATGTCGCGCCCCGCCTCGATCAGCTCGTCCTTGGAGTGGAGGCGCAGCGCCCAGAAGCGCTGGAGGTCGCTCACGTAGGAGGCGGCCACCGTGACCGGCGCCGTCATCTCGAAGAAGCTGGCGCGGGCGAGGCTCTTGAGGGCGATCGGCGCGACCAGCCACACCGCGAAGGCCAAACCCAGCACCAGGAAGGGTCGGGCTTGGTCGAATCGCTGGGGTCGCCCAATCCTCACGCGTTCTGCATGAGCCAGGACAGGTCGTTCAGAACGGCGCCTGTCCCGTTGGCCACGGCCGATAGGGGATCGTCGGCCACCGTCACGGGCAGGCCGGTCTTGTCGCTGAGAAGCCGGTCAATTCCCCGCAGAAGCGAACCGCCGCCGGCCATCACGAATCCGCGGTCCACAAGGTCGGCCGAAAGCTCCGGCGGGCAGCGCTCGAGCGTCGTGCGGACCGCGTCGACGACCGAGGCGACCGTGTCGGACAGCGCCTCGCGCACCTCCTGCGAGGTGATGTGGATCGTCTTGGGCAGGCCCGCGACCGAATCGCGCCCCTTGACCTCCATCGAGAGCTCCTCGTCCAGGGGGTAGGCGGAGCCGATGCGCATCTTTATCTCCTCCGCCGTGCGCTCGCCGATCAGGAGGTTGTACGCCCGCTTCATGTAGCCGATGACCGCGGCGTCAAGCTCGTCCCCGGCGACGCGGATGGACTTCGAGAAGACGATGCCGTTCAGCGAGATGATCGCGATCTCCGTGGTTCCCCCGCCGATGTCGACGATCATGTTGGCGGCGGGCTCGTCGATGGGGAGACCGACCCCGATCGCCGCGGCCATGGGCTCCGGGATCGTGATCACCTTGCGCGCCCCGGCGTGGGTCGCGCTGTCCATGACCGCGCGCTTCTCGACGGCCGTTATCCCCGAAGGGATCGCGATCACGACGCGGGGAGGGGCCCTGAAGCTCTGGCTGGCCTTCTGGA
>CAYVKH010000147.1:0-4647 GCA_964451965.1 uncultured Opitutaceae bacterium
CCGTCGTTGGCGAGCAGGTTCCAGTCGGATTCCTCCTTCAGGCGGTCGATCCAGCGCCACGCATGCAGGCCCCACACGCCGTTGCGCGAATCGTAGCGCAACTGGCTCAGCGGGATGAGAAACTCCGCAGTCCAGCAATCGGTCTCGTGCACCACCTTGCCCTCCCAGACGGCGTTCCAGGTGGTGTCCCAAAAATCATTGAACAGGCGCAGGTCGATCTTTTGGCCGCTTCCGGTCAGATCGAACTCGAAGCCGGAGCGCTGGTCATGGTAGCTGTCGAAATTGACGCCCATGACATCGCCGGTAAACGTGTCGCGGTCGCCCGCCTGCCGCGAACGCCGGGCAATGGGTTCGTCCTGCGCCCGCATCGCAACGTAGAGATTGCGGTCGTCATAGAGGATCTTGAGCTCGGTCGCCCGGGAGGCGGGAGTCCCGTAATTCGGTGTGAGTTGCGTGAATCCGCCGGTCCACTCGCCGACGCCAGCCCAACAGGCATCATCGAGGCGGCCGTCGATCACCGGGGCGGGACCCGTCAGGCGCGTGATGTGATAGACGCGTTTCGGACGGGATGATTGCGGCAGATTCGCCGGTTCGGCCGCCGGCAACCCAACCATCAGCCCGGCAAGTGCAATCAGGAGCCCGGGCGCAAGGTTGATGAGGATACGCCGGGTGGGCATTTGGTGGAAGCCACGCGACCTTACCTCCACAGCGACGTCTTTTCCCAGCAATGATTATCCTTTGCCGGTCACTTATTAACAGGCCGCAGGACGAGGTGGAAGTTCCCTAATGTGAAAGGCGCGGTTCTCACCAGGAAAGCAGGGGCCGCAGGGTCGGGCCGGGGGGCGAGCGATTTAAGAACTGAATGGTTCGATCCCTGTCGGGACTTTTGACCCAGAGCAGGGATCGAATACAAAAGAAATGCCCAGGAACTCGGACGCTCGGTTTCAAGTTTTTGCTCTCCAACGACGAGAGAACCGCGGTCATTTCTTGTCTCTCATACTCAAATGGCTGCCCGGGCGGGGATCGAACCCAGGGGCTGTACTCATTGCCTATGGCTTAGCCCCGGCAATCGACTGTTTCAATGGCGGTTGTGTGACGAATTCCATGCACGGGCCTCAAGCAACGGCGTGTACCCGCCGTGTTTTCCCTTGCCCACGATATGACTCAGTCGCCGGCGCCTTTGCTACTGCCGTGAGAACACCTCAATCGTCAGATCAATCGCGTCTCTTTTGGCGGATTAACTTCTCCAAGAAGTCGCGGTCAGTTGAGTCCTTTTCGTGGGGGCTTTGCTTCATCCTGAGCATCATTTCGGCGCTGGCGAAAGGAATGGGAACCCCATCGATCACTTCGGTCTCGATCCCGCTCACCGTATCTTCATACCGCACTCCGCAGGCCTCGGTCGTGAGGTCAACTGTGATATCGTCGTTCACGCGCACCACGACCCATTTGGCGATGTCCTCATCTCCGAGTTCTTTGATCGCCCTATCTGGAAGCGTTTCGAGTGCCTTCTTTAGAAGCGTCTGGTTAGCTCGATCGCGAGCCACCAGCAGGTCAATGTCCTCAGTTGCGCGAACAAGACCCAGGCGATTGATGGCAAAGCCGCTTACCACTAACGTATGCCACGCCGAGACGGTTAAGCTCGCGCGCGAGCGAAACCAAATCGGCGTCTGTTGGAATGCGGTTTACTTCCCGCTCCGATTCAGATTCGCGGTCCATTGGGAGCACGCCTCATTGGTAGCGAACCTAAAGACACCTTTGGGTTGACCGCGGCCAAGTGCAATTCGAGCAGCGGTATGCTGGAGCCTAACAAAGCGTTGCCACGGAGTCTTTTTCACCCTGCCGATGACTTTAATTGCCGCTCCCTCCATTACGATACGCTCACACTTCAGACGGGAAGGGTCAAAAGCGCCCACTTCCTATCGTGGCATCTTGGCAATTCGTCCGCATTCTTCGACAGGGTCGCTCGGACCAGGGGTCAATCGAACCTGTGGTTCCCATTTTGACCTTCCAGCTACGGCGGGCAGGTCAGGTCCATAATCGGACTACATCAACCTCAATTCGGGTATTACCCCATGGTTCGCATCTGCCCGCTGCTGTACCATGGTGCCACTGCGAACCTATGTCCGCGGAAATTCTAAACGAACCTTAAACAACCTCCAATTCGCTCAACCATCTTGGATGAGGAATCAATCGATATGAAAACCACAACCAGTCTTTCGCTCGCTATGATAGTCGCGCTAGCCGGTGCATCCGCGTCATTCGGCGACGCCGTAGTCCAGACCACTGTCGTGACCACGACCAGCCCGGCTCCCGTCGCCGTTGTGAGGGATGGGTTTTCCGTGAGCTATGCGCGGGTGGTGATAACGCGGAACGGCACAACCAAGGTAATGGAGAACAACATGAAGCTCAGTAACGGCATCGTGGTCCGTCCGGACGGAACCATCGTCGTTCCCGGCAAGATGAACATATCGTTGCACTCGGGCGATTGGCTCGCCTTCGACGGCACACTCACTAGGGCCGGCACTGGCGAGGTGGAGACCCTTCGGCCCGCGAAGTAGGCGGTTTCACAAGCGGACTCTTTACCGCGAATCGCTCATGCTGTCTCATTGAGATGGCTGCCCAATGCGGGACCCGAGACAAAATTCTGCGGGTCTCTGATGCCTATCGAAAAGGGAAGAAATTCGGCGAGAAGTGTGACGACGAGAATTCCGCGGAAACGCTTGTTGTTTGGGAATGCCACAGATACTTGGTCGGTGGTACTCAAAATCCGTTCGTGGGCCACGCAGCTCTAAGAGAGGGGAAGATTCGTTTGTGTGCGGAAATAAATAGAATGGAGGAGATTACGTGGGTTCATGTCTCCCAGCTTTGGCCGTTGTGCTTGATTACGAAGGAATAGGCGCAACAAGCGCTGAGCGAGGGCACGAGAAAAGACGCTAGCCTTCGGACCCTGATCAGATTCGCTCGGAATACCAGGGTGAGACTAGAGAGTTCTGGTAGCAGAAATATGGCCTGAGGGTAGCTAAATGGCCGCTGTCAGACAGCACCGTGTAAGCCACTATGGCGCGGCCTCTTCAATTACTCTTAGATACACCCCTTTCAAGGATGGATACTTTTTGCGGGTATCACCCCATGGTTCACGGTTGGATACTCCTATAGTGTGACTCCGCAGCAAACCTATGAAAACACCTATCGACGAGTCTTCTTCGGACCCCGCGGTTCACTCCGCACACTTGCAGCAGGAAATCGCTGGTTTGATCGACCATTTGCATAAGGACATTGAGCGTGCGCCTGAACCGCAGTTCCAAGCGCTGCTTGAAACCAGCGCCGAGGTGTTGGGCGGCTTGCGCAAGGCATTCGAGGACTATGGCAAGCATGCCGAAGCTGCATGGCGTAGTTCGGCAAAGCGATCGACTTGAGGCGCGGAAGGCGCTTCGGATAGCGCAGGAAGCGCTCACAAATAACACAGGCTCTATGGCCTCTGGTTCGACGAAACATCATACTTCAGAAAAAATTAAAAAACATGAAATCAAGTACTGACGACAAAGTTGAAGGCACCGCCAAGGATATTGCGGGCAACATCAAAGTAGCCGCCGGCAAGGCGACCGGAAACGATCAACTGAAAGCCTCGGGCAAAGCGGAACAGGTCGAAGGTCGGACACAGAAGAAGATCGGAGAAATCAAGAAAGTACTAGGGACATAAAGCTGATCCATTCTATGAAAACATCCCTCCAATTAGCGACGTCTGCATCGTTTCTCGCATTGATCGGCGCCCTCGCGCTTGGCGGTCTGACTAGTGGCTGCGCGCCGAAATCCACACCCGAAACCACCGGGCAATACGTGGACGATACGGTGGTCACAACCAAGGTGAAGAGCGCCCTTCTGGGTGACGACGCGGTGAAATCATTCCAGATCAAAGTCGAGACGCACCAGGGAGTCGTTCAACTCAGCGGCTTTGTGGACACTTCGGACCAGAAGTCGGCAGCAGGCAAAGATGCTTCGGCGGTTCCCAATGTGAAGGACGTGAAGAACGACCTCGTCGTCAAGTAGCCCGCCGAACCGAGCCACGCGAGAGACCCCGGGAAGATATCTCGGAGAGCATTTGGCCGACGCCTTTTCTTGGGCGCTTACCTTCCGGCTTACTCCCCTGGTCAAACCCCCGGGCTGGCCCAAGAACATTTCCATTTTCCTGCAATCCCTCGCGGACGATCGACAGAAACGTGCGATAGCAGTCATCCTGTCAGGATTCGACTCCGATGGGTCGGCGGCGCTCAAATCGATCAAGGAAGCCGGCGGGCTCGTGTTTGCCCAAGAGTTCCAGACGGCCCAGCAGCCGGACATGCCGCAAAGTGCCGTGAAGACGGGATGTGTTGACCGGCTGCTGTCGCCGACCGAGATCGCTGTTCAATTGGGACGCATCGGCGAGGAACGGGCTCGGTTCAAGGAGCGGATAGAGGGTTAGGTTGACTGGACGGCCGTGGATTTGACCGTATCGCTGGCTCTCCTCCGTGCCTGCAGCTACAGGTTCTGAAAAGGTCGGGTAAGGCCCCATGGGCGTATTCGCTGCGATGGGCTATCCTGTAGCCATGAGTCTTCTCCTTATGCCTGTCGCCGCTATCGGTTTTTCGCTGATCTATCTCCTTTTCGGCG
>CAYVKH010000148.1:0-4582 GCA_964451965.1 uncultured Opitutaceae bacterium
GACGGGAATCCCGGCCAAAGCGGCTTCAGCCGCTTAGACCGGGAGGATGTCAATAGGTAACGGCGTAGTTCAATGGGCGCGTGGTTTACCTCGGCGACGATTTCTTCGCGTCCATCGACAACAGTGACAAAATCCTCAAGATCGGCGCTGGCGTAGAAGTCGCCTTTTCCCCGGTCTTGAAAGGCTATATATTTGGTCGCGAGAAATCCGATCGGCGAGACGAGTTTAAGGCGGGTGTGTGCAAACTCTTGCTCCGTTGCAGTCGCCAGCGCCTCCTTGAACCAGGTTGTGTTTAGCCCGAGTTCTCCGGCATCTGTCGGCATGATGTCAACCGTTAGATCTCCGAGCACCCAACGGCAAAGAGGTGCTCCCTCTCATATGTCGTGCTCGAATCCAAGATCGCGGATCCGAGCCTCCACTTTGGAATAAGGTTCAGTCGTCACAACACCGAGGATGACATCAAAGTCATCTGTCGGGCGAGCTGGCGAAAGGTTCGGATCATCCAGGAGCAGGTTTACAATGGATCCGCCGACGAAGGCGTAGCTGAGTCCCACACGATCGAGACGGTCGGCCACCGCTCGAAGTGCTCCGAGGTTGGGCGGCGGCACGGCTATTAAAGCGTTGGTTGATTTCTTTCTCAGCGAGCGCTCGTTCGCGCGCGCGACCTATGCGCAATGCGTCTACAAGTGCGAGGAGATCGTAAAGTTCAGGGTCACGGCGCGCAGCGCCGGGTACGCTGGAGTATAATGGCTGGACGGAAGCTCCTTGCACTCGGCCCTCAGGGTCTGGCCAGATAGGAGGTAATTGATCGGATGAGGTGATCATTTCAGCCATCGCGGGCGCGGCCCATGCAGTTGGCATGCCCCGGGTAATCTGCTCGAGACTGGCGGGGAAAGCGTAGGGAACTCCATGCACCAGAAAGTTACGCAACGCTTCGAACCGCACCCGCTTGGTTTCGGGATCGAGCAACCGAGCTTGAATTAGGCGGCCTACAGCGGCATGCACTTCCGAAGCGCTCATACCCAAGGCTTTCCCCAAATCCGCATAACCAGAGGCAGCGCTACCTAAGGCTAGCTTGAGGGCAACGACAATGTCCTGTGGTTTGGTGAACACGGGCATACGGTATTCGCGAATAGCGAATAATCAAGCCTCTTTTGCCGATCCCGCTGGCCATTGAGCTCGGAAATTGGACCGCAATTGGGGGCGTGATCTTCCCTGCCAACCAATTTGGCCTTCGGGTCAAAGGATAGACAATGCGGGGCCGCTCCAGGCGGCCGCCGGATGCGCCGCGCAGCGGCGCGCCGGCCACGCCTGGGCGCCCCGCCTTTCCTTGTTATACCTCGGTGTAACTGACACGAAGAGATGAGAGACGATCAACATCGGTTCTTGATGCTGCTTGGACAGCTACCGGCCAGGCTTGCGGCAGAGCAAGCGGCCTGGGTGCTAAACTGTCAGCCGCATGACGTATCGATCCTGGTCATGGCTCGCCTGCTGAAACCGCTTGGCACACCAGCGCCTAACAGCGTGAAGTATTTCGCCACGATGGATATCCTCGAGATATCGAAAGATTGGGCCTGGTTAGCCAAGATCACCAATGCGGTTGGTCAACACTGGAAGGAAAAGAACCGACGCAAGAAGGGTTACCACTCTTAGCGGCGGATCTCGGCATATTGCCATAGATCAGCTTGCGGGTCCATGCTTGTGCTCATAGGAGGTCAAATGTCTGTCTTCCCTCCATTACATTGTAGCCTTTGGCATTCTTGCACATCTCTGCCTTTGGGGTGCCGGCCTAGCCCTATTGATTATGCCGAGGCCGTGGAGGCGATTCTGGCCAGTTCTTGCCGGGCCAGTTGGTTGCGGCCTTCAATCTATAGTCGTATGGTTCGGAGCGTTCGCTGATCTGCAGGGAACAGACTATTATGGGTGGTCGGCTGAATGCCTTCCCATTTTATTGCTCCTTGGCGGCCTATGGAGGCAAAGGCGCGTGTTCCCTGCGGGCGATGTCATTCGCCTATGGGCGGTATGGCTCGCAACGGCGGCCTCTCTTTTCGCACTTCTCTATCCTCTTGCCTACTCCACAGAGGGATTAACGACCGCGTCACTTGGCAGTTGTGATGCGGGCGATTACGCCGCGGGCGCAAGAGTGCTGAAAGAATTCGCCCATACCGATAGGTCAGGATTCCTGGGGCTGACCGAAGTTGTTCGAGTGATGTCGGTGGACAACTACTACGACTATTGGCTCCGATTGAATCACTTTACGCCATCGGCCCTGGTCGCGCTGAATGGAACGATATTTGGCCGAGCCCCGCACGAAATCATTAGCATCCTCGCAGCAGTCCTGTTCGCTGTGTCGATTCCCGTCACTTTCTGGATTGCAAGGGCCGTCCTTCGTATTGACCCGGTGGCGAGTATCTCGGTCGCGATCTTATACGGATTCAACCCGATCGCTTGGTACGCCGTCTATCATGTTGCAATGGGTCAACTTCTTGCGGCTTCGGCGATAGCCATCGTCACTTGGGCTGGGACTGTCCTGTGGAATGCCGCTGATTTCCCGCGCAGGGCTCTTGCGTTCGTCCCTATCCTTGCTGTCGCCTACACTGTCATCCTTGGGAGCTACACCTTCATAATCGCTTTGGCTGGTATCCCTGCTTTCGCGTACGCCGCAGGGCTCGCCGTTCGGAGGGGATTGTGGCAGCGTTTTCTGCGCTGGTTGAGTTGGATGCTGGCTCCATTGATCCTGTCGGCTTCTGTGTTCTACTGCCGTGTGACCGGGCTGATTGAATCCGCGAAGTTGTTTCGGACATACGATTTCGGCTGGCAGGTTCCAAAGTTGTGGCCGGATGGATGGGTCGGGATCGTATACGACAAACAGCTCTTTCCGTGTCAGGGAATTGCGCACTTGGCCTCGGTGGCGGTGATTGTAGGCGTCTTGGTATGGGGGCTGGTGGAAGGAATCAGGCGGCGCAGAAGGCCGGCATTTGCAGCCTTGGCCATCATTCTTCCGATAATGGCTGGCTATGCCTATTTGGGTTGGCATGGAAGTGCAAAGGGCGGCAACGCGAGCTACGACGCCTACAAGCTCTTCGCTGTCTTTTATCCATGTCTTCTCCCAGCGCTCTGCTGCTGGTTGACTCTCGGGCAGGGACGGGTTGCTAGGTGGCTTACGGGAGTGCTAGCGTTGGCGGTTTTCGCAGGAGTTGCTTACGCCGATTTCGGAGAGCGCGGGTTTGAACGGGCGATGAGTCATCCTTCACTTGTCGTTGATCGCGATTTGGTCGACCTGGGAAGAATCGAAGCGATGCCCGAAGTTACCTCACTGAACATGCGGATTCCCGAGATGTGGAACAGGATATGGGCGAGCGAATTTCTGCTGCGCAAGCCCCAGTATTTTGCAACCCACACTTATCTTGGTCGCCTAAATACTCCTCTTCGCGGTGAATGGGATCTTACTGGCGGGCTGGTGTCGATAAACCTTCCTCGGGGCGAGAGTGTAAGGCTCAACGAGCGTTATTCATTGGCGAAGGTGGCGAGTCCACACAGCCTGCGAATTGAATTGGGCAACGGCTGGTATGACCTCGAGAGCGCTGCTGGGGGCTCAACTATTTGGCGGTGGTCAATTGGCGATGCAGTGCTTGTCGTGGATAATCCCCAAAGTCAGCCGCTCAAAATGGATTTGCGTCTTGACGCAAGTAGCCTCGAACCGCGCGAGCTCCAGCTCTGGATAAACGGAAAGCGATTCGACACCTTTCAAACCTTTCCCGAGCGCCACATCATTGGGGTGTCCGAGATTTCGGTCACGCCTGGCGAGACACAAATCGAGCTCCGCTCCAATCTGCCTTACACAGCGCCGGGTCACGAGGATCTGCGTAGGCTAGGTTTCGCACTTTACGGAATTGAAGCCGAGGTTCGGTAAACAGTCCATATTCAATTATCCAACAGTGGAAGGCAAGGGCATCGGTATGATCACGGCTGGTGCCGTGCTCATTTCGTTGTCTTCCAACGATGGCAATGTGACTTGGGCGTTCTTCGCGTAAGCGCGGTGGACAGCCTTGCTGTTGTGACCTAGTGCAAGCTGGGCGAACCGTTCAGGATAGCCCGCAACTTTGGCCCGTTACGCCGATGCGTAGCGGTAGCTGTGCAATGTGACGCCTCGAATAAGTGAGAACGTTCCCGGGGAGTTAATGGGCAGTCGGCGGGTTAGTGCCGGCTACCCGAAGTGCTTACGGAGTAGCCATGGAGGTGTCCGTTTTGGACCCCGAACCCCCAAGATTTTTGCTGCAAAGACAGTTAAGATTGAAGGCGCGGGTCGGAATCGGACTAACCTCAACAATCCGGACAGAGGGAGAAAATCCTTGTCCCTCTGAGGGGCAAAGACAGTAGGGGGCCGTGCACCGAGATTGGCGCAGCGGTGCGTCCTGGCAAAGCGCGCTAGCTCTTGCGGTCGCCGTAGATGATGCCGCGGCCGAAGGTGCCGATATACACGCGGCCAAAAATCCTCGGATCGCCCGTGATGACGCCGATGGAGCCGTACCCATGGCGCGCGTCGTTGATGCGAAGCCACGTGGATCCGTAGTCGTCGGAG
>CAYVKH010000149.1:0-4568 GCA_964451965.1 uncultured Opitutaceae bacterium
CCTGGGTGAGGTGCGCCTGGAACGGCTCGACCACCGCGGGCTTCGACTTGGTGGGATAAAGGAACATGACGTCGACATCGCTCCAGGGCGCAAGCTCGCCGCGGCCGTATCCCCCGAGGGCCAGCATCGAGACGGCGGCCGGGGTGGGGCCCTTGGTGCTCGCGTACAGCGCGATCGCATGGTCGAAGAGCCTCGATATCATGGCGTCGAGGATCGCCGAGCGGCCGTGCTCGACCTCCAGACCGGAGGCGCCCTTGTCATGGCGGGCGCGCAGGTCGTCCATGGCCTCCTTCAGGAATCCCTTGCACGCGGCAATGCGGTCGGCGCCGCTCGTCCCTTGGGAGAAAACGAGTTGCGAGCCGGCCTGCTCATCGAGGGTTTTGGGCATCGGAGGGGACTATTGAAGGGCAGGCGCGGCCGGATTCAATCCCCGATGCCGCGCACCCCGGACTTGCCTGCCGCGCGGCCTCCCGGTTTGCTAGCGGGTCTTCATGCCCGAGATCACAAAGAGCTACGAGCCGCGCGAGGTCGAAAAGAAGTGGTACGCCGCTTGGCTGGCGGCCGGGGCGTTCGCGGGGAAGGTGTCGGCGGGCAAGGACCCGTACTGCGTGGTGATGCCGCCTCCGAACGTCACGGGCGTCCTCACGATGGGCCACGTGCTCAACAACACCCTTCAGGACATCCTTATCCGGCGCGCGCGCCTGGAGGGCCTCTCGACCCTCTGGATCCCGGGCCTGGACCACGCCGGCATCGCGACCCAGACGGTCGTGGAGCGCGAGATGCGCAGGCAGAAGAAGACCCGCCACGACTTCGGGCGCGAGAAGTTCGTCGAGCGCGTCTGGGACTGGCGCAGGGAGAAGGGCGGGAAGATCCTCGAGCAGCTCCAGAGGCTCGGCGCCTCGTGCGACTGGAGCAGGACCCAGTTCACCATGGACCCGGCGTATTCAAGGGCCGTGTTACGGGTGTTCACGGACCTCTTCCGGCGCGGCCAGATCTACCGGGGCAAGCGCATGGTCAACTGGTGCCCGGCGTCGCTGACCGCGCTCTCCGACGAGGAGGTGATCATGAAGCCCGTGAACGGCACGCTCTTCAAGGTGCGCTACGAGCTCGTCGACGCCCCCGGGCAGTTCATACAGGTCGCGACGACCCGCCCCGAGACCATCCCCGGGGACGTTGCGATCGCCGTCCACCCCGGCGACCCCCGGTATGCCGGGATGGTCGGGCGCAGGGTCTGGCGCCCGCTCAACCGGGCCGAGATCATCGTGATCGCCGATTCCGCGGTGGATCCGGAGTTCGGCTCGGGCGCGCTCAAGATCACGCCCGCGCACGACAGGGTGGACCACGAGATAGGCCTGCGCCACCAGCTGCCCGTCCTGGACATCCTGAACGCCGACGCGACGCTCAACGACCTCGCCGGGCCCGAGCTTGCGGGCTTGGAGAGGTTCGCGGCCCGCCGGAAGGCCGCGGAGCTGCTGGCGGCCTCCGGGGCGCTCGTCGGCGAGGAGGCCTACCAGAACAACGTGGGGTACTCAGAGCGGGCCGACGTGCCGATCGAGCCCCGCCTCACCTGGCAGTGGTGGCTGCGCTACCCCAGGGTCGAGGAGGCCAAGGCCGCCGTCGGGCAGGGGCTCATCCAGTTCCACCCCGAGCGCTGGGCGAAGGTCTACCTGCACTGGCTCGAGAACATCCAGGACTGGTGCATTAGCCGCCAGCTATGGTGGGGCCACAGGATCCCCGTCTGGTACAGGAAGGGGCTCGCCCGCGACACGCTGACCGAGGAGGACCTGAGGGACCCGGCGAAGGTGCATGTCTCGGCCGACGGGCCGCCCGATCCCGCCAACTGGGAGCAGGAGGACGACGTGCTCGACACCTGGGCCTCCTCGTGGCTCTGGCCCTTCGCGACGATGGGATGGCCCGACCCGGGCGACATGGCGAAGGCGGGCTTCGACCACTTCTACCCGACGAGCACGCTGGTCACCGGCCCGGACATCATCTTCTTCTGGGTCGCCCGGATGATCATGGCCGGCCTCGAGTTCGTGCGGCCCGGGGAGCCCCTGGAGCGCAGGATCCCGTTCAGGAACGTCTATTTCACGGGGATCATCCGCGATGCGCAGGGCCGCAAGATGTCAAAGTCGCTCGGGAATTCGCCGGACCCCCTGGACCTGATCGACACCTACGGCGCGGACGGGCTCCGGTTCGGGATCGTCTCGACCGCGCCCCAAGGCCAGGACATCCGCTTCCAGGAGGAGCGGATCGAGGGCGGCAAGAACTTCTGCAACAAGCTCTGGAACGCGTGCCGGTTCCGGCAGATGAGCGGGCCGGCCGGCGACAATTCCTCGCCCAAGGCCATCCTCTCGCGGATCGACCCGCGGAAATTCGACGCCGACGATCACGCCATACTCGACCGGCTGCTCTCGACGACCCGGGAGGTCGACCGGTTCTTTAGCTACTTCGAGTTCAGCTCCGCGGCCCAGGCCCTCTACAGTTTCTTCTGGAACGACTTCTGCGACTGGTACGTCGAGGTGTCGAAGACGAAGCTGCAGTCGGACGACACGAGGGCGAACTGCCTGGCGATCCAGGACCTGGTGCTCCGCCAGACGCTCCTGCTGCTCCATCCCATCATCCCGTTCATCACCGAGGAGCTGTGGTCGCTGCTCGGGTACTCGGGGTCGCGCGGCGGATTCATCGTAGACTGCGTCATCGAGGACGCGTCCCGGTGCGCGGCCGAGCTCGGGGTGCTCGGGGCCAAGCCCGACCGCGAGCAGTCCGCGTCCGTCGAGCAGATGAAGCTGTTCGTCTCGCGGGCCCGCGCCCTCAAGGCGGACCACAACCTGGCCGGCCGCCGCGATGTGAGGTTCCTGCTGATAGCGGGCGACGCCGCGTGGGCGACCGTCGAGGCGAACCTCTCGAAGCTCACCCGCATGGCCGGCGCGTCCGAGATAGTCCGCCGCGAGAAGGTGGACGGGGCGCCCGCCTCGGTGACCGCGCTCGGGACCCTCTACCTCGACCTGGCGAGCGCCGTGGACGCCCCGGCCGAGCGGATCCGCATCTCAAGGGAAATCGAGGCGCTCGCCAAGCACATCGCCTCGACCGAGGCGCGCCTCGCAAACCATTCCTTCGTCAGCAAGGCCCCGGCCTCGGTCCTGGAGGGTGCCCGCAGGCAGCTTGCCGAGCAGCAGGCGAAGCGGGCCGAGTTCGAGCGCTTGCTCAGTTCGCTTGGCTGAGGCAGGCTGGCCCGATGGCTTCCCCCACGCGGATCCTGGCCTTTGCCGGCAGCGCCCGGCGCGAATCGCTCAACCGGAAGTTCCTGGCCGTCGCGGTTCAGGCCCTCAGGGGCGCGGGCTGCGAGGTCACCGTGGCGGACCTGAACGAGCTCAGCCTTCCGCTCTATCACGGGGATCTCGAGGACGCGGGCGGCCTGCCTGCCAATGCCGTGAAGCTGATCGAGCTCATCGGCTCCCACCACGGCCTCCTTGTCGCCTCGCCCGAGTACAACTCGATGATCACCCCGCTTCTGAAGAACACGCTCGACTGGTGCAGCCGCGCCGACGCGAACCCGTTCGAGGGCAGGGTCGCCGCCGTCATATCCGCGTCGCCCGGCGCGTTGGGCGGGGTAAGGTCGCTCCAGATGGCGCAGCAGCTCCTCCTCAAGCTGGGATGCGCCATCGTGCCCGGGCAGTGCTTCCTGCCCAATGCCGGCAAGGCGTTTGACGGGCAGGGGCGCCTTGTCGAGCAGCGCGTGCAGAAGTCCGTCGAGGCGCTCATGGCCAGGCTCGCCCAGGCCTGCGCCCGCCCCGCGCCCTGACGAGGCGCGGCCCGCCGCCGTCTGCGGGCTTGCCCGACGGGTGGCGCATCCCCTTAAATCATAAGTTCATGAAGAAAGCCCTCATCACCGGCATCACGGGCCAGGACGGCTCCTACCTTGCCGAGCTCCTGCTCGCGAAGGGCTACGAGGTGCACGGGGTCATCCGCAGGGCGTCCACCTTCAACACGAGCCGGATCGACCACCTGTACAGCGATCCCCACGTGAACGGGGTGAGGCTCTTCCTCCACTACGGGGACCTGGCCGACTCGGTGCAGATGGTGAAGCTCCTCTACGAGCTCCAGCCGGACGAGATCTACAACCTGGGCGCGCAGTCCCACGTCCGCGTGTCGTTCGACATCCCGGAGTACACGGGCGACGTCGACGCCCTGGGCGCCCAGAGGATACTGGAGGCGATCCGCGAGGCCGACCTGGTGAAGAGGGTCCGCTATTACCAGGCCTCGTCCTCGGAGATGTTCGGGAAGGTCCAGGAGGTGCCCCAGACCGAGAGGACGCCGTTCTGGCCGCGCTCCCCCTATGGCTGCGCGAAGGCGTACGCCTACTACCTCACGGTCAACTACCGGGAGAGCTACGGTATCCACGCGAGCAACGGGATCCTCTTCAACCACGAGTCGCCCCGGCGCGGCGAGACCTTCGTCACCCGCAAGATCACCAGGGCCGCGACCCGGATAAAGGTGGGCCTGCAGGAGTCGCTCTACCTGGGGAACCTGGACGCGCAGAGGGACTGGGGCTACGCGAAGGAGTA
>CAYVKH010000150.1:0-4547 GCA_964451965.1 uncultured Opitutaceae bacterium
GTATGACTATTGAAACAACGTTGTTGTTCCTGCGTTACAAGTCAATGGAGCGTACGGTGTTTGCGCAGCGCCTCAAACCGCAGCCGGCCGGCCCGGATCGCCGCAAAGCCATGGTTCCCAAGGCTGTGCCTCACCGGAGCGCCGCGCTCGACCGAGCGCAGGAGCGCCTCGAACCCCTGGCGCGAGAGGCCTCCGGCCCGGGGTTGGGCGAGAAGCCAGCGGTGGAGGGCGCGCCGCACGACGGCCCTGGGCCTGCCCGCCAGCCGCGCAACGTTGAGCGAACCGTCCTCTCCGACGGGATGCAGGAAGTCCACCCAGGCCTCAATCGCGAGGTTGTCCTCCTCCAGGAGCTCCCGCGACAGGGCCGCCCCCGCCAGGGCGTCCCTCCCGGCGGCGCGCACCCACCGGGGGATGACCTCGTGCCTGAGCCTGTTCCTGAAGTGGACGCCCCTGGCGTTGCTCGAGTCCTCGCGCCACGTGGCGCCCGCCTCCCTCAGGGCCATGGCAATCTCCTTCTTCTTCAGGCTGAGCATCGGCCGGACGTGGAACGATCCCCGCCCCCCGGCCCGCGCCGGGGGAAAGGCATGGATGGCCCTCGGGGCCGCCAGGCCCGGGCCGCCGCTTCCCCGCGCCAGGCGCATGAGCATCGACTCCGCGATGTCATCCTGCTGGTGGCCGAGCCAGAGCACGCGGATCCGGCGGGCCGCCATGGCGCGCCCGATGAACTCAAACCGGGCGAGGCGGGCCTGCGCCTCGCTCGCCTGCCCGCGCCGGGCCCTCCAGTGGCCGGAGACGAGGGGGACTCCCAGGGCGGCGCACAGCCTTTCGCAGAAGCGGGCGTCGGCCTCCGACTCGGCGCCCCTGAGGCGGTGGTTGAAATGGAACGCCGTCAGGCGCGAACGGCGCTCCGGCCAGTGCGCCCACAGCAGCAGCAGCAGCCCCACGGAGTCGGCGCCCCCCGACAGGGCGACCCCCCAGCGCTCCGGGCGCGGCCGCCCGTCGGCCCAATCCACGACGCCGGGATGGAGGCTCTCGCGGGAGATGAAGTCGGCCACGCGGGCGGCGGCTGACGTCCATCGGGCGATGCCGCTCTTCTTCATGGAAAAGGGACCGCCCGGCGCCCTAGGCAAAGGAGAGGTGCGGCTTCCCGAAGAAGGGGACGAGCGCGGCCGGAATCCTGACGCGCCCGTCCGCCTCGAGGTTGTTCTCGAGGATCGCGGCGAGGACCCGCGGCACCGCGAGACCGGAGCCGTTGAGCGTGTGCACGAGCTCCGGCTTGCCGGACTCCCTCGACCGGAAGCGGATCTGCGCGCGGCGCGCCTGGAAGGCCTCGAAATTCGAGCAGCTCGACACCTCGAGCCACCGCTTCTGGCCCGCCGCCCAGACCTCAAGGTCGTACTTCTTGGACTGGGCGAACCCGAGGTCGCCCCCGCACATCAGCAGCACGCGGTAGGGGATCTCGAGCCTGCGCAGGAGGTTCTCCGCGTCGGCCCTGAGCCCCTCCAGCTCGCCGTAGCTGGCGGACGGGTGGACCCACTTCAGGAGCTCCACCTTGTCGAACTGGTGCACGCGGTTCAGGCCCCGCACATCCTTGCCGTAGCTGCCCGCCTCCCTCCGGAAGCAGGGGGTGTAGGCGCAGCGCTTCACCGGGAGGGCCGCCTCGTCCAGGATCTCTTCCCTGAAGAAGTTGGTCAGCGGCACCTCCGCCGTCGGGACGGCGAACAGGCGGTCGGGGGTCGTCTCGTACATCTGCCCCTCCTTGTCGGGGAGCTGGCCCGTCGCCGTGGCGCTGGCCGCGTTGACGAGGATCGGAGGGGAGACCTCCGTGTATCCCGCCTTCACGTCCTCCTCGATGAAGAAGTTGATGAGGGCCCGGACAAGCCGCGCCCCGTCGCCGATGAAGAACGGGAACCCGGCCCCGGTCACCTTGGCGCCGCGCTCGAAGTCGAAGAGCCTGGAGAATCCCGGGATGTCCCAGTGCGCCACGGCGTGGGCCCCTACGGCCCCCGGCTCGCCGTGGGCCGAGTGCACGGCGTTCTCCTGCGGCGTCCTCCCCTCGGGGACGCTCGGATGCGGGAGGTTCGGCAGCGTGAGCATCGCCTCGCGGCTCCTCTCCTCGGCCGCCTTTAGCCCGGCGTCCTTCTCCTTCAGCCGGGCCGAGACCGCCCTCATCTCTGCAAGCCTCTCCTGGAATTCCGGCGACCCCTTCGCAAGCGAGGCCATCGCCGAGTTGGCCGCCTTCTGCACGGAGCGCAGCTGCTCGACCTCGACAAGCAGGGCGCGCCACGCGGCGTCCGCCCCGAGGACGGCGTCCAGGTCCACGGCCAGGTGCTTCTTCGCGATCGCCGCGCGCACGAGCTCCGGGGTTTCGCGGACAAGTTTGGGATCGAGCATGGTGGGTAGGCTTTGGGGTGTCGCGCGCGCGGTCAACGGCCCCGAATCCGCTGGAAGCGCGCGTAGACGTCGCGCACGGAGAGGAGCTTCAGGTCGCCCACCGGGGCCTGGATGACATGGTTCAGCGGGCCCCCTATCGGGTAGGGCCCGAACAGGCGCGGATCTGTCGGCCCGAATATGGCGAAGACGCGGACGTCGAGCGCCGCCGCCAGGTGCATCGGCCCGCTGTCGTTGCTGATGACCCAGTCGGCCTTTCGCACGAGGGCCGGCAGGGAAACGAGGCTCGTGTTGCCCGTGAGGTTCAGGAACTGGCCCGCCGGGAACGCGCCCCTGTCGGGCAGGAAGTTGTTGCCGGCCCAGACCACCTTCCGCGACTTGTCCTCCCTGAGGATGATCTCCGTCAGCTGCTTGAAGCCGCCCCACCTCTTGTCCGCCCTCCTGCTGTCGGGAAACATGACGAAGGGCTTCGCCCCTCCCCTGCCGTCGGCGAACCTGAGGTTCAGGCTGTCCACCTCGCGGAACCTGAGCGTCCCCCTCAGCTCGGGCTTCGCGCCAAGGACCGGGCAGAACTGGAGCAGGATGTCCATGGCATGGCTCCTTCGGCCGTCCGGGGGCAGGAGGATCCTCTCGTCATAGAACATCCCGGACCATTCCCTGGCGTCGCCCCTGCCCACCTTGTGCTTGGCCCTCGTCCGCGACGTCATGAGCCCCGTCCTGAGCAGGCCCTGCATGTCGAAGACGTAGTCGAATTTGGTGGCGCGCACCTCGCGCATCAGCTTCAAGAACCCCTTGGCCCCGCCCGCCCTGTTGAACACGTACACCCTGTCGACGGCCTCGCAGGCGCGCACGATCGGCGCGAACATCTCGCGCACAATCCACGAGATGCGGAGGTCCGCGCGCTGCGCCTTGAGCGACGTGGCCACCTGCAGGCCGAGCACGATGTCGCCCAGGGAAGATGGTTTGATGATTAGGAGTTCGGTCATTGACGCGCGAGCGTAAGGTTCCATGGCTTTTCCTGACGAAAATCAAACGCCAAATCCCATTGCCCCGGTAACGACCGCTTGATTCCCCTCGCACTAAGTCTCCTAGGCCGCCTTCTCGCCCTGACGCCCGAGCCCGTCCTGCGCGCCCTCTCGGCCGTGGGGGGCGAGGCGATCCTGTGGCTGGCGCCGCGACGACGCCGGGTCCTGCGCTCGAACCTCCACCACGCCTTCCCGGAGCAACCGCGCTCCTGGCGCCGCCGGGTCGCCCGCGACAGCTCCCGCCGGCTGGTCGAGACGGCCCTCCTCTCCCTGGCATCCCCCCACCTCTCCGAGCGCCGGATCCGCGTCATCGCCCGCCTGGGGCCGTCCGTGGACGCCTTTGCGCGGGAGATATCGGCCCGACCGCGACCGGTCGTCCTGGCCACCCTCCACCTCGCCCTCTGGGAGAGCCAGACATGGCTCAAGCTGCTGAGCCCGGAGCCTCTCAGCGAGTTCGGCATCATCTTCCGGCCGCTCGACAACGCCCCGCTGGACGCGTTCGTGAGGAGGACGCGCGAGCGGCACGGCATGCGGCTCCTGTCCCGGCGAGGCGGGTTCGCCGAGGCGCTCGCCATCCTCAGGCGCAGGGGCTGCGTGGGCGTGCTCTTTGACCAGAACGCGGGCCAGCAGGGCGCCCTCACCCTTCTCATGGGCCGCGTCTGCTCCTCGACCGAGCTCCCCGGGCTCCTCGCCGCGAAGTGCGGGGCCGAGATCCGCACCTTCTACCCGAGGCGCACCGCCTTCTGGCGGGTCACCTTCGAGTCGGATCCGGTGCCGTTCGACGGAACGGCGGCGGGCGCGACCCTTTCCCTCAACCGCTGGTTCGAGGCGGCGATGGCCGACCGCGATCTCTGCGCCTCGTGGCTGTGGGCGCACGACCGCTGGAGGAACCAGGACATCCCGTCGGTGAGGCTGCGGCTCGAGGCCAAGCGGAACCTCATGGCGGCCGACCTTCGGGGCCGCGGCCTGGACCAGCCTCCGAGGAACACCCGGGTCTGGATCCGCATGCCCAACTGGCTCGGGGACGTCGCGATGGCGCTGCCGCTCCTGAGGGCCGTGCGCGCGTCGAGGCCCGACGCCGAGATCACGCTCCTGGCGAGGCCCGCCTTCGTCCCGCTCCTCGAGGCGCTC
>CAYVKH010000151.1:0-4312 GCA_964451965.1 uncultured Opitutaceae bacterium
AGCGGATCCGCTGGTTCAAGGCCCTGCGGCGCGCCGTGCCTCTCAATGAGGGGTTCTTCCCGCTGGGTTCATGGAATCAACCCGGTGAGGCGACTTGGGACGGCTTTGCGCGATTGGGCCGCCAAGGCGAGGGTCTGATCGTCCTTTGCAAGAACGGTTATGGCGCAAAGAGCGTGGAAGTACAACTGCCCGTGTTTCCAGATGGGGAATTCACGGTGTGCTCGGAAGTGAGCGGCCAGGCGTTGGGGAAATTCTCCGGCTCGCAGTTTCGAGCGGGAATCGATTTTCCGCTCCCGGAGAAATGCCAGGTAGAGATTCTGGAGATCCGGAAGTGACCTGAGGCGATCGGATTCCCGCGTTTGCCGGCCGGATGAAGCAATGGCGGTTGCAGCGCGATATCATCCACACAATATGGGCCTCTTGGACCCCATTGATCCTGACCCCAGGGGACATCGTGCCGCATGGCGCGCAATCGGCCTGTTCGTGCTCATCACGGTTCTGCTCAGCGCGGTCTTCGAAGGGTTGATGGCCCGAATTGGCTCAACGACCCATTACCTGGTCATGGGTGTGATGTGGTGCCCCGGCATCGCGGCGATGCTGGCGTGCCTTGTGCTCAAGCGGGATGCCAGAGCCCTTCCCTGGCGTTGGGCCCCCGCAAAATGGATTCTGGCCGCCTGGCTGCTTCCGATGGGCTACGGGATGGCGATCTATCTCCCGGTCTGGCTTCTGTCGCTCGGGGGGTCTGGCTTCGGCAACCCGGCTACACTCGCCCAGTGGTCGCAGGAGGTGCTTGGCAAGGGCCCAACAAACCTCGGAGGAGCGCTGTTCTACCTGTTCCTGCTGGCGACTCTCGGCGTGGTCACTTCGGCGGCCAACGCACTGGGCGAGGAGATTGGATGGCGCGGTTTCCTTGTCTGGGAAATGAGGAAGGTGATGCCGTTCTGGATGGTGGGCCTCGGCTCCGGCCTCTTCTGGGCAATCTGGCACTACCCCGGCATCCTCTGGACCAACTACAGCGCGGGGGAGGGAAGCCATTGGCTCCAAATCGCGCTTTTCACCGCAAGCATCACGCCGATGGGTGTCGTCTTCGCCTACTTCGCCTTCAGGACAAACAGCCTCTGGCCTGCCGTGATCCTGCACGCCAGCCACAATTGCATCATCCAGCGCGTCTACACGCCGCTCACGGTCAAGGGGCCGGGCACGTATCTCTACATCGACGAATTCGGATGCCTGCTGCCTGTTGCGAGCATTGCGCTTGCCGTGTATTTCCTCCGGCGGGCCAAGGCGGAGGGCCTTGCCTGAGCTTCCCGTAGGATTCCCGTCAACATTGATGCCGCTTTGCGCATGTTCCTGCCAATATCTTCAATTTAAGCCAGAGTAGGACATCCGTCGCAGTTGCGGACTTAGTTGGTCGGTGGACATGGCGAAGGATTATGGGATCGCGGCCGAAGTGGCTATCAAGAGCTCATCGCGATGACCAGAGCCTCCAGGCGATCGAGGCTCTGGGACCAACCGGCCTTCTGTCCCTTTAGGAACTGCCGGGCTTCGGGGCGCATCCTCAATACCCTGGCATGCAGCGTGAGCCTGGTCTTGCCTCCCAGGTCGGCCAGAGCGACCGAGTT
Organism: uncultured Opitutaceae bacterium; assembly: GCA_964451965.1. Taxonomy (GTDB): domain Bacteria; phylum Verrucomicrobiota; class Verrucomicrobiia; order Opitutales; family Opitutaceae; genus Palsa-1447. Next base: position 1,623 of record CAYVKH010000151.1, read on the forward strand.
CAGGATCTCGAAGATCGCCTTCCCCTGCGGATCGAGCGCGGCGCTCTCGAACACGATCTTCTCCGGGGGCTTCACCTCGACGAACTTGCCGCCCATCGGATACACCGCCCCGTACGGGGCGTTCATGTCGAGTAGGATTGTTCCGCCCTGGCGGGGAATCCACCTCTTCATCGTGACGGAGAATCCCGTCGGACCCCACCATTTTGCCAGGAGCGCGGGATCGGTCCAAGCCCTGAACACAAGTTCTCTCGGCGCCGCGAATGTGCGCGTCATGGTCATCTCAAAACCGGCGGCTTCAGGCGGAGTCTTTGGGGATTTGGTCATGTTCTTTCGGATTGAAGTTCCTTCAGCAGGGCGTCCAGTCGGTCAAATTTCCGCTCCCATTGGACGCGGTAAAGCTCCGCCCAGTCGGCGACCTGCTTGATCGGTGCGGCGCGGAGGCGGCAGAAATGGCGGCGTCCCCTGCGGTGCTTCTCAATCAGGCGCGCACGCTGGAGATAGGCGATGTGCTTGGAGACAGCCTGCTGCGACATGCGAAACGGCCCGGCGATGTCGCTTACGGTAGCCGGGCCGCCGGCCAGGCGCGCCAGGATCGATCGGCGCGTCGGGTCGGTGAGCGCGGCAAAGGCGACGGTAAGTGAATCCACAACCGAACGGTTGTATATTGTTCCGCCCTGTCAACCAGGTTTTTCACGCCCGCCCCACGAATGCGGCTGGAGATGCGCGCGGCGCATGCAGGAGGACAGGACCGCGGCAACGGCCGAATGGGTCGCCGGGTGGACTCCTGTCCGAAGGCTGCCGACTCTTGCGCCGCTCGGTGCCCTTTCATCCGGTCTCCCGCAGAGAGCAGATTCAGGACATCCGCCTCAGGCCTGGATCCCATTGATTCAACGCGCTGTTGCAAATGACGACAGCGCTGGTTTCGATGCCCGGCGACCACACCGCACGGCGCGGTCGGGATTCATTCAGCCTCAGGCTCACAGCCTCGTCGAAGATTTCATGAGGAACCTTACGCTTCTTCTATTGGCGGCGACCCTCGGCGCCTGCGCGACCCAGGGCGTGCGTTACCCAGATAGCCCCGCGGGCTCGAAGCCCGTTCCGCCGCAGGCGGCCAGGGTGACCGTCTACCGCGCCAACGACAGTCTGCTCTATGTTGCCCGCTCGGCGCGGTTGAAGCTTGATGGCAACGATGTGGGCGCGCTTTGGGCCGGCAGGTTCAAGGTGTTTGAGCTTTCCCCCGGACATCACGCGCTCGTTGCCGACATGTGGGACGCACCGGGCCGATGGGAACTCTCCTTCGAGGCCCGGGCCGGCACCGCCTGCTATTTCAAGGTGGCGCCGAGAACGGCCAGCTTTGCGACAGGGACGCCCGGCATAGCCCTTATGAACGACACGCCCGGAGGCGCGATAAAGGGCAGCGCCCTGATGCTCGCTGGCATGGCGGCGGAGTCGGCGGGCAAGGAACATGGCGGCGCGTTCTCAATCGTCGCCGTTGAGCAGCCCGTTGCTTTGCCGGACCTGATGGACCTGTGGGAGTCGCGCTAACCGATAGGCTCTGCCCGAGGGAGCCCGCTGGCAGGGGCGGTTCGCAGGTGAAGCGAGCTCATATTCGTCGGATCCCACATCGTCGCGGCACGCCGCAGACCTCAACGAGCGCCAACCCGGTGTCTCCGCCCGCCCCGGATACCTCGGCGGCGTAGGCCCCGGGGCGCCAGGGTCACCAGAATAGCGGAGTCCGGCGTCGAGGACCCGTCTCATGAGAACGCTCCGACTGATGCGGCAATGCCGGCAATCTGCGCGTTTCCACCCCGCCGGGAGTCCGTTCTTGAGAGGACACTGGCACGGCCCTTGCTGGGATGTCGTGTCATGGCCAACACCGAGGACGTGATCGACCGGGAACTTGAGCAGACGCATGCGCGTCTCCTTCTGGACCTGGCAAGCATCGGAAGCGGGCAGGGCGTCTATATCCTGACCCCGCCGCCCGCCGACGACCCGGAGTAACGACGTTACTAAGAAGCCCAAGGCGACCGCGCTCTCCGATTGGATCCGCGGCAGCATCCGGGAGGCCCGGCGGGCACTCCGGCCGGACAAGAGGACTGAGGAGGAGCTTGGCGCGCGTTGCCACAAAGGCCGATTTTGTTGGCCGGCAACGCGCTTGTGAAAGTTTGGCGGGCCGGTTTCGACTGTGGGCCACCGCACCAAATGCCTATCCAAGAAAGAGTTGCTTTACACCCTTTTCACGGCGAGGACGGCGCAAATGGGGTTGCGGCGAGTCTTGCTCACTGTTTTAAGCGTGCCATGGCAATCTTCTCCTCCGCTTCTGCAGCACCCGGAACCGCGGCACGACAGGACACGGCCAAGAGGGCCGGCGCGGACGTCAGGGCGGCGCAGGCGCTCGCCAAGCAGAAGTCCCTCGAGAAGAGCGCGAAGAAATACAAGCTTCCGCTGGGCGAGCTGACGATGTTCACGCAGCAGCTGGCGTCGCTCCTCATCGCCGGCCTGCCGCTCGTGCAGTGCCTTGAGGCCCTCCAGGACCAGACCGAGGACCCGCGCTTCCGGATCATCATCCGCGACGTCCGCCTCGACATCTCGCAGGGCAACTCGTTCTCGTCGTCCGTGAAGAAGTTCCCGAGGGCGTTCCCGACGCTGTTCATCTCGATGGTCGAGGCCGGCGAGGCGAGCGGCGGGCT
>CAYVKH010000152.1:0-2839 GCA_964451965.1 uncultured Opitutaceae bacterium
TAAGGCACAGGCTTCTGAGACCTGCGTGTCTACCAATTCCACCACCCGGGCGTCAAAATCAAACTGCTCCAAATCAGCGGCTTCCGAATCCTAGCCCGCTTATTGGAGAGCAAAGAACCACTCGTTGCCACCCTGCCTGGCTATCGACAGGAGGGAAACCAGTACGCCCGCGCCAAAAACAACGGCAAGCAGAAATGGCATTCCCCGATTTACCCGCCTTCTTCAGTGCCCGAGCAGCCAAGGAAGGACCCGGCCAATTGCGTATGAATGCGGATTGTCTCCGCTGGCACACCCGCTAGATGTACGCCATGTCCATGCTCGGTCGCTCCGCTTTGGCCCTTCTTGCGCTCAGCTTGGCCGCCACCGCCTATTCGGCGGATTTCATGCCGCCGGCGATCGCGGCGCTGCACACGAAGGCCGAGAACGGCAACGCGATCGCGCAGTATAACCTTGGGCTGGCGTATGCCGCCGGCCGAGGTGTGGCGGTCGACCAGGCAGAGGCCTTTGTCTGGCTGACGTTGGCCTCCGAGCAGGGAAGCACGGGCAGGGAACTGGGCGTCCTGGTCTCGAGCATGAGCCCGGATGTTCTCGCGGAAGGCAGGCGCCGGCTGGCCCTTGAGCGCACAGCGATCGGGATACCGGCTCCCGTTGCAAGGGCTGCCCCGACACCCTCCCCCACGGCGGAACCGACCGCCCCGGCCAAGGAGCCTCAGCCAAGCCCCGAGACCCCCGCCGCCCAGGCTCCAAAGCCGCCCCCGACGCCGGATCCCGAGATCGCCCAGCTCAATTTCAAGGTCAAGGAGCTCCAGCAGACGATCGACCAGCAGGCGGGCCTGACCCAGCAGCTCAACATGCGGCTCGACGAGCGCAGCCAGGCGCTCCTCCAGACGATGCAGCAGCTGTCGGCCCTCAAGAGTCTCGAGAGCGACCAGGACAGCGCCAGGGAGAAGGAACTCTCAGCGGCGCGCAAGGCGCTCGAGGCCGCCAATGTCGCCCTCGCGGACGCAAAACGGGATGCCGAAACCCGGATAGCGGTCCTCGAGAAGGACTTGGCGGACAGCTCCTCAAAGGCGGAACAACTCTCGGTCAAGGTCGCCGCCGATGAGGCGACGCTCAAGGCGTCCGGCGAGGCGGGGGCGAGTGCGCACGCCCTCGCAACCGAGCTCGCGGAGGCCAAGAGCGACCTGGCCGCCGCCCGCGCCCAGCTGGCGCAGTCCGTAAGGGCTTCCGAGGCGGACACCGCCGATGCCAAGGCGCGCCTCGCGGCCCAGGAAGCCGCGAAGGCCGCCGAGCTGGCCTCCCTGCACCAGGCGCTCGACAAGGCGAATGCAGCCGCGGAAAAGGAGAAGAAGGACGAGGTGGCGTGGTCCTCCTCCCTTGAAAAGGAGCTGGCGGCGAAGTCCGCCGAGGCGGATGGGCTCTCCGCCAAGCTGGCGACTTCCGAGTCCGCGCTCAAGGCAACCGGGGATTCCGGCGCAAGGGCGCAGGCCCTGGCTGCGGAGCTTTCTCAGGCAAAGGCCGACCTGGCAGCGGCCCGCGACCAGGCCGCGCAGGCGCAGAAGACCCAGGATGTGACGTACGCAAAGCTCGCCGCGGACGAGGCGGCGCTGAAGTCCGCAGGCGACACGGCCGCAAAGGCGGCGGCCCTGGCCACCGATCTGGCCTCGGCGCGCAAGGCGCTCGACGCCTCGAATTCAGAGGCGGCAAACTCAAAGAAGTGGATGGCCGCCGTGACGGCCTCGCTCGACCAGACCCGTGGCGAGCTCGCCAGCGCCAAGGCGCAGCTTGCGGATGCCGCCAAGGGGACCGATGTTCTCTCGGCCAAGCTGGCGGCCGACGAGGCGTCGCTCAAGGCCGCGGGCAGCTCCGGCGCCAGGGCGGAAGCCGCAGCGGCCGAGCTTTCGCAGGCCAAGGCCGACCTGGCCACGGCCCGCGACCAGGCCGAAAAGGCCAAGAAATCCGAGGAGTCCCTCTCCGCCAAGCTGGCGGCCGACGAGTCCGCGCTGAGGTCGGCCGGCGATTTCACCGCGAAGGCGCAGAGCCTCTCCGGTGAGCTCCTGGCGGCGCGAAAGGCGCTCGACCTGGCCAACGCAGCGGCAGCTGCCTCGAAGAAGGAGGCGTCCACCCTTTCCGCCAAGCTGGCGGCGGACGAGGCCGCGCTCAGCTCCGCGGGCGACGCGGGCGCGAAGGCAAAGAAGTCCGAGACCGACCTTCTCGCGGCGCGGCAGGCGCTCGAGGCCGCGAACGCGGCTGCGTCCAGCGCGGCGAAGGAGGCGGCCTCCAGGGCTTCGCTGCTCGACAAGGCCGCCGGCGATCTCGCGGCAGCCCGCGAGCAGGCGGCGCTGGCCCAGAGGAATGTGGAGACGCTCACCGCAAAGCTGGCCTCGGACGAGGCCGAGCTGAAGGCGGCGGGCGGCCAAGGGGCAAGGGCGGAGAGGCTGGCCGCGGACCTCCTGGCCTCGCAGAAGGCTCTCGATGCCGCGAATGCGGCCGCCTCGGGCGCAAGGAAGCAGGCCGCCGATACCGCGGCCTCGCTCGACAAGGCCAACAGCGATCTTGCCGGTGTCCGCTCGCAGCTTTCCCTGACGACCAAGAACACCGAGGCGCTCTCCGCCAAGCTGGCCGCGGACGAGGCGGCGCTGGGCTCGGCGGGCGCCGAGGGCGCCAGGGCGCAGAAGCTGGCAGCCGACCTCGCCTCCGCGCAGAAGGCTCTTGAGGCCGCAAATGCGGCGGCGGCGGGCTCGAGGAGCGAGGCGTCCGCGCTCTCCGCGTCGCTCGCCAAGGCGAACGGCGAGGTGGCAGAGGCCCGCACCAAGCTCGCCTCGGACGAGGCCGCGCT
>CAYVKH010000152.1:2939-4176 GCA_964451965.1 uncultured Opitutaceae bacterium
GCCAAGGTCGCGGCCGACGAGACGGCGCTGAAGGCCGCGGGGGATTCCGGCGCCAAGGCGGAGGCCCTGGCCTCCGAGCTTGCGCGGACCAAGGCGGATCTCACCTCGGCCCGCGACCAGGCCGCACAGGCGCAGAAGGCGCAGGAGACGCTCTCCGCCAAGCTTGCCGTCGACGAGGCGGCCCTCAGCTCCAGGGGCGACGCAGGGGCGAGGGCGAAGAGTCTCGAGGCCGACCTCGCGTCCACGCGGAAGGCGCTCGAGGGCGCAAACTCGGCCGCCTCGGCGGCCAGGAAGGAAGCCTCCTCCGGCGCCGCGGCCCTCGAACAGGCGAAAGCCGACGTCGAGGCAACCCGGGGCCAGCTGGCGCAGGCCCTCAAGGGTTCCGACACCGCGAAGGCCGATGCGGCGGCCGAGAAGGCCCGTTTGGAGAAACAGAACACGGCAGCCGCGGCCGAGCTCGCACAGGTTCGGGGCGACCTAGCCAGGGCAAACACCCAGCTTACGCAGGCGCTTGCGGGCGCCGACACGGCCAAGTCGCAGGCGGCCTCCCGGACGGCCTCGCTCGAAAATGACCTGGCGGCGCGCACCAAGGAGAACGAGTCGCTCAAGGCGAAGCTCGCCGTGGATGAGGCGTCCCTCAAGGGGGCAAGCGATTCAGGCACACAGGCCCAGGCGCTGGCGGCGGAGCTTGAAAGGTCCAGGAGCGACCTCAATGCGGCGCGCGCCGCGCTTGGATCGGCATCAAAGAGTGCCGACGCCGCAAAGGCGGAGGCCGCCGCCAAGGCCGCGTCGGCCGAGCAATCCATCGCGAGGCTCACGGGCGAGAAGAAGGCCCTCGCGGACAGGCTCGCCAAGGCGGAGCAGGCCGAGGAGTCCGCGCGTGCGGCAGCGGCAAAGGGCACGGGCGATGCCGGCGAGAGGGCGCGGGCCCTTGCCTCCGAGCTTGAAAAGGCCAAGAGCGCGCTCGACGTGGCGCACGCCGAGATCGCAGTGGCCAAGAGTGGTTCCGACGGAAAGATCGCGGAGGCGGTGAAGGCCTCGGAGGCCGAGAAGGCCGCCGCCCGCCAGTCGGTCGAGGCCGCAAACCGCGCGGCGGACCAGGCGAAGGCCGACTCTGCGGCGCGCATTGCCTCGCTCCAGAAGGAGCTCGCAAGCCGCGCCTCCGACAACGAGGCCCTTTCCGCAAAGCTCAAGTCCGGTGAGGACGCGCTCAGGGCCGCAGGCGACTCCGGGGCGA
>CAYVKH010000153.1:0-4171 GCA_964451965.1 uncultured Opitutaceae bacterium
GCAGGGGCGGCGGCGGGAACGGTTGCCGCGGCGGCTGCCGCAGGGTCTGCGATGGGTTCGTTTTCGTTGCTCATGTGCTTTGGTTCAGAATACAAGGCCGCCCTCGCGGGCGGCGTCCGCGAAGACCTTGACCTTGCCGTGGTAACGGGCGCCGCCGCGGTCGAACACGACCGAGGACAGCCCCGCCGCCTTTGCCTTCGCGGCGAATGCCGCGCCCAGGATCTTCGCGCTTGGGATGTTCGCCTTCAGCTTCTGCTTGCGCTGCTCGGCGTCGAGGCTCGAGAGGAACACGATTGTCTTCCCCGCGTCGTCGTCGATCGCCTGGGCGTAGATGTTCTTCGCGCTGAACCTGACGCTCAGCCGCGGACGAACCGCCGTGCCGGCGACCTTCTTGCGGATCCGCCAGCGGCGCTTCTGCAGGAGCTTGGCTTTGTAAATGGTGTTCATGGTTGTTAGGCGACGGTTTTGCCTTCCTTGCGGCGGACGCGCTCGCCGACGATGCGCACTCCCTTGCCCTTGTAGGGCTCGGGCGGATAGAAGCTGCGGATCTCCGCGGTGACGGCGCCCACGAGCTGCTTGTCGCAGCCCTCGACCTTGAGGCGCGTGCCCTCCGTAACGGTGATCTTGATGCCCTCCGGTATGTCCATGACGATCGGATGCGAGTACCCCAGGGCGAGATCGAGCTGCTTGCCCTTCAGGTTGGCCTTGAATCCGACGCCCTGGATCTCGAGCTCCTTGAAGAAGCCGACCGTCACGCCCTTCACCATGCTTGCGATGATGGAGCGGGCAGTGCCGTACATCGCGTTGGCGAAGCGCGTGGCGCCGATGGGCGCGACGACGACTTTCTTGTCGTTGACGACGATCGTGACGACGGGGGCGAAGGTCTTGTGGACCTTGCCCTTGGGACCCTCGACGTGGACGGTCGTGTCCTTGATGTCGACCTTGACCTTCTCGGGGATGATGACGGGTTGTTTGCCGATGCGGCTCATGGTGGGTGGGTCCTTACCAAACGTTGCAGATGAGCTCCCCGCCGACCTTGTTGCGGCGGCAGTCGGCATCCTTCATCAGGCCCTTCGGGGTCGAGACGATGCTTATCCCGAGGCCGTTGAGCACGCGCGGGATGTCGGAATACCCGAAATAGAGGCGCCGGCCCGGGGTCGAGGCGCGGTTCAGGCCGCTGATGGCGGGGGTGCCGTCGACGTACTTCATCTTCACGACGAGCGTCTTGTGGCCGTTCTCGTCCGCGCCCTCATTGTAGCCCGAGATGTAGCCCTCGGCCTTGAGGATGGCGGCAATGCCGTACTTGAGCGTGGAATGCGGCGAATGGCACTCCTCGAGGCGCGCCTTGCTGGCGTTCCGCAGGTGCGTGAGAAAATCGCTGATCGGGTCAGTCATTGTGGATGTTTAGGGATTTTGATGGCAGCGCGGGTCATATCCGACCCCCGTGTGCCGGGCTTGTTACCAGGATGATTTGATGACGCCGGGGATCTTGCCGGCAAGTGCGAGCTCCCGGAACGTGATGCGCGACACGCCGTATTTGCGCTTGTAGCCGCGGGGGCGGCCGCTCATCGAGCAGCGGTTGCGGATGCGGGCCCTCGAGGAATTCTTGGGAAGCTTCTGGAGCTTGGTTTGGGCGGCGAAGAACTGCACGTCGGTCGTCGCGGGATTCGCGAGGACCGCCTTCAGCTCGGCGCGCACCTTGGCGTATTTCTCAACAAGGCGCTGGCGCTTCTTGTTGCGTTCGATTGCGGAGGTCTTGGCCATGGCTTCTAGGTCAGGCGGCGGAGGCCGTCTTGGTTTCAGTGCGGCGGAAGGGCATCCCGAGGAGCCGGAGCAGCTCCCTGCCCTCGTCGTCGGTCTCGGCGGTGGTGACGATGGTGATGTCGAGCCCCATGCTCTTCTTCACGTTCTCGACCGTGATCTCCGGGAAGATCGTGAAGTCGGTGATGCCGAGGTTGTAGTTCCCCTGGCCGTCCAGCTTGGGGGAGACGCCGCGGAAGTCGCGTATGCTCGGCAGCGCGACCGCGAGGAGGCGGTAGAGGAATTCCCACATCGAGTTGCCCCGGAGCGTCACGTGGCAGCCCGTGATCTGGCCCTCCTTGAGCTTGAAGTTCGAGATGGCCTTGCGGGTCCGGCTCAGGATCGGCTTCTGCCCCGCGATGAGCCCAAGATCGCGCTGGACGTCGGCGATCTGGTTCTTGTCGGCCTCCGCGTCGATGCCCGAGTTCAGGCTGATCTTCACGAGCTTCGGGACCTCGTGCTTGTTCGTGTAGCCGCGGAGCTTCACCAGCTCCGGATACGCGTGGTCGATATAATGCTTCTTCAGCGAGGGTAGGTTGCTCATGTCATTGCGCCTTCTTGCGCTTGCTCTGGTCGTAGACCGACTTGAGCATCAGGTTGGAGATGTGCACGGAGCCCTCGCGCTCCACGATGGCTCCCTGGGGGTGCTCCTGGGACTTCTTCGTGTGGCGCTTCATCAGGGCGACGCCCTCGATGCGGGCGCGGCTCTTGGCGGGAAGGATCTCGAGGATCTTCCCCTCCTTGCCCCGGTGGGAGCCGGAGATCACGACGACGGGATCGCCGCGTTTTACGTGGTATCGTTGCATGGTCAGAGAACCTCCGGCGCAAGCGAAATGATCTTCATGAAGTTCTTGGCCCGCAGCTCGCGTGCGACCGGGCCGAAGATGCGCGTGCCCTTCGGGTTGCCGTCCGGGCCGAGGATCACGATGGCGTTGCTGTCGAAGCGCAGGTAGCTGCCGTCGGACCGGCGGACCGGAGCCTTTGTGCGGATGACGACGGCCTTCGCGACCTCGCCCTTCTTCACCGTGGCGTCCGTCGCGCTCTCCTTGATGTGGACCGTGACGATGTCGCCAACCCCTGCGGTGTCGGTGTTCTGGCCCATGCGGCTGATGAGAGCAGCGCGCCGGGCGCCGGTATTGTCGGCGACTTCTAGTATGGATCGAAGCTGGATCATGGCGGGCCTTTTGTTAGGGATTGTTTATAAGGGTTTTACCTCACGACGCGGGCGCGGGGGCAGGAGCGGCCGCAACGGCGCCGCTGCGCGTTGTCTTTGTCGGGACCGTGGCTGCGACGTCCGCCTCGGTGATCGCCTCGGCCGTGACGCCGACGGCGCTCTGCACCACCGACACGACGCGCCAGCGCTTCAGGCGGCTGATCGGGCGGGTCTCCATGATCTGGACCTTGTCGCCCACCTTCGTCTCGTTCTTCTCGTCGTGCGCGTGCACGACCGTCTTGCGGTTGATGACCTTCTGGTAGAGCGGATGGGGCGTCTTGTAGGGAATCGTGACCTTGACGGACTTGTCGCCCGAGCGGCTCGTGACGAAGCCGACTATGGTCTTGCGCGTGTTGCGGGTTTCGGAAGAGGAGGTGGACATGGCGGGGGATGCGGCGGAGCTCAGGCGGCGGCGGGCGCGGCCTTGTTCTTCTGGCGGAGGATTGTCTCAAGCCGGGCGACGTCCTTGCGGAGCGAGCGCAGCTCGTGGGTCTTTTCGACCTGGCCGGTCTGCTTGCGCAGGCGCGACTGCAGGAGAGATTCGCGGACCTCGCGGATCTTGGTCGTGATTTCGAGTGTCGAAAGGTCTCTGATTTCCTTGGCTTTCATGGTGCGGCGGCTTCGGGTTAACGCGTCAGACAACGGTGCCTTCGCGGACGATGAACCTGCAGTGGAACGGGAGCTTCGCGTCGGCGAGGCGGAACGCCTCCTTGGCGACGCGCACGGGAATGCCGGCGAGCTCGAAGAGCACGGCGCCCGGCTTGATGACGGCCACATAGAACTCGACCGGGCCCTTGCCCTGGCCCATGCGGACCTCCGCAGGCTTCTTCGTGATCGGCTTGTGCGGGAATATCCGGATCCAGAGCTTGCCCTTGCGCTTCAGGTGCCGGGAGATCGTGACGCGGGCCGCCTCGATCTGCTGGCCGGTCATCGGGCCGCGGGTGAGCGACTGCAGCCCGAATTCGCCGAACGCGAGCGTGTTGCCGCGCTTGGCGTTTCCTGCGCGGGAGCCCTTCTGGGACTTGCGGTACTTGGTGCGGGCGGGGGCGATGGCGGCCATGGATCGTTTCTCCTAGGTGTGTGTTGCGGCGGAAGCGGCCCTGTCAGGCTGCGTCGGCCTCCTTCTTGCAGATCCAGCATTTGACGCCGATCTTGCCG
>CAYVKH010000154.1:0-4048 GCA_964451965.1 uncultured Opitutaceae bacterium
TGCTGCGCAACGACAGCGACACCGGGCACCGGGTCATCTGCGCGCTGCGCGGCACGCGGTCCAACCGCTTTGGCGTCGGGGCGAAGGTGACCCTTGAAAGCGCGGCAGGCATCCAGGTTCGGGTGTTGACGCTTGGGCGCGGGTTCATGTCGAGCAGCGAACCCATCGTTCACTTTGGTCTGGGTGAGAATGCCGTTGTGAGAAAGCTCACGGTGTCGTGGCCGAGTGGTGCCACGCAGACCTTTGAGAACCTTCCCGCTGATCGGCGATTCACGATCAGGGAACCCTCGGCACCGCAGGCGGCACCGGCGCAGCCGGCCGCCCGCCGGGAGCCCCAGTTCATCGAGGCAAGCCAAGCCGTTCGTCTCGCTTGGACGGCGCCCGAGGACGCCTACGACGAATTCCTCGACCAGCGACTGCTCCCGATGGGCTTAAACCGACGCGGGCCGGCGATCGCGGTGGGCGACCTCGACGGCAGCGGCCGCGACGGGGTGTGCATCGGGGGAACGACGCGGGAGGCCCGGCGGGTCCTCCTGCCCCAGGGCGCAACGGTATGGGGTCCCGAGGCTTCGCCGGCGATGGCTGCGCCGCCCGACGTGGATGACGGGCCGCTGCTACTCTTCGACGCCACCGGGGAAGGCCGGGCTGACCTGCTCGTGGCGGCCGGCGGAGCGAGCCAGCCCGCGGGAGCGCCCGAGTACCAGCCGCGCCTTTTTCTGAACGACGGGCATGGCCAGTTCCGGCCGGCTCCCGAGGGCACGCTCCCGACGCTGTCCATCAGCGCCGGCGCCGTCTGCGCGGCGGACTTCGACCACCGCGGGCGGCTCGGGCTGTTCATCGGGGGGCGGGTCTCGCCCGGGCTCTATCCAATGGCGCCCCTGAGCGTGCTGCTGGCGAACCGCGGGGGAAGATTCGTGGACGTCACCGATGCCGTGGCGCCGATGCTGCGCCGCATTGGCATGGTCACGGCGGCGCTATGGAGCGACGTCGACGGCGACGGATGGCCGGACCTGCTGCTGACGCTCGAGTGGGGCGGGGTGAGGTACTTCCACAACGACGGCGGAACAAGGTTCGAGGACTGGACAGAGAAGGCGGGTTTTGCGTCGGCGGGGACAGGGTGGTGGCGGTCGATCGCCACGGCGGACTTCAACGGCGACGGGCGCCCCGACTTCGTGGTGGGAAACCTGGGCCTGAACACGCCCTACCGCGCCGATCCGGAGCATCCGGCTCTGCTCTTCTCCGGAGATTTTGCGGGTCGAGGCTCCAACGAGATTGTCGAGGCGTACTACGAGGACGGCCGACTATATCCGCGTCGCAGCCGCTCGGACCTGGGCGCTGCGATCCCCTTCGTACTCAAGCGCTACCGGTGGAACAACGACTACGCCCGCGCGACGCTCCCGGAGATCCTGAGTGACGGCAAGCTGGCAGCGGCGACCCGCCTGGCGGCCACGGAGCTGCGCAGCGGGGTCTTCCTAAGCCAGCCGGACGGCCGGTATCGATTCGAGCCCCTGCCCCGGATCGCGCAGATTTCCCCGTCCAACGGCGTCGTGGCCGGGGACCTTGATGGCGACGGGCATGCCGATATCTTCGTCGTCCAGAACTCCTACGCGCCCGCGCCGGCGATCGGTCGCTTTGACGGCGGCCTAGGTCAGCTGCTTAGGGGGGACGGCCACGGGTGTTTCGTCGCGGTGCCACCGGGCGAGAGCGGACTGGTAGTGCCCGGAGACGCCAAGGCGCTGGCCGTCCTCGACCTCGACGGCAGCGGCTGGCCGGGCTTTCTTGTCTCGCGAAACGGAGAGGCGACGCTCGCGTTTCGCAACCAGGGCGTGGCGGGGCGGCATTCCTGTCGCGTCATGCTGCAGGGCAGGCCGGGCAACCCGCAGGCCGTGGGTGCGCGCGTCACGGTCGAGTACGCCGACGGCGCGACTGCCTCCGCGGAAGTCTGCGCCGGATCGGGCTGCTACAGCCAGTCGACCGCGGCCCTGTTCTTCGGCTACACAGATCAGAATCCCCTGCGGCACGTGCGCGTCCGATGGCCTTTCGGGGCGACCACAACAAGCCCCGATCTTGGAGAGATGATTCCCTCGACCCTCCGGTTGGTGGCGCCGGGGAATTGAACGGGGACCCTATTCCAACCTTGGGGAATCCGGACCTTGAGCCGGCGGGCCTCCCAGGAGAGCGCCTGAGCCCCCTCAGCGGATCCGCCATTCGCCCCTCGATTCTGTCTGTCCGCCACACAGTGCTGGTCATCTCCTGGGCTGATCCTCAAACAGGGCGCACAAACCCCAATGTCCCGCGAAGGAGACCGCATCTGGTGTTCAGACGCGGCGGTAAACGCAGCGAAGGGCGGGGTGAGGAAAGCGGCATCAGATTGTCTACTGCTTTCTATTAGGGGAGTGCTCGCGCGGATCCCCGCGAGCTTGGCATTTATGAAATCCTCCAACGTAGCCACAGGGCCCGCGGCCCGAGGGCGCATGATGTTTCTCCTTGCGGCGCTGGCTTTGCCGGCCTGCAGCCGGAAGGCGCCTGAACCCGCAAGCACTCAGGCGCAGGCGCCTTCGTTTTCCGTGACCCCTCCGATTCAAGCCGGGGCCGACGACCTGTTTAAAGACGTGACCGCTAAGGTGGGAATAAAGTTCGTCCAGCAGTTTTGCGACACCCGCATCGCCAACATCATCGAGTCCAACGGGTCGGGTATCGCCGTTCTCGATTACGACAGCGACGGCAATATGGACCTCTTCTTCTGCAATCCCGGCCCGCTGGCGGGGGTGACCCACGAGGCTCCGGGGACGGTGCGCCAACCGTGCCGTCTCTACCATAACAACGGCGACGGGACGTTCACGGACGTGACCGAGAAGGCCGGGTTGGGGGGCGCCGGCTATGCCGTGGCGGCCGCAGCGGCGGACTACGACGGGGACGGCTGGACGGATCTTTATGTCGTCTGCGTCGGCAAGAGCATCCTCTACCACAACAACCACGACGGAACGTTCACGGATGTTACCGTGAAGGCCGGGGTCGCCGCCGAAGGCACCGGCATCGGCGCCACTTGGATCGACGTCAACAACAGCGGCAGGCTGGACCTCTACGTGGGGCACTACCTGAGCTTCGATCCGAATTACAAGCTGTTCTATAACCCGACAAGCTACCCGGGCCCGTTGGCCTACAAGCCCGAACACGACTTCCTCTACATGAACAACGGCGACGGGACGTTCACCGACGCGAGCGCCCCGTCGGGCATCGCGGCCCTCGCGCCCCACCGCACGATGTCCGTGAGCGCATTGGATCACGACAGGAACGGACACCAGGACATCTACCTGAGCAACGATGCCACCCCGAACATGCTGCTCATCAACGACGGCCACGGCCATTTTCAAGATGAGGCCCTGAAGCGGGGCGTCGCATTCAACGCGCTCGGCGAGGCCGCCGGCTCGATGACCGCGGCGATCGGCGACTGCGACGGCAGCGGGAATCCCTCATTCCTGGTCTCGCGCCTGGGATACGGCTCCCTGTACATGCGCACGCCCCAGGGCGATTACGTCGACCAGATGATGGCCTCGGGGCTTGGCGCGCTGACCGCACAGTACGTCGGCTGGGGATGCAACTTCATCGACTTCGACAATGCGGGGAAGCTCGATGTCTTCATCGCCAACGGGGATCCCTTCCGAATGGTGGGCTGGCAGAGCCTGCTGCTCGAGAATGACGGGCACGCCCATTTCAGCAATGCGGTCGAAAAGGGCGGCGCCTATTTCCGGACGCCGGTGCGGGCTCGCTCGAGCGTGGTCGTCGATTACGACAATGACGGGAGGATGGACGTTGTGGTGGGGCTCATGGGGGACCGCCCGGTCCTTCTTCACAACCGCGACCGATCGGGCAACCACTGGATCACGCTTTCGCTCCGCGGAACCCGCAGCAACCCGGCCGGATGGGGATCGCAGATAGAGGTCAGGGCCGGGGACAGCACCTATTCGCAGGAGTGCCGCTGCCCTTCGGGTTTCCTTAGCCAATCTGACCCCAGGGTCCACTTCGGAATCGGGAAGGCGTCCCGAAT
>CAYVKH010000155.1:0-3980 GCA_964451965.1 uncultured Opitutaceae bacterium
GCATGGTCGCCGGGCTCGCCTTCAAGCTCTGGACCGACCCGTTCGTCGGCAAGCTCGTCTTCTACCGGGTCTACACGGGGATGGTGAAGAAGGGGACCTCGCTCTACAACCCGCGGACGCGCCGCAGCGAGCGCGTCTCGCGGCTCGTCCTCATGCGCGCGATCGACCGCGAGGAGATCGACACCGCGTATGCCGGGGACATCTGCGCCCTCGTCGGCGTCAAGGACGTCATCACCGGCGACACGCTCTGCGACGAGGACTTCGACATCCGCCTTGAGCCGCCGTCCTTCCCGGAGCCGGTCATCTCGATGTCGATCGAGCCGAATACAAAGTCCGACCAGGAGAAGATGGGCGTGGCGCTCCAGCGCCTGGTCGCCGAGGACCCCACGCTCAAGGTGAAGACCGACGTCGACACCGGGCAGGTCATCCTCTCCGGCATGGGCGAACTCCACCTCGAGATCATCCTCGACCGCATGAAGCGCGAGTTCAAGGTCGAGGCGACCTCCGGCAAGCCCCAGATCGCGTACCGCGAGACCGTCAAGAGCCACGCGGACGGCGAGGGCAAGTTCATCCGCCAGTCGGGCGGCAAGGGCCAGTACGGCCACGTCAACATCAAGCTCGAGCCGAACGTCAAGGGCAAGGGCATCGAGGTCTTCAACGAGACGGTCGGTGGGAGCATCCCCAAGGAATTCATCAAGCCGTCGATCGACGGCATCATGGAGGGCGCGAACAACGGCGTCGTGGCCGGCCACCCGGTGGTCGACGTCATCGTGCGCATCGTCGACGGCAGCTTCCACGATGTGGACTCGTCGGAGCTCGCGTTCAAGATGGCCGGGATTTTCGCGTTCAAGGACGCGATGAAGAAGGCGCACCCGATCCTGCTCGAGCCGATCATGGGCGTCGAGGTCACGACCCCGGAGGAGTACCAGGGCGACCTGATCGGCGACATCAACCGCCGCCGCGGGACGATCCTCGGCATAGAGAACAAGGCCGGCGCCTGCATCATCGCGTCGCACGTGCCGCTCGAGACCCTCTTCGGCTACGTGACGGACATCCGGTCCCTGTCAAAGGGGCGCGCCAGCGCCTCGGTAACGCCGTCCCACTTCGAGCAGGTTCCGAACTCGCTCCTCCAGAAGATCGTGGAAACCACCACGAAGGCCCCGGCCCGCACCTAACCCCCGTTCTTTTTACGCCATGAAAGGCCAACGAATTCGCATCAAACTCCAGGGCTTCGACTACCGGGTCATCGACCAGTCGGCCCAGGACATCGTCGAGACGGCAAAGCGCTCCGGCGCCCGAGTCTCGGGGCCGATCCCGCTGCCGACCCGCATCGAGAAGCTTTCCGTCAACCGTTCCCCGCACGTCGACAAGAAGTCGATGGAGCAGTTCGAGACGCGCACGCACAAGCGCCTGATCGACATCATCGAGCCCACCGCGCAGACGGTGGACGAACTCAAGAAGCTCAACCTGCCCTCCGGCGTCGACATCACCATTAACGTCTAAAGTCCACAGTTAGCAGTTGCCCGTGTGCGCCGCTGGCGCACCTCCGGGTCCCTCTAATGTAGGTCCCAAACGGAACCCATCCACCTACCGCTTAGCCCATGATCTCCTCACTTATCGGCAAAAAAATCGGAATGACCCAGGTCTACGACGCCCAAAACGTCCTGGTCCCGGTCACCGTGGTTGAAGCCGGCCCCTGCGCCGTGGTGCAGGTGAAGACCGTCGAGT
This sequence comes from uncultured Opitutaceae bacterium, assembly GCA_964451965.1. Taxonomy (GTDB): domain Bacteria; phylum Verrucomicrobiota; class Verrucomicrobiia; order Opitutales; family Opitutaceae; genus Palsa-1447. Next base: position 1,729 of record CAYVKH010000155.1, read on the forward strand.
CCGACGGCTACAACGCCGTCCAGATCGGGTTCTCCAGCAAGAAGGACAAGAACTCGAGCAAGGCCGAGATGGCCCACGCGAAGAAGGCGGGTGTCGAGCACGCCCCGCGGGTCCTCTCCGAGGTCCGCACGCCGGGCTCCCCGGCCCTCAAGGTGGGCGATGTCGTCACGGTTACCGCGTTCCAGGAGGGCCAGCTCGTCGACGTGATCGGGATCACGAAGGGCAAGGGTTTCCAGGGCGTCGTCAAGCGCTTCCGCGTCGCCGGCGGCCCGGCGGCCCACGGGTCGATGTTCCACAGGCGCATCGGATCGATCGGCATGCGCCAGACCCCCGGCCGCACCTGGAAGAACCAGAGCATGCCCGGCCACATGGGCAGCGAGCGCCGCACGGTCCAGAACCTGCGCGTCGTCAAGATCATCGCCGACAAGAACCTGCTCCTCGTCAAGGGGGCCATCCCCGGCGCGAACGGCGACGACGTCCTCGTGCGCCTCGCGATCAAGGGCCAGCAGAAGAAAGCCTAACCCCCCAAGGAGAATTTGAGCGCAATGAAATTCACCGTCTTCAGCCCCGATGGCACGACAAGCCGCGAACAGGAGTTCGCGGGACTCCCCACTTTCGAGGGCGACAAGGGCCTCCAGGCCGTCAAGGAGGTCATCGTCGCGATCAACGCCAACAACCGCCTCGGCACACACTCGACAAAGACCCGCGCGGAGGTGAGCGGGGGCGGCCGCAAGCCCTGGCGCCAGAAGGGGACCGGCCGCGCCCGCGCCGGCTCCAACCGCTCCCCGCTCTGGTCCGGCGGCGGCGTCGTGTTCGGCCCGAAGCCGCGCGACTACAACAAGAAGATCAACGGGAAGGTGAGGGCGCTCGCCTTCAGCCGCGCCCTCTTTGACCGGGCGTCGGCGGGCGAGATCGCCGTGATCGAGAACTTCGGCTTCACGGTCGCCAAGACGAAGGTCGTGAACAAGGTCGTCGGGCTGATCGCCCCGAAGGGGAAGATCCTGCTGGTCGACGCCCCGTTCGCGGCAGAGACCCGCCAGGCCGCCCGAAACCTCGAACGCGTGTCCCTCCAGGAGGCCGCCAAGCTCAACACCCTGGATCTCTCGCAGTACAACAAGATCATAGTCAGCGCAAAGGCGCTCGAGGCGATCATCGCCCGCGTCGCCGGAGGGAAGAACTGATGAACGCCGACAAGGTACTCAAGGGCATGCTCCTCACGGAGAAGGCCAACAAGCAATCCGCCGAGCTCGGCCAGTACACCTTCGAGGTGGTCAAGGGCGCGAACAAGCACGCCATCGCCGAGGCCGTCGAGGCGACCTTCAAGGTCACCGTCCGGCGCGTGAACACCCAGAACTACCGCGGCAAGAACAAGCGAAGCCGCCAGGGCCAGCCGAGCACGACCTCCGACTACAAGAAGGCGATCGTTACCCTGAAGCACGGCGACAAGATCGAGCTCGTCTAGAGGAAGCGCCAAAGAATCAAGGAACTCCCGCCATGCCCATCAAACACTTCCGCCCGCTAACCCCCTCCCAGCGCTTCACCTCGCTCAACAAGCCCGTGGGCCTCTCGAAGGAGCGCCCCGTGCGCGCCCTCACCGAGCGCAAGCTCAGGTCGGGCGGCCGCAACGTGTACGGCCGCGTGACCTCGCGCCGCATCGGCGGCGGCCACAAGCAGCTCTACCGGATCATCGACTTCAAGCGCGACATCCTCGACATCCCCGCGAAGGTCGAGGCGATCGAGTACGATCCCAACCGCACCGCGCACCTCGCCCTCCTGTTCTACACGAACGGCGAGAAGCGCTACATCCCGGCCCCCGAGGGCCTCAAGGTGGGCGACACGATCGTCTCCTCCAACGCGGCGACGACCAACGACTTCACGGTCGGCAACTGCTTCCCGCTCTCCATCATCCCTCCCTCGACAAAGCTCCACTGCGTGGAGATGGTCCCGGGCCGCGGGGCAAAGCTGGGCCGCTCGGCCGGCACCAGCATCGAGCTCGTGGGCATCGAGGCCGGAAACGCCCAGCTCAAGATGCCCTCCGGCGAGCTTCGCTTGGTGAACGCCAAGTGCCGCGCGACGATCGGCGTCGTCGGCAACGGCGACCAGGTCAACCGCTCGCTCGGCAAGGCCGGCCGCAAGCGCTGGATGGGGCGCAGGCCCGTCGTCCGCGGCGTGGCCATGAACCCCGTCGACCACCCGAACGGCGGCGGCCAGGGCAAGTCAAAGGGCGGCGGCGGCCGCCAGCAGATCGTCTC
>CAYVKH010000156.1:0-3801 GCA_964451965.1 uncultured Opitutaceae bacterium
GGGATCGGGTCTGTTTTTGATCTAACGGGACCGACCCCCCGTGTCCAACTTCCGGAGTCCCTCTCAGGGTTCGACGAACTACCGCTTGCCGAAGCATTCTTCGTTATCGTTCTCAACAGAAGGAATCGACCACTCGGACGCCACCGTGTAACGGTGGGTACCGCGACGGCTGCTCTCGCCCATCCCCGCGAGGTTTTCAGAATCGCGGTGCTTGCGAGCGCATCTTCAATCATAGCCGTCCACAACCACCCGAGCGGCGACCCGTCACCGAGTGCCGCAGACATTCAATTGACCCGCCAACTGCGGGAAGCGGGCCAAGCCCTCGACATCCCCGTACTCGACCACGTCATCATAGGAAACGTGCTCGATGATCCGCTTAGTCGCGGATACTATAGCTTTCGCGAGGTCGGGCTCTTGTAGCCCGAGTCCGCGAAGTACGTGTATCGTACGAGTAGATACACGTTGAGCTGCGCTCAAAAAACTTCCCAACCCGTGCGTGCGTGAACCCGGAGCCGTCGCGCGAGCGACGGAATGAGGGACGTTTGAGGCGAAGACATGCGTGAGCATGCGAGCCGAAAACCGACCGAAGTCGGGGATGCCGACTGACGGGTGAACATGTGTTAAACCCTTGCAGCAAAAGGCGAATTGTCGATTCCTGCCCCTCCCCACAGTGGGGAGAGGGGTGGGGATACTCTAAACGGCGGATTTTCCCGACGATTCTAAGGGACAAGCCAAGGGTTGAACACCGGTTAGGAAATGGTCATGAAGCCTGCACCAAATAGTACGTGTCCCCGAAAGTGCTATTTGGGGCGCTGGACGGGTGTTGAAGCTGGCACGCGTTTCGGCGAGGAATACAGAGGCCAAATCGAAGGGCTGAGCCAAATCGAACGAAACTTTTTTGCGCGAAATTACGAGCAAGACATCGAAAGCTCACGCGTGCAGCTCAACTCACGTTGGCAGGCTTCGGAATTTTTGATACCGTAGACACACGTTGAAATCATTCAGTAATTCGAAATCCTCCCAAGACAACATGCCTAGCCTCACCCGCAAAACCCCTGAGAAGAGGAAGAACCCCGCCGCAGTCGCCCTCGGGAGACTTGGCGGCCTCAAAGGCGGTAAAGCTCTTGCCCGCAAACTTACACCGGAAGAGCGAAGTGCTTCTGCCCGCCATGCGGTCAATGCCCGCTGGCACGGCAAAAAGCGCGGCAAATAAACTTCAACAACTCAACAGGAGGATTAGAAAATGAAAACACTAAGACTCGCCCTCACTTGCGTTACGACGATAATGAGCGCGGTTCAATTAGAGGCGCAAGTCGTCGGGAGGCTTACAAACCTTTCGACTCGACTGTATATGGAGGATACGAACAATCAGCCGAAACTTCCAATAGTTGGGTTCAACGTGTCTGGCGGACCGAAGACGCTTCTTTTGCGCGCCATTGGCCCGTCACTCTCAATGTTCGACGTTCCAAACTTCGAAGCAAGCGCCGACGGCCCGCAGGCTCATGTCGGAACCTTCTTCAAGGTTTACCTGAACAACCAGACGTTCGTGAGAAACGTGTTGCCGACGAGCTACCAGGACATGATCAATATGATCAACGTCAGCTACACGTATCAGGATATGGTGTTGGCGGAAAACAGCGTAGGAGCGTTTCTTCCGGTCCAAGGTAACTTCGACTCGGTAAATGTCTTCACGTGCGATGCCGCCCTGTATTCGTTCATCATCGGGGGCACTGGGGTCGACCCGAAAGGTGTCGTTCTCGGCGAAGTCTACGATATGGATTGGGAAACCAATCCGACGTCGAGACTGACAAACGTCTCAACGCGCGGATGGGTAATGCCAAACGACGGCGATACGATGATTGTCGGCTTCGTCATCGAAGAAGGACCACTGTCGGTCCTCATTCGCGGCGTCGGTCCGGGGCTTACGAGCTTCGGCGTCGGCGACGCGGTCAGAACCACGACACTCACCCTCTACGACAGCACAGGAGTGATAGGGTATAACGGAGCATGGCAATCACCCGTCAGTAATAAGGGGGCGAATGTAATAGCCCTCACGAACGCTACGGAAGCGACATTTGCATCCGTCGGGGCGTTCAATCTCGTCACCGGTTCGAATGACTCGGCGATGGTGGTAACGCTCCTCCCCGGAGCATACACCGCAATTGTCGGAGGCAACGGACAAATCGGCGAAGGACTTGTTGAGGTTTACGAAGTCCCTCAATAAGAAACGGTGTAACCGTCGTCGCGCTTTTCGACATAGATTCTCTTGTCGCTCATAGTGCTGCTAGTGTCCGCATCCTAAGCAGGATAGTCGACGTGAATGCGTTACCATCCCCGACAATTGAACCACTTGCCTTTACGCGAGCGCTCGCGTATCATTTCTTATTGGTTAATCTAAAATCCGATGACCAAGTATTTCCTCTACATCCGCAAATCGACCGACGAGGCGAACCGTCAAGTGACGAGCCTCGACGCACAGAGACGCGAGCTTCGCGAACTCATTCGTCGCGAGCACTTGTCCGTTGTCGGAGAGGTTGAAGAGAGCCGGACGGCGAAAGAGCCGGGTCGTCCCCTCTTCAACAGTGTGCTTGCTCGCATCGAACAAGGAGAAGCAGACGGACTCCTTTGCTGGGACATTGACCGCTTGTACCGCAATCCCGTCGATGAAGGTCGTGTCCGTTGGATGCTCCAACGAGGAGTGATTAAATCAATAAGGACTCCGATCCGCAGCTATTCCCCTGCCGACGCCGGTCTCCTCATCGCCGTCGAAGGCGGTCGTACGACCGACTTCATCATTCACCACAAGAGAGACGTTGCTCGCGGGGTGAAAGAGAAACTTCTTCGGGGAGAATGGCCGGGCAACCGTCCGGAGGCATACCTCTATGACCATGACCGGCACAACATCGTGCCCGATCCGAAGTCGGCAAAGTTCGTCCGACAGATTTTTGCGGAATTCAGCTCTGGTACGCGCACCTTGCAGTGGGTGTCAGAACGATTCGCCGAACGAGGAATCGTGAGGAAAAGCGGGAAGCCCTGGTCAAAGTCGCAGACACAGCGATTCCTCACGAATGACCTCTACATCGGGATCATGGTTTGGAACGGCGAACCGTTCGAAGGAAAATTCAAGCCGCTCATTACCCATGAACTATTTACAAAAGTTGGCGAGGTTCTGAAAAACCGCAGCCGACCGAGACACACACGCAAAGGCCACCATTTTGCATTTCGCGGATTATTTCACTGCTCCTGCGGCTCGATGATAACGGCGCAGTGGTGCAAAGGGCACGGCGGCATGTATCGCTACTACCGCTGCTCGAAAAAGAATGGCCCGTGCTCCGAGCGATACCTCCAAGAAAAAGCAGTGACCGAGCAATGCCTCGAAAAGATTCGCTCCCTCGCGATCTCATCGGAGGAGGCATCACTTCTGCGCACCCTCACCGAAGAAACCCTCACACGGAACGGGAAAGCCGTCGAAACAGCCAATGCAGAAGTCATCACGAACCTCGCCTCCGTCCAAGCCAAGCTCAACAAGCTCACGCGGGCCTACCTCGACGACCTCATCGACGAAGAAGGTTTTCGAGCAGCTAAGGCGAATCTCGTAACCGAGAAGACGGCCCTCAAGCACGAAAAAGTCAGACTTCAGAAGACAGGGACAACTTCGTGGTTTGAACCTATGATGGGACTCATAAAAGCCTTAGAAACAGCGGGTAACGTCAGAGAGGCAAAATCTCCGGACGAAATCGCACCACTGGTTCAAAAAGTTGGTTTGAACCTACTAATTTCGCGCAAAAAAGTTTCGTTCGA
>CAYVKH010000157.1:0-3560 GCA_964451965.1 uncultured Opitutaceae bacterium
GTTGGGCACTGCATTCGATTCTGGCCGGAGTACCAAGCACTGCGCGATTTCGTCCGCGACAATCGAGGCGGCAGGCTCCTGAGCCTTGGGTTGCAACGCCAAGCTGGCAGGCCCAGCTATAGCGACGGCGATTGGCTTAACCAGCCCAAGCGTTCCGGAGGGGCCGCGCTGGATCTGCATATTCATGATACGGACTTCGTCATCGCCCTCCTCGGCATGCCGGCTGCCGTCACGTCACGCGCAACGTTCGACTACAGCGGGCCGTCTCATATCTTCACGGTCTACGACCTTCCCGGCGTTGCGGTGTGTGCGGAGGGCGGTTGGAATTATCCGGCGCGCTGGGGATTTAGAATGGCCTTTCAGGCTGTATTTGAGAATGCCTGCATCGACTTCGATTCCAGTAAATCACCAACGCTCAGCATCACGTGGTCGGATGGTGCGCCGGAGCCAATGGCCTTTATCGCGCCGGCCGCGGGCAAATCCGCGACGGCAGAGGGCAATATCGCGTCTCTCGGCGGCTATTTTAACGAGCTCCAGTACTTCGTCGCAAGCGTTATGGCCGGCCGAGCGCCCGCCGATGCCACATTAAACGATGCGCGAAGATCGCTGGCGGTTGTCCTTACCGAGATCGAATCCGCCCGCTGCAGCCGAACCGTCACCGTCAATGCCTAGTCATGAAAAAATCCATAAACATCTGGTCCTTCTGCGGCAAATCGTCCCTCGAGGACAAACTTCGGCTGGCCAAAGATGCTGGCTTTTCTGGTTTCGAGATTGATCTCGGCGACTCCGGACCGGTAACATTGGCAAGCACGCCCGCTGATCTCACCTTGGTTAGAAAACTGGCCGATCATGCGGGTGTCGAATTGAGCGGCTTGGCAACGGGCCTCTATTGGGGCGCCAATCCGGCGAGCGGCACGCTCACCACGCGGATGAAGGCCCGAAACATACTTGAACGCCAGATCGCCGTCGCTTGCGGTCTTGGCGTTGACGCGATTCTGGTCATTCCTGGTTCGGTTGGCGTAGACTTTCTTCCTGACTGCGAGGTCGTACCCTACGATCTCGCTTGGGTGCGCGCCACCGAGTTCATTCACGAAGCGCTGCCTGCGGCCGAAAAGGCACGCGTTCGGCTCTGTATTGAGAACGTCTGGAATAAATTCCTGCTTAGCCCGATCGAGATGAGGCAGTTCATTGCGCAATTCCACAGCGAATGGGTCGGCGCGTACTACGATGTGGGTAATTCGCTCGCATTCGGCTATCCTGAGCAGTGGATTCCAATCCTGGGTTCAGCCATTCGACGCGTCCACGTTAAGGACTACCGGCGGGCCGTGGGCACGACTGACGGTTTTGTCGAACTGTTTTCGGGCGATGTGAACTGGCCTGCCGTCATGGGCGCTCTCCGCGCCAGCGGTTATGCCGGCTGGCTGACTGCAGAGATGATTCCGCCGGTGCCGTTCTATAAATATAGTCCCGATGTGCTGATTCACAATACCTCACAGGCCATGGATGCGTTGCTCGCTATGTAGCTCTCGCTCGCGATATCATGTCGCGAAATCGCGCCGCTCCGCGAGGCCCTGGATACAAATCAATTACTAAAGGTATGTGGTCAACAATCATCGGGACACAATCAGCACCTGAGATCCGGCGGCTTCTCGATGAGATAGTTCGTGGTACCGCGTTTTCTTTCCTCGCAAACAACTTCACCTGCTAGAGGCTTATGACCAACCCAAACATATCCCGTCGCATTTTCCTCAAATCTTCCGCGTTAACCGGCATTGGGGCATCCCTCGTAGGCTTTGGCAGTACCGGCACGAGCAGGGCCGTCGAACTCGAGCCATCCTCCAGTGGGAGCGCCACCCTGCCGGATCTTGGACTGATTCTTCCGCGAGCCGACGGCCAGTCCCCAGTGCACACACTGACTACCAAGCCGCTTGAGCGTGTCCGCGTGGCGATGATCGGCCTACACAGGGGCATGGAACACGTGCGCGCTTGCCTGGGAATCGAGTTCGCGGAGATCATCGCGGTTTGTGATTTGCGGGATGACCGGGCGAAGGCAGCTGCCGAAGCGTGTGCGAAGCAGCGCGGCCGGCGGCCGGCAATCTACAGTGGAACGGAGAGCATCTGGGAAGAGATGGTCGATCGCGATGACATCGACATAGTCTATATCGCTACGCCTTGGGCCTGGCATGCGCCGATGTGCCTTCGCACAATGGAGCGGGGCAAACATGCGTTCGTCGAAGTGGCCGCGGCCATGACGGTGAAGGATTGCTGGGAGCTTGTGAACACCAGCGAACGCACCCAGCGCCACTGCGTCATGCTGGAGAACTGCTGCTACGGCGAGAACGAGCTGTTTGTCCTCAACATGGTCCGCCAGGGCGTGTTCGGCGAAATCACCCATGCAGAGTGTGGGTATATCCACGACCTGAGGGAAGTCCTCTTCGAGCTGGGCTCCGAAGGCGACTGGCGGCGCGACTACCACCGGCAATTGGACGGCAACCTTTATCCGACCCACGGCTTGGGCCCGGTCGCGCAATACATGGGGCTCGGCCATGGCGACCAATTCAAACGCCTGGTCTCGATGAGTTCGAAGGAGGCCAGCCTCACCCGCTACCGCGACCTAAAACAGCCAAACGGCGGTAGGCACGCCACCGAAAGATATGTCTGTGGAGACATGAACACCTCGGTCATCGAGACCGAGCTAGGACGAACGATCATGGTCCAGCACGACGTGGTCGCTCCGCGCCCCTACAGTCGGATAAACGCCCTCTCTGGCACGGGCTGCACCTTCTTCGACTACCCGGCCCGCCTGTCGGTCAACAATCCGGCGCCCTACGGTCTCGAGGCGACGGGCTCCCATGAGTGGCTGAACGAGAAGGACCTGGAAAAGATGCGCCAGATGTTCACGCATCCGCTCTGGACCAAGCTTGCCAAGCGCGCCGCCGGCTCCGGCCATGGGGGCATGGATTTCGTGATGAACTGGCGTCACCTGGACTGCGTCCGCCGAGGCATAACACCTGATAGCGATGTATATGATGCCGCAGCGTGGAGCTGCATCATAGAACTCACCACGCGCTCGGTCGCCACCGGCAGCAGGCCGGTCGCTTTCCCCGATTTCACGCGAGGACTCTGGAAGACTTTGAAGCCAATCGGTATCGCCGAAGCTTTGGCGCAGAGTTCCTGAGTCAGAATTGCACCCTGCAAACTGCCGCCCAGATGATTGGACTGTTTGAGCACACCACGGAGTCATTTTATGCGGGGTGCACAGAAGACGCGTAGAACACCGCCAGATTCGGCCTAAACATTCAATTATGAGTAGTGACCTAAGACAGACAGCTCCATCCCGTCTCGCCTCCGTAGATGTTTATCGCGGGTTCGTCATGTTTTTGATGATGGCCGAAGTGCTGAATTCGTGGGACGTGGCCAGGGCCCGGCCTGACAGCGCATTTTGGCATCTGTTCTCGCTTGCACAAACACACGTCGACTGGGTTGGCTGTTCGCTTCACGATCTGATTCAGCCGTCCTTCTCGTTCCTGGTTGGAGTGGTCCTGCCGTTCTCGATAGCC
>CAYVKH010000158.1:0-3528 GCA_964451965.1 uncultured Opitutaceae bacterium
GATCAAAGGTGCGGGCGAATTGTTGCGCGGCTCTAATAAAGGCAAATAGCCGGACGCTTCCGTCCGGACGGCTGTAGTACTCCGACCCGCGATCGCGGGTTCTCCTCCCATGAGATGAGCGGGACCTTTCCCCACTAACTCACGGGCCCGATACTCTCACATCAGTCTTCGCAGCACCTTCAGCATCAGACTGAACACTCTCCCATACGGAGGATAAAGCATCGGCAGCGCACTCAAGCGTCGTTGCGTGAATACCGGCTTTTCCTTGCTCAGCGCACGGAAGCCCCATTCGCCGTGGCAGACGCCACTGCCACTGGCGCCCACGCCGCCGAACGGCAGATCCTCCTGGGCGAAATGCCAGATGCAATCGTTGATGGTCACGCCCCCGGAGATGGTCTCGTGCAGAACGCGATCACGGTTTCGCGGGTTATGGCCAAACCAATACAGGGCCAAGGGACGGTCGCGACTGTTAACGAAGTGGATCGCCTCGTCCAGGTTCTGATAACTCAGTATCGGCAAGATCGGCCCGAATATCTCTTCCCGCATGGCACGCATGTCGTCGCGCACGTTCAACAATAAGATCGGTGCCATCCTGTGCTGGCCGTCGGGTGCATCCTCGGCGTCGTTGGTGAGTCTTTCGACCCGCGCGCCCTTTTCGGTCGCGTCGCTAATAATCCCGCTCAGGCGGTCGAAATGGCGCTGATCGACGACACTGGTGTAATCTGGATTGCGGCCAAGGGTCGGGAACAGCCTCCTCACCGCCCTTCGCAGGGCATCGACCAGGTCCGACTGCCTGCTTTCGTGCACCAGCACGTAATCCGGCGCAATGCAGGTTTGGCCGGCGTTCCATAACTTGCCTATCGCGAGACGCGGAGCAATCACCTCAACGGCGCAGTCCGCATCGATGATAGCCGGGGACTTGCCGCCCAATTCCAGTGTGACGGGCGTCAGGTTACGTGCCGCACTTTGCGCCACGGAACGGCCGACCGCGGTCGAACCGGTAAACACCAGGTGATCAAACGGCAACTGGCAGAATGCCTCGCCGACATCGGCACCGCCAGTGACAACGGTGATCTCATCGGCGGAATAATAGCGCGCGACCAATGATTTCAACAGCGCCGAGAATCGCGGCGTCAACTCGCTGGGCTTGATCATGACCCGGTTGCCGGCCGCTATGGCTGATACCGTCGGCCCCATGGTCAGCTGGTAGGGATAATTCCACGGTGCGACGACCCCCACGACGCCGAGCGGCTGGCGGATGATACGACTAGACCCGGGCAGAAAATGAAGGGCCGTGCGCGCACGCCGCGTCCTCATCCATTTGCGCAGGGAACGGCGGGCGTGCTTGATCGATCCGGCGATCAGCAGTATCTCCGCCAGCTGGGTTTCCTGCGCGGAACGATGGCCGAAATCGGCGCTGATCGCCGCCGACACCTCATCGGCATGGTTCTCCGTCAATGCCAGGAGGCGGTTCAGGCGGTCCTTGCGCAGATCATAGGGCGGATGGGGCTGTATTCCAAATTGCCGGCGTTGGTGATCAAAGGCCTTGCGCAGCTCGGTGTTGTCTGGGTTCTCGGCGTTCATGCTCGGCTCCCGCCGCAGGATGGCATCTGGCCGTCCACGGAGGTGTTCGGCGTGCCGGGCGCTACGGCAGCGCGATTGGCCGGCGCATCCGTCCGAGCCTTGACGGAGCTCGCGGATGGCACGAACGACATGGCCCGCTCCGCGAGCGCCGCGATGGTCAGGGAAGGATTCACGCCCGGGTTCGCCGAGACGGCCGAGCCGTCAATGACATAGAGCCCTTCATAGCCGAAGACACGGTGCCGGTCGTCGATCACGCCCTGCTCCGGCGTCGCGCCCATGCACGCTCCGCCGAGGATATGGGCCGTAGTCGGCGTGCCCATGATCGTCTCGGTCAACAGGCTGCCGGCATAGCCGTCGATCTTGCGCTCCACGCGTCGCGCCAGTTCGGTAGCCTCGGGCATCGCCGCGCACGGCCGTGGACCCTCCTCGAGCGCCGTGGTGAGGCCGAGCGCGCCCAGGCGCATGCGGAGATGCCCGTCGAGGGTCCGCATGTAGAGCAGAATCATGGTCCGCTTCGCCCAGTCGTCGACGAAGCTGGCGCGCAGGAAATTGACGGGATGGCCAGCGATCGCGGCCAGCGCGCGGATCAGGCGCAGGGGAGCGTTCGGCCCGGCCACGTGAGGCGAGACCAGGAGCCGGAAGAACCCCGAGCCCTTCCCATACCGCACGGGCTCGAGGTGCGAGTGCTCGTCAGTCTGCAGGAGGCTTGTGATGGCTATGCCCTTGCTCAGGTCGCGGTCGGCGCGCGTGGTCACACACATGAGCGCCTCCGAGTTGGTGCGGACGAAGCTGCCGACACGGTCCGACAACCGGGGCAGGCCCGCTGGACATGCCTTCAGCTTCAGCAGGAGCGGCACCGTGCCGAGCACGCCGCCGGCAAGGATTACGTTGCGGGCGGCGAACGATCTCCGGCGCCTGCCAAACCAACCCGTGTGGGTGATGGCGTCCAGCCGATAGCCGCCTCCGGCGAGCTCCCGCACAAAGGTGACCTCGGTGTCGGCCTCGATCCTCAGTCCGCGCTTCTCGGCCAGCCAGAGGTAGTTCTTGTCGAGCGTGTTCTTGGCGTTGTGACGACAGCCGGTCATGCACGCCCCGCATTGGATGCAGCCGGTGCGGTCGGGCCCTTCGCCCCCGAGGTAAGGGTCGGGCACGGTCTTCTCCGGCTCGCCAAAATAGACGGCCACGCGCGTGGGGACGATCTTGTCCGGCCGGCCGAGGTCCTCGGCGATGTCGCGCAATACCTGGTCGGAATACGTGTCGACCGGGTTCGGCACGGCCCCGAGCATGCGCAACGCGGTTGCGTAGTGGGGGTCGAGTTCGCGCTTCCAGTCAGCCAGGTGGCCCCAGGATGGCAGCGCAAAAAACTCGTCCTTCGGTGTTGGCAGCGTGTTCGCGTACACGAGCGATCCACCTCCCACCCCCACGCCGGAGAGCACCGTCACGTGCCTCAGAAACGTCATCTTGAAGATGCCGCGGCAGCCGACCGCCGGCATCCAAAGCCACCTGGGCAGATTCCAGTTCGAACGTGGGAAATCCTCGCTGCGGAAACGCCTGCCCTTCTCCAGCATCACCACGCGGTAACCCTTCTCGACCAGCCGCAGCCCGCACACGCTGCCGCCGAAACCCGAGCCGATAATGGCGTAATCCCAATCAAAGGCGACGTGGGAATTGCAGGACATCAGGGCATCTCAGGTCAACTTCCCCTCGTCGCCGGAGGCCAACCGAGCAATGGCGCCGCTGTCGGGGTTCTCAATGCGGGCGACCATAGCGTTGACCCGGGTCAGCGCAAGGTCGGGATTTGGGACTTTCCAGCATCCCGGTGACCGGACGCCTTGATACACCGCCTCCGAGTCATTGCCCAGTGCGGCTGAACCACATCCATCATGTCTTCCAACAACCTGTCCCCAAACTTTGCGCTAGACCCCCTAGATGGCGCCCTCAAGG
>CAYVKH010000159.1:0-3526 GCA_964451965.1 uncultured Opitutaceae bacterium
CCACGTACCAGTACTCCGCGCCGTCCATGGTCGACGCGCGGATCTCGTTGTAGGCGTGCTTGCGGATGACGAAGAGCTTCCTCTCGAACGCCATGGCGTCGGTCATGGCGGGGTTGCGCCCGATGAACACCTGCCGGATCTGCGGCTCGCAGGACTTGGCCGTCTCGCCGAGGGAGGAGTTGTCCACGGGCACGGTGCGCCAGCCGAGGACGGTCTGGCCCTCGGCCTGCACGATCTGCTCGAAGCGCTCCTCCAGGCGGCGGCGCTTGATCCTGTCGCGCGGCAGGAAGACGTGCCCGCACCCGTACTCCCCGTGCCCCGGCAGGGCGATGCGGAGCTTCTTGCAGGCCTCCTTGAGGAACGCGTGAGGCATCTGCAGCAGCACGCCCGCGCCGTCGCCCGTGTTGGCCTCCGAGCCCGCGGCGCCGCGGTGGTCCAGGTTCTTGAGGATCTGGATCGCCTGCTTGAGGATCTGGTTCGACGCGCGGCCCTTGATGTCCACGACGAAGCCCACGCCGCAGGAGTCGTGCTCGAACCACGGGTCGTAGAGGCCCTGCTTCGGGGGCGCGCCAAGGTTTCTGCGCCCCGGCTGGCGGGCGTTGTCAGATCTGGTGGGCATTGCGTGGGGGCGGGATCTTCAGATTCGGAGCATTCTTTGAGCCAAAGTGGGTTTCAGGGGGACGAGGGTCGTCGGCGAGTGCGCAAAAAAAAGCCGGTCCTTCTTTGTGAGAGCCGGCCTTGAGCGAACGTTGCTTGGTCAAGCCAGGACTCTCATCAAAAGAAGCGGATCGTTTTCGTCGCCATCTTGGCGTGCTCGTCGTCGGAGCAGCCCGCGTTGGTCGCGACGCCCGCCGCGATGTCGGTGGGCTTTACCAGGTCGTTGCCGAGGAGGTAGTTCTCGACCTCCTCGCCGGAGACGTCCGCGAGCATCACGCCGTCAATCTCGACGCAGGGGGAAAGGGGCTGCCCCGACTTGCGGACCATCTCGGCATAGCTCTCGCGGTCGCCGATGATGTCGATGTCATCGTAGGCGAGCCCGTACTTGCGGAGGATGGCGCGGACGCCATTGGACCAGCCGCAGGACGGCTTGAGATAGGCTTTGATTGTCATTCTGAAGTATAGGCTCAGACAGAGCTAGCGGCAAGGTATAGGGCTCGATTTGCAACGATCAAGCATCGTCTTCGGTTTTTTTGGGCGCGACACGGCGCGCGCCGGGCTCCCATCGCGGCGCTTGCGGGCGGCCGCGCAGCCGGTTCAATTCCCCCACCATGACCAAAGTCGTCCTGCTGCTGATCGGATCCAACGTGTTCATGACGGTTGCCTGGTACGGCCACCTGAAGCTCAAGTGGCTCGAGGGCCGCCCCCTCATCGTCGCCATCCTGGTCGCCTGGGGGATCGCGTTCTTCGAGTACTGCCTGCAGGTGCCCGCGAACCGCCTGGGCTACTTCTCCGGGGAATTCAGCGGCTACCAGCTGAAGATCATCCAGGAGGTCATCACGCTCCTCGTGTTCATCCTGTTCGCGTGGCTGGTCCTGAAGGAGCGCCTCACGTGGAACTACGCGCTGAGCTTCGTTTGCATGATGCTCGCCGTGTACTTCGCCACGGCGTTCAGGACCTCGCCCTAGCCGGGCCCCGGCGCGCGAGGGCGCGCCTCAGCGCCCCACGACCAGCACCTCGAATGATCCGGGCTCGCCCTGGCGCCAGGGCCGGGGATGCTCCGGGGTCGGCGGAGGCGGCGGTCCGAACTTCCCGGTCGAGAGGAAGATCCTCCCCGTCTTCGAATCCAGGGCGATCGTGCGGGCCCCAAACGCCGTCGGCACGGTCTGGACCAGGGGATAGGAGTCCTCCCGCGGGTCCGCCTGGAGGACGGTCACGGTCCCCACCATGTTGGAGGTGAAGATGAGGCTGTTGGCGGCGTCGAACGCGTCGCCGTCCGGATCCTCGCCGATCTGCGGGGTCGCGACGACGGCCCCCGTGTCGCTGTTGACCACCGCGAGCATCTTGTTGCCGCCCGCGGAGAAGAGCCGGTGGTGGACGGCGTCGATCGCGAGGCCCGTCCCGCCCTCGACCGGCGCGATCGGCCAGCTGGCCACGGGCTTCAGGGTGCGCGTGTCGACGACCTGTATCATGCTCTTGTCCTCGGTGTTGACGAAGAGCCGTCCCCTGCCGTCAAAGGCGAGGCCCTCCAGCTTCCCCTCGATCGGGACCGTGGCGGCGACCTCGCCCTTGGCGGGGTCGATCACGGTGATGCCCCCCGAGGCGCCGTTCGCGACGTAGACCATCCGGGTCTGCGGGTCGTACTCGATCGCGTCGGGCTTCACGCCGAGCCCGGGGATCACCTTCGTGATCTTGAGCGTCCCCAGGTCGAACATGACGACGGTCCGGTCCGAGCCCGCCGTGATGAACCCGCGCTTCAGGTCGGGCACGACGGCGATCCCGTGGATGCCCTTCATCGGCCCGACCTCCCCGAGCTTCGCCCCGGTGTCAACGTCGAGCACGTCGACCTTGGTCGAGTGCGAGACGTACAGCCGGCGCATGTCGGGGTCCACGCGGAGGTAGTCGTAGCGGACTTCGCCGCCGATGGGGTAGTGGGCGATGACCTTGAAGTCGGCGGCGCCGGCGTTCAGGGCCCCGGCGGCAAGCAAGAGTGAAAGGCCTCGAATCGTGGGGTGCATGACGGGAAGTGGTGCTCCGATTCCGCGCAAATGCAAGGCGCCGCGGGCGCAGGACCCGCGCCGTGAACAAACTCGACGGTGGCCGGGGCTTCGTGGTAGGTGTGGGCCGCGATGCCGAAAAACCCCAGACCCCAGTTTTTCAACGTACCCCGCATCCGGTTCGAGGGCCCAAAGTCCACGAACCCCTTGGCGTTCAGGCACTACGACCCATCCGAGATGATCGACGGCGTGACGCTCAAGGACCACATGCGGTTCTCGATCGCCTACTGGCACTCCTTCCGCGGCGTCGGAGGCGACCCGTTCGGCCCCGGCACGATCCGCAGGCCTTGGGAGGTGGGCAGGGACGCGATCTCGGTCGCGAAGCGCCGCATGGACGCCGCGTTCGAGTTCTTCATCAAGATAGAGGCGCCGTTCTGGTGCTTTCACGACCGCGACATCGCGCCGGAGGGCGCGACGCTCGCCGAGTCCAACCGCAACCTGGACACGCTCGTCGCCCACGCGAAGACGCTGCAGAAGGAGACCGGCGTGCGGCTCCTCTGGGGCACGGCCAACCTCTTCTCCAACCCGCGCTACATGTGCGGCGCCGCGACGAATCCCGACGCGCACGTGTTCGCCTACGCGGCCGCCCAGGTGAAGAAGGCGCTCGAGGTCACCCACGAGCTCGGGGGCGACGGCTACACGTTCTGGGGGGGGCGCGAGGGCTACGAGACCCTTCTCAACACGAACCTCAAGCGGGAGCAGGAGCACCTCGCGAGGTTCCTCCACATGGCTGTCGACCATGCGAAGAGGATCGGGTTCAAGGGGCAGTTCTACATCGAGCCGAAGCCGAAGGAGCCGACGAAGCACCAGTA
>CAYVKH010000160.1:0-3470 GCA_964451965.1 uncultured Opitutaceae bacterium
AATTTCCCGGCATTCGTCAGTCCGTTGATCTGAACAAACTGGGCGCAATAATACGCCGCTATGAACCCCAGCGTAAAATAACCCGCAGGAACGTTAGTCAGGGTTGCGACAACCTCGGGCGACTTGATCGGCGCGTAAGCTGTGTGCAATCCAGCTGCGGAAATACTGTGAAAAAGCCCACTGATGCCCCCGAGTTTACTGAGACACACAACGGCGACCAAAACACAGATTGGCAATAAGATCATACCCTTAATGAAATCGGCGGCCAATACCGCCCATGCCCCGCTCAATGCGGTATAGAAAAGCACCACCACCCCTAGGACGATGATGACGATCCGAATATCGAATCCGAGCAAAGAGGTCGTGAAAATGGCCAGAGAGTAAAGCTGCACCCCGCCGAGCAGAGGCTGCACCAAAGACTGCAGAATGGCATAGAATTGCTCCATCCCCGCGCCAAATCGCGAGCGAATAACGTCGGCATTGGTCACCATTCTCGTTTGGCGAAACCACGAAGCCGACTTGATCGATACAGCCAAGTAGGCAACAACGCCACTGCCATACATTAGAACCACACTCCAGCCTCCTTGATAAGCCGCACCCGCTGCACCCGTGAATGTCCAAGCACTGAAATTCCCCATGAAAACGCTGCCGCCAACCAGCCACCATGTGGCCTGGCCACCGGCCCGGAAGTAGTCGCTGGTGTTTTTGCTGAAGCGACTGAACGCAAGACCGACGCACACCAAGGTCAGCAAGTAGCCGCCCACAACCATGTACACGATCGGGCGATCCGTCATCTGAATAGCCGCGAGCATGGGGAACGGATTGGCCGATTTCGAGATCGCAGCTAGCATCCTTAGTCTTCTTCAAAGAAGCGGCAGGTCATTTGCGTCACAACTTCACTTCCGTTCATGGCCAAGTAATCTCGTAGAGATAGGCCCGGTCACGGGCTCCATCGAGTCTCATGGTTCCGTCTGATGCAACTGGTAACGTGCGATCGGTTCGCAATCCATCATGACCGAGCACATGCACCGTTGCGCCTACAAGCCGAGGCCACATCAATTCAATGGTGACGCCTTCAAGTAGAATTGGCTTGGTGCCAAGCGCCTCAAGCTGATCCCTTGCCGCGTCGTACCGCTGGCCTGAATTCTGCGCGCGAGCCATCAAGCCCACCAAAACCCGTTTCGTCGTACTGAGATCACCGCTGCGTTCCGCATCGGTTACGATTATTACGGCAAACCTGTTTGAGACCTTGATTCCGATATCGCCCAGCTGGTGGAGCCCGTCGCCTGCCGCCCCGACTACAGCTTTGGTCGCACGCGTAGAAACGGTGAAGAACCCGGCAATTGAGTCGTGTACGAGCTCACCGGTATTAGAACGGGTGACGGACCCGTTCCGCCAGCGCGATAAATCGACGGGAGTTTCAATACGCTGAGGCTGATCGGTGAACTCCAGTTCCACCTTGCCCACCGCGAGCGCGTCGAGCGGCACGCTGACGACCTGCTCTACCTCGCCATCATGTGCCTCATCGGTGTTTTCAAAAAATCCAATCTTGCCATGACGCAAATCGTCCAGACTCAGTTGTCGTCGCGGCAGGACCGGCGACCCTTCGCGTACATCCCCACGGTAAACAGCCCGCGCCAATAGAGGGAAGAGTCCGGCCTGCGTCGGGCTGTTTGTGTTATAGACGTTGGGTGACTCAAGATTGTTAGCGAAGCCGGAATGATTGCTGGCAAAGTGGAAGGATGCGTCCCAGCCCTGCAGTCCCAGTCCGTAATAGGCTATAACCGGAGGCCCCTCGGCGACCCATTCGTTGGGCACCACGCTCGTCCATTCTGAGATCGCAAAAGGTCGGTTCATCACCTGATCCATGCCGACACGCAGCAACCCAAAATCGGATCGCCTTAGCATGCTCACGGTCGTTCCAAAGGGCTTTCCGATCGGCATGTGATACGCGTCGGCACCATAATAATTGTGCCGGTCAACCAATCCCACATTATAGTCGGCCAGCAGATTATAGTAATGCGGCACTCCATTGTCCGCCTTCCAATTACTGCCGATCAGGATGCCCTTGTAACCCGTAGCACGAATGGCCGCTGCGTAACGCTGATAAAAGGCATCCTGCCGTTCGTGAAGGAATTGCGCGCAATCTAACAGGCGTTGACGGGCCGGGGACTCCACAAAGGCCGTTGGCTGGTAGTATTGCCGATCTGGAGGAGGATAGATGTTGTTCCGATCGAGGTGTTCACCGGCTTGGAGTTCAGGCCATAGATTGAGGCCACGCCGTCCCCAAGCCGTTACCAATGCTTTTTCCGTGCCGTACTTGATGCGCAACCAGTCACAGAACATCGCCGACAACTTCGTCCTGTATGTGGGCATATGACGGAGCGAATCCTCTGCGGTCCACCATGCGTTATCCTCATTTTGTAGCTCGATAATCGCCAGCGCCGGCTCATCCGCGTAACGCGAACCCGTGTAGGGATTGCGGTGATTGAGCATTTTGACGGTGCGCTCGACGCTCAGGGCTTGCAAATCCTCAAAGAGGTTAACGACCCCATAGGTGGACGTACCGAGGAAATCCTTGTTTCCCGGTTGAACCACTTCGTCGTAGGCCAGCAAGCGGCTGCGGTCGCCCGCCAGCGGTTGCAGGCCGAAAATATGCGACCAATTGAGATAGATCCCGTAGCGCTTGAGCGTGGCGCTGTAATAATCCATCCCATCCACGGCCTTCGCCGACAAGACGGTGGAGGTTCGAGATGCGACGGGTTCGCTGTCATCCCAAGCGAAACGGTGGAACCGGATAATGTTGATGCCAAACTTCGCATACCAAGAGGCTCGGGCTTCCGCCTCGGCGCGGTCGGGGGCAAGGATCGGCGTTATGTCGTCCGGACCATTACCGTGGTTTGTGCCCCAGAATTTGACGAGCGTGCCGTCGGCGAACACCAAGCGACCGTTCTGCATGCCCAGCGCGCCGTGCCGTCCCGCCGGCGCGTCTAGCCAGTCGGCGAGCCCGACGGCCCCGGGTTCACTGGTGCTGCTCGGAGCGAAGACAAACCAGCCCGACGGATTCGCTGGCGCAGCGTCCGTCGCGCGGCCTGCTGCCATGAGGCTGAGGGAAACCATCAAGGCTATGGAAATCCTAAAGCTCATGGGCATCCATTCGATAGCGCCGTCGCGCCGACAATTCTAAACAAAAATGAGGGGGGACCTGCGCCTCCCCTCATTTGGGTATATCAACTGCCCGGGTCTACGTCGGGTCAGAAGGCAATTCGCGCCGATAGGCTATAGGATGTGGGCAAGAGATAATAGGTGTATTCGGCAAGAGTTGGGGCGGTGCCAGGAATTGCGGTACCGCCAGGCGAGACCACTGGAGTTAACCCGCCGGCAAGCACCTGCTTCTTCTGGTTATCTAGCAGGTTGTCGACGTTGAATTGCAGCTTAATCCCTGTCTTACCCAGCTTAAACTGATAGGC
>CAYVKH010000161.1:0-3414 GCA_964451965.1 uncultured Opitutaceae bacterium
CCCGGCCCCTCGGTCTCGATGTTGACGATGCTCGGGGCGATGCCGGCGATCGTCGCGTAGTCGGCCGTCGGCGCGATCGTGTTGCTGATCGTCTGGGCGCTGATGACCGACTGGGGCTGGAGGGCGTCCAGCCTGCTGTCGACGGGCGCCTCCGTGACGGCGGAGACCCGGCCCTCCGCCACCTCGACCTCGGTCAGGCGGACGGCCTTTTCGGAGCTGACGGTCCCTGTGGTTGGTTCGGTCGCCGGGCCGGCCGTCTGCGCGACCAGGCCCTGTAGCGGGAAGCAGGCGGCCAGGGCCGCCGCGACGATATGGACTCTGCCTGTGTGGAATACTCGGTTGGTTAGGCTCACACGCCCGATCCAACCCTGTTGCGGAAACAAACCCGCCGCGATCGCGTTACTTTGCCGAAAATATTTAGCTTTGGGGCCGGTAAGCCGGATTCTGTTCCACGCCTTGCGGCGCTTCGGCCGTCATTTCTCTCGCGCCCTTTCGGGCCCGCCCGTCCGCCCCTCCGCGCGGCGGGGCCGCGCGGCGACGGACGGATGCGACATACCCGAGACTCTGGGACGGGCCGTCCAGTCTCCTATTTTGTCTTGCACCGGAAGGGGTTTTTCGTGCCGCCCGCCTCGCGGCGGAGCGCGGTGGGCTCTTACCCCACCTTTTCACCCTTGCCCGGCCGCCCCGAAGGGCGGCAAGGCGGTCTGTTTTCTGTGACACTGTCCGTCGCCGCGGCTTGAGCCGCGGCGCCTGCACTTGCGTTGCGGCTCGTGCAGCATCCTGCCCTGCGGTGTCCGGACTTTCCTCTCCAAACTTCTATCGGGCGCGGCGTTACCCGCGCCTTGGGATCAAAGAACTTGGAGCGACGACCAGGCCCCAAAGCTAAGGGGTCTACATTGCCTCCCGACGTAGCCCCCGGCAAGCTTCTTACGACTCCCAGTAGACCATCTGCCCGCACTGGTCGCAGAGGGCGAATTCCGCGTCCGTGGTTTTCCCGCGCGCCGCGGACTCGACCTCGCTGGAAACCTTCAGGTGGCAGCCGCCGCACTTGCTTCCGCGGATCGGCACGACCGCCGGCATCCTCCGGGCCGCAGCCCTGTCGTAGGCCTGGAGCGCGGCCTCCGAGACCGGCGCCCTTGCCGCGGCCACCGCCGCCACGGCCGCCTTCAGCTCCTCGGTCAGGCTGGCCCCCCGCTCCGTCATGGAGCGGATGCGGCCCTCGTGGCCCGCGATGTTCTGCTTCAGGGTCGCCTCGGCGGCGGCGAAGCGCTTCCTGGCCTCGTCGATCGCGTACATTGTCTCGAGCTCCTTTCCCTCCAGCTCGTCGATCTGCTTCTGGACGTTCTCGATCTCGTGGCCGAGGGCCTGGTACTCGTCGTTCTTTTTGACCGCGAGCTGCTGGGTCTGGTACTTCGCCCGCTGGGCCTCGGCCGAGCCGATTTCCGTCTCGAGCGCCTTCTTCCTGGTCTCGAGCTCGCGCAGCTCGCCCTTGGCGGCCTCGATGGCGGCCTTCTCGGAGGCTATCCGCTGCTCCACGGCCGTTATCTCGACGGGAACCGCCCTCAGCTGCGCCTCTATCCCGAGCCTGTCCGTGTCACGATCTTGCAGGATTAGGAGCAGCTCGATCGTGGTGCTTGGCATGGACCCTCCACTGTGCATCGGGCTATACCGCGGTCAATCCCATCATGGGTTTGTGCCTGTGGGCAGCGCAAATGCCGTTGATATCCGCGCGGACGCCCAGCATTCATGGCCCCGGTCCATGAACAAGAAACTGTGGGCAATCTCGGCGATAGCGGTGGCCGCGGCCCTGCTGTCCGCCGCGCAGGCGGCAATGGCGGGCCAGGAATCCGAGGGGCCACTTGACCGACAGCCGCAGGCGACCAGCCAGGTGAGGCCCGTGTACCCCTATTCGCTCCGGCGCACCCGCAACAAAGGGGAAGTGCTCGTCGACTTCGTCATCGATCCTCAGGGAAACGTGGTCCAGGCGGGCGTTATAAGGTCCTCCCACCCGGATTTCGAGGCCCCGGCGGTCGAGGCTGTCCATCAAGCTCGTGAGCGCGAGCCTTCCGGAATTCGGGGCGGCCGCGGCGGCGATGATCGAGGCATGGACTTTCGAGCCGGCGACCAAGTGCGGCAAGCCGTGCTGGGCGATTCTGAGGAAGGAGCAGGTGTTTGACGGATATGGCGGCGATTTTCCGCTCAACGATTCCGCCGACAGGCTGCTTTCGATCCTCAGGAGAAACCCATGTCCCATACTATTGATTACGAATGATTTGGACAGTCCTCTTAAGGGGCGGTTTCTTCCCCCACCCGTTGTTCCGCCCTCGGTGAGGGCTGCCAAGGCAAGGACGGAGGCCCTGATCGAGTTCATCGTGGACCACGCCGGGCACGCCCAGCTGCCGCGGATCGTATCGGCCGACAACCCCGATTTCGGGTGGGCTGCGGCGACCGCGGTGGGGCGCTGGCAGTACACCCAGCCGACAAGGAACGACCGGCCGGTGGACGTCTTTGTGAGGGTCCCGCTGGTCTTTTCCCCGGCCGAATCGCCTTCGCAGGGGCCGTAACCCGCGGGGGGGATAGCGGGTGGCAGGCATGAGGCCCTAGGAGGGCGCTTAAAATGCCCAATTTAGGCGATTTATTCCCAAAAATACCCTCGCGTGCCCAACCGTTTTCGGAACAGAATTTTCCTTTCATTTCCGCCCCCACCTGACCCGTACATGGCCGACCCAACCGACTCGCAAACCCCCTCAAATTCACAGGCTGGCGCCGCGGCGTACGACGCCTCAAAGATACAAAAACTCGAGGGTCTCGAGGGGGTGCGCAGGCGCCCCGACATGTACATCGGCGACACCAACGAGCGCGGTCTGCACCACTGCGTGTTCGAGGTCGTCGACAACTCGGTGGACGAGGCGCTCGCCGGCTTCGCCACGCTGATCAAGGTCACGATCCACCTGGACGGCTCGTGCTCGGTGGAGGACGACGGCCGCGGGATCCCCGTGGACCCCCACCCCGTCTACAAGATCCCGGCGCTCGAGCTCGTGCTCACGAACCTCCACGCGGGCGGGAAGTTCGGGAAGGGGGCCTACCAGGTCTCCGGCGGCCTGCACGGCGTCGGGGCGAAGTGCGTGAACGCGGTCTCGGAGTGGCTTGAGGCCGAGGTCCGCCGCGGCGGAAAGGTCTACCAGATGCGCTTCGCGCAGGGAAAGACGACCCAGAAGATGGTGGTCATCGGCGACACCCGCAAGACGGGCACGAAGATCACGTTCAAGCCCGACCCCGAGATTTTCCTGACGACCCGGGAATTCCAGTATGAGATACTGGCCAAGCGGCTCCGGGAGCTGGCGTTCCTGAACCCCGGCATCAAGATCGAGCTCGCCGACGAGCGCTCCCAGAAGGAGGACAAGTTCTTCTTCA
>CAYVKH010000162.1:0-3384 GCA_964451965.1 uncultured Opitutaceae bacterium
GCGCGTTCCATGCGACGCCTGACACCCAAGAATGCCTGAGAATGTTCCCCAAATCGTGCGGCCCCCGGTCGCCATGGTGTTGCCGATTGCTCGGCGTTGCCATCTTGTTCATGACCGGAACCGCTTTTGGGGCGCCGACAACGGCGGCTGTCGAGAGCGCCAACCACGCGTTCGATATCCCCGCCGAAAATGCCGAAACGGCCCTCCGCACTTTTGCGGAGCAAGCCGATACGCAGTTTGTCTTTTCTGCGGACAAGGTGAAAGGGGTACGCACGAATGCGCTGAGAGGCAGCTATGCGCCACGAGAGGCGCTCGACCGCCTTGTGTCTGGCACGGAATTATTCGTCGTGCAAGACGACAGGACGGGCGCGCTCACGGTGGATCGGAATCGCTCCCGGGCGATTTCGCAGAACTCCCCAACACACCAAAATGAGACCAATGTGAAAACCTATACGCAAACCCGTAAGACTCTGCTCGGTTGGCTTGCCGCGCTATTCGTGGCCACCGGTTCTGCTTCAGTAAATGCTCAGGAGGTGACGCCCGTCGCTCCTCCTTCTCAGCAAAATCCCCCTGAGGAAACAACGCAAATTAGAGATGAAGCGATCATACTGTCGCCGTTTGTCGTTTCAACCGATAAGGACAACGGGTATATTGCTAGCAATACATTAGCCGGGAGCTTCCTCAATACCCCGCTGGCCGACACGCCGCTGGCCGTTTCTGTTTTAACGAAGGACTTCATTGAGGATATCGGTGCGTTGAAAATCAGCGATGCGATCGAATATGCGACGGGCGCCGGCAACGACATCGGCGGCGGCGGCTACCAGGTCGGTGCCACGACTGGCAATGGTTTGATAGAAAATGATTATAATTTCATGATTCGTGGGTATCGCCTCGTGCAGACGACGCGTGATTTTTTCCCCACGATTCTGCAGGGGGATGCCTTTAATCTCGAGCGTATCGATATTTCCCGCGGGCCGAACTCGACTTTGTTCGGCGTCGGTGGCGCGGGGGGCATCGTAAATTTCACGCCCAAAAGCGCCCAAATTGGACAAAACATCGACGAGCTGGACTTGCGAGTGGAGAGTTATGATTTCACTCGAGAGGCTCTGGATCTCAATCGCACGCTGATGGGTAATAAACTGGCCGTACGCATCAATCTGATGAACCAGAGGGCGAATGGCTTTTTCGACTTTGAGACTGACAATGAGAGAAAAGGCGCGGTAGCGGTCACTTGGAGGCCGACAAATTCATTGACGATTCGTCTCGATGGCGAATTTGGCGAAACGCACCAGAATAAGGTGCGGCCATGGGGACCCTTCGACAGCATCACTCCCTGGATCAGAGCTGGCAGCTATTTTTCTCCTTATGGCACCGGTCAGTATGCAGTCACTCCCGGGGACAACAACTACTCCCAGTCCAGTCCATATTCAGGCATCTTCGGTGAGCGCCGGGAAGGCAATGATGGGAACGAGACCACGTTTACCAATGGGCCACTTGCGGGCGAGCCAATGTGGATGGGAACGAGACCCCTCGGTCAGCGATATTTCCGGACGTCCATGGGTGTGAATATCGCCAACTTCAACACCAATGTTAATTACGATAACCCTGGTGTCTTCCCCGAAAACGGCAACGTGACCGGACCTGGTGCATATGTTGAAACAAAATATCACACCAACGGAGCCACGATTGAGCAAGCGATCGGCAAGAATATGTATCTCGCGGTGGCCGTCAATGAGTCCAAGGTGACCGCGAATATCCATAATTCAATGGGTTTCGCTTCGGATGCGATCGAGTATGATGTGACCTCCACCCTGCCGGTCTATAATAGCGATAGAAGTTGGGCCGCCACTCCAGGCAGCACCACGGAAGCCACCGGCACAATTCACTTTGGCCAGCAGATCGCTAATCCAAACATGGGCAAGCTAATGGTCGGTGACTATCAGCCTTACGGGGAATTCACCGGCACGCTTCAGGATGATGCGCGGGTGAGCTTAACCTACCACTTGGATTTGGGGCGGCTGGCGGGCGATCACCACTTCCTTGCGTTCGTCAGTCGTTCTGACCAGAAGACGGAATACAAGGATACCTTCGAAACCAACGTGGCCCCGAACCGCCCTGATCCTTCCTATTATTATAATGGGATCAACTTCAGCGGTCGCTCTACCTACATTGATCCCTTCAGCTCAAATCTAAGCCTGCACGGGGTGCCCGATCCTTGGAGAACTCCACTCCCTAGTGGCGCAATGTATGGCAGTCCCCAATTCGGATTCATTGATGGCTGGATTCAGGACAATTGGACCAGGGAGAATAACCGCATCGATTCGGTTGCCCTTGCCGTCCAAAGTTCTTTCTTCGCTAACAGCCTCTTCACGACGCTCGGTGGTCGCCGTGACCGAGCGATAGTCTACCAATCCGATTTTAACGCCACTGATGACGGGATTGCGCTTCCACCAACTCTGCACGGCACACCTGATATCGACCAATCTGCAAATACTTATACCATAGGTGCTGTCTATCGGTTCCCATTCGCCAAGTGGGTTAGTGTCTTCGCGAACAAGTCTACAAATTTCCAGCAGCAGAATGGCGCGCTGCTTTTCAATGATCAACACCAGCAAACAGAGGCCGGTCCGCTGCGTGGCCTAGGCAAGGATGCGGGTTTGAAGTTCGATCTTGTGCAAAACCGTCTTATTGCGACCGTCGACTTCTTTCAAGTCGACCAGAACAATCTTGCATCGGGCTTTAATGGCGCGATCCCCTTTTACATTCAGTCGATTTGGGATGCCATCCTTAACAGGGGCCCAGGCGAGCTGCAGGATAGCCAGCAGCCCAACGGGCACAACCCAGGCGGTGGCGACACGGTAAGCGCGAAGTCGACAGGCGTTGAACTCGAGCTGACGGCCAATCTTACGAAGGAATGGCGCCTATCATTGAATGTAACCAAGGCAAACAACGTCACTGGGAATGTAGACAGCGTGATACAGGGTTACGTCAACACTCACTTGGCTGAGTGGAATTCCAATTCCTCGCTGCTTATCAACACCGACCGGTACGGCCTGTTAGGCGGAACGACGACACCGTCGATCGCGAACGCGATCGCAGAGATCCAGGGGGATATTGCACAAGACAAGACGCTGGATGGAGCCATGCAACCCAACCTGCGTCCTTGGAACGCCAATCTTTTCACAGCATACACTCTCAGTCATGGCGTGTTCAAGAACTTCACGGTCGGAGGTGGTGTGAATTACCGCGGCAATGAAGTCTTGTATGATGATCCGACCACTCACACCAATATTATGGGGGGGGCATACTACATGGTGAACGGAATGTTGGCCTATCAGTTTAAGCTGGGTAAGACAGGGATTAAGCTGCAATTCAACGTCGACA
>CAYVKH010000163.1:0-3162 GCA_964451965.1 uncultured Opitutaceae bacterium
AGCGTGAGCGGCTTGAACAGGATGGTCTCGTCGATCCGGTTCAGGAACTCGGGCCTGAAGGAGGCGCGAAGCTCGGCCATGACGCTTTCCCGGACGCTCTCGGGGATGGTGTCCCCCACGACTCCCTCGAGGAGGAATCGCGAGCCTATGTTCGACGTCATGATGACGATGGTGTTCTTGAAGTCGACCGTGCGGCCCTGCGCGTCCGTGATCCGTCCGTCGTCCAGCACCTGGAGCAGCACGTTGAAGACGTCCGGATGCGCCTTCTCAACCTCGTCGAAGAGGACGACCGCATAGGGCTTTCGCCTTATCGCCTCCGTCAGCTGGCCGCCCTCGTCATAGCCCACGTAGCCCGGGGGGGCCCCGATCATCCTCGAGACCGCGTGCTTCTCCATGTACTCGGACATGTCGATCCGCACGATCGCGGACTCCGTGTCAAAAAGGGTCTCGGCAAGCGCCTTCGCGAGCTCCGTCTTGCCGACGCCCGTCGGCCCGAGGAACAGGAAGCTGCCGACCGGCCGGCGCGGGTCCTTGATCCCGCTGCGCGCCCGGAGGATGGCCTCCGTGACCAGGGTCACGGCCTCGTCCTGCCCGATGACGCGCTTGTGCAGCGTCTCCTCAAGCCTGAGAAGCTTCTCCTTGTCCCCCTCCAATAGCCTCGTGACAGGGACCCCCGTCCACTTGGCGACGATCTCGGCTATCTCCTCCCCTGAGACCTCCTCCTTGAATAGGGTCGTGGTCTTCCCCGCCTTCTCGACCTTCTTCAGCTCGGCCTCGAGCTGGGGAATCTTTCCGTGGCGCAGCTCGGCGACCTTGTTGAGGTCGTAGGCCCGCTCGGCCTTGTCCATGTCGAGCCGCGTGGCCTCGATCTCCTCCCTCAGCTTCCGGACGCGGTCGATCGAGGCCTTCTCCCTGTCCCACTGCAGCTTGAGTGCCTTGGCCTTCTCGCGGACCTCGGCGAGCTCCTTGCGAAGCACGCCAAGCCTCTGCTTGCTGGCGTCATCCTTCTCCTTCGAGAGCGCGGTCTCCTCGATCTCCAGCTGGAGCGACCGCCTTGTCAGCTCGTCAAGCTCCTGCGGCATCGAGTCCATCTCGGTGCGGATCATGGCGCACGCCTCGTCCACGAGGTCGATCGCCTTGTCCGGAAGGAAACGGTCGGATATGTAGCGGTTCGAGAGGATGACCGCGTTCACGAGGGCGTTGTCCTGGATTCTGACGCCGTGGTGCAGCTCAAAGCGCTCCTTCAGCCCGCGGAGTATGGAGATCGCATCCTCGACGCTCGGCTGCTCCACGACGATGGGCTGGAAGCGGCGCTCGAGCGCCGCGTCCTTCTCGACGTGCTTGCGGTACTCGTCCAGGGTCGTGGCACCGATGCAGTGGAGCTCCCCCCGCGCAAGCATCGGCTTGAGCAGGTTGCCGGCGTCCATGGCGCCCTCGACCTTGCCCGCGCCGACGATCAGGTGCAGCTCGTCGATGAAGAGGATGACGCGGCCGTCCGACTGCTTGACCTCGTTCAGGACGGCCTTCAGGCGCTCCTCGAATTCGCCGCGGTACTTCGCCCCGGCCACGAGCGCACCCATGTCGAGCGCGAAGATCGCCGTGTCCTTGAGGCCCTCGGGCACGTCGCCGCGCAGGATCCTCTGGGCCAGGCCCTCGACGATCGCCGTCTTGCCGACCCCCGGCTCGCCGATCAGGACCGGGTTGTTCTTGGTCTTGCGCGACAGGATCCGGATCGTCCGGCGGATCTCGTCGTCGCGGCCGATGACCGGGTCGAGCTTGCCCTTCCTCGCCCTGTCGACCAGGTCCACGCCGTACTTCTCAAGGGCCTGGTAGGTCGCCTCGGGGTTGTCCGTCGTGACCCTCTGGCTTCCGCGGACCTCCTTCAGGGCGCCCAGCAGCTTGGCGCGGTCCAGCCCGAAGCTCTTGAAGAGCTTCTTCATGGCCTCGGGCCGGCCGAGGTCGATCAGCGCAAGGAAGAGGTGCTCGACGCTCACAAACTCGTCCTTCAGCGACTTCGCCTCCTTCTCGGCCCTGGTGAGAACGTCGTTCACGGCCTGGGTCACGTAGATCTTCGAGGTGTCGACGCTCCCGGTCACCTTCGGAACCCGGTCGAGCTCCCGGTCGACGGCCAGCTGCAGCGCGCTCGTGGACAGCCCCATCTTCTCGATGATGCCCGGAATCAGCCCGTTCTCCTGGCCCAGGAGCGCCGAAAGGAGGTGCCACGTGTCGACCTCGTTGTGGTTGAGGCGGCGAGCGACCGCCTGTGCGTCGGTCACCGCCTGGCGCGACATCTGGGTGAGATTGTTGGAATCCATTCAGGTTCCCTGTTGCAGGGTGCGCGCCAACGGAGCGCACGGCGCCCAAGGACGGGTGTTGCAAACGGGATTGTGTCATTGACAGCCAAATCGGCACACTTGTTGCGCGACACGGGTCAATTTTGGCGCACGGGGCCCGCCGCGGTGGCGCCTCGCCAGCCGGCCAGGCGGTCCTCAGGTTTTGGTTCACAGCCGGAAGAAAAGGGGGCACCCTTGCCCCAGCCACCCCCCGACCATGAACGCCATCCCCGCGTCCGCCCGGCCAACACGCCATGATTAAAGAGCTCATCGGGCTCCTGGGGAAGCCCAACGTCCTGATTGAGCGCGAGGACCTGATCCCCTATTCCTTCGACGCCACGGCGGCCCTGAGGCGGACGCCGCGGGTCGTCGTCTTCCCCAGGACCGCGGCCGAGGTTTCGGCCGTGCTCAGGCTCGCCCGCAGGCACAGGGCCCCCGTTGTCGCGCGCGGGAGCGGCACCGGGCTGAGCGGGGGAAGCGTCCCGGTCGAGGGCGCCGTCGTCCTGTGCCTCGTCAAGATGGACAGGCTCGTCGAGCTCGACGCCCGGAATTTCACGCTGCGCGCGCAGGCCGGGGTCCTCACGCAGGCGATCTTTGACGCGGCCGACGCCGCGGGCCTCTTCTACCCCCCGGATCCCGGCTCCATGAAGGTGTCGACGATCGGCGGCAACGTGGCGGAGAACTCCGGCGGGCTGCGCGGCCTCAAGTATGGCGTCACGCGTGACTACGTGATGGGACTCGAGGTCGTGCTTGCCAATGGCGAGGTATGCGTCCTCGGCAACAAGTGCGTGAAGGACGTCGCGGGCTACAGCCTGAAGGACCTCTTCAT
>CAYVKH010000164.1:0-3034 GCA_964451965.1 uncultured Opitutaceae bacterium
CGGCGTCGATGCTGACGATCCTCTTCGCCTTCGCGAAGCGGTAGATCGGCTTCACCCGCGCTCCGTAGAAGGCGCGGGCGACCCCCGCCGGGGGCTCGTCGACCACCGGTTCGTAGTCGGCCCAGATCGCCTTCGGGAGCCGGAAGCTCAGGGCCTGCAGCAGCCTCGCGCGGGTCGGGGACGACGACGCGTCGGCGAGGAACGCCAGGCCCGCGCCCCGGGTCGCAAGCTGCGCCTTGGCGACCCCCGAGAGGAATTCCCTCACCGCAGCCTCGTCCATCGCCCTGGCGTCCTGGGTATGGGCGATCGCCCTGTCCGGGTCGTAGAGGTCGAGGACCGAGGCCTGGGCCAGGAGAGAACTCGCGCCCCCGTGGGGCGCGTACGAGGGGTTGCCCTCAAGCTTGGTGGGCCGGCCCTGGTGCGTCTCCGCAAGGAGCGGGATGGCCCAGCCTCGCATCGGCATGGCCGTCGCATAATAGACCGGCAGCCCGGGGACGGCCCCCTCCACCGACTTCGCGAAGGGAAGGATGTGCTCCTCGGGCCGTCGGCACCCGGCGAGGCCCACCCCGCCCAGGGCGAACGAGGCCGCCATGATCTTCATGAACTGCCTGCGGTCGACGCCCTCCAGGCCCGATGCGCCGTCGGGAAACTCCCGGCCGAGAGCCTCCCTGAAGCCCGGAGTGTCCGCAAGCTCGTCCAGGCTGCGCCAGTAGCGCGGCCCGGTCTTCGCCCGCACGGAGGGCTCGGGAGTTTCGACCTTGCGCTTCATCGATGGCAGCCGGAGCAGCTTTGCGGCGGTAGGATGTTCCAGTCGTGCACGAACTTGCGGGCGGCCTCGATTCCCTGCGCGGCGGCGATCGTCCTCGAGTCCAGGTCGAACACATCCGCCTTCTCGCGGACATGCAGCTCCGGGGCCCGGTGGCAGTCGAGGCAGAAGCCCATGCTCATCGGCTGCCTCTGGGTGACGACGTCCATCTCGTTCACCTTGCCGTGGCATTCCACGCAGCCGACGCCGCGGTTCACGTGGATCGAGTGGTCAAAGTAGACGAAGCTCGGCATGACATGGACATGCACCCACGGGATTGAGTTTCCGGATTGGAAGCTGTCCCTTACGACCGCCAGGGCCGGGCTGTGGGTCTTGATCTGGCTGTGGCAGTTCATGCACGTCTGGGTCGTCGGGACGGTTGCCCCCGCCGTGTCGATCGTGCTGTGGCAGTACCGGCAGTCGAGGCCGAGCTCGCCCACGTGCTTGGCATGGCTGTAGGGCACCGGCTGGACCGGCGCGTACCCGACCCGCGTGTACTTCGGGGTCATGTAATAGTCGACCCCGGCGGTGGCGATGCACACCACGACGACACAGTAGATGGACAGCTGCAGGGGCAGCCTGTTGATCGACTTGGGAAACAGCTTTGCCATGTTCCCTGCCTAGGAAGCTCCGCGGCCCCTGGCCACGGCCCTGGGCTGCGGGCTCAGCCGGAAGGCGGCCGGTTTGCCGGCCGCCCTTTCCCTGGACGGCGGAACGACCGCCCTTGCGACCGCACCGGGCGCGAGGGCGCTAACGGCCGCAAGTCCCAGTACCCTGGCGAGGAAGCGTTTCCGCGATGGATCGTGGCTCACTGAACGTCGTTTTTTGTGTGGAAAATCGGCTCCGAAAGAAGGGCTCCCCGTTTGGGTTGTAAACCTTAATTTCAAGCATATCGCCTTTTAGCCCGGAAAACAGCCGGCGGCCCCGGGAAACGGGCCCAAGCGCCCCCGGGCTACACGAATACGCCGTCGCGCATCGGCCGGGTGAAGTCGCAGCGGTGCGCAATGTCGGGATTGTGGGTCACGAGGACGACGGCCTGGCCGTTGTCCTTCGCGAGGCTGGTCAGCAGGTCGAAAACAAGGGAGGCGTTCCTCACGTCGAGGTTGCCCGTCGGCTCGTCGGCCAGGATTATGGTCGGCTGGTTGGCAAGGGCGCGGGCCACCGCGACGCGCTGCTGCTCGCCCCCGGAGAGGTGCGTGCCCAGCCGGTGGATCTTGTCGCCGAGGCCGACCGTGCCCAGCAGGCGCGCGGCCCTCTCCTCCATCTGGAGCGGCGTCAGGCGCCCGAGCTTCTTCATGGGCATCATGACGTTCTCGAGGCACGTGAACTCGAGCATCAGGAAGTGGAACTGGAAGACGAAGCCGATGTGCTCGCCGCGCGCCGCGGTCCGCACGGTGTCGTGGCTGTTCGACATCAGCTGCTCGTTGATCCAGATCCTGCCCTCGTCCGGCTGGTCGAGCAGGCCGAGAAGGTAGAGGAGGGTCGACTTCCCGCAGCCCGAGGGCCCCACGATCGCGTAGACGTGCCCGGCCCTGGCCTCGAACGTGACGCCCTTGAGCACATGGACCCTGCCCTCGTCCTGGCCCAGGTACCGCTGCAGGCCCTCGCAGCGCATCGCAATCTTCGGTTCGTTCGCCATGGTGCCGCCTATTGGGCCGTTCCCCGGATGATGTCGCCCGGCTCAAGCCGGGCCGCCCTGCGGGACGGTATCAGGCTCGCCGCCATGACCATGATGACGGCCGTGATGATCGCCTCCAGGTAGTGCCAGCGCGACCACTGCACCAGAAACTTGTGGGAGGTGAAGATCCCGGTGATCGGCAGCGGGTACTGCGACACGGCGTAGGTGATGATGGCTCCCACGGCGCAGCCGATCACGGTTCCGATGGCCAGGACGATCGCCGCCTGCCAGAGGAAGATCCTCGAGATGTCCTGGCGGGAGTAGCCCATGGAGCGCAGGATCGCTATCTCCTTTGTCTTTTCCAAGACTATCATCGCCAATGTGTTGAACATAGCCAGCCCCGCGATCAGCGTGAACACCGAGACCGTGATCGCCGTCGCCACCCGAAAGGCCCTGAAGACCCCGAGCCATGACTTCTCCCGGTCCTGCCACGCGTCGGCCCGGTAGCCGAGGGAGTTGGTCATCTCGGCCGCGTCCTCCCTTGCCCGGTCGCGGGCGATGAGGCTCACCTGGAGGTACGTGGCGCCGGTCGGCTTCTTGAAGAGCGCCCT
>CAYVKH010000165.1:0-2972 GCA_964451965.1 uncultured Opitutaceae bacterium
CGACGGAGCCCGCTCCGCCGCTAACCGTCGAGAAGCGGGTAAAGACCGGCGTTCTTGTGCCGGTCTCGGTGAGTATCCTCGCAGTCGTATAGTGCGCGAGCGATGCGGTCAGTTCAAAGTAGCCATGCGCAGCGGTGCCGCGCGCATGAACGATCCGCTCTGGAATTCGCTCGTGATCGAAATGCGTGATCTTTTCACGAAGGACGAAATCCTCCAGCAGGGTCGGGCCGCGCGCATTGGCCTTGAGCGAGTTCTGATTGTCGGAAACCGGGATGCCTTGATTGGTTGTGAGCCTGGGATGATTTTCGTCGGTGACTTGGTGCTGTTCACCTCCGCTTCCCAATCGGACTTCTCCGTTCGAACTGGATAAACTCTTTTCCTCTTTCCGTGTTCCGGTGAATTTTCCGGCTTTCTTTTCCCTGGTCATGGTCGATGTCTTGACCGCTTTGTTTGCCATGATGATGACTCCTTTATTCTCCACCCCGGTAGAACGTGGCTATCTTATTGAAATCATAAGTTAGTCCCGCTGCGACTACGGTGGGCGCGGAACCAAGCGGAATCAGCAGATCAATGGGAATGCTGCTTGGCTGCCAGTTCATCGACCCAGTATCCCGGGCGATTGTAATGGCGATAAAGTCCAGTCTCATAATCCCGGTTCAAGAGCGACTCCTCCGTATATTCGGGTGAGTGTTTGATGGTCTCGCGGGAAAGACTGACGAAGACTTTCGCCTCACTCCAACTCAGCCGGTCGATCCATTGCGGTGAAATCAGAACCTTTTTCCCCGGCCACCAGTTCCGGGTGCCCACGATGAAATAGCGGATGGCCCAGCTCTCGGTATCGATGACAAAATCCTCGACGTGGCCGATCTCCCCATCGGCGGCCTGAATGTGATGGCCGCTCACATCGTGGGTGCTGCGCAGCGCGGGATCCCATGCCTTTTCGCCCCGCGTGAATCCACCCCAGTTTGCACGATCCCGCATTGGGTAGGGATAAGGACCCCAGCTATAGGGGCCGCCCCAATACATGGGCATTCCATAATACCCGTAATAAGAGTCCTCGAATTGGCGAGAGACGGGCTTGTCATTATCCAACGAGGGGCTGCCTTCGATTTGTTTCTTGGTCAAATCGACGACGATCTCCTTCACTTCGCGATTCACGGCCCCCAAGGCATAAGGAGAGATCAGCACCTGCCGGCCGGTCAGCCAGTTTCCGGTGTCCGCGACCAAGTAGCGAACGGTCCAGTGCCGGTCATCAAAATAGAATTCCTTGACCTTCCCGATGTCCCCGTCGCGGCTATTCAGTTTGTAACCTTTCAGGGTTTTTGCTTTGTTTAACATGATAGATTCTTGGTTTATTTTTCGTTTGGTTTCCGGCGGGGTTTAAACCTCCGAGTTTGAGCGATAGGCTGCCGCGCTCTGCGAGGAAGTCCGCCTAGATGATGCGCCGTCCGCGGCGACTCCGCTATGGGGTATAAAACTACCTTGGATTGTGAGGCTGTCATCCCCCATGCTTTCACTAATGCGCGGGTTACCCCCGCGTGACCCCGTCAGATCAACCAGCCCCCGGTGAATTCCACCCGCCGCAAGCCGGTGACCAGATACGGACATTGCCGCATCAGCAACCAAATGAACCCGGAGCAATGGTTCTCGATCATGAGCACAATAGGCCCTTGGTTGATGCCAAAGTGATAGGGTGATAGTGGCCTGCCTCGATGATCTGTGTCTCTACTCCCGCCCGACGCAATGCGATGCCCAACGATAGCCCGGCTAGTCCGCCGCCAACAATGGTGATGGGCCGCGGAACATTCATATGCGCCTCATTGCCACGAGGCGAGCCGAGCCCAGCCACGTCGCCTGCACCCACCAGTTCCAAATCGCCGGGCCAAATAGTCGCTGTGGGAAGCAATGGGGATTCTTACTTGCTCACTGCCATCCCCGAGCCCTCCACTTACGCGGCCATCCTAGGAGCAGCGGTCCTGGGGTTTGCGGTGATACGCAAGAGGTGGGTGGTGGCCTGAAGTTGCAAAGTCAAACTCGATAACCGAGTCCCGTCCGCATGCGGCGGCCATTTGCTCTCGACCAGGCCCAAAACAATACGATCAACATCCGCGGGGCAGAACCCTCCCAGAAGTGCCGCCTTCGCGTCGACCGCCCCCGTTCTTGGGCAATTTAGCCATCCTCGACGACGTCCCAGCCGGATAACACGTATCGAAGTCGATTGAGGTGCCGGTCGCCCAATCTCACGTTGGCTGTCATCCTTGCTCCGGCCATTGCCGCCGCCTCGTTTGGAGACCTGTAGGTGCCTACGGCACACCAATCGTCTGCCGCCCGCCTCTTGAGAACCCACGACTCCTTGGTCGTCGGCTCGATCCTCCATTCAGCGCCCATTACCACAAGCTTGTATTTCATGGGAACCCCAATGGGGGAAAAAACTCTAACATCCCGAGATGGCCGTTCAAGTCCGAAGCACGGTCGGGAAAGGCCCGCATGGGTCCAAGGTATCTAAGGGGTGTTCGCGGCAATAGCCGACCTCCGAGTGGGGGACCAAGGTTTGCGGGAACAACATTATGACCTCGGCCTAGTCACAAATACGGGGTCTTAGCACCCTAAGCCTAACTTTTACCCCCCACTAAGGGGAGATTATTACCTTCTCGGACACCAACCCTCACGACTCGCGCCAAGTCCAATAGGCTGGAATGGCGCGTTTAGTGATATAACGGAAATCGACATTTCCGTTACTTTAAACCTCCCTTTGTCCAGTGCATGTTGTTTCCGTCACCTTATTGAAAATGGCGAGCTACGGCGAGGGCGATTGAAGAGTACGCGAAGTTCGTCCTTTGCGGCCTCAAGGCGAGCCCGCTGCTCTGCTGCTAGCTCACGTCCGGCCCGATTCATATAGAACGTGAGCATCGACATTGCCGACCGAAACGCAGTGGACTTTCTACGGTCGCTGGCCTCAGCAGAGGCCTTGA
>CAYVKH010000166.1:0-2953 GCA_964451965.1 uncultured Opitutaceae bacterium
AGCACCACCCGATCTACGACCTGCGATTTGGAAAGGCTCATGATACCGCTAACGTTTTTTATACCACATCTAGTGGCTTAACCAATCCCACTTCTGTTTGAGACCGATATCATTGGGGAAAGTCGGCTGCTGAATTCTAGGATATCGGAGAAACGGATGCAGTTATGCCACCGCAAGGGGCATAACCAATCCCGCGAGTCTTTGAGTGTGCCGTCGTTATAGGAATTCGGTAGAAGGTGCGGCAGCACCTTGGACCAATTATAAGGGCGGATAATTGTGCCACGCCGAGTAAACTTAATACGTAAATTCGGTTGGTGATATCCCGGCTCATTTAGCAGAGCGAAAGCGCTTCAGCGACGGGAGCAGCAGTTGAATGGTATTTATCTCCCATTGGTTCCCAAAGGCAGCTAATGTTGTCATTGAGAGGAAGCTGGAGGGAACGCGAGTTCCCGGTAGTCCCCTGGATTGAGCGTCCCAATCGCTGATAAGACGTAAGCCGAATGCGAGCGGATCTTTCGCCAATCGGTAGTCATCAGAACCAGGATAGCGAGCCGGCGAGTTCCAAGATTCTGCTGATATTGCAGATTCTGGTCGGTAGTTACCATTACTTCGAAACCTTCGGTTTCAGCCGCCCGCAGCAGGTCGCCGTTCTTCATTCCGCCCCATCCGCGTTCGTGAGCAGTTGTGACCTCGTGGCCGCTCAATGCCAGGCGCAATGGCACCGGGGCGCCTTGATCGAAAAGAATTTTCACCCTGGCCGAATCTAAGCTCCGACTAAGCTCCTTTGGGCGTACTCCAGCACCTTATCGACCTGGTCGCGGGTCACACCCGGAAACCAATCAAGAAACTCCTCGACGGTTGCTCCACCCTCGAGATTCTCAAATAGCGCCTTTACGGGCACGCGAGTGCCTTTGAAAAGCCATGCACCGCTGACTTTCCCCTCCAAGCGTTCCACTGCCGAGCAATCTGCCCAGTTAAGCATTCTGGAAATCTGGGAGATGACCTGAACCAGCGCAAGACCATGCACTGTCGTTCGGCTGACCTGCCGTGGACAACGAGTGTGGCTTCGTGTGATTATTCTTGGGGACGCAATATGTCTAAGCGTCGTTCGACGCTCAGAATGGGGACCACATCGGGTTTCCCAGCGATTCGCGCTGCAGGGTAAATGGAGGGAACAATCGGGTCACATTGGAGGTGGGCAGTTCGATCTAAGACGATGGAGGAAAGGCATTAAAGACGGGATCGATTGCAAAGCGAGTTCCCGAAGCTCCGAGAATGCTCCCGCAAAATAGTACTCAGGACCCCGAATCCAATAGAAGCTGAGCTCAGGCCCCGCCTCCGGCCTGTTAAACCCAGAAAGTGAGAAGCCAAGTTTCAGTCATTTTTCATACAGTTTCTTTGGTAAGAACGTGGTAGTAAGAATGTTCCAATGTCGTCCGCAGACGCATCTATTCACAGCTGAATTCGCCCACCTGCATCGCGCGTCGAGCCGGCACGACAGAGGGCATTCGCCCTTGGAGGCAATCGGCCGCAGATGAGATCAGACTGTACTCCATGCCGCCGATGGGCAGATGTTCGTTCTCGAGCTACGGCCTTCGGCCTATCTGGGGGCGGCGCCCCCAGGCCCCCCTGTTTGGAGTTCGTGAGCCCGTTAAACGGCCAATGAAAAGGCGACGATGGGCTGCCCAGACCGCGGTCGGATGTTGAAGAACTCCTCGGCCTCGGCGGGGCTCTTCAGATCCAGGTAGTGCTTGCGGATGATGCTCTCAGAATTTCCGGCCTGGAGGGCGGCCTCGCCCATCGATCGGAACTTGGCGACAAACATGGAGACGAAGATATGCCGCAGAATGTCGTGCGAGAGGTTGAAACGCTTGCGGAACCTGAGCCTGAGGCGCCGGAAGCCTCGGGGCATGATCGGATATCGGTCGAGCGGGTAGGCGGCCAGCCAGGCCGCCAGGTTTGGCTGTATGGCCACGGCCCGTTTCATCCGCACTTTGGAGACCTCGGGCTCGATCAGGATTACCCCGGTGTCGAGCCGCACGTGTTTGGGCTCGAGCTTGGATATTTCGCCCACATAGGGGTCCGGCCGAATTCCAGCGAAGAGGCATAGGGCGATGAAGGGGACGAGCGCGCCCAGGCGCTCGGTTTCCGCCCATTCCATGATTTCGGCGCATTGCGCGGCGGAAAGTGTGGGGGCCGAGCCTCGCCGGTGGCCGACTCCCCGGAAATGGGGGACCTTGTCGATGGGGTTTGCGGCGATCCAGTCCTTGAGGACGCAATGCTTGAAAAATGGACCGACGAGCCCCCGACGGTTGTTGTAGGTTTTCTTGGAGGGCAGGCCGCGCTTGAGGAAAGCCACAAGAGCATTGGGGGTCAGCTGCGACACCGTCTTGCCGCGGAATGCTGACTCAAGGGCCCGCAGTTCCAAGCCGAAGGACCGGGTCTGGCGGTGGGAAAGGTTTCCCTGGCTTTCGTCAGAGGCACGGAGTGCGAGGTAGTCCTTGGTCGCCCCGGCAATCGTGGGGTCGTGGATGGGATCGCTATAGGTGGCCAAGGCAAAGTCGACATAGAAGGCCAGCGAGCGGTCCCGGCCCTCCAAGCGTCGGAACACGGCTTCCGCTTCGCAGGCCTGCTCGGCCGTGAGGCGAGTCATGATGGAGCGCAGTCCGGAGGTGTCCTGCGCTGCCTTGATCTCGAGCGCCGCCTTCTCGCCGGCGGCCTCCTCCTTCGATTTAAAGTTCTTTCGGATCCGGACGCCGTGCAGCCATCCGGACACTCGCCAGGAGATCACTCCGTTTCGATTTTCAAAGCGGCTGACGTCAAACAATCGCTCGTGATTCATGCTTAGGTTGCCACGTCAACTGGCAACCTGGCTTCGGCTAAAACTTAAGTCGCGCGGCGAGCGCGGTTAAGATGGGGCGGCCAACGGGACTCGAACCCGCGACCCCAAGAT
>CAYVKH010000167.1:0-2941 GCA_964451965.1 uncultured Opitutaceae bacterium
CCGGCAGCGAGGCGGCCGGCCCTGATGGGGCGGCCGCCTCAGCTGCCGGCAAGCCGAACGACATAACTGCCGTTTCACGCAGGAATCGTTCGATCTCCCAAATGGGATATACTGGCCGCCGAGTAGCCCGTGATGGCCGGAGCAGTCCTCGCTTTGTAAGCCGGTCAATTGTTACGACGCTTTGGCCGATGGCGTCTGCCGTCTCCTCCCGCGTTAATGCCAGTTTCTTGGCATACGGTGTCAAATTATTCTCCGAGTTCATGCGGCAAGAATAGCCGCAATACCGAACTCAAAAAACCGTCAGCACGGTAGGGTTACTGTCGGAATTATTCTTGGGCGGCCTCTTTGTCCGAAATGCAATCCAATCCGCTGACAAATCTTCTCGACCCTTTTACGATCGCCCACCTTAGACGCGCCTAACATCCGAGTTAGCCAGGCATGAAGCTCGCGGACATTCTTGAGCCTAACCACAAGACGCCAAAACATCGCTACAAAGAAGAGGATTTCGGTCGCTAAATTGCTTTTGTCTTCCACAGAACCCGGCCCCATCCCATGCAGCCCTACGGCCATTCCTCGGTGAAACTCGGAGAGCTCATTGAGCGGTCGCCCCTCCAGCTTCGTTACATACTTAGCTGCCTCTGAGGGAATGAATTTGCTTTGGCGAAATTCGGCTCTCGTAATGAGCCCACCTTCCAGCAGAAAAGCCTCGAATAGCTTCCCTATTTGTCGCTTGGCCCTTGAGGACAGCCGAGCCTTTTTTATCGCTGGTACCGGGGATTTCGGCAGCGGCGTATTCATTCGTTTTACTGACCACTGTAGCATTCCCATCGCATAGCCCGCCCGATATGGCGTTAGCTTCAAGACATCAAGGGTCATGGTCATCGGGGCGAACAGTGTCTTGTCGAGACGACTAGTGGCATTCCTCACCCAGTCAGGGATATCAGCTCTTGCCGTCGATTCGTGCCAAAGTGCGTCCGTACTTAGGGCTATCATGTCGTTCAGGGACTCGAGCCATAACTTTACGTCATCGACGATTCGTTGCTCACGCTCTGGCAGCTCAAAAGTTGTCACCCGTGTTGTCACCCGATTTTGAAATTTGGGATTTTCCGGGATCACTCAGGATTATCCAATCACGAGCTAACCCCGTTTACAATCAACTGGGTATGACGCCAGATGATATCCGATGAAACAGGCTAAAATGGCCTATTCGTTTTTGCAGACCTCGGCCTTACCACTTGGCTACCGCGCCCTTGCCCAATCCATTGGCAAAGAATGGGTATTACGGTTCGTCGAAAAAGGGCTGACAAGCAATTTCGTCGCGCCGAGGGATACCCCTCTTGCGGCTTGACGCCGCAATGCCCGTATTTCCATATGCGACGCCCAAAAGGCAGATGTCGCTCAAAGCGGCGCTGGGAACGATGCATCATTATTGGCGTGCCTGTGCGTGGAAGCCGGTTTCCACCATCCCCCGAACGTTAGCACCCTGGTGCTTCGGCTCGACAGAGAGCTCACAGCCGCGCTGCGCATACGCCGCCTGGCGCGATCGCTCGCCTCCGCTTGCCGGTTACTCGTTTGGGAACGACAGAAGAAGCGCAGCCAATCGGCGTTTATTCCTTCGCCTTGATCCCTTACCGTCTGGAGTCGCTTTTTTGGTTCCGCCGGCATCGGTGAGGACCTCGGTTGCGCCGGGCGAAAGCTTCCGCTTACGCTTCCTGCTCGTCGCCGAAAAATCTCCGACCGACCCGGTGCTCTGCTGGCGCGCGGCGGGCGAACGCGAGTATTGTCGCGTGCCATTGCAGCTGGTTGCACGCTGGGTTCACGAGGTCACGCTGCCGACGCTCGATCCGAAAAGGCCGCTGCTCGAGTATCACATCGAAGCGGTGCTCGACGGCCAGGCGACCCGCTGGCCCGTGTCCGACCGCGGCAGCGATCAGACGCTCGTGCTCTTCGAGTAGCTGCGCCGACCCGCAGGGCGGTTGGCGCCTGGTCAACTCGTCGCCGCGCCTACAGGCCTGCGACGCGCCAGCCTCGGCGATATTTCCGGCGGACGAAGGCGTTGGCCGCGTGTTCGTTCGAAAATGCGAGCTTGGAGGAGTCCCACTCGAGCGTCGTCTGAGGGAAACGCACGGCCACGCTGCCGAGCAGCACCGCTTCCGTCAGCGGGCCGGAGTATTCGAACGGCGCGCCCGGCTTGCGGGGGCCGCCGACACAGGCTTCGGCCCAGTCCGCCCAGTGATAGCTTTCGGCGACATTCGGCAGCGGGTAGTCGCGGAACTTTTCCCGCGGATAGAGGCGCGGCGCCTGGGGGTGGGGCAGGTACATCACGCCGTCCGTACCGATGAAGATCGAGCCCTCGTCGAGTAGCTCCCCGTCCTCCATCGCGCGGGCCGGTTTCGGCTCGGTCACGAGCGCCTGAATGTGCGCCGGCGGTCGCCGGTCGCCATCGTACCACGTGACCTCGATGGTCTTGTACGCGGTGAAGCGGGTGCCGGGGAAAACGTAGCGGATGGTCGCATTGATCGACCAGTTCCATGCGTCGGGAGCCGGGCCTTCGGAGCGGAGCGTGAGCGGCGCCGTGAGCGCAAGCGACTCGAACACCGGATCGAAAATATGGCAGCCCATGTCACCGAACGTGCCCGTACCGAAATCGAGCCGTTTCCGCCAGTTCTCGGGGTGGTAATACGCATTGCCGACGAAAGGTCGTTTCGCGCAGCCAGCGAGCCAGAGGTTCCAGTCGAAACCGGCCGGTACGGCGTCGTGGCTCACGGGCGGTGCGCCGAGGTCACCCCATTTCTTGCTGCTCCACGTGTGGACTTCCCGAACCTCGCCGATGGCGCCGCCCTGGATGAGCGCGACCGCCTGGCGATAGCCCCGCATCGAATGGATTTGGATGCCCATCTGCGTGACGAGTTTCTTGCTGCGCGCGTATTCGGTAAGCACC
>CAYVKH010000168.1:0-2863 GCA_964451965.1 uncultured Opitutaceae bacterium
CGGTGCAGAGCGCGTTCAGGAATGCGCGGTCGTGCGAGATGACGACCAGGCCGCCCGGGTACCTCGTGAGGTAGTCCTGGAACCAGAGGAGGGCCTCCAGGTCGAGGTGGTTGGTCGGCTCGTCGAGGAGGAGGAGCGCGGGCTCGGCGACAAGGAGCCGGGCGAGATGCGCCCGCATCACCCATCCCCCGGAAAAGGTCTTCGCCTGCTTCTCGCTGTCGCCCTCGCGGAAGCCGAGCCCGGCCAGGACCTTCTTCGCGCGCGGCTCAAGGGTCCAGTCGATGTCGGTGTCGTCGTCGTCCACAGGGACGAGGTTCCTGCCGCTTGTCGCGATCTCCAGGATGGTCTCGTCGGCGATCGGCGCGCTTTCCTGCGGCAGGAAGCCGAAGTCGGCGCCCCGCTCCCATTCTATCGTGCCCTCGTCGGGGGCCTCCTCGCCGAGGATCAGGTTGAACAGCGTGGTCTTTCCCGCCCCGTTGGGACCGACGAGCCCGTAGCGGTCGCTCCGCGCAATGAAGAGGGACACATCCGCGAACAGGGTGCGGGTTCCATACGACTTTGACACATCGGCGATCGTGAGCATGAAAACCTCCATCAAACAGGTCCGCGCCCCGGGTCGTCAATGGCGCGGTTCGCCGCGCGGCGAATTAGTTTGGGTTCCGCACCGCTTGACTCCCCGCCCGCGCCGGAAGTCTATTCACGGCAGGAACCTGCACCAGAACATGCCCGGCGAAGCAATAATCCGGCCAGCCAGGCCCCCGGACGCCGAGGCGGTCGTGGACATCATCGGGGAGGCCGCGCGCTGGCTGGAGCGGGAGGGCATGGCGATGTGGCAGGGAGACGAGCTGGCGCCCGCGCGCATCGCCGCCGACGTGGACGCGGGGCTCTTCGTCCTCGCCGAGCACTCGGGGGACCCGGCCGGCGTCATGATGTTCCAGCTTGAGGACCCGGTGTTCTGGCCCGACGTGAACCACCGCGACGCGGCGTACGTCCATCGCCTCGCGATACGGAGGCGGTATGCGGGCACGGGCCTTTCCGCGGGCCTCCTGCGCTGGGCCGTCGGGCGGACCCGCGACCTGGGTCGCAGGCTCCTGCGGCTGGATTGCGAGGCCTCGCGCCCGCGCCTGCGCGCGTTCTACGAGTCCTTTGGGTTCCGATACCACAGCGACATGCAGGCCGGGCCGTACTTTGTTTCCAGATACGAGTACGACGTCACGGGCGGTGGCGCGGAGGCCGGGCGGTGACCCGATGAAGCTTGGCCGCCCTTTGGTGCTTCTCACGGCCTGCGCCGCCGGCATGTCGGCTGGCCCTGACGGACCGGGGGACGCGCCATCGAATCCCGCGCAGAATTATCGCATGCTGCATCTGGCGCTGATCATTCAGGTGGCAGGCGTGCCGCCGCCCATTTTGGGTGGCAACGCGGTCGCACCGGGTCCACCTTAGCCACCCGCATCCGACATGAGCGCCAAGACCAGAAGCCAGCCCCCGGAAGTCCGCAATGCGGCCCTCGCCCGCTCCAAGGGCCCGGTCTCCAAGTTTATGGCGCGCCATTTCCGCCACTTCAACTCGGCCTCCCTCCTCGACGCCTCCAAGGCCTACGACGCCCACGTCAAGGCGGGCGGCAAGATGGTCGTCACCCTCGCGGGCGCCATGTCCACGGCGGAGCTCGGGATCTCGCTCGCGGAGATGATTCGCCGCGGCAAGGTCCACGCGATCGTGTGCACGGGCGCGAATCTCGAGGAGGACGTGTTCAACCTCGTCGCCCACGACTACTACGAGCGCGTGCCGGACTACCGGCACCTGACCCCGAGGGACGAGTCGGCGCTCCTTAGGCGGCACATGAACCGGGTGACGG
Organism: uncultured Opitutaceae bacterium; assembly: GCA_964451965.1. Taxonomy (GTDB): domain Bacteria; phylum Verrucomicrobiota; class Verrucomicrobiia; order Opitutales; family Opitutaceae; genus Palsa-1447. The sequence continues at coordinate 1,856 of CAYVKH010000168.1, forward strand.
ACACCTGCATCCCCGAGAGGGAGGCGATGCGCCGGATCGAGGACGTCGTCCTCGGCGAGTGGCTGCTTGCGGACCGCGCAGGGAAGTCGTACTTCCCCCATGAGTTCGTGTACAGGATGCTCCGCGGCGGGAAGCTGAGGAAGTGGTACCAGGTCGACCCGAGGAACTCGTGGCTGCTCGCCGCCTGCGACAAGAACCTCCCCATCTTCGTCCCCGGATGGGAGGACGCCACGCTGGGCAACATGTACGCGGCCCATGTCATCTCGGGCAGGCTGAAGAACGTGCACACCGTGCGCTCGGGGATCGAGTACATGACCCTGCTCGCCGGCTGGTACGCGCGGACGGCGAGGAGGCTGAGGACGGGCCACGGGTCGATGGGGTTCTTCCAGATCGGCGGCGGCATCGCCGGCGACTTCCCGATATGCGTCGTCCCGATGCTCCACCAGGACCTGCGGCGCAGGGGCGTTCCGCTCTGGGGGTATTTCTGCCAGGTGAGCGACTCGACGACCAGCTACGGCAGCTACTCCGGGGCCGTCCCCAACGAGAAGATCACCTGGGGCAAGCTCGCCGCATCCACGCCGAGGTTCGTCATCGAGTCCGACGCCACAATCGTCGCCCCGTTGATCTTCGCCTGGGTCCTCGGGGAGTGAGCATGGCGAACCGGCTCGCGGGCGCGACCTCCCCCTATCTCCTGCAGCACGCGGACAATCCGGTGGATTGGTACCCGTGGGGCGAGGAGGCGTTCGAGGCCGCGCGGGCCCGGGACCTCCCGATTTTCCTCTCGATCGGGTACTCGACCTGCCACTGGTGCCACGTGATGGCCCACGAGTCGTTCGAGGACGCCGGCATCGCCGCGGCGATCAACGGGCACTTCGTGCCCGTCAAGCTCGACAGGGAGGAGAGGCCCGACGTGGACCGGGTCTACATGGCCTACCTCCAGGGGCTGACGGGCCACGGGGGCTGGCCGCTGAGCGTCTGGCTGACGCCGGACCTGAAGCCCTTCTACGC
>CAYVKH010000169.1:0-2823 GCA_964451965.1 uncultured Opitutaceae bacterium
CAATATTCATTCTTATTTTCTCCGATCCCCTGCCTAACCGATGGGGTCCCTCTCACCCCTTCGCATTACCGCAAAGCCAAAACCCGCTCCCAACCTACGGTGTCGCTGGGTTCTGACGCATTCCGCCTATGACCTACTCGCATAGATTCTCCGTTTTCTGGCAATGCTGCAAAGCGGCAGCACGCAATGCCTCAAGCATAGCGCTTTCCGTTCGGTGCGGCAGCCTGGTCTTGGCGCTCAATCTGGTCGGTTGGCCGCTCACATGCCGGGCGGACGAGTTCGACGTCCTGCGGGAGAAGTGGGCGGAGATGCTCACAGGCGGCAGTCACTTGGATCTGACGGATCCCGCCGTTGCTTCCTCCATCAGAAGCCTCAGTTCGTTGGCGAATTCCTACTGGTCGACGATGGATAAATCGCCAACCCGCGCCTTTCTCTGGGCCGACTTGGCCAGCACCACCGATACGGGCCACATCACGGAGAGTTATGAGCGCCTGAAGTCAATGGCGCTCGCCTACGCGACTCCGGGATCCAGCCTGAAGGGAAACGCGTCGTTGAAGGCCGACATCGTCCGCGGCCTCGATTGGGTGTATGCCAATCGTTATAACGAGACAACACCGATGCACGACGAGTGGTTTCACCTTGAAATCGGTGCGCCTGCTGAGCTCGTCGACACAACGGCCCTGATGTTTGATGAGCTGAGCGCTGCCCAGGTAGCCAACTACATGCGGGCCGTGGAGAAATTCACCCCTTCGGCGACGACGCAGGCTCCCGGCGGCACCCCTTGGTCCTTCACCGCCGCCAACCGCATGTGGAAGATCCACATTGTGACGATTCGCGGCATCATCGTGAAGGACAGTGCGAAGCTGGTCGCCGCGCGCGACGCCTTCAGCGAGCTTTTCCTCTATGTGAAACATGGCGACGGCTACTACGCCGACGGCTCATTCATTCAACATCGGGGGCACCCATACACGGGAGGCTATGGTGCCTCTTTGCTTGGCAGGCTCGCACCGGTGCTCGCGCTTCTCAACGGGCCCAATAGGTTAAGCGCCTCGGGTTCCTCCTGGAAAGTCACCGACCCCAATATAGCAAACCTCTATCGGCTGGTCTTCACTGCCCTGGAGCCGGTGATTTATCGCGGCGGCATCATGGCCATGGTGCAGGGCCGGGAGACTTCCCGCCGATCCGCTTCGGAACACGTCATCGGGCACGGCATGATGCAGAACATCCTCCTCATCTCCCAGGTCGCCCCGGAGGCAGACGCCGCCCGGATGCGATCGATGCTAAAGTACTGGGCCGGGGCGGACACCGTCCTTGACTTCGCCGAGACTGCACCTCTCGGGCTCAAGGGCGCCGTGCGGCAACTGATTGCCGACCCGGCCGTGAAGCCTCGAGGCGAGCTCATCGGGAATTTTGTCTTTGCCGGAATGGATCGCGTGGTTCACCTGGCCTCGGGTTTTGGCCTTGGACTTAGCATGTCATCCAGCCGCGTCTTTACCTACGAGAGCATCCACGGTGAGAATGTGAATGGCTGGCACACGGGCGAAGGCATGCTTTACCTCTACAATTCCGATTTGACGCAGTTCGACGACGACTTCTGGCCAACCGTTGATCCGCACCGCCTTCCCGGCACTACGATCGATGTGAGTCAGGTCCGCGAGCCCGCATCAGGGCAAAGCGAGGCTCCGGCGACGACTTGGGTCGGCGGCGCGTCGCTCGGCGCCTACGGCGCGGCTGGCATGCAGCTCCGGGCGTGGGGTAACACGCTCACAGCGAAGAAGTCATGGTTCATGTTCGACAGGGAGGTCGTTTGCTTGGGCAGCGATATCCGCAGCGGCGATTCCCGGCCTATCGAGACGGTCGTCGAGAACCGCCTCCTGCATGGCGGCGGCGACAACACGCTGACGGTGGACGGCACGCGAAAGACCGGAGCGCTTGGCGGGTCAGAGGTGATGCGGGATGTGACCTGGGCTCACCTGGCGGGCCAGACGGAAGGTGCGGACATCGGCTATTTTTTCCCGGCGCCCGTCAGGCTGTATGGTCTGCGAGAGACAAGATCGGGCGTCTGGAACGAGACCACGAAGACCGTATCCCGCAACTATGTTACGCTCTGGCTTTCCCACGGAACGGATCCAGCCGGAGCAACGTATTCGTATGTTCTGCTGCCCGGATACAGCACGGCGCAGGTCTCCGACTATGCCAAGCACCCAAGAGTGGAGATACTGGCAAATTCCGATCGGATCCAGGCCGTGCGCGTGGACTCGCTTGGCCTGACGGCGGCGAACTTCTGGAGTGATGGGCGCTCAGCCATCGGGATCATCACGGTGGACAGAACGGCCAGTGTTCTTCTTCAGACTAAGGGGGCCTTCTTGGACGTTGCTGTGAGTGACCCGACGCAAGTCAACAATACAACCATTACAATGGAATTGGCCGCATCCGCGCTTAAGCTGGTTCTCGCCGATCCCGGAGTGGCCATTGACCGGCTTTCACCGACGATACGGCTATCGTTCCGCGTCGCTGGCGCCGCCGGACAGACATTCCACGCGCGTTTACTGACCAGCGTGCCGTGAGGGCCAACGCGCAAGGCCTATGGCGTTGGGCCAGGAATCGAAGGGGGTAATGTGTGAGTTCTCGACCGAACGACCCCCTTCCCAACTATCGAACTCGGCCCTAATAATGGCGGGATGGACGGGACTCGAACCCGCGACTTTCGTGGTTTTCCCTGGGCAGCATTGGCTAAGGCACCTGTTTAGTGGCTCTTCGGTGGCTCATTTTCGCCCAAATTTGTCGGCATCAAGGCTGAACATAGTGGCCATTGATGTGCTG
>CAYVKH010000170.1:0-2790 GCA_964451965.1 uncultured Opitutaceae bacterium
CACCCTCACGCGCTGGCCCAGCCGGACGTATCCGGGAATCATTCACCGGCTGACCGGCCTGCCGTTTCTCGACTATCAAATCACGATCAACATCGAGCCGCTGCCGGCGAAGCGCGAAGTCGAGAAAGAGGAGAAGGCCATTGAACGTTTGCGCGGCGAATATCAGGACTCGGAACGGCACTCGCTTCTCGTCGCGATTGGGAAGAAGGAGCGGAAAATCGAATCGCTCTCGACCGGCTTCATCAACGCATTTGCGGTCACTTACATCATCCGCGTTTGGGATGAAAGTGAAACGGCCCTGAGCGCGAAGTGCGCCGCGATAAAAAATGCGATCAACAACATGGGCGGTGCGCAGTATTATGAATGCGCGCTGCCCTCGACGGCGAAGAAGCTCTTCTTTGCCTCGTGGCCTGGCTGGACTGGTTCCGGTTACAAGCACCGCAGCCTCTACGCTGAGGATGGATATTTGGCGGACATGCTGCCGTTCTCGGCGACGTTCACAGGGCATCTTGACGAAGCCGAGGCGCTCTATGATGGGTCGCAAAATAATCTGGTCGGCCTGCGCACATTCCTCGGCACGCCTCCGTCGCCACAGCATACGGTTCTGATCGGGGCAACCGGCGCGGGGAAATCCGTTCACATGCGCGATTTCCTTGAGCAGACCGCAGGCTATTACGATTACACGGTCATCATCGAAGAGGGCTTGTCCTATGAAGCGTTCACGCGGGCGCTGGGCGAGCGGCCGATCATTCTTCATCCCGATGGTGACCTGACGATCAACTATTTTGACACGGGTGGTCTTCCGCTCGGTCAACTGCAACTTGCCACGGCGGTGGCGCTCGTCGCCCGGATGATCGGAGAAGTGCCGGACGGTGAGGCCCAGCAAATCCGGCAGGCGCTGCTCGCCCAATACATCAACCAGCTTTACGAGGACACTTTTGAGGAGTGGGCCAAGCGGCACCGGGAACTTCTCCCGCAGATTGAGCGGATGGCTTGCGCCACGCATCGCTGGAAGCACGAAAAGATGGGCATCGGCGCAACGGAGCTGGAAGCGTTCGCCGAGCTGCGTGACCGCCTGAACGCGAATGACGGCGAGGCGCAGCAATTCATTGCTGGCATTGCCGAGGCGGAAATCACCAAGTTTCTCAAGCAACCGCAGACCGAGCGCGCCGTGATGGCGATAGCTCATGCCCACTATGGGCGGAACGATTTTCCAGTTCATGCGAGTTTGGTCGAGCTGATGCAGTTCTCCCGGTTTCCGGAACATAAGAAAGAGGAAATCGACCATCTCGCGACGCTACTCTCGGCTTGGACTGCGCATGGTCACTATGGCCGTCTTTTCGACGGCCCCACCAATGTTTCCCTTACGGGCCGCATCGCGCATTTCGAACTCGGCTACATCCCGGAGCAGGCGACGGAGCTAAAGACCGCCGCCGGTCTGCTCGTCACCGGCTTCGCCCGCCAGCACATCATTAGCCTGCCTCGGGCGCTTTGGAAGCGGGTCATTTTTGAGGAGCTGGCGCGGTTCTTGGACGTGCCCGGTGGGGAAAAGATCGTCGCCGAATCCTATGCGCAGTTGCGCAAGTTCAACTGCTGGACGGCCTCGATTATTCAGCAATACAGCAAGTTTAAGGATACGCGCATTCGCCCGGTCGTCATCGGCAACAGCAAGCAGTTTTTTCTCATGCGGCAGTTTGATCGTAGCGACGTTGACGACATCGCAAAGGCCATCGGCCTGCCTGAGTCGGTGTGTGCCTCGATCCAAAACTATCCAATGCCGGAGCAGCAACCGGAGGACCGGAAGTTTTCGAGCATTTGCTTTTTTAGTCCCGTAACTGATCCGCCTCTCTGCGGCACGGTGCGCAACGTTCAACCTGAGAAAGAGGTCTCCCATGAAAAAGTCGCGGTCTGAAGTGCTAGTTTTACTCGCCCTGTCGCTCGTGCTCGCGGGATGCAGCACGGGGGCCGGTGGTGTGGCCTCGGATGTCGGCTTGGCCGGTGCGGGCGGCGTCCTGGGCTACAAGTTATCGGACGGGAACGCGGGCGTGGCGGCAGCCGGTGCCGCCGCTGGCTATGTCGTGTCGAAGGTCGCGCAATCGGAATACAAGAGCGCGGCACAGAAAGCGGAGAAAGCCGGTTATGACCGCGCGATGAATCAGGCGGTGAAGCAGCAATACTGGATCATGCAGAACCAGCAAAAATCGCTGCCGGTGGATGACGCGCGCCCGCGTCTCGTGCCGGTCGTGATGCCCGAAACGAACATCAACGGGGTCATTCAAAAGGCCCACGTCGAATATCTCCGCCTCGAACAATGAAAACCGTCGTCTTACTTCTCCTCGCTCTGGCCATTGCCGGGCGCGTCAGTGCGCAGATTCCCGTCACCGATCTCGCCAATCTGGCGAGCAACCAGCTCTCGCAGGCTGAGAATCTCGCGAAGTGGGTTGAGAGCATTGCGCAACTGAAGCAGCAGATCACTCAACTCGACCAGCAGATCAAACTTCAGGCGGATATCCGGCAATGGACCGGAGACCCCAAGGCTGCCGGTAACAACCTTGTCCTCTCCTCCCTCGGGGCATCGGAACTGGTCCGCGACTATGGCCGGGCAAAGAACGTCATCCGTTCGCTCACGAACAGCTTCGACTCGCTCAGCCAAACCGGAAACGGCAACTACCGCGCAATCGTGAGCGTTGACCTTGATGGCAACCCGCTGAATCGGGATGCGCTAACTTACCGGCGCTACTCGATTCTCGATGCGACGCAGGCCAACACGGATCAAGTCACCGCAGACAC
>CAYVKH010000171.1:0-2783 GCA_964451965.1 uncultured Opitutaceae bacterium
CGTATTATTGCGCCCAGTTTGTTCAGATCAACGGACTGACGAATGCCGGGAAATTCCTAGCGGTCAAAGACGGACGGGAAGCGCGTCGCGCCGCGCTATTTGCCGCCGCTGCACTGTTGCTGGGTATGTTTATCTTCTTCATCCCCCCAATGACAGCCCGTCTGCTGTTTCCTGATGAGGTAGCCGCCATGCCGCTGCGCCATCCTACTGAGGGGGCCTATGCGGCGGCAGCGATACATTATCTGCCGGTGGGCCTCGTCGCATTCGTCTTGGTTGGCATGTGCTCATCGACTATGAGCACACTCGATGCGACTCTGACCGCTCTCGCCGGTCTTATCACCCAGAATATCTATCCGGCGCTATGTCGTCGCCTTAGCTTGGTTCCGTGGGATGGACGTGCTCGTCTGATGTTGGGTCGGGCGGTGAATCTAGGCTGTGCGATCACTGTGATCACCTGTGCGCTCGTCATGGCTAGAAGAGGAACCACCGGAGTATTCGAGCTCTTTATCAATATTTTTGCTCTTGTCAGTGTTCCTCTCGCAGTGCCCATGATGTGGGGATTGTGGGTCCGCCGTGTTCCCAACTGCGCGGCGCCTATTTCCGTCATTGTCGGAGTCGCCGTGTCTTCTAGCATCGCCTATGGGCCTAAGCTTCTGGGCACCGCGCCATGGCTATATCAGGAACAGATCATGGCCCTGCTTGTGGCTGGCACACTGGCCTTCTTTGGAGCCCGTTTCCTTTATCGCCACGAGGACCCGGGAATGGTGGCACGTGAGCAGGAGTTCTTTTCCAATCGGGATCGCCCGGTTGATTTTGCCGCTGAAATCGGCACGGGGAATGATAGCCGGCAAATGCGGATTATCGGTGTTTTTGCATTGTTTATGGGAGCAGCGATTCTCCTGCTATTGATTCCTTCGAGCAGTGTCGGTCACTGGGGGAAGATTGCCAGCATTGCAGGGACCGTCGGAGCGATCGGCGCATTTCTGCTCTATTGCAGCCGTACAGGCCAACCCAGCCGATCCACGTGAAAAAGCCGATTACTCACAGCGCGCCCTGGCGCAGGAGCGCCTCCGTTTAATGTCCGCATTCGCAACCTAGAATTCTGCTTCTATGAGATCACGCATATTCTCGAAGCCTTTGAACCTACGTTACAGATTTTTCTTGATGAGTGCCCTTTTGGCTTCGGCGGTACAAACCTAACGGCCACATGAGGAATTCAACTCTAAGCAATGACGACAAGACTGCAATTGGAGGAACGGAAGATTCACCTTTCTCTAAGATGTTACGACATGACCCCTGGGCGTCTGAGGCCATTTGGATCCTAGGCTTTTCCTGCTTACCCGCCGATGCTCGCGCGCAGTCGGGTGAGGACAGGCTGATGCGGGAGTTTTTGAATCCTCAAGAATGCGCCAAGCCCCTAGCGTGGTGGCGTTGGATGAACGGAAATATAGCCAAGGACGGCGTCAAGCCGGGCCTAGAGCGGATGCACCGGATCGGTTTGGAATGCTTCCAAACCTTTGACGCGGGCCTGTCGACGCCACTTGTCGTCGAGAAACGGCTTAATCTACATGACAACCGTCTACCGCGGCACCTCGCGCGAGGCGGTGAGTCGAGGAGCCTGCTGTACGAGGCCATTAAAACGTTCGCACGCACCGGCTTCGGGAGTGTGCTCTCGCCATGAAGAATCCTGAATCCTTGCCCATGCCGCGTGTCACCAAATCCGTGCCCGCCATCCTGGCGCTGGCGTTATTGCTTACAATCGTCGAGGCGAGCGAGCCTGTTTCAATTCCAATTCACTCGCTCATGCCGGTGCCGGCGGAGCTGAATTTCGGAAGTGGCCGGCTGCCGGTGACCACGACTTTCCAGGTCGCCGTGCGCGGTTGCGACGACGCGAGGCTGCGAGCTGGTCTCGTGAGGGCACTCCAGCGCTGGGAAAAGCGCACAGGATTGAAGCTTGCCGGGCTCGACCCAAGGCCGGCCGCACCTACTTTCATCGTCGAATGCGTGTCCGCGGGCAGGGCAGTCCCCAGACTTGGCGATGATGAGTCCTACACGCTCGACGTCACGTCGTCGCACGCAGTGCTGCGAGCTCCGACCGTCGTAGGCGGATTGCGTGGTTTAGAGACGGTGCTCCAATTGCTGCAGCAGGACTCAAGCGGCTTCTTCTTGCCAGTTGTGACCATGAGCGACCGGCCGCGGTTTCCGTGGCGCGGATTGCTGATCGACGTCTGCCGTCATTGGCAGCCGCTCGAAGTCATCAAGCGCAACCTTGATGGCATGGCCTTGGTGAAACTCAACGTCCTCCACCTGCATTTGACCGAGGATCAGGGTTTCCGTATTGAGAGTCGCACCCATCCCGAGCTGAATGAACAGGGTTCGGATGGGCACTATTTTACGCACGCGCAGATCCGCGAGATCATCGGCTACGCGGCCGAGCGAGGCATCCGTGTGATGCCGGAATTCGACATGCCCGCCCATGCGACAAGCTGGATTGTTTCCCATCCGGAACTGGCGAGTGCACCCGGCCACTATGCTCTCGTACGCAAATGGGGAATTTGGGATCCCGTGCTAGATCCGACCAATGAAGTAGTCTACGCGCTGCTTGAGGATTTCCTTGGCGAAATGGCCGCATTATTTCCCGATGAATACGTGCACATTGGTGGCGACGAAAACAACGGTGTGCAGTGGAACGCAAATGCGCGGATTCAGACTTTTATCCGAAAGCACAATCTGAAGAACAACGAAGGCCTTCACGCGTATTTCAACCGCCGCGTCTCAGAAAT
>CAYVKH010000172.1:0-2741 GCA_964451965.1 uncultured Opitutaceae bacterium
TACCCCCAGCACGCCGACGAGATCGAGATCCTGCGGACCGCCAGGAGCGGCTATGACTCGATCGTGCTGAACGCGGTCGCCTCGCGCGCCGAAGTGACGGGGATCCAGTCGCTCGTGCCCCAGGTCTTCGTCGAGGACAGCATCCTCGACTTCATCCTCAGGATCATCGCCGCGACCCGGACCGAGGTCGAGTTCAAGGCCGGCGCCAGCGTCCGGGGCGGCCTGGCGCTGCGCACCGCGGCGCAGGCCCGCGCCATCGTGAACGGACGCGACTTCGTGCTGCCGGACGACGTCGCCGAGATGGTGCCGGCGGTGCTCGCGCACAGGCTCGGGCTCGCGAGGCAGAGCGGCGACGCCCTTGAGGAGCGCAGGTCCGTGGGGGCGCACCTGAAGCGCATCCTGTCGGCCCTGCCCACGCCCGTGTGAGCGCCTCGGCCGGGAGAGGTCCGCGCCTTTTCTGGCGGCGCATCCTTTGGGGCCTCCTGTGGCCCAGGCGCTTCGAGCGGATCCAGCCGACGATCTCGGGCGTCGTGCTGATCGGGCTCTCGCTCGGGATCGGCACCGCCGCCTACAATTCCTCGAGCAACATCCTGTTCATCGCGCTGGCGCTCCTCCTGGCGTGCCTGATCCTGAGCGGCGTCCTCGCCTGGCTGAACCTGCGCCGGCTCGAGTGGCGCCTCGAGATCCAGCCGCCGCTGCGGGCCGGCCAGGAGACGGAGGTCGGCCTCCTGCTTCGCAACGGCAAGAGGTTCATGCCCACCTACGCCCTGTGGTTCGAGTTCGCGGCGGGCGACTTCGAGCGGAGGGAGCCGGCGCGCCCGGAGTCGACCCTCACGGCGAAGGGGATCGACGTCTGGGCGGCGCTCTCGAGGGCGGAGAGGTCCACGGTGTCGGGCACGGTGCACCTGCGCACGCGCCTCGACCCGGGCGGCGAGGCGCGGCTCGGATGGATCTACACGCCTGCCCGCAGGGGCCTGGTGCGGATCGAGCTCCGCGGCGTCGGCTCCCTCTTTCCCTTCGGGTTCCTCAGGAAGCTTACGGGGACCGACCTGCGCAGGGAGCTGCCCGTCTGGCCGGCGCCCGTGGAGTACCGGCGCCTCGGCGGCTCTTCGCCCAGGCGGCGCGAGGGCGAGCGGCGGCTGGCCCGCGTCGGGCACGAGGGCGAGACGATCGCCCTGCGCCAGTACGAGGCCGGGGACTCCCACAGGCTGATCCACTGGAAGGCCAGCGCCCGCTCGCGCCGGCTCCTCATCCGCCAGTTCTCGTCCCAGAACTCGGACGCCTGCGCGATCTGGCTGAGGACGGACGCCTCGGTGTGGACGAGGCCGGAGCAGTTCGAGCTGCTGATGAGCTTCGTGGCGACGCTGGCCCAGGACCTCTTCCGCGCGGGGCGCCTCCAGTCGGCCGCGATCGACGCCGGGCCCCAGATGCCGGTCAAGAGGGTCGCGGACCTCGACTCGTTCCTGGACCGGCTCGCCGGGGCCCAGCCGCTCGCGCCGCCGGCCGGAGCGGCCCCGCCGGCCGGGCCGGAGCGCCCGCACCCCAACCTCAGCCCGCGCCCGAACCTCATGACCTTCGAGCCCGACGGCGCCAGGGGCGTCGCGGCATTTGTCAATGGAACCAAGACCGCCGCAACTTAGCCTGGACGAGCTTCACCTGCTCAGGTGGCTCCTCGGGGGCGTCCTCATGCTGCTCTCGGTGGCGACGGTGTTCTACCTCGACATCGACTCCGAGGTGGTGGCCGCGGTCGCGGCGGCGGGCATCCTCGCGGCGCTGGTCCGGCCGGCGCTTCCCGCCCTCGTGCCGGTCTGGGCGCACAGGCTCGCGTTCCCGGCGATCCTGGCGTTCTTCGCGGGCGATCTCTGGCACTCGGGCCAGCTCCTGCCCGCGATCGTGAGGCTGGACCTGCTGCTCCTGCTCTACCGCGGCATAAGCCACCGCGCCCGCCGCGACGACCTCCAGATCGTCGTCCTCGGGCTCTTCCTCGTCGTGGTCGCGGGCGTCCTCACGGTTTCGCTCCTCTTCGCTGCGCAGATCCTCGTGTTCACCGCCTGCGCGCTCGGCCTGCTGATGGTGGTCACGATCGCGGCGTCGACCGAGGGGGGCCAGGCCCCGAAGCTCGCCGTCCGCGGGGTGGTCCCGCTGTGGGCGTCGCATGCCAGCTGGGGACGGCTCCTCAGGAGGCTCTGGGCGATATCGGACTGGAGGCTCCTGGCGTCGGCGGCCGCGCTCTTCCTCGGCGTCGTCGCGCTTTCGGGGCTCCTTTTCCTGGCGATCCCGCGCTTCCAGCTGGAGAACAGCCTCTTCCTCGAGCGCTTCGTCTTCAAGAGGGCGATGACCGGGTTCAACGACTCCATCAAGTTCGGCGACATCACCGACATCACCCAGGACGACAGCATCGCGTTCAACGTGGACGTCTCGGACCCGGCCCAGGCGCCGGCGATCCCCTACTGGCGGATGGTGGTGCTCGACGACTATTCGAACGGCGGGTTCAAGCTCTCCGGGAGGCTCAGGAGGGCGTTCGACCGCGAGCGCACCTCGGCGAACATCCTGCAGGGCTGGGCCGGCGTGCGCACCGGCCCGAACTGGACCTTCTACCTCGAATCGGGGGTGAGCCGCTACCTTCCCATCCTGGCCCGGTTCCACGCGCTGCATTTCCGCGACGCCCAGCACTTCAACTACTCCCCGGAGCTGGCCTCCGTGTCGCTGCGCGACGAGCCCGCCTCGATGACCGCCTACCG
>CAYVKH010000173.1:0-2695 GCA_964451965.1 uncultured Opitutaceae bacterium
CTGTCACGCCTCCTGCTGGTGCAGGAGGCGCGCCATCCGTCGCCGCGGATCATTAAGACGTTCGGCTGCAATAACGGAAATGCTGAATCAAGAAAATGAGTTCACAAAAACGTAAGGCAAGGGTCGCTGGCGTGCTGTATCTGCTGATGGCAGTAACCGTCAGCTTTGGTCTGAGCATCCCTTCAGGTTTCTTAATTCGTGGCGACGCGGCAGCCACAGCCGACAAGATTGTGGCTTCTCAACTGTTTTACCGGTTCTGTGTCCTCAGCGATCTGGCGGCGCAGATCCTTTATGTCTTCCTAGTGCTGGTTCTATATCAATTATTTGAAGGAGTGAACAAGAGACAGGCGGCATTGATGGTGGCACTGGTCCTCGTTCAAGTCCCAATGGCGTTTGCCAACATGCTCTGCGGGATCGCTCCGCTCGTCCTGTCGAACGGGGCCGCTTACTGGTCGGCATTCGACAAGCACCAGCTTGATGCCCTGACCATGGGTTTTCTAACCTTGCGCGGCTATGGCATAGATGCGGTCACAGCATTTTGGGGCCTCTGGCTCCTACCGTTCGGGCTTCTTGTATTTCGATCCGGGTTTATACCTCGAATTTTTGGCGTCTTCCTGATCATCGGCTGTTTTGCTGATCTGATCATTAGCGTGACATCCATACTCTTCCCGGCTTACGGGAGCATAGTTCATAAGTTGATGGTGTTAGGTGTTGGGGAGCTCTTGATTATTCTCTGGCTTCTGATCAAGGGCACAAGGTTTGAACCTGTGGAAGGGCAACCATCCGAGGCCAGTAGCCGCGGAGGAGGGGCCTAAGATGCCGAACCAGCTGACAAAGCCAACTCGACGAGCAGTCACGTCGGCTGCTTGCGTAGCCGCCGCGCCAGCTAGCCGTGTGGCTCATCAGTAACGTTCGGCAATGAAGATATTTACCCACTAACGAAGAGAAGACGCCAATGTTGAATCGAATCTTTCCTGAACATTTCGGCAATCACTACCGCGGTCACAGATTCGCGCTGTGGCTCTTTTCCCCATTAACGTTTGTGAATATGGCTATCGCTCTGGTCGCCATTTTCAGGAAGGACGGCGGAGCGCAATCAGCTGATGGAATTCCTCTCGACACCTTTGTCGCGGGCGGGGCAGAAACGGTGATCGGAATTGTCGCGATCTTGGGGCTGGCCAAGCTCTTTCTAGGCTTATTCAGCGTGCTGGCGTTGGTTCGCTACCGCTCGATGATACCGCTCATGTACGTCGTTGTGGTGGCCGAGCAGCTCGGCCGCAAGGGGATTGGATTGATGAAGCCTATTGCTCACATAGGGACGCCAACTGGCGGTTTCGTAAACCTGGCCATTATAACCCTAAGCATCGTTGGTCTCGTCCTTTCGCTACGAGGCAAAGGCTATCTACCGACACCTAAATGAGAGTGCCGAACCAACTACAGGATCCGACGTCGCCGTCTGTCACGCCTCCTGCGGGGCAGGAGGCGCGCCATCGTTGGCGCGATTCATTAGGACGTTAGGCGATTTAGGAAAGGTGTAACACGAATGAACTATTCATTATTGAAAATCCGATGGCTTCGCGTCTTCGGCGCTGCGGTTGCAGTTATTGCGGTGAGTTTCCTTATCTTGATGGTCGTTGTTACCGGCTATGCGTGTGTCTTGGCTTTTCAGGCTCGGGGTGCTCCCGACCAAAATGCCATTAATCACTTTGCCGAGAGGGTCAGTCCCAAGTTGATGCCGTGGCTCGAGATGTTGCTGACGTTTGTTGTGGCCCTCTTCGTTGCTCGGAGAGCCGAGAAGACCAGTATTATTCACGGTCTCTTTATTGGTATTCTAGCTGGTCTGTTGAGTTTGGCGGTGGCAATGGCTTTTGGTGGGCGGCTTGGTTTGCATAACTCGATTTTCTTTCTAATCGTTGTGGGGCTGGGGTGCCTCGGGGCCTTTGTCGGACAAGAAAGGACGGGGCGAACATGAAGTCGTCGCCTAACCAAATACCGGAACCGACGCTTGCCTCAGGCACGCCTCCTGCGGGGCAGGAGCCGTGCCCTCGTTAGCATAGATCATTAGGACGTTAGGTATCACCCGCGGAATTACTTTAGATGCGATTGTGGACTCTGCACCCGCAGTATCTTGACCCGAAAGGTCTGGTCGCAGCGTGGCGAGAGGCACTCCTCGCTCAAAGGGTCCTCGCTGGAGCGACCAGAGGCTATCGCAATCATCCGCAGCTCATTCGCTTTCAGGCTCAGCCGGATTCGCTCGCAGCCATTGCTACCTTCTTAACGGGTTTGGCGGAGGAAGCTAATTGTCGCGGCTACCATTTTGATGCCTCTAAGATTTTGTACCGAGCAACAACCGAGCGAATTCCAGAGACAAGGGGACAATTGCTCTTCGAGTGGAAGCACCTTCAGAAAAAGCTTCGGGTGCGGGCGCCGTTAGTCGCACGGAAGTTGCGGAAAATCACGGTGCCGGAGCCGCACCCATTGTTTTACATAATTCCGGGGAACTCAAGATCGTGGGAGAAAAGATGATAAGAATCTCTAGGAAATATTGTCTAACTCCCCCCTATTCTCATCTTGGGAAACACGTTTTATTCAGGAATATTTCTGCGAGCCTATCACAAACAAGACAGCCAAGCCAACTAGCGGATCCGACGTCTCCGTCTGTCACGCCTCCTGCTGGTGCAGGAGGCGCGCCATC
>CAYVKH010000174.1:0-2672 GCA_964451965.1 uncultured Opitutaceae bacterium
ACCGTCCTGTTCCCCCAACACGTGATCGCGCGCAAGCGCGACGGCGCCGAGCTCGACCGGGCGGAGATCGGGGCGTTCGTTAAGGGGGCCGTCGACGGCTCCTGGGCCGACTACCAGCTCAGCGCCCTCCTGATGGCGATCTTCCTGCGGGGGATGACCCCGCGCGAGACGGCGCTGCTGACGGAGGCCATGCTGAAGTCCGGGGTCGTGGCCGACCTTTCCGCGATCGACGCCCCCAAGGCCGACAAGCACTCCACGGGCGGAGTCGGCGACAAGGTGTCGCTTCACCTCGCGCCGATGGTGGCCGCCTGCGGCGTCGTTGTGCCGATGATCAGCGGGCGCGGGCTGGGCCACACGGGCGGCACCCTCGACAAGCTCGAGGCGATACCCGGGTTCCGCGTCGGCCTCTCGATCGCGCAATACCGGCGCCAGCTACGGAAGATAGGGCTGGCGCTGATCGGGCAGACCGCGGAGCTCGCCCCCGCCGACCGCAAGCTCTACGCGCTCCGGGACGTCACCGCCACCGTCGAGTGCATCCCGCTGATATGCGCGAGCATACTGAGCAAGAAGCTCGCCGAGGGCATCGACGTCCTTGTCCTCGACGTGAAGTTCGGTCGCGGCGCGTTCATGAAGGACAAGGCGCGCGCGAGGGAGCTCGCGGTTGCGATCACGACGGTCGCCGGTGCCATGGGCAAGCCGACGAGGGCGGTGATGACCGCCATGGACGAGCCGCTAGGCCACGCCGTGGGCAACGCGCTCGAGGTCGCCGAGTCCATCGAGTGCCTCAGGGGCTCGGGCGCCCGCGACCTGATGGAGGTCACCTACGCGGTGGGCGAGCAGATGCTGCTCCTTGCGGGCGCCGCGACGGACGCCCCGGATGCACGGGCCAGGCTCGCGCGGAGCATCTCCTCCGGGGCCGCGCTCGGGAAGTTCAGGGACATGGTGGCGGCGCAGGGCGGCGACGCGCGCGTGGCCGACGAGCCGGCGCGGCTGCCGCAGGCGAGGATGAGGAGGCTCCTGGCGAGCCCGCGCTCGGGCTTTGTGGCCGATGTCGACGCGCTCGGGGTCGCGCTTGCCGCGCTTCGGCTGGGCGCCGGCCGGGCGAGGGCCGAGGACAAGGTCGATCACGCGGTCGGCGTCGACCACCTCGTGAAGGTGGGCGATCCCGTGGGGAAGGGCGACCCGCTCTGCCGGATCCACGCGAACAGCGCGGGCGCGGCGAGGGAGGCGGCCGCGATGCTGGGGAAGTCCATCACGGTCGGCGATGAGGCGCGCAGGCCCCCGGGGCTGGTCGACGAGATCATCGGCGCCTAGCAGGGCGGCGCCAGGGGCTATTTCTCCAGGTCGGCCAGCTCGACCGCGGCCTTCTCCCATGCGGCCGTCGCCGCCGTAAGCAGGTCGACGACGGCGCTCAGCTCGCGGTTCAGGTGCTGGGCCTTTCCGGGCTCGGTGTAGGTTTCAGGCGCCTCGAGCTCGGCCGTGAGCTCGTTCTGCTTGGTCTCGAGCTTGGAGACCTCCTCCTCGAGGCGCCCGACCTCGTTGCGGAGCTTCTTAAGGGCGGCGGGGTTCGGGCGCGGGCCGGGCGACGGCCCGCCGGTGCCCTTGGCCGCCGCCGGGGACGCGTTCTGGGGGGGCCGCCCGCCCTTCAGGCCGGCCGTCAGCGCCTCCCGCTCGTTCGTGGCGCGGGACTTCTCGAGGTAGTAGTCGTAGTCGCCCGCGTAGGGCGTGAGGCGGCCGGAATGGACGTGGAGGACGTTCCGGGCCAGGGCCCGGATGAAATACACGTCGTGGCTTATGAAGATGAAGGTGCCGTCGTAGGTCTTGAGGGCCCCGACCAGGGCGTCGATCGACGCGATGTCGAGGTGGGTCGTCGGCTCGTCCATAAGGAGGAGGTTCGGGGGCTTGACGAGGAGGCGGGCCAGAGCGAGCCGGGACTTCTCCCCGCCCGAAAGGACGGAGACCTTCTTGTAGACGTCGTCCTTGCGGAAGAGGAACGCCCCGAGGATCGCGCGCGCCTGCTGCTCGGTGAGCTGGTTCTCGTTGGTGCGCAGCTCCATCACGTTCTCGAAGACGGTGGAGCCGACCCGCAGGTTCTCGACGCGGTTCTGAGCGAAGTAGCCGGTGATGACGTTGCCCCCGAGCTCGAGCGTGCCGCCCCTGATCGGGACCACGCCCGCGAGGATCTTGAGCAGCGTCGACTTGCCGGCCCCGTTCGGGCCCACGAGCACGATGCGCTGCCCCCGCTCCGCGGTGAAGTTCAGGTCCCGGTAGACCACGTTGTCCCCGTAGGCTTGCTCGACGTGCTCCAGCTCGACCACCCTGAGGCCCGAGCGCGGCGGCTTGGGGAACTTGAAATGGATCCTCTTTAGGTCCTCCTGGGGCTCGTCGACGGCCACGGCCTCCAGGCGCTCGATCTGCTTCTCCTTCGACTTCGCGCGGGAGGCGAGCGAGGCCTTCGCGCCAAAGCGGTCCACAAACCTCTGGAGGTGGGCGATCTCGCGCTGCTGGCTCTTGTAGGAGGCGGCCTGCTGCTCCTTTCGCGCCTCCTTCTCGATGACGTAGTCGTCGTAGTTGCCGGTATAGCGGTTGAGGGTGGCGCCGCGCAGCTCGAGGATGCCGGTGCAGAGCGCGTTCAGGAATGCGCGGTCGTGCGAGATGACGACCAGGCCGCC
>CAYVKH010000175.1:0-2651 GCA_964451965.1 uncultured Opitutaceae bacterium
CTGATGCATAACCAACTACCGGATCCGACGTCTCCGCGGATCATTAGGACGTTCGGCAAAAACAAATGAAAACACACATTCGACTCATATGCCTGACAGCATTGATCCTCACCGGATGCTTGGTTGGGCCAGTCGGGCCTGATTCACCTTATTATATACCCCCTGAAAGATGGGTCGTAGATTTCGGAACGGAGCATTGGATCAATGTATCGAATGTACACCAACGGGGGTTTCGCATGATCGAATCGGTTCCAGAGGGTCAAAACGGTGATAATTGGCAGGAAATAGTGACTGACGAATTTATCGTAGGGCATTTCCCAACGACCTCTTACTTCGTGCAGATCAATCTTGCAGATCTCTCGCGGCAAGTGAGCGGCTTTCAAAGCAAAGTAATCTACGATACCGGAGCCGAGGCGCTTTATGAGTGGTGGCATCCCGGCTCGGGTAAGTGGCCCTCTGAGGACCAACTTTCATTGGCGAAATACTATCCAACTGGAATGATGACTCTGTCCTACGCTCGCAAAGGGCCGCCCATGGATGATGCAGCGAAGGCGAAATGGCTCGAGCGACTCAAGAATGCGAAGCTTCAATAAGCCGAACCAACTACCGGACCCGGTGGCTCCGTCTGTCACGCCTCCTGCTGGTGCAGGCGGCGCGCCATCCGTCGCCGCGGATCATTAGGACATTCGGCATCATACCGAATATGAATCTCGAGGGTCTTACTCAGTCTGACTTGTCGTCGCGATGTTCTTGGTGTCACCGGGTCATTCCAGTGGATCAGGAATGTTTTGGCTTCGGGGCCCGCGTACGTCCCGAATCAAAGGCACAGCTCGTCGGGAAAGAAGGGAAGGCTGTATCGTATAAGTTGGCCACCGGTCGAAACCTTATCGCCATCGTTCCCGCGGCATCATCAGATGCTCGCAAGGCGGGCGACGATGTTTTTTTTCAAGGGTGTTCGACTGTGTGTTGTGACGAGATGTCGGCCGCCCTAAAGATCGAGTTCTTTAGAAATGCCTAACCAACACCTGAGGTGAGCCGCACAAGCCTTTTTATGTTTCGAGAGGTGTACTTTCCGCCATAGCGGAGCAATGGGATACTTGCCAAGAGTCATGGCCCTTCCAGACACTCAAGTTCGCGCGTGCCTTAAGGCGGTAGGTGCATTCCTAGAAAAGCGCAGGCCGCGGGTGGAGATACGTGATAAGCTGGATTTCCGCGCCGACATTGACGGATTAGACCTGATCATTGTTGAAGTGCGACCAGCATACAACGATCCGAGCCGCACGATCCACCACCCGGTCGCCAAGGCTACGTGGATTGGAACACGCAAGGTTTGGCGGCTGTTTTGGATGCGGGCAGATCTCAAGTGGCATTCCTACTCGCCGAAGCCCGAGGCGGCGAAAATCAGCACCATCCTGTCGGAGGTCGATCGCGATCCGCATGGATGTTTCTTCGGATGATCGCGGTGCGTCCGCCGCCAGACAGCACCAGGGGCGAGGCGCACCAGCAATCCTAGGTTGCCATGAGGTTGCCACGACTGGTGTTTTTGACTTCCCTTCACTGCCTCTCGCTGCACTTTGTTCCCGTTCTCAAGAAACTGACCCTCAACTAAGTCCGCGTTTTCGAGCGACTTGGCTTCCAGACAATGGGAAGGTTCGAGTCCCGTTGGCCGCCCCATTTCTTAGCCCTGGTTGGAACCGATAGCATCACGGTCCGCCATCTGCGCGAAGCCGTTGCCTACGGGGAGGCTGCGACGGACAAACACGAATGACCGAGGCGCAACGGTCCACGTCTCCCCCCGGGAGCCGAACCCCGGGATGCGGGGACTCTCCCTACCGCCTTCCCTAGTGCCCCGCTTCCGTTTGCTGGCTCGGCGGCAGCCCGTCGACCGCCATCCTGGAGCGGACTCTTGCGACTTCCTCGTCGGCGGCCTCGAGGCGCTCCACCTGCCGCTCGACTCGCGAAGCCATATCCAAGCTCTCCACCCCTTTCCGGCGATGCACCGCCTGGCTATTGTACGGGATCGCGGCCTTCAGATCCGCCTGTTCCTTCAGCGCCCTTTCAAGCCTCCACCCCAGCTCGAGGGCAAGCACTTCGCGTACCGACTTTCCGTCGATGCGCGCTATAAGGCCGTCCTCCACGGCCGCGCTCCCTGAAGCGCCTCCGGCCATTACGTGAAACCTAATCTCCTGCAAGGCCTGCGCCAGGTCATTCCGCTGCGCCGGACCAAGGCGCTCCCGGATATCGCTCTGCCACATATCGAAGCCAAGCACATCGGCCGCGTTGACCCTTGTCTCCAAGGGGTCCCTCGGCGAGCATCCGCACGCCAAAAGCGCGAGAGGCAGCATTAGCACCCACTCGCGGAGTCCGTATCCAAGGGGCATCATTTGTCGAGACAGCGCCGAGACAACCTAAGGGGCAAATGATGAATGCCGCCGCAAGGGGTATACTGCCGGCTCGGCTTAGCACCGCCGGGGTGGTATCACTGGTTGATGCTCGTCACTTTCTCGCGTCTCTGGTTATGCTACTCGAAGTGGCCTAACCAAAATCCCTAAGTAAATGGCTCAAATATCCCGAGCGACTTTTCTCGTATGGCATCGTCTCCAAGGACCTGCAGAATAGGTTGAGCCACCTATCGTGGCATAAACAACGTT
>CAYVKH010000176.1:0-2527 GCA_964451965.1 uncultured Opitutaceae bacterium
GAGCATCGACCGTCGTCCCGCTGCTCGTGATGCACATCGTCGTCGCAGCGGTCTGTCTGGCCTCGCTGGTCGGCCTCGGACTACGCAAACCAGCATGACCACTCGCCCTGACGCCCAGCCGACCGCGGGGGTACCGCGAAATGTCCGCCGTGGCGTGGGAGTCCAAGGCGGCACCCCGACCGGCGAAACACGCCGTCGCACAGACCCCGGGCAGGCCGCCTCCCGACCCGAGACGAGGCTGGTTACACGGCCGGCGCGTCGTCATCCTGGTGGCGCAGGATGGCGACGAGGGACCTGATGTCGGTGTCGCGTGGGGTGGGAAGATTGACCGGCATGTGGTTGTTGATGCTGTAGCGGTTGCGCCGTCCGTCTCGTTCGCGGTCGATGTAGCCGGCAGCGATGAGTTCGGCGACGATCCGTTGGGTTGCGCGTTCGGTGATCTCGAGCAGCGCAGCGATATCGCGCATGCGGATGCGTGGGTCGTGGGCGATCACCAGCAGCGTCTTGCCGTGGTTGGTCAGGAACGCGAACTCCGGCGCCGTATGCCGGCCGCGATCCTCTACACTCGTCGTCTTAGACATATTTTTCGCGCTATATATTACACGAAACCGAAATCGTGCACCGTGTGGCATATCGAACTCGACGCCGGGACAGGCCTTGGCTCGACGCTCTCGAACTCACGGGCGCTTCAAATCGCGATGCACCCCCTGTAGCAACAAAGGATCTTCTGCGAAGGGAGAGGAACGCAATGTTGCTGTTGCCCCTGCTTGTCTTGCTCTTCCTCACGATCGGCGGCGGACCCGTCGTCTCTAAGTTCGTGTTTCTGCTTCCGATCATCGCCATCGCCGTCGTCGCGTACTCCCAGTCGGGCCAAACGTTTCGAACGGTGAACGACCTCACCAACTCGAAAGGACCACATTCATGAGGTCTCTTGCATCCTGGTGCGTCGAACATCGTCGGATCGTTGTTGTCGCGTGGCTGGTCGCCCTGATCGGGCTGACGCTGATCAATCAGAGCGTCGGCAGTAGCTACAAGGACAGTTTCAGCCTCAACGGAACGCAAAGCTTTCAGGCTCTGAACCTCCTCAAGAAGGTCGCGCCCAAGGCGTCCGGTGACCGCGAGCAAATCGTTGTCGCGGTCAAACAGGGCAAGCTGACCGACCCGGGAACACGGAGCCGCGTCGAGGCGATGCTCGCCAAGATCGCCGTGCTGGGCGATGTCGCCTCGGTCGCGTCGCCGTACGGACCGCACGGGGCTGAGCAGATCTCGGCGTCCGGCCAGGTCGCGTTCGCCAACGTGACGCTGAGCGGCCAGGCGATCAAGATCACCGCCGGCGAAGCGAAGAAGTTCGTGAAGACAGCTCAGGCCGGTGCCGGGCAGGGCATCGAAGTCGAAGTCGAAGGTCAGGTCGCCAAGACCGCCAACAGCGGCAGCATCAGCGGCGTCGGCTTCGGCGCCGCCGCGGCGCTGGTCGTCCTGTTCCTGGTCTTCGGCTCGTTGCTCGCAGCGACGCTGCCGCTGCTGACGGCCGGGATCGCGCTCGGCAGCTCCCTCGCGGTCATCTCCCTTCTCTCACATCTCCTCACCATGGCCTCCTTCAGCTCGGAACTGTCGTTGCTCATCGGGCTCGGGGTCGGGGTCGACTACGCGCTCTTCATCGTCACCCGCTACCGGCAGGGATTGCAGCGCGGCAAGCCGACCGAACAGGCGATCATCGACTCCGTCGACACCTCCGGCCGGGCAGTCATGTTCGCCGGAATCACGGTCTGCATCGCGCTGCTCGGCATGTTCGCGCTCGGCGTGAGCTTCCTCTACGGGGTTGCGATCGCAGCGAGCGTCGCTGTCCTGTTCACCGTGATCGCCGCGTTGACACTTCTCCCGGCCATGCTCGGGTTCTTCGGGCCCCGCGTGCTCGGACGCAAAGCCCGCCGCGCACTCAACAACGGCCAGTTGACCAGCAACGACGAATCACCGGGTTGGGGACGCTGGGCACGCACCATCAGCGCCCGCCCCGCAGTAATCGCCATCGCCGCGGCCGCCGTGATGCTCATCATCGCGATCCCCTTCTTCTCGATGCGCCTCGGCTCCTCCGACTCCGGCTCCGACCCGTCCGGCAGCACCACGCGCAAGGCATACGACCTGCTCGCCAAAGGCTTCGGCCCCGGCTACAACGGCCCGCTTCAGCTCGTTGCGCAGGTCGACGGCGCCGCGCAGGAAGCGGCATTCACGAAGGTCACCCTCGCCGTGGCAAAGACGAGCGGCGTTGTTCGCGTCACCGCGCCCGCGATCCTCGCTGGTCAAGGCGGCAAGGCGGCAGTTGCGACCGCCGATGTCTATCCGAGTGGCTCGCCGCAGGATGCGTCGACGACCACACTGCTCCATCACCTCCGAAACGACGTCGTCCCGGGTTCCACCAGTAGCGGGATCCACGTCTTGATCGGTGGGCAGACCGCGATCTTCGACGACTTCGCAACCGTTCTCAGCAACAAGCTGCCGCTGTTCATCGGCGTCGTCGTGCTGCTCTCGT
>CAYVKH010000177.1:0-2512 GCA_964451965.1 uncultured Opitutaceae bacterium
CCGATGCCGCTCACGCTGACCGGCCGCGAACCGGTCATCCGGCACATCACGTCGACATAATGGACGCCGCAGTCGACAATCGGCGAGGTCGAGCGGAGAAGCTGCTTGTGCGTCTCCCAGTTGGCACCGGAGCTTTGTTGGTTGAGGTTCATCCGCATCACGAGAGGCTTGCCCAGCGTGCGAGCGAGTTCGACAAACTGCTTCCACGACGGATGGACGTGCAGGATGTAGCCGACAATGAGCTTGCGCCCGAGCCGCCGCGCCGTGGCAAGGACGCGTTCGCAGTCGGCGAGGTTGTCGGCGACGGGTTTTTCGAGGAACACATGCGCGCCCGCCTCCAGCGCGGCAACCGCATAGGCGGCGTGGGTCTCGGTGTAGGTGTTAATGCAGACGGCGTCCGGCCGCGTGCGGGCGAGGGCGCCGGCGTAGTCGGGGAATTCGGCATACCGGCCGCCGAACTCCGCATTGAGTTTCCGGCGCGAGGCCTCGCCGCGGGCGACGAGGCCGACGATTTCGAAATCGTCCGTGAGCCGGTGATAGGCCCGCGCATGGGACGTGCCCATGTGGCCGCAACCGACGACGAGAATGCGGAGGCGGGCGTTCATCAGGCGGCGGGTGTTTTGGCGGGACGCGCAGTGGGCGGCTCGAAGAACAGGCCGAGCAGCAGGATGCCGACGATTGCCAGTGCGGTCGGAATGAGGAAGAGCCGGCTGTAGTCGACGACCGCGACGCCGGCGGCGTTCACCACCGAGTAGTGCGCGGCGAGTTGCGGGAAGATTTGGCTGGCAACGACCATGCCCACGCCGAGGATCAGGAGATTGGCGGCGCCCTGGGCGCTCGAACGAACGTCGGGCGGAAAGACCGCGTCGACGTAAATGTAAACCGTGGCGAAGAAGAATGCGTAGCAGATGCCGTGCATCACCTGGATGGCGACGATGAGCCACTGGTGTTCGGGCGTACCGAAGAACGCGAATACGCTGTAGCGCGCGGCGTGGCCGAGTACGCCGATGATCATCGTCCACTTCCAGCCGAGCTTCTTCAGCACCACGCCGAGCACGAGCATCGTCACGATCTCGGCCACCTGGCCGATGCTGCTCACGACCATCGTCAGCTTGGCCGAGATGCCAACCTGGGTGAGAAAACCGTCGATCACGACGAAATAGCCGTTGTGAATGATCGAGTCGATGAGGATGACGGTAAACAGCACGAAGACGT
The DNA here is from genome assembly GCA_964451965.1 of uncultured Opitutaceae bacterium. Classification (GTDB taxonomy): domain Bacteria; phylum Verrucomicrobiota; class Verrucomicrobiia; order Opitutales; family Opitutaceae; genus Palsa-1447. The sequence continues at coordinate 1,216 of CAYVKH010000177.1, forward strand.
GCAGCTCGGCAAGGAGCCGCGCGGTGCGCAACCACGCGAAACGATCCAGGCCGACCGCGTCCTTCCGTGGCGGGGTGTGCGGCAGCGTGAGACTGTAGAACGCCAGCACGAGCGAGATGATGCCGGCCACGATGAAGACCCAGCGGGTTTGCGCCGCGTCGGCCTTGTCGCCGAGCAGAAAGACGAACGGCCAGCTCACCGCGATCCAGCCGACCGTGCCGCCCATCCGCACGAAGCCGAATTCCGCGGCCGGATTCTTGAGATTGGCAAACGCGAGCGAGTTCGCGACCGAGATCGTCGGCACATAGAGCAATCCGTAGGCGAGGAAGATCGCAAAAAAGGCCGGAAAGCTCGTCACGAACGCGGTCGCGATCAGCGCCAGACCGCCGATCAGATGACTGAAGGCGAGAAACCGCTCCGCCGAAAAATTCCGGTCGGCGAACTGGTTGCTGAAAAAGACTCCGACGACGGACGCGATGCCGAACACGCTTCCGACCCAGCCCTGCTGGCCGGCGGAGAAGCCCAGCATTCCCATGTAGGGGAACACTTTTATTTGCCAGGCGCCCCAGATGGCAATCTCGAGCACCATCATGAAGAAGAGCCGGCCTTTATAGGAGGAAGCGGGAGAACTCATTAAAAAACGAAGCGTAAGGTAGGGGTAACGAAACCGGCGCGTCGCGCGTGGTGGCAATCTCACCGCTCTACGGACGCGGCACGGTTTCGGGATAGTCGGCAAGCGTGAGCGATGCACCGAAGCAGGAAAAGGACGAAATCGAAATAGGTGCGCCACGGTCAGCGCACCTCAGCTTTCTGACATGGGCCGGAGGCCCATACCACGTGCGCGGCCTCCGGCCCGTGGGATTGCAGAAAACTATAATGCGATGCGCCGCTCCGCAGTGGCGCCGATTGCGGATTGCCAGTGCCTCCGAACAACCGCACAAACATCCACTCCCCTCTTCGTCCCCGTGCCTCCTTCGCCTACCCTCACTCGCCGCGGGTTTGTCAAAACACTCGGAGTGGGCGTGCTCGCCGCTCCCTTCATCACCCGCCATCTGCTGTCCGCACCGCCAAGCGGCGTGCTGCGCCACGCGAGCTTCGGCGCCGCCGGCATGGCATGGGCCGATATTCAGGCGATCTGCAGCAGCCCGTTCGTCAAGCTTGTCGCGGTCGCCGAGGTCGACCTGAACCGATTGGGCGATGTGAAGGCGTCGTTTCCCGACGTGAAGGTTTACCAGGACTGGCGCCAGCTCCTCGACCACGAGCAGCACAATATCGACTCCGTCAACGTCTCGACACC
>CAYVKH010000178.1:0-2507 GCA_964451965.1 uncultured Opitutaceae bacterium
TCATCGGCGGGTCGCTCTTCGCGCTCTTCGCCGGCATCCACTACTGGTTCCCGCTGATGTTCGGCCGCAGGGTGAGCGAGTTCTGGGGCAAGATGGCCTTCTGGCTCGTGTTCATCGGCTTCAACGTGACGTTCTTCCCGATGCACTTCCTGGGGCTCGAGGGCATGCCCCGGCGCACGTTCACCTACGACGCCAACATGGGCTGGAACACGGGGAACTTCTGGTCGACGGTCGGCGCCTTCATCCTGGCGGTCGGGGTCGCGATCTACTTCTCCACGATGGTCTACACGTACTTCAGGGGCGAGCGCACCACCAAGGACCCCTGGGACGGGCGCACGCTCGAGTGGAGCCTGCCGAACCCCCCTCCGGAGTACAACTTCCAGGTGCTCCCGACGGTGCACGCGCGCGATGGCTGGTGGTACGAGAAGCGGCACCGGGACGAGGTCGCCCGCGAGGCGGCCGAGCACGCGAAGGCCGAGGACTCCCACGGCGGCATCCACATGCCCTTCCAGTCCATCTACCCGTTCTGCGCGAGCCTCGGGATCCTGATAGGGGCCATCGGGGTCGCGGTCATCAATCCGGCCAACCCGGCCCTGTACCCCGGGTTCTGGGGGCCGAAGATCGCGGTCACGATCCTCGGCGGCGCGATCATGTTCGTGTCCGTCGTGCTCTGGTCCCTGGAGGGCAACGAGGGCTACCACATCCACCTGAACAAGGACGGCAGCATAAGGGGCGAGGACGCGCACGCGGGCCACGCGCCCGGCGGCCACTGACCGCGCAAAGCCAGAGAACCGGCACCCACCCTCATGAGCAGCACAGCGGCAGCGGCGACGATCGACCACCACCACGACCCGACCACCTCCACGGGCATTTCGAACAAGAAGCTCCTGATGTGGGCCTTCCTGGCGTCGGACTGCATGTTCTTCGGCTGCCTCATCTCGACGCACCTGATCTACCGCCTGCACCCGCCCCCGGGCACCCTGCCGGCGAAGGAGGTGTTCAGCATAGAGCTGACCTCGTTCTCCACCTTCATCCTCCTCATGTCGTCGCTCATGATGGCACTCGCGGTGAACGCGATCCAGAAGGGCAACCTGAAGAGCCTGCGCTGGTCGCTCCTGACGACGATCCTCTTCGGCTGCATCTTCCTCGGGTGCCAGGTCTACGAGTTCAGGAACTTCGTGTTCGAGAAGCACCTGACGATCACGAACAGCATACTCGGGACGACGTTCTTCACCCTCACCGGGACGCACGGGCTCCACGTCCTGATCGGGGTCATCTGGCTCTCCGGGATGCTGATCTACTCGTTCACGGGGCGGCTCGCCGAGAGGGACTCGATCGACGTCGAGATGATGGGCCTCTACTGGCACTTTGTTGACATTGTCTGGATCGTGATCTTTACGGCGGTCTACCTGCTCGAGTACCTCTGACCGCCCTCCCCCCGAAAAACAGCCATGAGCGCCCCCGCCACCACAGCCCCCGCCCACGGTCACGGGCTTGAGCAGAGCAAGTTCTGGATCTTCGTCCAGATCGCCATGCTCCTCGCCGTGATCACCGGGCTCGAACTCGTCACCGTCTACCTGCCCTTCATGAAGTGGCTCCTGGTCTCCGTGCTGGTGGTCCTGTCCACGGTGAAGTTCATGTTCGTCATCTTCTACTTCATGCACCTCCGCTGGGACAGGGCGTTCTGCACGATCCTCTTCTTCATCGGGCTGATCCTCGCGGGGGGTACGATGTGGGCGCTCCTCAAGCTCTTCGGGGCCGAGGCGAGCGTGCCGCCCCCGGCGGCGATGGCGGACCCGCCCGCGGCTGTCCTTCGGGTTGCCTGAGCCTGGGGCCGCCCGGGCGCCATCCGGGCTCAACACATGATCGACTGGCGCCACTGGCACAACGAGCCGTTCCTGACCGGCGGCCTCATCCTCGCGGGCTGGCTCTACGCGCTGCTGGCCGGGCCCCTGAGGCCGGCGCTCGCGCCGGGTCGGCCCTACCCCCGCGGCAGGGCGGCGCTGTTCTACTCGGCCTTGCTCATCTTCTACCTGGCGGTCGGCTCGCCGCTCGACCAGGTGGCCGAGCGCTTCCTGCTCTCGGCGCACATGGTGCAGCACCTCCTCATCATGTACCCGGTGGCGCTCCTCATCCTCCTCGGGACGCCTTCCTGGATGGTGGACCCGGTCCTCTCCAGGGCCGCCCCGCGGAGCCTGCTGCGGAGGCTCTTCCACCCGGCGACCTGCGCCGTCGCCTCGACCGTGGTCCTAAGCCTCTGGCACGCGCCCTTCCTCTATGAATGGACGCTCCAGGACAGGCTGGTCCACGTCGTGGAGCACCTCATGTTCCTCGCCGTGTCGCTTCTCTACTGGTGGCCGCTCGCCAGCCCCTCGGAGGCCTTCCCGCCCCCTAGCTACGGGATCCGCATGATCTACGTCTTCGCCGCCGAGATCGCGATGATACCGGTCTCGGCCTACGTGGTCTTCTCGGGCGACATCCTCTACCCCACCTACGAGTACGCGCCG